>JAFWMH010000027.1 GCA_017510785.1 Atopobiaceae bacterium | reverse complement strand
TAGATGACCTCGTAGGGCGCGAGGTCGGTAATCGAAAGAAGGCCCGCCGAGAAGATGACCTCGTAGGGCGCGAGGTCGGTAATCGAAAGAAGGCCCGCCGAGAAGATGACCTCGTAGGGCGCGAGGTCGGTAATCGAAAGAAGGCCCGCCGAGAAGAGAGGGGTCCGAACAGGGCCCCTCTTCGCTACACAAAGCAGGATACAGGTCGCTTCTTAAAGACGAAAAACAGGTACACTTATGGTTGCTTGCAATCAAGGCGAATTACAACCAATTCCTTCCTCCGAAAGGACTCACATATGCACTGTTCTAATTGCGGCAACCCCATACGACCGGGAGCACTGTTTTGCAGCGGATGTGGAGCGAGAGTTGGCTCGAGCTCGAGCGTACGAGCAGCCTTTGCACCACAGGCCTTGTCTATTACGTTTCTTGAGGGCGAGGCATTGCTCGCAGAACGATCGATTACGACCGATCGCAACATAGTGCTTCGCTTTGGTAGGGAAAGCGACAACGACATCGTCGTAACCCCACCATCCCGCACGGTTTCTGGATACCACGGAACGTTTGAGGTTCAGGGTGGTTACCTCTACATCGTAGACAACAACTCGTCCAATGGACTTTTCCATAACGGCGTACGAAAAACCCGCATTCAATTAGGCATTGGCGACGTCATTTCCGTCGGCATTCCACAGCGTGGAACGAACCGTACCGTAATCGTTATTGGTGAGGCCGACAAGCGTTGGAACATGTTCAACCTCGCCAACCGCAACGATATTACTATTGGCCGCATGCCCGAAAACGACCTGCGAATTACCAATCCCACCGTTTCGGCATATCACGCGCGTCTTATGCGAAATCATAACGGAGCGTGGTCAATACAGGATTTGGGGAGCTCGAACGGCACGCGCGTCGATAGTGCATTTATCACCGCGCCAACGATGCTTGCCGCGGGATCTGTTCTCACGCTCGGCAACGCGCAAATCGTCTTTTTGGAAACCTGTCTGCTCGTAATGGTTGAACGCCGCGGCGTGGAAATCGTTGCAAAGGACCTTGTGCGCTACAGGGTTAATCGCGGGGTAAGACGCATCACGACCGACCACATCTCGCTCACGTTTGGCCGAGGCGAGTTCGTAGCCATAGTAGGCGGATCGGGCTGTGGTAAGTCAACCTTGCTCAACGAACTCAACGGTTCCGAACCTGCCGACGAGGGATCGGTAACACTCGACGGCACCGACCTCTATGCCAACTTCGAATCGCTCAAATGCTCCATCGGCTACGTTCCCCAGCAAGACATCGTGTACGACGACCTTCGCCTTTCCGACATGCTGTACTACGCCGCCAAGCTGCGTATGCAGCCCGATACGACGCCCGAAGAGCGCGAGAGCCGCGTTAACGAGGTAATTGACCTCCTAGAGCTTGGAGGCGTGCGCGACAACATTATTGGCAGGCTTTCCGGCGGACAAAAGAAGCGCGCGTCCATCGCCGTGGAGCTTCTCGCCGATCCACGCCTACTCTTTTTGGACGAGCCCACCTCCGGTCTCGACCCCGGAATCGAACGCAAACTCATGGTTCGTCTTGCCGAAATGGCCCACGAGGGACGCACCATCATTCTTGTTACGCACACCACCCTCAACCTCCATCTTTGCGACAAAGTCGTGTTCCTCGGCACGGGTGGCAAGCTTTGCTATGTTGGCAACCCGCAGGGTGCCTTGTCGTTCTTTAATGTGGACGACTACGTCGAGGTGTATCCGCTCATCGAAGACCGTCCGGATCATTGGGAACGTCAATTTCAAATGGCGAGACTCCAACAGAGGACGGGGTACCAACAAGGCGGAGCGGCAGGCATCACGCAGGGCAAGCATACGCCGGGCTTCTTCAGCCAACTCGTTTCGCTTACCGCTCGCTACGCCAAGCTCATGTTCAACGACCGCTCACGTTTAGCGCTTATGATTGGCCAGGCACCACTGTTGGCATTGCTCATAAACATCGTCGCAGCCTCGGGCGTGTTTGAAGTTTGCGAAGATACGAAGTTCTGCCTGTTCGCACTCTCCTGCGCGGCGTTCTGGGTGGGTATTTTCGACTCCATTCAAGAGATTTGCAAAGAAGTGAGCATCTTTAGGCGCGAAAGCGATGGAGGGATGCGGCTTTCCGCCTACATCGCCTCGAAGGTCATCGTTCTTGGAGCATTGAGCCTCATCCAAACGTTGCTGCTCGTTGGAGTGCTCCTCCTCATGATGGGCGTGCCCACAAACCCCTTGTTCTCGGGGCCATTGGAACTCATCATTTCAACTTATCTCACAGTGCTTTCGGCCATGTGTTTGGGCCTTCTTATCTCCGCGTTGTTCCACTCCCCCGAGCGCGCACTCGCAGTGGCACCGCTACTCATCTTGCCTCAAATCCTCTTCTCGGGCATTGCGTTCGAACTCAATGACGTAACAGAGAAAATCTCGTATGCCATCAATTGCCGCTGGGCCATCGAGGCAATGGGCACGACAGCCGACCTCAACGGCCTCGATCTTGCCATTTACGGAGAAGACATCACCGTTCCCGCCGAGACGCGAACCTTGGAAAACCAAACCATCGAGGTCCCTGCAACCACGACCGAGGTAGATATGGGTGCACCAATGGGCAAGCAGCAAGTGGACATCCCCGCCGAGAAGCGTACCTTCGACAAGCTGGATGTAGACGTGCCCGAAACCACCATGACAGTGGATGAGGAGATGCTCGAGCACGAAACGGACGACATGTTCGAGCATACGCCCGCGCACTTGTTTAGGAGCTGGGGCATTCTGATTGCGTTCTCGGCAATCGGCGTTATAGGTTGCCTCGTGCTCTTGGCCTTGTCGATTCGACGCTGAGGCGTACGATACTCTATAACACCCTCGTGGGAAGTTGATTTCCCCGCACGAAAAATACTCCTTGACACGAGCCACAAAACCTGCCAAAATACTCCTTGCTTCGGGGATGTAGCTCAGTTGGGAGAGCGCTGCCTTCGCAAGGCAGAGGCCGAGGGTTCGAATCCCTTCATCTCCACCAAGAATTCAGGCCCGGCGCAAGCCGGGTCTTTCTTTTTTCGGAGATAACAATGAATGCTACGCCAGACCTCACAGCCTACGATTCCTGTACGCTGTGCCCGCGTCGTTGCAAAGCAAAGCGCACGGAAGGCCACCGAGGCATATGTGGTTGTACGGCCCAACCACACGTGGCACGCGCCGCACTCCACTTTTGGGAGGAGCCTCCCATCTCCGGCGAGCGGGGTTCGGGCACCATCTTCTTTTCGGGATGCCCGCTTCGTTGCGTGTACTGCCAAAACCACCGCATCTCACACGAAGGGTTTGGCGTCGAGGTAAGCACCGAACGGCTCGCAACCATGATGCTCGAGCTACAGGAACAACAGGCCCTAAACATCAACCTCGTCACGGCGCTGCACTTTGCTCCACACGTGATTACCGCCGTAAAGAGCGCACGCGCCCAAGGGCTGCACATTCCCATCGTCTGCAACACGTCTGGCTACGAGACGAGCGAGCTTGTGGACGCCCTCGACGGCATCGTCGATGTTTGGCTCACCGACTTCAAGTATTACTCCCCCACACTCGCCCAGTCTCTCTCCGCAGCGCGCGATTATCCCCACGTTGCCACGCAAGCCCTCCAACACATGGTTGCCTCCCTCGCACGCCATGGTGGTCGACAAATCAACGATGACGAGGCCATGCAACGGGGCATCATTGTGCGTCACCTCGTGCTTCCTGGCCACGTGGACGACTCACTCGCCGTAGTCGATCACCTTTGGAACACCGTTGGCAACGCAGTCGATTTGTCCGTTATGAATCAATACACGCCCAACGAGCGATGCCGGTCCATGGGTGGCTCCCTCTCTCGCGGCATAACTGACGAAGAGTACGACCTCGTCGTGCTGCATGCCGACGAAGTCGGGTTCGATCATCTGTGGTGGCAGGAAGGTGGCACCGTATCGGAGAGCTTCGTTCCCGAGTTCGATGCCACGGGCGTCCAATAGTCCGCGCAAGCGATAGCGCGGCATGATTGCGCGGCATTAGGCGTTACCCCAATGCCGCGCAACAAACGAAGCCGGACCTTGCGCTAATCGCTGCTCTTCGATGAACTCTTCTTGCTCGACGAGCTGCTACTCGAAGTCGATGTGGAATCCTCTTCATCTTCCGAGGCACTGCTGCTCGAAGAGCTAGAACTTGAGCTTGAGCTATCCTCATCTTCCGAGTCGCTACTGCTCGAAGAGCTAGTATCCGAATCCGAATCGTAGTCGGAACCATAATCCGACGAATCCGAGCTTGACGAACCCGAGCTCGACGACGTGGACTCGCTCTCGTCACTTGTATCCGAATCGTCGGTCTCACCATAGTCGTCGTACGATTCCTCATCCGAGGCGTCCGCGTCCTCGTCTTCGTCCTCGTCTGACTTCGAGGTATCCTTGAGCTTGATCTTTTGCTTCAGCAGGTCCGCATATGCCTTGGTCCCGGCCTTCGAGAGGTGCACGCCATCCTCTTGGAACCAGTCATCATGTCCCTCCGCCGCAGCATACCAGTCTATGAGCTCAATATTCTTGCTATTGGAAATCGCGTTCTTAATTATCTCGTTATTGGGATCTTGCCAGTTGCCGCCATGCACGTTAACCACATACAACTTCTTCTCGGAGCCAACGGCACTAATAATGTCCTTCATGTCGGTGGCGGAAAGCTCACCCTCGTTGCCAATGGCAACAACCACAACGTCACCCACAACCTTTTGCGAAACATAGCTTTCGTACGCCTTCGCCAAATCCGCGGGACTTCGCCCATCGGCCGTATCCACAACGCCCTTCTTGAATATGCTCGCCAGCTCATCAGCAGCGTCGAGGCACACCGTATCGCCCATAATCGTCACGTTGTACACCGTGTTGGAGTCGTCTGGCACCTCATAGCCCATCGTATCCACCACAAGCTTGGCAAACGCATCACGACCGTCCCACGTAAGGTGAATGCCATCCTCAATGAGCCAATCCTCATGGCCCTCAGTCGCCTGGTTCCAGTCGATGAGGTGCATGTTCTCGTTCTTCGATACGTACTCGTCAATCAGCTCGTTGTTGTCGATGTCCTTCGCGTTAGGACTACGCAAGTTTACGTACCATAGGTCGCGATCGCCCACTGCCTTGAGGAAGGCATCCATCTCCTTCCTCGTTAGCACGCCATTCGTACCAATGCTTATTACCACTTGATCGCCCACTATTCCCTGCTCGACGTAGTCGTTGAGCAACGCTATGGCAGTTTCGGCCTGACGCTCGCCGGCGGTATCGATAAGACCATGCGGAAACGCCTCGTTAAGTTGCTCGTTCGCCCCCAGCGATACCGAGTCGCCAATGAGCACGACGTCGTACACGCCATCTTGCACCGGCTTTTTGAGCGATGCCTGCATTACACGACGCTCCTCCGCGCGGTTCCCACCAACCGTTACGGGCTCAACGAACACCAAGCCATATGCGACAATTGCAAATCCCACGAGTGTTACCGCGCAGGCAGGAGCCACGGTTCTAAGCGTTGCGCGCATCTGCATCTGCTTTTCCATAGCCGCGCGCTTTTGGGCCCTCCGCCCCTTGGCGGGCGCCTTCTCGGCCTTCTCAGCCTTTGGCTTACGTCCCAAGGCGCGCAGCGGCACCTCAACAAAACGATACGAAAGCTCCGAGAGGCCGATGATTATCACGAGTTCCAGGATGACTTTCCACCACGGTATTCCCGTTGTGGCATTAAGCGGGTTCATAAGCTCGAGCACCGGATAATGCCACACGTATATTGCGAACGAGCGCTTTCCAATCCATTCAAGCGGCTTTAACTCGAGAAGACGCGCGTATACGCTTCCAGCGGGCACCAAACCCGCAATAGCCCCGACCGAAAGCAGCGAGCACAATACGAAGCCGCCGTAGTACGAAAAGCTGCTGTAACCCTCGCTAAATACCATCATGGCAATAAGCCCGAGCAAGCACAGAGGACCGACTACCACGGGCATCCACGCGCCCAAACCCTTAAGGCGACGTGCCCTCAGCCCACTAATCTTGTTCATCGGCCATGCCACAGCAAGCCAGCACCCCAACAACAGGCTAAAAGCACGTGTATCTGTGCCGTAATAGGCACGCGAAGGGTCACCACCCGGAACGTACAGAATCGCCATCAAAATCGCCGAAATGGCAGATGCCACCAAAATGCCGATGCGCACGTATTTTCGTGGCAAACGTTTGCGCATCAGCAGGTAGAACACCGGCGGCCACACAAGATAAAACTGCGCCTCAATTGCCAACGACCAAAAATGGGTAAGCGGCGAGGGATTGCCCGCCGCAGCAAAGTACGACTCGTTGCTCAATATCTTCGTCCAGTTAATTATCATGAGCAGTGCGGGAATGATGTCGGGACGCATCTTTGTGAACAAGGCCGCATCCGCTAAGGCGCACACCGCACCGCACACCGCCACGAACACCACTACCGTCGGCATAAGACGCGTAACGCGCCGAATCCAAAAGCCTCCGAGGTCAATTTTCCCTCGGCTGCGGCTGAACTCGCGCATGAGGCCAGAACTCACAACATAGCCCGAAAGCACGAACAAAACCGTAACGCCCAGAAGGCCACCGCCTTGGCCGTGGCTCATGTGGTATGCAACAACCCCAATCGCACAAATCGCTCTCAAACCATCAAGAGAGGTGACGTAGCGTGACTTCGGTCGTTTCGCGATTCTTTTGGGCATGAATCTATCTCCATTTGGATTCGACTACAATTTGCGGGCATTAGAAGAATATACCGCACTTGGAAGTTCAATCCAACAAGAAGCGCCCCTGCGGTTGCTATAATGAACCCACCTCTCAACAGGTGGGTGTCCTCGACGCCTGTTCCAGCTTCCCCACCAAGGGAGGATTCCTGTACTAAGCACGAGATATGGACTCCCAAACAACACTTGTCGGTTCACCCAGTTTGCACCGCAGAGGACGCTATATCCATATTACAGGTTTATAGGCAGAATAATAGTCTTGACATGTTGGCAATGTGCGAAAAAATAGAAGGGTAGCAGCATTTCACGCAGGGGATTCACCCCGTGGCTGAACACCAAATCGGGGAGGTGGTCATGATACGCCTGTGGATGCCGTTCTTGGCTTTGTTTGCATTCGCCCTCATTACCGCCCTCGTCGCAACGCCTCTCGCCCGTCTTCTCGCGTGGCGCATCGGATCGGTGGACTATCCTGGTGGTCGTCGCATCAACTGTAAGCCACTGCCGCGTATGGGGGGCATTGCCATTTTTGTGGCGTTATCGGCTGGCGTCGCCTCTCAATATCTCTGGATGTCGCTCTTTGGCGAACCGCTGTTTCTTGGCATCGACCAGCGCCTCGCAGCGCTCGACTATCCCAAGCTCGCAATTGGATACTTGCTCATATTCGTCACCGGTATCCTCGACGACGTGTTTGGACTCAGCCCCAAGCAAAAGCTCCTGGGGCAGTTCGTTGCCGCCATTATGGCCGTATTTGGTGGTCTCGTTATCGACGTGGTAATAAACCCCTTCACGAACACGGCCATCGAACTGGGATGGGCGGCGTATCCTATTACGGTATGCTATCTCATCGCCTACGCAAACATTTTTAACCTCATCGATGGTCTCGATGGACTTGCCTCAGGCATCGCCTGCATCGCAGGCTTCACCATGTGGATTGTATCTACCATGGCCGGTCATACCGACGCGGCCGCTCTCGCCATCGTACTTTCGGGAGCGACGCTTGGGTTTTTGCGCTACAACTTCAATCCCGCATCCATCATCCTCGGCGATTCGGGGTCGCTGCTCATCGGTTTCGTGCTCGGATCCATTTCCTTGCTCTCTGTTCAGCGCGTGGCAGGCCTCACGTCCATTATTGTGCCCCTCGTTATTTCGCTCATCCCCATTATCGATACCTTTTCCGCCATCGTGAGGCGTGGGCGCGCCCACGTGAGCATTGGACAAGCAGATAAAGGCCACATTCATCATCGACTCATGGAGGAAGGCTTTAACCAAAGGCAAACCGTGCTGTTCATTTACCTGTGGACGGGCATGCTGAGCCTTGGTTCCATCGTTATGACGCAAGTCGAGGTTATGCCGCGTATTTTTATCTTCTGCGTCCTCATAATTGCCTCCGTGCTTTTTGCCATGCGGCTGCACCTCTTTAGGCCGGTACTGTTGCATCACTACAACCCCGAGACGGGCGCCGACGAACTCGTCAATCCGCAAGACGAAGGCTTTGAGGAAGCAGCAGAGAAGTTCGAAGAGGAGCATCCCCTCTTTCCACATGTTGGTGAATAGAGTTACCACATAACAAAAAAGGCGGAACCGCAATCGTCCCGCCTCACAGTAAACACATGTGATGAATGCGTTATGCCTGCTCGAGTGCCTTCTTCGCAACGTCGGCGAGGTCGGCAAAGCCCTTCTCGTCCTCATAGGCGATAGCAGCAAGAACCTTACGGTCGAGCTCCACGCCAGCAAGCTTCAAACCGTGCATAAAGCGGCTGTACGAAAGGTCGTTCATGCGAGCGGCAGCATTAATGCGCTGAATCCACAGTGCGCGAATGTCGCGCTTCTTGTTGCGGCGATCGCGATACTGATACTGCAGGGAGTGGGAGACCTGCTCCTTCATACCACGGAACGTACGCGAACGAACGCCGTAATAACCCTTCGATTGCTCTTTCAACGTATTGCGCTTTTTGCGACCCGCCATTGCGCGCTTGACTCGTGCCATTTATATCAACTCCTCAAATGCTAGTTCTTGCCCATCCTCTGGCTGACGACCTTTGCATCACCCTTGGTGAGCTCAGTCTCCTGACGGAAACCGCGAATGCGCTTGGGCGACTTCTTGGTGAGGATGTGGCTCTTAAACGCCTTGGCACGCATAATCTTGCCAGTACCGGTACGGCGGAAACGCTTTGCCGAACCCTTGTGTGTTTTCATCTTAGGCATAGGTTATCTTCCTTTCCTTCTACGCCTGCTCGCAGCTTCCGCCTCCGGCTCTTCGTTGTCGAAGGCACCCCGGATGGGGGCAACGAGCATGTGCATGTTTCGACCTTCCATCTTGGGCTGCTGCTCCACCGTAGCGTATGGACGCAAATCGTCCGCCAACCTGTCGAGCACATTAAGGCCCTGCTCCGGATGGGCCATCTCGCGGCCACGGAACATGATGGTAATCTTTACGCGGGCACCCTTGCGCAGGAAACGCATGACGTGATTCTTCTTCGTTTCGTAGTCGCCCACGTCAATTTTGGGACGGAACTTCATCTCCTTGACCTCAACACGCACCTGCTTCTTGCGCGCTGCCTTGGCCTTACGATCCTGCTCGTACTTATACTTGCTGTAGTCCATGACCTTGCATACGGGAGGCTCCGCATTAGGAGCTATCTCCACCAAGTCCATGTTCTGCTCGCGCGCAATACGCAACGCGTCGCGCACGCCAAAAAGACCAAGCTGCGTACCGTCGGCGGCGATGAGCCGGCATGTGCGCGACGTAATCTCTTCGTTAATGCGAGAGCCCTCGTTCCTGGCTATTGTGTACACCTTCCTTTCGCTGCGACGCAATGCGTCACACTCATGCAACCGAAGTCGCCGTATCCAAAAACTCCTCGCGCCATAGGAATAGCCGAGGAGACAAACAAGAGTGCAGCATACACCCCATTGATATTTGCCTAACCCGGCAGCAGCCCTTGCGCCACGCAGGTGGGGATGCATGCATCCCGCTTTTGCTCTGTACATAGTAACGTGTTTGTCAACGGCATACAAGAACGATTTGCAAACCTACACAACACACCTTGCCGATTCGTGGTAGTCTGGATTACTGCTTGCCAGCACATAGGAACAGGAGGGACGGCACGTGAGATTGCGAACGATCATACTGCGCGTAATGGCAGTTTTGCTTGTCGCGGCGGTGTGTGCACTCGTTTCCTGCGAGACTGGCGAAATCATCCCCGATCTTCATCCCATGCGTGCACAAAAGCCGACGGCACGCATCGACCTCGCCACGCCCCTTGCCAATCGCACGTCTGACACAGACGAAGACTTCATAACCACATGCTACGACCGCTGGCTTACCGCGTACGTGGGCTCACGCATCATCCGTGTTCAGCTTAACGACCGCGAGCCCGCCTCCTTCGGCCCATGGAATGCCCGAGCAGAATTTGGCACTACCGACGCAAGCGAGGACGGCAGCCTCACGGAGTGGGCCGACCACTACTACATCACCCACGACTGGTCGGACTACGGAAAGCAAATCCTTACCATGCAGCCAGGCGATACCATTACGGTAAACAATCGCACCTTCGTGGTTTCGGACGTATGCAATTATCCCAAAGACAGCTTTTATGACGAAATTGTGCACTTCGCTGGCAAAGAGGCGGTAATTCTCCAAACCTGTTACCCAGATTCCGACGAAAATCGCATAGTGTATGGCAACTGAGCGAGAAGTCTGCTATAGTAAGGGACGTCATTTTGCAAGCCCGAGTGGCGGAATTGGCAGACGCGGAGGTCTCAAAAACCTTTGTCGAAAGACGTGTGGGTTCGAGTCCCACCTCGGGCACCAAGAAAGCAAATCCCCCATGCGGGGGATTTTTTGTGTCTCGAACTTGAATTGGATTGCTACTGGAGGAACGGATTCGTTGCGAGCTCGGTGGCCATGGTGGTTGCCGGCCCATGTCCGCAAAGCAACACCGTGCTGGGAGGAATCGCACTCTTAAGGCGAGCAAGCGACTGCATGAGCGTGTTGTGATTGCCACCAACGAGGTCGGTTCGGCCACACGACCCAGCGAACAACGTGTCGCCCATAAACGCGAAGCCATCACCCAACAGCACGATGCCACCCTCGGTGTGGCCGGGAGTCTCTAGTACTTTAAGCTTGAGGGAACCCACATCGATGACGTCGCCCTCTCGCAGCTCACGGTTTGGGGCCGGCGCATCCTGCACATTTCCCTCCGATACGTCGAACACGTGTGACGAGAGCTCGAGCGCACGCTGTGAGCGTTCGGCATCTCCCACCGAAACCATGAACGGCGCACCCGTAGCCTCGCAGAGCGCACGCACGCCACCCACGTGGTCGTGGTGCCCGTGAGTCGCAACCACGCCAACTACACTAACGTCGTTGAGCTCATTCGCAATCCAAGCGCCGTCCGCCCCGGGATCGATCACCAAGCACTTGCCATCACTCACCAATGCGTAGCAGTTAGTGCTCAAGTGGCCAACCACAAACTGCCGAATACCGTCTTTTGCCATGCTCGTCCCTTCTCCAACACGCGTCGGCACCTAGGCACGGCGCTTCCTTTGCCCAGCACCCTCGCCTGGCATCAAACGCCGTGCATCGAACACCGACGGCACACGGCTTATTGTTGCCAAAAGTGAATCAAGCAAGCTTGCATCGCTAATTGCCACGAGGAAGCGAAGTCGCGCAACACCCTCACGAGTAGTTTGCGTTGATGCCGAGAGAATGTTTGCCCCCGCATCTGTAATGCCAATGGTTATGTCCTTAAGCAGGCCCATGCGATCGCTCGCCTCAATCACGATGTCCACATTGAACTCGGTTGCCCCCGACGTATCCCATTCCACGTCAATCATACGTTCGGGATTCTGCATGAGTCCCTTCACATTGGGACATGTACTCCGATGCACCGAAACGCCTCTACCGCGGGTGATGAACCCCAATATGTCGTCGCCGGCCACGGGATTGCAGCAATGAGCCAAGTGCACCAGCAAATCCGGGTCGCCCTTTACTATAACGCCACAGCTCGTACGCTTACGCCGCTTCCTGGAGGTGGTATGCGGCACGCGCAAATGCTGCTCCCCATTGCTCAAGAGCTCACGCGCCCGTTGCTCCTCCGCTTCCCTGCGCGCTTGAGCTAGCTGCTCGGGAGAACCCGCCTCGAGCAGTGCTTGTATACGATTCGCCACCTGCTTGACGGACGTCTTTCCCAAGTGGATTTGCTGGAACAGGCGCTCGGGAGTCCGCGCGTCGAACTGAGGCAGCACCTGCTCCACGGCGCGCGTGGTCCTGGTTGTGGAAATGCCGTAGCCACGTTTGCGCAGCTCACGTGCCAACTCGGAGCGTCCCTGCTCGGCATCGTCGGCCTGCGTCATCGTAGAGAAGTACTTGCGGATTTTGGCACGCGCAGAAGGCGTTACAACGATGTTCATCCAATCGCGCGAGGGGCGCCCGTTCTTGCTCGTAAGAACCTCCACGCGATCGCCCATCTGCAACCTATACGTGAGCGGCACCACCGAACCATTTACCTTGGCGCCCACACAGTGATTGCCAACCTCGGTGTGCACGGCATACGCAAAGTCGAGCGGAGTGGAATCGCGGCGAAGGCTCATTACCTCCCCTCTGGGGGTAAACACAAAGATCTCGCCTTCGAAGAGGTCCACGCGAAGGTTGTTGAGAAACTCGTGCGGATCGCCAATCTCGTCCTCGTTTACCCAGTCGAGACTTCGACGAATATGGTTAATCGTGGAATCGATGCTCCGGTCGTCCGAGCTCATTTTTCCTTGAGAATTGCCCGACTTTTTGTACAGCCAATGTGCCGCAACACCGTACTCGGCATGCTCGTGCATCTCGGCTGTTCTTATCTGCACCTCTATGGGACGTGCTTCCGGACCAATCACCGTAGTATGCAACGATTGATAGAGGTTGGCCTTCGGCGTGGCAATGTAGTCCTTAAAGCGACCGGGAAGGGGATGCCATAGCGAGTGAACCGCACCAAGCACTGAATAGCACTCCTCAACCGTGCTGGTAATAACGCGCAGCGCGATGAGGTCGTATATTTCCGTAAACTCCATGCCACGTCGTTGCATCTTCTCGTAAATGGACCACAGATGCTTCGGACGTCCCGTTACCTGGAAGCTTTCCACTCCCACACGATTGAGCTCGTCCGAAAGCGTCTTTATGGCCTCGTCGGTATCGCGTTCCCGCTGAGCTCGCGAGTCCTGCACCATACGCGCGATGCGCTCGTACTCCTCTGGCTCCAAATAGAAAAACGCCAAGTCTTCGAGCTCCCACTTAATGGATGATATGCCCAAACGATCGGCCAAAGGCGCATACACGTCCATCGTCTCGCGCGACTTGAACTCGCGCTTATGTGGCGGCAGCGCAGCTAACGTACGCATGTTGTGCAGACGGTCCGCAATTTTGATAATAACAACGCGGATGTCCCTCGACATGGCGAGAACCATCTTGCGCAAGTTAAGCGCTTGCTTCTCGTCCATGTTCGTAACCTGAATATTGGTGAGCTTTGTGACGCCGTCCACAAGTTCCGCCACGGTTTGCCCGAATTGCTCGCTTACGTCCTCAAGCGTTGCGGGGGTATCCTCAACGATGTCGTGCATCAGGGCAGCGCAAACGGTATCGGAATCCATGTGGAGGTCTTTGGCCAAGATGAGCGCCACCTCAACGGGGTGGTTAATGTAGGGCTCACCCGACCTGCGTCGCTGGGTACGGTGGCCCTCCGCAGCATAGCGATACGCGCGCTCGACCTTTTCGCGGCCCTCTGCATCCAGGTAAGCGTCGCAGGCCGTCTGCAGAAGGCGGTAGTTGTCTGCGCCAGGAATATCGTTATAGTACCCTCGCAAACCTCTCGACTCCCTAACGCGCATCTTCGACTCCCCCCTATGCACCCACCGAAATGCCGAATCCCGGAACGATCGGCCTGTTGATGCGATTGAGCATTTCCTGTGGACGAGCCGACAATACCCAATCGCGGAACCGGGCGAACTCCCTTACGGACCGCACACCTTCACTATAGCGAATTGACTCATCGAGTTCCGCATGACGCGGAGAAGGCGTTATTACAATGCGGCGATTTGCATCGTAGCCCTCCACATGCAAAAAACCCAATTCGTCGAACACTGCTATGCCACTCGCAACACCCGCCGCATCTAAACGCGACGATTCATCCTGCGCTTGCGCCAAATTCGCAAGCATGCCATCGCTTAGCATTAATGAACCGTTGCCCTGCCGTCGCTCCTCGGCGCGCAAGGCTTTGTACAGCGCCACCAAATCGCCTCGCCGTGGAGCTGCCGCAGCAAGTATACCTTCATTAATCCGAGCATCGCGGCTGCCAAACAGCAGGTGAATGCTCGCCGGCTTGCCGTCGCGCCCCGCACGCCCGCTCATTTGGTTGAACTCGGTCGCGCCAAACGGCATGTGATACAACACCACGTTGCGAATGCCCGGAAGGTTGACCCCCTCGCCAAACGCACTGGTCGACACTATGCAACAAAGTCGGTCGCCCCGAAACGCCTCTTCAATTGTACGGCGCAAGGGACGTGATAGACCAGCATGATAGTAAGATATGCGTTCCCCAAGCTCGGGAATGGCCGTTCGCAGCGTACGCACGAGCGCAACGGACTGTTCGCGCGAATTAACGTACACGACGCACTTCTCTCCCGACGAAACGATGGACGCCAAGTACATATCGCGCTCACGAAGGTCGCGATGGTCGCACATGAGGAGGTTGCTTCGCACGGTGCGATCCACCACCACGTCTTCCTCGCGCACGGAGAGCAGGCGGCACACCTCCCGAGCAACCGGAGCAGATGCAGTCGCCGTTACTGCCAACGCAAGAGGGTTGTGAAGCTCTGTGAGCACGCGTCCAAACTCGGTGTAGGCCTCACGATTACCGCCCTTCGCAACTCCCGCATGATGTGCCTCGTCCACCACCACGAATCCAATCCTGCCCGAGCGCGCGAATCGCATCGTATGAATTGCCAGGAATTCTGGCGTCGTGAGCACCACGTCAACCGAGGCGGATTCCAGGCCCTCAAACACGTCGTTGCGTTCCTTCTCGGTGGACTCACCTGTAAGCACGCGAACGGAAAGACCCATAGAACGAAAGTCCGCTTCCAAATGGAACGACTGATCCGAAACAAGTGCCCTCAGCGGGTACACGAACACGCTTGCCATGCCACGGCTCAGGGCGATTCGCGCCGCATGGATATGGAATACGAGAGATTTTCCCCTGCCCGTCGCCATCACACATAAGGTGGAATGGCCTTGGGCAAGATGCTCTAGCGCAATACGCTGCGCGGGCAACAGCTCCGATGAACCTATCATCTGCTTGCGTAGCGCGTCGGTGAGCTGCGGCTCTCCCAGCCTCGCCAACCGATTGCGCTCGCTTCGCCCACTCGTTTGGGATGTTGGGGCCGGCTCGAACTCCTGCGGCAACCCTCCCCCCAACTTGGATTCCTTCGTGGAATGGCACCCGTCATCTTCCGTTCGATACACGATGTCGCGCACCATGAGCTTGCCCTGCGTCCTGCCTTGCCATGTTTCGCTCACGGCATCAACTACGAGGTCCACCAGCTCCTCGCACGCGTAGGCACGGCTCATATCGGGCGTACGGAACATTATGGACGACACCGCGTTTACGCCATCAGTGGCAACAAACCGCAGGTGATTCGCCTCGTATCCCACACGTGCGCGATTGCGCATGAACACACCTCGAATGCCAAACAAAGGACGCTTGTTGCCCTGGCCAAACGGCTGCAAAGTCTCAAGTTGCTGGATGCCGCGCAAATCGAGCTCCGAGAGCGACGCAAGCGCCGTTACCTCGCCACGGTCCTCGAACTGCTCTTCGGGTAGTGCGGACATCGCTTCTTGAAGTCGCGCCCGAAACTCATCGAGCTTGTTCGCCTCACACGTAACGCCAACGGCACCCGCATGCCCGCCAAACCTCACCAAAACATCCGAACACTGCTCCACTGCATGAAAGAGGTCCACTGAGCCCACGCTGCGTCCCGAACCACGGGCTATGCCATCACTTATGGTAAATATAAGCGTCGGAACATGGTACATGCCAACGATGCGACTCGCAACGATGCCCTTAACGCCTTCGTGCCACCCTTCCCCACCGAGCACGATTACCCGTTCACCCGCATAGGTACGCTTGATGAGGTCGATCGCCTCTTCGGAGAGGTGCCCTTCCGTCTCGCGTCGCTCAGTATTCGTGCGTTCGAGCGACGCGGCAAGTATGGCCGCCTCTCGCGGATCATCACTAATCAACAAGTTGAACGCCGTCTCCGTGCTACCCATACGCCCAGCGGCATTGAGCCGTGGAATGAGGGAGAACGGAAGATTATCGGATGTTATCTCCGTAAGGTCACAACCCGCCGTCGCAGCAAGTGCAACAATGCCAGGCCTGTTCGAGTTGCGCATCATTTCAATGCCGGCGGCAACAATTGAGCGATTCTCGCCTTGCAAAAGCATCATGTCGGAAACGGTACCCATCGCCGCGAGGTCGATGTACGACTTCCACAGGTCGGGCCGACCAAAACGCTCTCCCAACACGCAAATGAGCTTAAGGGCCACACCCACACCGGCCAACTCACGCGAGGGGCAGTCGGCCGAGAGCTTTGGGTCCGTAACAGGCACGTTTTGGGGAACCAAGTCCCCCGGCTCGTGGTGGTCCGTTATCACGACGTCCACACCTTGCGCGCCTAGCCACGCAACCTCGTTTGCCGCCGCTATGCCATTATCTACGGTAACGATAAGGTCGGGATGGCTATCGCCAATCACACGATTGAGCGCCTCGAGCGAGAGTCCATATCCCTCGCCAAAGCGATGCGGAATGTAAGGCCGCGCATCCGCTCCAAGAGCGCGCAAGCCAAGCGTAAGCAAACAGGTGGAAGTCATGCCATCCACATCGAAGTCGCCAAACACGGCAACTCTTTCGCCCTCGACAATCGCACGCTCAAGGCGATTGGCGGCCTCGTCCATCCCCGGTATTGCAAGGGGGTCCTCCCAGTCGCGTTCCAACGACGGAGAGAGGAAGCGACGCGCGGCATCAGGATTGGAGATGCCGCGCGCACATAGTACTCGAGCTACAAGAGGTGTTATGCCAAGGCTCTCGCACAGCGCACGCTCAGACTCCCCACTAGAGGGCAGTACATCCCAACGCTTGCTGTTAAGAAGCCCCGCCATGCAACGCCACCTTCTTTATGACGGATTCGAGCTCGCCGTAGCCGCATCCTTCTTTGCAACCTCAAGACCCCAGCCAGCGGGATTCTCTTGAATGGATCCTGTAGCAAGAACCCTCAGCAGGGGCACCTCGAAGAGCAGCACCGCCACAATTGAAGCGATAATGCCAATGGCAACTGAAAGACCAAGGTCGCGAAGCACGGCAAACGGAAGGAACAGCATTACCAGCGAAACAGTGGAAACTATAACGAGCGGAGCCGCAAGCGAACCCAGCGCCTCACCAACAGCCGAAAGCGACGAACCGCGTACGCTCTTACCCGAAGCGACCATCGAACGGAACTGCGAAAGCACCGCCCATGCACAAGCCACGCCACAGCCGCAAGCAAAGATGCCACCCAAGAGTGCCGGAATGCTGAGCACATACACCTCGATGCGCGACGCAATTGCCATGAAGCCCAGCATGAGCACGGCAATGATGAGTTGCGTGGCAAGGACGAGAAGGCCCAGCTTGCGCATCTTGGCAAACGCGACCGCCGAAACAACCGCAATGGCCGCCACAACGCCTATGGCCAAACCACGCACGGCGCCACCACCGGCCAGCGCACCGATTTCCTCGGTACCCGACGCCTTGAAGTCGACCGGAAGCGTTCCGGAATCAATAATCGCCTTGAGGGCACCGGCCTGTTGCTGGCTGAAGTTGCCCGTGATGGATACCTGCCCGCCATCAATCTTTTCGCTCACCGAAGGCGCCGAGATGATTTTTCCATCCACCACGACGGCGATGGAGCCATAATCCTTCGCGAGCTCCTCGGTGACCTCCGCAAACTTTTTCGTGCCCTCGTCGTCAAACTGAATCGTTACGGCATATACGCCATCGCCCACCAACACGGTACTGGCCGACTTCACATGCGACCCGTCCAAAAACGCAGTGTACGTGCCTTCCTTGAGCTTGGCATCGCCCGTGCCCATGTTCATGGCAGTAAGCGCATCGGCGTCGCCAATCTCGTCTTGACGTACAAACTCGAGCTGACCCTTGCCACCCACTTCTTCGGCAATCTTCGCGCCGTCTTCCAGGTTCCACGGCAGCTTAACAACAACCGCATCCGATCCAGACGACTCGGCCGCATACTCCGAAACGCCCACTTCGCCCAGACGTTTGTTGACGGTGCCCACGCTCGAAGAGAGGTCGTCCGCCGAAACCTCGCCCGCAGCCTTCATGGTCGTTGCAGTTCCGCCCTTAAACCAAAGGCCGCGCGTAATGCTCTCTTGCAGGGGCCACGACACCCAAACACACGCCACGCATGCCACCAACACGCACACGATGCATGCAAGACGCCTACGTCGATCGATGAGAGAGCGCTTCGCGCGACCTTTTGCGGCATCCTTACGTCCGATGCCTTCACTTTCTTTCCATCCTGCAACGCCCGTTTTCCGCTCGGGCGCCTGCTTATCTCGTGCCATGTGAGTCCCTCTTTCGCCTTGTTTCGTATGCGCATGAGTAACTTTAGGATAATAGCACGCTCTATTGAATTGGCACAAGTATTTCTTAAAAGCTTATTGACCTCTAGAAGTCCCGTACGGCAGGACTGTTTTCCCAATCGGCCAAGAAGGCCGCGTATGTGCCATCAATAATCGCTTGACGGGCGCGGCGCATGAGGTCAAGTAAGTAATACACGTTGTGCATCGAGAGCAAAATCGAACCCGTCATCTCGCGCTGGCGCACGAGGTGATGCACATAGGCGCGCGAGAAGCCACCGGCGCACGCCGGGCAGCCACACCGCTCGTCGAGTGGTCCCTTGTCGTGCGCGAAGCGTGCATTCTTAAGGTTGAGACGACCCTCGCGCGAGAATGCCGTGCCCATGCGGGCGGTACGCGTTGGCAGCACGCAATCGAACATGTCGATGCCACAGGCTACGCCGCGCACGAGCGTCGTGGGATTGCCCACACCCATAAGGTAGCGCGGCTTGGAACGCGGCATGTACTCGCTCGCCAAAGGCGCAAGCGACTCAAACATCGTTTCGTGGCTCTCTCCTACCGAATACCCACCGATGCCATAGCCTGTGAAGTCGCCGCAGCTTTCGAGGTGCTCGAGAGACCGAATGCGCAGGTCAAGGTCCATACCACCTTGCACGATGCCGAAGAGCGCCTGGTCTTCGCGCGTGTGAGCCTTGAAGCACCGCTCCGCCCATTTGCTCGAAAGCTCTACGGCGCGCTCCACGAAGGGTCGCGGCGAGGGATAGCCGGGGCATTGGTCGAGCTGCATTACGATATCTGCCCCAAGAAGCTGGGCAATGCGCATGTTCTCCTCGGGAGTCCAGCTCATACGCTCCCCTCCGTAATTTACGGCACGGAAGCTCACGCCATCGTCGGAGAGCTTGAAGTGCTCCCCCAAACTGAACACCTGAAACCCTCCCGAATCGGTAAGTATGGGACCATCCCATCGCATGAAGCTATGTAGTCCACCCATCTCTGCCACAAGCTCAGCACCAGGTCGTATGGAGAGATGATACAAGTTGGCGAGGAGAATCTTCGTCCCCATGTCGGCAAGCTGGCTGGGCAGGAGGCCTTTTACCGTCGCCTTCGTGCCTACCGGCATAAAAATCGGCGTCGGGATGTCGCCATGCGGAGTATGCAATACCCCAGCACGCGCACTCGTCGTTGGATCCTCAGCAATAATGTCGTAGGTAAACCATTTCCCACCCATAGCGCACTCCTTCCCAGCACATGCTAGTCGTCCACGTCGAACAGCAGAAGCCCGGCACTGCGAGAGTGCCGGGCAACCGTTGTAAACCCAGGAAATTATCCTATGCTGGGACTACTCACCAAAACCGCTGTCCACGAGGGCGATGAGGGCGTCGAGAGCAGCCTGCTCGTCAGCGCCGTCGCACGCGATCTCGACGGTGGTGCCGGAGCCCATGCCAGCAGCCAGAATCATCATGATGGACTTGGCGTTGACGGGAGCGGCGCCCTTGTCTACATCCTTGATGGTGACGGTGCTCTCATACTTCTTGGCCTCGGTCACGAAGACGGAAGCGGGGCGAGCATGCAGGCCAGTGGCGTTGACGATCTTCGTCTGCTTAGAAACCATTTGGAACTCCTTCGACTCGTACGAACGATGGAGATTGACCCCGGCGGCCATCTCCCTCAACACTGGGGTAAACAGTAGCACACTATGGTGCGTTTTTGTCAAGCATATCGGCAACTTGCGAATCTTGTTCGTTGAGCGTGTTATTTCGTGCCGTACGCGGTAGAACTTGGTATGGTAAGTAGTAAATTGGGGAACACAGAAGGATAAAATGAACGAAAGGATCCTTCGCATGCTAGGCCGCAAACACAGCGAAAACGAAACAGAGGCAACCGAACAAAGCAAGCTGGAACAAACAGGCGACATGCCCGTTGCACAGGCGCTCACGACCGCAGGGTCGGGTGCCCGTAGTGCTGCAGGCGATGCTGGGCGCTCGATTGTTGGTGGTCTTACCGCACTCAAGCAAGTTCGCCTAGCCACCAAAATGCGCGCCGATTGCGAGGCAGACATACGCGACATCGAGCGCGGCCTCGATGAGGATAACGACGAGCTCGCACACCGCGTGGACGTGGAACGAAATTATGAGTACATCGTGTCGGCACAAGAAGCCGACATGCAGGAAGCACGCGCCGAAATGGATCGAGCAGAAGCGGAGATTCGCAAGCGTCGCGAACAGGCGACGCGTCTCGAGGACGAGCTACGTACCATGCGCGAACAGCATGAGCAGGAGCTGCGCCCTTACCGCAACCTCATGGACAGTTCGCGCGGGCGCTCGGACGACGCCGCCAAGTCGCTTGCCAATGTACGGCGAACAACACGCAACGCCGAGCGCGCGTTAGGCGAGGCCACGAAGAATCGCGACGCGAGGATTTCGGCAGCGCATCGCGCAGTGGATAACGCACAGGAACGCGTGGGTACGCTCGATGCCGACCTCAATGCGCTACGCATGTCGGCCGACGCGGACGGAGCGGATGCGGCCGCCATCGCCAAAACCGAAAACGAGCTCGCGTCCAACCAGAGGGCCTTGGATTTCGCGCGTTCGGAGGTAGTGCAGGTAACCCAAGAAGCTCAGGACGCCGTCGACCAGGCGCAACGCAAGTTGCTGGCGCTACAACGTGAACTCGCGCAAGCCGAGAAGCTTGCCGAAACCAGCAAGGCGGAGGCAACCGCGGCAAAAGATGAGTACGATAGCATGTACCGCGACTCGCAGGCCAAGGAGAAGGCCCACGAGGACGCCATAAAGTCGTGCGAAACTCGCATTCGCGAACTCACGCAAGTGCGCAACGCCGCCGAGGGGCGCTACGAGGACGCCAAGGACGTGCTCGACGAGGCGAACGAGATTCACGCCCACCCCGAAACAACTGCCGGCCTACGCGAGCGAATTGCCGCCGAGGAGGCCGACCTCGAGGACGCCCTGGCCGAGCTCGACGAGCTCACCGCGCAGGAGCGGGCGCTCCGGCGTTCCACGCGCGGCTCACGCATCGCGATTATCGCCATCGCGCTCGTCGTTCTCTTTATTATTGCCCTCTGCGTGTGGTTCTTCGTCCTCAACTAAGGAACCGTCGTGGACGGACCACGCTGAGCCCCGTGCATCCAGGGGGGTAGCCCCCGTGTCGTCCCCGTGTCGTCGGTCGACGTACGCCCGACTAAAGGATGAGCATAGCGTCGCCGAACGAGAGCATGCGATACCGCCTTTCGATGGCCTCCGCATAGGCCGCCATAATTTGGTCGCGAGTGGCAAACGCCGAAACGAGCATCATGAGCGTAGAGCGCGGCACATGGAAGTTCGTGATCATGGCGTCCACAACGTGGAACTCGGAGCCCGGCATGAGGTAAAGGTTCGTAGTGGCGTTTTCACGCGCAACTAGGCCTCCCGTGGCCTCGTCCCACGCGCTCTCCAGCGACCGGACGCTCGTCGTCCCCACCGCCACCACACGATTGCCCGCCTCATGCGTCGCGCGTACGGCATCTACGACGTCTTGTCCCACATGATACCGCTCGGTGTGAATCGTATGATCACGCGGATCGTCCTCCTCGACGAGCCGGAACGTGTCGATGCCCACCTCAAGCTCTACTTCCGCCCAGCGAACGCCTTGGGCGCGCAGTCGCTCCAACAACTCCGGCGTAAAGTGAAGCCCAGCCGTTGGCGCCGCGGCAGAGTGCTCCTCCCGCATGGCATATACCGTTTGATACTTTTCCGGATCGCCCTTGTACGTCGTAATGTAGGGCGGCAGCGGAACGTTGCCCACGGCGTGGATTGCCTCGTCGAGCGTGTACGTGCCTTGCGGAGAAAACCGCACCACACGGCCTCCACGACTGCCCTCCACAAAGTCGAGGACCTCGCCCACAAGAACAACCTCGGCCGTGCTCGGAGCCAAGAGCCCGCCCGCACGAAACTCAATGGTCGCCCCTTGACGCAGGCGCCTACCGGGATGCACAAGGCACTCCCATGTGCCGCCCATCGGGTCGAGGTCCTCGCGCCGACGCAGCAAAAGGGCCTCTGCCACGCCTCCCGTTGGCTTGTGCCCAACGAGTCGCGCCGGCAACACTCGCGTTCGGTTCGCCACGAGCAAGTCGCCTGGATTGAGGTACTCCCCCACATCCGAGAAATGCCGATGGTCGATAGTGTTCGCATCTCGATGCAGCACGAGGAGCCTGCAGCTATCGCGCGGCTCCGCTGGTGCCTGGGCAATGAGCTCTTCTGGCAGGTTGTAGTCAAAGTCATCCGTACGCATGATTCGCCTTTCTTGTCGACAGGGCTCACAAAGCCCCATCGCTCTTTTCGTTGGATCTCTCGTTGGGCTTGTTAAACCACTCGGTGCGATACCGGTTGAACAGCGCGCCAACGAGCAGTATGAGGAACAGCCAGTACAGCCAAAGCAGCAACAACGCCACCGTGGCAAGGCTTCCGTAGAGAACCGCAAAACGGGTGCTATTGTCTACGTATATGCGAAATCCATACGAGAACACGAGCCAGGAAACGCCCGTCAACACGGCTCCTGGCACCTGCTCGCGCAGCCTTCGCACACCCGCCGGCAAAAAAGTATAACAAAGCGTGAAAACGGTAATGGCAAAGCCAAACACGATAGCGGTTCGCAAAAGCGTCGTAAGCTCGTCAGGCACTATAAGGTCGCGAAACAAGGAGGTTAGCATGTGGATAATAACATCGCTGAAGATTAAGTACAAAGCCGACGCCAACAACACGATGAGCACAGCAACAGCCATGAGCGAAACGATGGCACGATGCACCAAGCCACGATGCTCCTCTTCGCCATACGCAGCGTTTAGCCCACGGCCGAGGGCCGTAATTCCCTTCGAAGCCGTCCACAAGAGCGTTACCACCGAAACGGTAAGAGCAAGCCCTGAGTTCACATATGCGTCGTGAATGACTCCTTCCACGGACTCCATAAGAGTATCGGGAACTATGTGTTCTGCAAGCCCCACCAGATTATGCTCGGTTATGCCCGAAAACGACACGATGCAAACGACGATGATGATTATGGGGATGATGGCCGTGAAGAAGAAGTATGCCGTACTAGAGGCATGCGTCACCACCTGGGCGCCGGTATAGTTCTTCGAAATGCGCAAGGCTTTGTTTACGAGTTTCCGCACGGCTGTTCACGTCCTGGGTTGCTTCGCTTTTGCCTTGCGTGCATCGCGCCGCTCGTGACGCTCGATGGCCGCCTCCGCAGCCGAGAAGCGGCAACCGCAGTAGTTTTGCCTATACATGCCCAGCTCGCGAGAGCGGCGCGTCGCCTCGGGATACCGGGGCCGGAAGTCGCGCACCACGGGCGTGAGGCCGTTGTGCTTAGCCAGTGCCACCAGCACCTCGTTGCACGTCTCGAAAAGCTGGTATGGCGAGACGGCAAGCGTGGTTGAGATGTGGCCGAATCCCCGCTCGTGCGCCACGCGACAGCTTTCGGCCAAGCGCAGAGCATAGCACGCCCGGCAACGGCGCTCGCGGTCGAAGCCGTGCGGCGCCGCTGCCCGCTCCCACGCGTCGCGATCGTCCGCCGCGACGATTACCTCGACATGTGCCACGTCGGCAGCCCAGTCGCGCAAGGTGCGCAGGCGCAGGTCATGCTCGGCGAGGGGCTGTATGTTCGGGTTCGTCCAGCAGATTGCGGGTTCGAACCCCTCCTCGCGCAGCAAGCGCAGCGGCTCGAGCGAGCACGGGCCGCAGCAGGCATGCAAGAGAAGCGGGATGGGCATGGAGTCTCCTTCGAGCAACAATAGCGCGCTACTCGGGCGCTACTCGGCCAAGGCGGCCTTGAACGCGGCGAGCAGCTCATCGAACTCCTCGTATGCGGGAATCTCGGGATAGTCCGCTTTTATTTGCTCGGTGCTGCGGAAGAGGAATCCCGCCTTCGACGCGCGAATCATGGCAAGGTCGTTGAACGAGTCTCCCGTAGCGATGGTCTCGAACCCCATCGACTGCAGGGCACGCACCGTGGTGAGCTTCGACTCGGGGCAACGCATGCGCACGCCGGCCACCATGCCATCGGCGTCGATTTCGAGCGCATTGCAAAAGAGCGTGGGCCAGCCAAGCTTTGCCATGAGCGGCTTCGCGAACTCCTCGAACGTATCGGAAATAATGATTACCTGGCTAAGCGTACGCAGCTCGTCGAGGAACTCCTTCGCGCCAGGCAGCGGATCGATGGTGGCGATCACGTCCTGGATTTCCTTGAGGCCAAGGCCGTGCTCGCGGAGGATGTTCATCCTAAACTTCATGAGTTTGTCGTAATTTGGCTCATCGCGCGTGGTTCGGCGAAGCTCCGGAATGCCCGAGGCCTCCGAAAACGCAATCCAGATTTCGGGGACGAGCACGCCCTCCATGTCGAGGCAGCAAACGTTCATGAATCCTCCTTCGTTTGGTCGGTCGCACCATACTTTAGCGCAAAAGGGGCGCGTAAGACGTTGCATCGTACTCATTCGTCACGAAAGAGCACGATGCCACGCTCGGTATCCTCAACATGTGTTGCCGTGGGTTCGCGCGCAATGATGCGGACGTAGGCGAGGTCGCCCGTACAGCCAGCCAAATGAATAACGGCGGCAAACCATCCTAGCAACGGAACGTCCATCAACGTGGACGCAGCAAGCAGCGCTGCGGTTATCACAATAGTCGGCGCGAGCAAGACGACGCAAAAGCTGGCACGGCGCATTACGGTTCCCGCCGCCACCGTGTAGAGCATCCAGTCGGTAAAGCCAAAACGAATGTGTGCACGAAAGCCGGTTAGCAGCTCGAAGGCGGCGGCATGCACCAATTCGTGGATGGGAAGCACCACAACGCTCACGACCACCAATGCCACGAACCACAAGATGCCAATAGCCTCATGCGGCAGCAGCACCGCCGCGAGCACGCCTGAGGCCACGCCCGCCACAAGAATAAGCATGCTCGCCCACATCATGTGCTGTTGCATAACGTAGTCGTCGAGCAAGTCTATGTTTGCAATACGCTTCATACGTCACAGTATAGCAGGGTTGCTAGCACGGCACATCCTCATACGACTTCTCGACCTTTCAACCAACTAGTCTCGCGACGATCACTACATGCCGAGCATCTCGATAGGGTGCCAAATAGGCCGTTTTCGGTGTGGTTTTGTCTGCAAAGTGGCACAAGCGACACCCATGGCAGGGCGTCGAAATAGTCTCTTTGTTTGTCAATCATCCTCAATTCGAGATTTGTGCGATAATCCCTTAGACTCGCAACAACGTAGTTTCCACGAGAGGAGTACTATGGCCTCCGAAGCCCGACCCAAGTTTCCCCTGCGCGCCGTCATTACGGGCGGCATGCCGTACGGGAACAAGAACCTACACTTTGGCCACATCGGCGGCGTGTTCGTACCCGCCGACTTCTTTGCGCGCTTCCTGCGCGACCGCATCGGCAAGCACAACGTAGTGTTTGTCTCCGGCACCGATTGTTACGGCTCTCCCATTATGGAAGGGTATCGCAAGCGCAAGGAGGCCGGCTATGAGGGCAGCATCACCGATTACGTAAGCGAGAATCACAAGGCACAAAAGGAAGCCCTCGACGCCTACGGCATCTCGCTCGACCTCTACGCCGGCTCGGGCCTCAAGCCCGCCGCCCCCTTCCACGAGGCACTCACGGAGGACCTTATCCGCCGCCTCTACGAACGAGGCTACCTCATCAAGCTCTCCACACGGCAGTTCTACGACGTGGAGGCAGGGCAGTTCCTCAACGGTCGTCAGGTGCAAGGTCACTGCCCCGTTCGCGGCTGCAAGAGCGAGAAGGCCTATGCGGACGAGTGCGACCTCGGGCATCAGTTCGATCCCGAAGAGCTCATAAAACCCGTATCGCAACTCACCGGCACCACGCCCGAGCTGCGACCTGTGGATAACTGGTACTTTGATCTGCCTGCCTTCAAAAACGAGCTTGAGGCACTCATGGACGAGTGGGACGTCGACCCGCAGGTGCGCCCCGTAGTTACCAAAACGGTACGCGAGTCGCTCGTTGCCCCCGTCATCTACGTGCAGTGCAAGTTCCGCGAGGCGTTCGACGCGGTGGCCGCTCAGCTTCCTGCGCACACCGTGCACGAGCCGCAAGGCAACCAGCAGTCGTTCTCGGTTGAGTTCGCGAATTGGCGCGACCGCGATGCCGCGCGCGCCAAGCTCGACGAAGCCGGCGTGCGCTTCCGTACCGGCAAAACGCTTTTGCCCTTCCGCATTACTGGCAACATCGACTGGGGTGTGCCCGCACCCGACCTCGAGGGTACGCACGACCTCACCGTGTGGTGCTGGCCCGAGAGCCTGTGGGCGCCCATCTCGTTTACGCAAACGGCCCTCGCACTCGACGAGGAAGCGGCCTTCGAGGGCGGCGCACCTCGCTACGTATCGCACGACTGGCGCGCGTGGTGGTGCGACGACAACTCGGCCGTGTATCAGTTCATCGGGCAGGACAACATCTATTTTTATTGCGTGGCACAGCCGGCACTGTGGGAGGCGCTCGATTGGCTGCTGTTCCAAGACACCCCCATCGCCAACCATCACATCCTGTTCATGAATAAGAAGGCGTCGAGCTCCGGCAAAATCACCCCTCCGATGGCTGCCGAGCTGCTTGAGTACTACACGCCCGAGCAGCTGCGCTGCCACTGGCTGAGCTTGGGCCTCGACCAAAAGGCCGTGAGCTTCTCGCCCAAGGCGTTCGACACAAGCGTGAGCCACAAGAACAAAAAGACCGGCGAAGAAGTGCTCGTTAAGGACGACCCGCGCGTTGCCGATCCCGCCCTCAAGGAGAGCGCCTTCCTCACGAACATCTTTAACCGCTTGGCGCGCAGCTGCTTTTATGGTGCGCAGAACGCCTGCGACGGACACCTGCCCGTAGCTGCTCCGCACGCCGACGTCGTGGAAGAGGCCCGTGCGGCGACGCTTGCCTTCGAACGTGCCGCCTACGAGTTCGATGCACATGGTGCCCTCAAGGTTGCGGAAGAGTACGCACGCGCGGCCAACAAGCGTTGGGGCGACGCGAGCAAGGCCGCCAAGGGCGACGACGTTGCCTACGACCAGGCGCTTGCCGACGCATTCGTCGCACTGCGCACCACCACGCTGCTCATGCACGCCGCAACGCCCTGGGGTTGCGAAAAGATTTGCGAGTACCTCGCCTTCGATCCCGACGTGTTCTTTAGCTGGGACCACGCCTTCGAAGGTCCGGCAGAGCTCGCCGCATTCGCCGGGCAAACGCCTGCCGAGCACGCCCTCATGGCGCTTCCCCCACGCTTCGACTTCTTCGAGAAGCACCCCACGCAAAAGCGGTAAGCCAAGGCGTACCACCAGGGGGCTACCCCCGTGCAACCAGGGGGCTACCCCCTAGTGGTACGGGGGTAGCCCCCTGGTTGCACGCACGCTCTATTGGCCCATGATGCACGAGCCCGTGCTCGGACGGTCGCGGTCGCTCTTTACGTAAGTGCTCGCCGCGCCACGCATGTTGCACTCGGCCAGCTCGAGCTCGCCGTCGATGTAGGGCTGGTACATAGCGTCGACGCCACTCGAAGAGCCCGACACGCTGTCGCAGTCGTCTCCCCAAGCAAGCGCACTCTGCACGATGCGTATGCGTTCTTCGCGGGTCGTATCTTTTATCAGCTTGCTTTTAGACATGCCAATCCTCCTTGCTTCTGCCGTACGCTGTGATATGATAAGCCAACATTTTGGGAATGTGGCGCACAAGAGTCGTTTCGGAGGCCCCCAATGGTACGAAACGACGGGCAGGACGATGCATCTCGCGAGCCTTGCGCTTGTAGCCACGCAAGACGAAACGATGCGGATTGCCGGTGACGGCCGGCGTTGTCTTGCGGTGGGACGATGCCCATTCCTCCCTCCATGCTCAAGCAGTGTCCCCCGCAGGCAAACCTGTTCATTGGTCTGTTGTAAGGGGGTTGGTATGGGTACGTTGGAAATGTTCGAACCTATCGCACACTTGGCCGAGGCGGCGGGCATGCAAGATGCCCTCAAGCTGAACGACGACGGCTACAGCGCTTATGGTTTTTGCTTTTACGTAAGCGCCGCACGAGCAGCTCGCGCATATGAGGATGGAACGACGCCACTTGGCCCCATCGGCCAGCTTTACTGCTGCGTGCGCGGGGAAAAGCGCCTCGTTTCGGCCATTGCGACCTACGACCTCGACTGGGCACTCGGCAAATGCAGCTACAACGAATTCTTTGAAGACTTCGACGAGCGACTCGTGCAAGAGGCGGCAATGGAGCGTCCCGACATTGCGGAGGAGGCGCGTACCCGCACCATACGCAAGCTGGAACGCCAAATTAACGAGGAAGCCTACGAAGCAGAGAAAACCGAAGAGAAAACCCGCACGAAAAGCATCGAGATGCGACCCACCATCGCGCGATTCCTCTACCTGCATGGACCGGCCACTGCATCGGCGTTCACCTGTGCACAAAGCGTCGGAGGCGCTCGGGAGATGGAAAACATACTCAAAAGCCTCGAAAAGCAGGGTTTTCTCGTAAGCGAGAAAAGCCCGAATCCAACATATGCGGGCTACGGATACGCTTATACCAAGTACAGCCTTTCGGACGAAGCTCCCGAAATGCTTTCCTGCTACGAGCCCATCATCGTCCCCGAAGATCTAGAAGGCAAAATCCTTATGCTACTCACCGACGAGGGTCCAAAGAGCACGCGCGAACTCTCGCACATCGTTGGACTCAGTCCCGAACGCATTCTTAAGGCTCTCCACAACCTTATGGACGACGGTCGCGTCGTTGCAAAAGGCCACAGCTCGTCGCGTCGGTATCTTTTGGAAGGCGACGACCGCGATTGGCGTCCGGTTCACGCATACCATTATTATCCGAGTTACTGCGATGACTATGCGGATGACGACGGCATCCCCTTCTAACGCCCTCTGAACTTAGCAAACGCCGCAACAATGGCATCGGCCCTGGGCGGACAACCCATTACGCACGACGTAGCACCCGCGCAGCACCGACCAATACCCAAACCGTCAGGGGCCTTTCCCTGCCAGCCTTGCCCGATGTAGATTTCCTGACCTTTGCCACTACCCGACGTATGCAGCGCATGAACGAGCGACGCATAGCAGGCGGAGCACGCCTGGTCCTCGTGAACGCACCTAGTAAGCTCGGCAATGGTCCCACTTGGCGTGGGATACGCGCACGCTTCGCTGGGCTCGTTAAGCAACACGATGTCGTCCTCGCTCCATGCGCTGCTGCCCGCATCATACCGCTCGGCGAGCTCGATGTAAGGCACCTCGCCAAGCGAGAGGCCCATAAGCGAGCAACCATACGCATCCGCCTGAACCGCATCGGCACACAGGTACATTCGGTTCGTTTGCACCGGCGTGCCGCCTTCCTCGAAGCAGAGGTCACCACAGATGCTATCCACAATCACGAGTCCGGGACGAAGCGCCGCGCCCAGGGCGGCAATGGGCTTCGTAAGTCCAAGCGCATGGAAACGGCGCTTCTCGGAGTCGGGTATGCAACCCTTCAGGTTCTTTATAGCGCATGTCATCCTCGTTTGACAATGCCCCTTGAGCACGGGCAGGTCCACGAGCAGGTCGGCGTCGAGCGCCTTGCCACACAGCTTCATATCCCCTATGGGCGTTCGCACCGTACGGACCTTGTCCTTCTTAAGGTCGAAGAACGGAACGCCGTATTGCCTGCACACCTGCTCATAGCCCGAAACGCGAATCGCCCGCATGGTATTGTCGCCAACCCAGCTGCTTTCGATTACGCTGATGTTCGCCACGCCATGGCTCCTGAAGTACTCGATGCACGCAGTAACAACACCCGGATGCGTAATCGCGCCATTTTCCGCCACGCCCGTCACCACAATGTTGGGTTTGAGCGCCACGGAGCCTCCTGCCGGCACTAGCCGGATTGCGTCGCTCTCCTTTAGCAACCGCATCGTCATGCCATGCGCATCATCGCCGTACACTTGCCAAATCTTTCCCATTCGATGCCCCCGATGTGCTTTGTTATGTGTCCCGCGACACCCCATCCCAACCGCAAACGGTCCTCGCCAATCCAACTACCTGTGGAGCGTCCTCATCGACCTGCAAGCACCATGTTAATAAGAGCCTGGCAGCACACGCTATCGGGCGCCTGGCGCGGCAAACTATGCCCCACCTTCGGCACGGTAACGAGACGTGCCCCAGGAATGGCGCCCGCGATGGACTCGGTTTCCTCGCGCGTTATGCAGTCGTGCTCGCCCACGAGCACACAGGCAGGACAACTAATCGACGCCAAAGACGACGCCTCGATGTGCGGCTCGTCCAACATGAGCTGCAAGAGCTCCGCCGAAAGACGAACCGAATCCGCCGACGGCAAGAGGCTTTTATCGACTTGCGAAGAAACCTCGCCACCCTCAACCCACGATGCCCAGTTCGCGTTCGAAGCGATGGAGCTTTCCATGTCCCACTCGTCCACAACGCCTTCGGGCGTGAGGTTGGCACCGCCTGCCACAATCGAACGCACGTAGTCGGCATGGTCGCGCGCCAGAAGGAGCGCTACGATGCCACCGTCGGAGTGCCCGATTACATGCACCGGCGCCGAACCCAAGTGGTCGAGCACCGCAACCACGTCACTCGCGAACAACTCATACGAGAGCGGCAGCGACCCCCGCGAGGACTGTCCCTGCGCCCGCGCGTCGATTGCCACCACACCCTTTTCGGCCGAAACAAGGGTATCGATAACGCTCACAAACGTTGCGTGCGAGCCACCGTTGCCATGGAGCACGAGCACAGGATCGCGCGCAAGCAAATCGCTGAGGTCCGCATTGGCCGGGCCGTAAACGAACGTGGCGATTTGAGCGTCATCTTGCGTGGCTATGCGTTGCGCAAAGTGCACAGGTGATGCGGGACGCGGATACGTCGAGTGGCCGTATGGCGAGGGAGGTACAGGCTGCATGAGGTCTCCTTTGGTTGTGAACAATAGGTTGAGTGTATCAAATCAAGCATCACAGGCCGACCAGGCCCAAATACCAGCTCACGGCCTGACCGCCAACGAGCATGCACAGCCAACAAGCGAGGGCAATTGCCGGCCCAAACGGGATGTACTTCGAGTCGCGCGAAACGATTGCGCCAAGCAACAGGCCTAAGATGCAGGCAACTATAATGAGGAACATGCATTGTACCCAGCCAAAGTACAAACCGGCCACGAAGAGCAGTTTGACGTCTCCCCCGCCCAAGCTGTTGCGCCCGAGCACCCGGTCCATCACAATTGAAAGCACATACACGGGAATCACTATAACGACTCCTCCAATAAGCGAATCGCGCGCGAGGGTAAGCGCGTCTCCCGTCCCGAGCAGGCCAGTCGCCACGAGGTACAACGCACGAATCGCAATGGCCGCAATAATGGTGGCATTGGGAATAATGTATGTGTCGAGGTCCGTAAGCGAAAGCACGAGCAGCACGCTCGCGAAGCCAATGAGCTCAATCGTCTCGATGGTGAAGCCATACACAAGCCAAATCGACACATAAACAATCGCGCACAACAGCTCCGTTGCCGGATACCGCCAGCTCACGTGCTCGCCGCAATACCTGCACTTCCCACGCGAAAACGCCCAGCTCAAAACCGGCACGAGGTCGAGCGGCCCCAAGGCATGACCGCAACTCGTGCAATGGCTGCGCCCACGCAACACGGACTCCCCGTGCGTCATGCGCCACGCCATGCAATTGAGGAACGATCCCATGCAAAGCCCGAGCACGGCAACCAGCGCGGTGCAGTAGGCGAACAAATATGGCGAGTCGAGAATCATGGCGCACTCCTTCTTCGGGCTTGTCTTCTTGTAGTATAAGCTACAAACGACGTGCGACATGCTCCCGGGAAGCTTGTTGCACAATGAGAGAAACTCCTCGGAAACGCGTAAAGCGTACGTTACAATACATGTGGAGGTGCAGCATGCTTAACAACAGACGGCAAAACGTACTTGTGTTGGGATTCGTCATCCTGTTTACGGTCGCCATCATCGTCGGCCTTTGTCTGTTGATATTTGGCGAATATCTTATTCCGCTTATGATAAACACCGCTCCATACTCATACCTCACAGTATTGGTAGTTGTGCTGGCCATATTCTTTTTTGCCTTGGCGTAGACAAAAGCGGCGCGAAGGGATACGTGCGGACAATGGCAATGAACCTTGTTGGAAGAGGACCTAACGGGAGGCTCGACGCGCTTTCGGCCTGCGAGCTACTGTGTTCGGGCGCGGTGACCTTTGGCGGAAGCACGAAACCTTCGATTCACGACGACGTAATCGGGTTCTATTCGCTGCGCCACGACGCCGTCGCTGCCGTCTTGCCCGATTTGCTCGACCTTCTGCACATCCTCGAGGCCGATGCCGAGCTTTGCGTTCCCGCCACGCAGATTGCGGAAGCCGTTCGCGCGATTCTTCCCCAAGGCGACCTCACGGGCATGGGACTGTTCCTTTTGCAGGACGGAGCCCATCCGCTCGTTATTGAGCGCGCAGGCCATGGTGCCTTGCGCATCCGCTACGACGAGCGTCTTACGCGTGGGGTTCCGCGACTCCAGCAGCTCCTATGCAGGATGGTTGCGTTGATGCTCGCCTTTTGCGGCCGGACAGACGTTACCATTCTGTTTGAGCGAGGCAGCATCACAAATCGTACGGGTGGCATCGCGGACTTCGAAGGCTGGGTTGCGGGCGCCGCACCGCTTGAGGAGCGAGCGAAAGTTGTTGCCGTGGCGGAGCGGGTCGGATTCGAAGCCGATGCGGCAGGCAAGCGTAAGCAAGCGCCCGAACCCGACACGGCGAGCAAACGCAAGCAAACCCCCGAGCCCGACAACGGCAATCCGCCTGAACGCTACGAATCCCCCAACCAGCCGTGCGGCGAACCGCAAGGCGAACCACAACGCAACAGACCGCCCGAGAAGTCACCGACATCTCTTGAGTCCGGCGAGGCAGTCGTTTCCGACCCCAGCGGTCTGCGCTCCCAACTCTATACTCTGCACGAGCTGCGCGCGACGATCGAACGACGCGTCGACGACCTCTCGGAGGCAATCCTCCAAACCGAGCGAGACGAGCCAAGCCCAAACGACCCGCAATACCAAGCAATGACGCCTCGCATGCACGGCATTATGAGCGACGCGAAGGCCGCACGGTCCTTCGTGCTGCACGCTCTTGTCTACATGGTCATGGGCATCGTAATCTTTGTAATGGGACAGCGGTTGCTGACGAGCAAGGCAGGCATTATCGCACAAATTATGAGCCCGTTGCAAAACCTCGTGGACTCAATCCTCGAAACACTGGGGCTACCCGTAACGCTCGCCACGCAAACAGACATTAGCAGCCTGATGGGCATGCCCCTGCAAACACTCGAATACGCCCTCAACATGGTAGGCATCACCCTGATGGTCGCTGCCATCGTTTTGCCCATACGCCTGATTCTTAAGTACCGTCGGCGCTTGAGCCGCGAGTTGGCCGCAACACGCTCGCATCGGCTGTATATGACGGCGCTTGCGGAAAAGCACAGCCAGAAGGTGCAGATTACCTACAACATGGCACTTGAGGCATGGGCAACGGACCTCAAGAACCTTACGGACGAAAAGTCGGTTGCAGAACAAACGCTCGCCGTAATTGACGCGAAGGAGGCCGAGCTGCTGCTCGCGTTGGAGAACAGCGATGTACTGAACGACGCGCCACGCGAACTCACCGACCACGAAAAGCACGTCGCGCAACGCCTCGTTCACGAGGTTGAGTGCGAACCTACCGAGGCGAGTCGGCTCAAGCGCGTGAAAGCCTATTGCGAGAGTTTTTGATTTAACAACGCTTCCAACGCGTGAAGGCCCGTCTCGTCATTCGGCGTCGTCACTTTACCAGCCGCACCTGCTGCCGGTTGGCGCCGACTACCCGCAGCCCCTTAACGCTATCGGCGTACTTGCCGAACTGGGTGTACCCCACGTCCTTTAGCTTGAAATTCGGAAACGCCTGATACACCTCGTTGGCAAGCTGCGAGAGGGACATCGTATTGTTCGCCTCCTTCGCAAGACGGTCGCGCATGAATGCGGCAATACTCGCCTGCACATCGTTGGTGTCGGCAAAAACCACATAGTGAACGTTGCCCTTGTCAACGATTTCGAAGCGCGGCATGTCGGCAATCATCTTGGTGAGCTTGGTATAGCCAAACGTGCGCACGTCGAAGTCGGGGTACTTGTTGTGGAGGCCCTTGCCCACCGCACCGAGCAACGTCTCCTCTCCCCTGCCATCGTTGTACCGCACGATGCCGGCCACAGTTCGCTCCACATCCCGGAGCGTAATGGTGGTTACGACTCCTTCTTCCTCGGTGACTTTCTCCGCGCCGTCCTCAAGCGAGCTCAGGTGCTCGATGTTCACGAATGTCGTGCATGCCTGACGAAACGAGTTGCTGGTTTGGTTGCGTCCCATGCCCACCACGAGCATGCCACTTTCGCGAAGGCGTTGCGCGAGCCGCGTGAAGTCGCTATCGGAACTCACGATTACGAAGCCGTCCACCTTGCCCGCGTAGAGAATGTCCATGGCGTCAATGATGAGCGCCGAATCGGTGGCATTTTTGCCGGCGGTTTCGCCAGGCTTGCGACTTTTCACGTTGCTGTACTGCTGGACGGGAATGATGGCATTATCGAGCAGCATCTTGCGCCAGCTGGCCGCCTGCGGATCGGTAAAGTCGCCGTAAATGCGGCGATAGGTTGCAATGCCGTGCTTTGGCAACTCGCTAAGAATCGTCGTGAGGTACTTCGACGAGATATTGTCGGAATCTATGAGAAGCGCTAGTCGCGGCTGCTGGTCGTATGGTGTGGGCATGCGGCGCCTCCTTTGGGTTGGGGTTATCCATTCAGTATAAGCGATGTTGACGCGATGGACGAACGCATTGGAAACAGGCGCGAAGCGAGCCTACCGCACGTGTTGTAGGGAACAGGACAGGCGAGTACGTGCTCCATCGACTGGAGTCAGAAGTACTCAAAGCCCGCATTCACGCGTCCACCTGCACGGAAGGTACCGCAACCACATAGACACTCGGCAGAAAGAGACTCCCGCCCACACGCTTGCCCTGATGGGTTTTTCTCTTCTCACCTATTGTTCCGCTTCGACTGGAGGCATGATGAGAAGAGACTGGGGTTGCATCACCAACGAAGGCAAAGGGGTTTGGCGCATTCGTTGGTGGGCATCGACTGCAACGGGGTATCGGCGCTGTTCCGAAACCATACGAGGCACGAGACGGATGGCGGGCGACAGACTCGCCGAGCTGAGACTCATGCATGGACATGACGCGCCGTGTCCCACGGTAGGCGATTGTTGGCGCAATTGGTTCTTGCCCGATCGTGAGCGCATGGTTGAGCAGGGTGATTTGGCGCCGCTAACACTCGATCAGCACAAAAGCACGTGGCGTCGGCACGTTGAGCCGCGATGGGAAAACGTCGCTTGCGATTCCGTGCGTCCGCTCGACGTTCAGCAATGGCTATTGGAACTCAAGCGCTCGGCGGCAGAGGCAAGCTTGCATTTGCTACGTCAAGTGCTTGACTACGCGACGCGATACGGGCATTTGGAGACAAACCCTCTTGCGCTGCGGTATATGCTCCCGTCGTCCTCGACCGTCGAGCATCGGGAGGATGGGGTTTGGACCATTGACGAACTTGGCGATGTGTGGGCTGCCTGCTGGGGCGAGTGGTACGAAGCCGCGTTTTTGCTTGCCAGCTTTGGCGGATGTCGCGTAGGTGAGTCGCTCGGTGCAAAGGCGGCAGACATTAGCACGGAAATGGTCGATGGCGTTCTGGTCGCGCTCGTGCGCATTTGTCGTCAAATTGATTCCCGCGCAAGGGAGGCCGAGCGGACGAAGAATCGCTGGAGCACCCGAACTGTGTTGCTGGCGGGCAAGCCGGCGGAGCGTTTGGCGCACCTCGTCGAGGGACGCGACAAGAACGAGTACGTATCACATCCCGCTGGGCGGTCCTTTGGAACTCAGCGGGAACTTCGTCTCGCCTTTGCGGAACGCCTGCAGGAACGCGATGCGGCCGTGCACCTGTTCAAGAATCTTCGGAAGACGTGGCAAACGAACGCTCGTTGGGTGCTACAGCTGCCTCCTTGGATCGTGGAGCCCATGATGGGGCACGCTGGTAAGGGCGTGACGGGACACTACTACGACAAGCCGTCCGACCACGAGCTCGCCGCGGCTTTGGTAGCTGCATGGAAGACAAACCCCTTCGGAGATCGCTACGAGTGGCTCGCGAAAGTCGAATGACGGCGATGGTTCGGTGGTCTTGCGGTCCGTACGCCGCGCCGTTTCGTTCGGCCCGTGGGCTCGCACGGCCATATGCGCTGCTTCCTTGATGCGCGGGCTCCCGCCGTCGCGTGATACGCCTCGTCCAACGCGTGGGCCCTCGGATCGCGGCCACGCATACCAACTCGTTCGGCGCTCGGGCCCTTGGGACACGCGCTGACTCGTTCGGCGCTCGGGCTCTTGGGCTACGTGAGCCGACTCGTTCGACGCTCGGGCCCTTGGGACACATACGTCGTCTGCCCGACGGACGAGCCTCGCGGCCACACTCGCAGTATTGGCACGAAAGCATGTGCGACAACTCATGCGGGGGCAGGATTGCACAAAGATGACCTCTGCAACTCGTCGCTGCGCGCCTGGTTTTGTCTGCTAAGCGGTACGTATGGCGCCCATTCCCAATAATAGGTGCCATTCGGGCCGTTTTTCTCCCCAAGACATCACGCAGAGTGCGGGCAGAATTGTTAAGGTATATTAAGTGCGAAAAAAGTTTGATGGAATAATAAGTATCATTGTTCGTACGACGCTCTGACCTGCAGTTTTGTCTCGGACAAAAGCATATCATAAGTATCCAAATCAAACTTTTTTCGCACTTCGTGCACCTGAAAGTCAGTGCATGGCTCCCGTGGCAGCAAAGCGACACGCCTAGCACCTTTCTCGCCATCGGAAGCCCAGCCGCAGGGCTTCCTTGGGGGACAAATGGCACGTTTGGCACCCAACTTCGACAATGGATGCCGTTATGCCGCCCAGCAGATAAGACCAAGCGCGAAGCGTCGCGTCACATGGCCGCGAGCGTGGGCAGCCGTGCATGCGCCAGCCACTCGAGTTTTTTCGCATCTTCGGTAGCCTTCTGTACGATTGGGCCATTTTGGGACGCACGCCAGGTGACTCAATAGCCACTACCTGCGTGTTTGTGCGCCGCGATTAGATGTGGGACATGAAGGACTATCTGGAGAAGAGGCGCGAGGAGCTCTCCAAGCGCGACGGCGGCTTCACGCTGATGGAGATGCTCATCGTCGTCGCCATCATCGCGGTGCTCATCGCAATCGCGATCCCGGTGTTCACTAGCCAACTTGAGAACGCGAGAGACAGCACCTCCGTCGCAAACATTCGGTCCGCTTATGCCACGGCGCAGGCAGCGTATCTGACCGAAGATGATAGCGACGCCAATGTAACGTTTGAAAAGGACGCTGCCACCAAAAAAGTTACGAGCATAACGGTCGACAAGGTGAAAATCGAGAGCCAGCAGGCGAATAACTGGAGCAATAAGGCTACAGAGCTTCCGTTCGATGCGAGCAGCCTGAATGATGAGGGTACGCCTGGCGACAAGAAAATCAAATTCACTTATGGGGCTAATAACGCGATTACGGTTGCTTGGGCATAGTTTCCTCAGTTTGCACGTAATGCTAAGGCGGGATGTCAACAATTGGCATCCCGCTCTTTGTTAGCATTCCTGCAAGCACGGAGCATTGAAAAAGCACATCATTGGCAATTATCTAAATGAGTACAAGAACGTAGGTAGTTTCACGCTAATGAAGGTGTTTATCGCTAGTGTGATTCAACGATTTACAAGCGTACTGTAGAAAGGCCGTTAAACAACATATGTGGTTGACACACGTTCTGCTGTCGTGAGTCACTGATACATAACCTCAGAGGCTGAGGGGAACGGAAAAGGTAGACGTTTCTTTAGATGAAATGAAGTGCCATTGACGCTGATGATGCAGGAACCATCGGGGCGCTGTCGTACCAAGTTTCTCACTTTCTGCATCCAACAAGCGCGAATGGCAAGATAACCGCTTCGGGAAAAAACAGTCTCATCATATTTGTATGAGCAAGAACTAATTTATTACGAGCACAGTTACATGGGAGTTTCCCATGCATGTGGTTCAAGGTGCATCTACTGCCCGCAACGATTTGTGATAGATACACTTGGCAAGACCCAAGCAAAGAAGAAGGGTATCCAAATTTACATGTGCGGATACCCTTCTGATGTTTTAGCTATGAATCGCAGATGAAGACCTATTCAATGGTAATCTTCATATTAGTGGTGTCCGCTTTGACCTGCCATTCACCATCAGGGCTCACTTTTGCTGTAACATCGACTCCACTTGCATTACCTTTTGCGTCTGTGATACCATCTGCAATTTTAATCGATGCGGCGTCGCCGTCCGATTGCCAGTTAGCTTGGGCTTGCTGAGCCTTTACCTTAACGGGTGCCAACTCGCTCTTTCCGTCCCAAGACACCAGTGCTGCCATCTGCTCCGCATATGCGCTACGAAGATTGGCTTTATCCGTGGCCTCGCGCGACTTCTCCAGCTGGCTCGTGAACACCGGGATCGCGATCGCGATGAGCACCGCGATGATGGCGACGACGATGAGCATCTCCATCAGCGTGAAGCCGCCGTCGCGCTTGGAGAGCTCCTCGCGCCTCTTCTCCAGATAGTCCTTCATGTCCCACTTTTGGGCGACAAGCGTCCTCAAACTTGTATTGCCCCCCACTAGTGTGCGATAGGTGAGCCCAAGGAGCGGGTCACGACCCTATGCATAGGGTATACTTAGGGCAGAGCGACAGGGCTTCGCCGTATGTTTTTGCCCGATCGTAGGAGGTGATCGCATGCTTTCCGTGCGGGAGATCGCATTCGAGTGCGCGCCGGTGTTCGAGCGCCATGCCATGGTGGATCGCGCATTCCTCTTCGGCAGCTGTTCGCGCGACGAACAGGACGAACTCTCCGACGTCGACATCTGCTACGATATCTCAGAAGACCACAGACCCATTGGCCTCGCCTTCTTCGGCGAGCACGGCGAGCTGAGGCGCGACCTTGAGGATGCGCTCGGGGTCAGCGTCGACCTCCTCACCACACCCGACGAGGACTCGTGCGTCTCCCCCTCTCAGAGGCGCTTTGCGCGAGAGGTGCGAAGGGACCGAAGGAGGATATATGAGCGCTCGTAGCTCCGACCTGCTCCGCCTGCGCACCATCGTGGAGTGCATCGACGAGGTTGACGACACCGTCCGCGAACTCGGTGTGACCCCCGATTCATATATTTATCCCCAAGACACCATCTCCAGGGTTTGCCGCAGGGCGATAGACATGCTCATACTCCAATTGTGCGAGGAGGCTAGGGAGCTTACCGACGAGACACGGGGCCACGCCCCGAGCATACCTTGGACGTCCGTCGCGGAAGTCAGGAGCTTTCTCGTGCACAGCTACGGGAGTGTTGACGCACCAACCGTTTGGGCCGTCATCGAGGGTGACCTCCCCGAGCTAAGGGATGCGTGTTCGCAGCTCATCGCTGAGATTGAGTCGGGCGAGTACGTTCCGCACTTTTCATCCAGGACTCGCGAACGTGCGGCGCGCGAGGGTTCTGGTCGGGCTAAGCCTAAATAATTACTAACGTTATGTTGTGTGAAATAGGTGATCGATTGCAAATCCACATGTAGCGCGACGTCTAAGTACAGAGCAATCCTCGGTCGGGGAGAGGTTCGACGAAGCATCTGCCGAGAAAGGATGGATGGACCCTCTGCCCAACGCACGAAATAACGCGTACGTCCGGACAAGATGCACGAGCTTGAGTTTTATGGCGGCCTTCAAGACTGGTTTCCCACCAGCCCCGTATCGGGTCCCGCAAAAACCGGTGCAGGTAGAAGGGGGTAAAATACGACCCCCGTGAAAACGCATACCGAAAAACTACCCAAAGCCCTGAACAACGTGCACTTCTGTCCTCCTCGCGTGCACGTTTCCCGGACGGCGTCGGGAGGCGCGGGCAGGCGCCGTCGTGCGCCCGGGCCCGGCCGTACCATGTGGCCTTTGGCGCCGCTCGGAGATCCCATCCGCGTCGCCTCGCCTGTGGCGCCATCGCCTTAAACCAGGGTGATAGCCCAGAGAACTCCGACGGGCGCCATGACGCCCGGCGCGGGGCTGCCGATTACGCCGTTGCCCAGCACCTGGGACCTGGTGTCTTTGTATCGTAGACGGGCGACTATCGATTACGCCACGTTGTCCCAACTTCGTGTCGTATTGCCTAGAATGATGCAGGAGATAGCGCTTTGGCGTCGCAGGGCCGCTCCTGTAGATGCGAGTACCTCACACGTAGTAACTCGGGAGGAACAACATGCAAATCGGCATCACGAATCCGTTGAGGACGTTTCTTCGATGGAAGGCTCTTCCGCCTAACGAGGAATGCGACCTTCTTTGGTGCTGGGACGCACACCGGGTGCAACTCGACGGACGTGTGATGCTTGTGCTGTGTAACGCCGCCAACCGGTTCTGTTGCGTTACGGCAATGCGGGCTGCAGATTGGAAGAATCTCTCGAAGACGTGCATCGACCTCATCCAACGCGGTATGCTTGCATCGGGCTTTTCGCGGGACGCAGTCGACGAATACCTGCAAGGTCGAGACCAGTGTTCCTTCGAGAGGACGCACGGACGGAAGGCCGTGGGATGCATGAACGCCGCGATCGACTATCTCATGATACTTGACTGCGAGCGCAGTTCCCAGTTCCAGCGTCGCATGACGCTCGTGGTGAACGACGATACGTGCCATTGCGCGACGCGCCAGGGCTACGGGTATCCCAGGACGTGGATGGCCGAGGATCTGCGTGTGGCCGGCATCGAGCCGTTTGCCATGGGCGCGGGAAAGCAAGACCGTGGCACACATAGCGGTACGCGCGAGCCTACCTGCGTCCAGTGCGATCCCTCAGACAATGACGAAAACGCGCGAAGTCCCAGCATGCGCTTTCCCGCAGACAAGTGCACACGCTGCGGGCGCGCGCCGCGGGTGTTTGTTGGCCGTGTGCCGTACTGCTTGAGCTGCTACAACGCCAAGGTGGAGGATACGTTGGGTCTCCCGCACTTCTCGGACGACGGCTTGGCACTCGTCGCGTTCGACGAAAACGGCAAGGCAGTGGAGTTCGCTGTAGAGAGGTTGGTCGGACCGAACCTCACTTCGTGGACCGCGCGGGAGATACCTGACTCCAAAGGCGACAAGCGGTATGTGGGCCTCGAAGTGGGCATGTACTCCGAGCTTGACGATGATCCCCAAGAGGCGTTCAACAAGCTGTGGGACAAGGTGCAGGTCGTGCTCAGCAAACCGTCGACCCACGTGTTCACTTTGCCCACCAACCTCCCTCCCTACACGCGAAAGGATACGTATGCCAATAATTCTGGATGGGGTAGATTGGATGTCGATGACTTTGGCGTTCCTTGCATCGTGGTCGATGGCATGAGGTACACAGCCGACGAGTTCTTTAACCTATTCAGCTCGTACGAGGGTTTCGAGCTTCACTGGACACTGAAGGATCGCGGGCTTGGTATAGACGATTCTGCTCCCAAGGATCAGTAGAACAAGCGTCATGCAAGACGTTGCCGGGTTAGTCACGTGTCTGTGGCTCGCGCAGACCGTGCGCATCTTACGGCACTGCCGACGCGATGGGAACGATGCTTACAGGTTTTTGAGATGACCGACTCGCTCTGACTCTGCCACCCGTATAAGGCTCTCGTACCCAACCTGGTCCATCATCATGCCATTTTACCGCCGTGGATTGTGCGTATCGCAGCGGTTGTAAGCGTTTGTAGTGGCAAGCTGACGCCTTGCGACATTCCGGGCGCTTACCATCATTGCCGCAGGACGTTTGTCGTGCGCATATTTATAAAACGCACAATCACACCATCCATATTATCTTCCAGCAGACCCGCCAAGCTGCCTTTGTACAACCTCCGGAAGAGCTTCGATGATTCGCTCTCGGCACTTCCCCTGTAGATAAACGGGGTTTAGCTTTGCCTTAGAGTACTGCAGCCACGTTCCGCTCGTCCTTCGAATGAGTTCGGCCGTAAAGAACCTCTCCCAACTAAAATAGCTTTCGCTGTCGATATACGCAGACGGATTGTCAAGCATTCTCTGGACTTCAACGTCCTTCAACATACCTGACGAGAGGATAATCCACTCGAATGACTCTGGCAAATAGAGGCAAACACCGTGCCTTCTTTGCATAAGCTGATAAACCCTACCCATTTGCGATCCGAACGCTGCACCATCGGCCACGACGGTCACTCGAGTGTCATTATCATATTCCTGAAGCTTAGTGAATACCCTGGCGGCGCCACCCGCCGATGCGCATTCAAGATTCGCCTCAGCAGATACTGTCGCAAAGAAGTCATACCCGGAGTTCGAGTCCTCCGTGAGGATTATGTCAGCCTTATCAGCCGATGGCACCTCGTCACCGTAGATCCGATACATCTGATGGTATACGGGTTCGAGCGAGCCGAACTTTCCCGAACTCTTGAGCCCGTAGATCTCGCTGACGCTGTACGGCAGGGCGTCGAGCGCCTCCCGCGTCACGATGACGAAGTAGTTGCTCGATTCCCGTACCGCTCTTGCGAACTCCACGGAGGAAACGAAGCGGTTCCCTTCGTCAACGAACACGATGCTCTCCTCAATCAAGGAGAGCTGCTCCCTCCACGTGCTTCCTGCTAGAACCCGACACGGGCAGTCGCACGTGAGGGAGATGCCAGTGTCCGCACCGTCAAGCAGGAATGCTTGAATCATTTCAATGAGCGTCGTCTTGCCCGTGGCACTGTCACCTTGAATCACGGTAACGTTCCTACTGAACTCCATGTCGTAGCGCAGGTGGGCGGACTGGACACGCAGCGTGTGACGACCCCGCATTACACGTACCTTCCCGCGATGGGGACGAGCTCGGCCATGGAATGGACCACATCGCCCGTGTTTACAATCTCCAGCTCGAAGCGCCCGTTGCCAAAGTCCATGATGTGTCGAAGGTTGACGGTCACATCCTTCTCTCCGCCGATGCGCAGTAGCCAAGCGGCGCAGTTGTCTCCGCAGTTGGAGGCATTGAAGACCTTATCGGGCACCTTGTCTATAAGAATAAGCGCCTTGACGCCGCCGGAAAGGCTGACGGGCGCGATTACGCCCAGCACGGGGCTGTCGATAGCACCGTTGCCCAGCACCCGGGACTTGTCCACGTCGAGTATCATCTGCTGAACGCGCTGATCCTCGAGCCAGTGCGGCTGGTAGTTGAACTTGAAATATGCGGACGTGTTGTAGACCACCTCGTCCATATCGCCGAAGTGCACCCTGAGCATCCCATTCCCCCGGTTGTTGGTTACCGTCAGTGGTCACATTATCCCAGATTGTGGCTCCGTCGTTGCTGATGTGTTTGTACACATTTGTCTCTCCCGCGTGAGCCGGATTGGTTCGGCAGTCCCTTCTCAACTCGGGGTGTTTCTTACGCACGGGTGCATCTTGTGGCTGGCTGTCGACAGGCCGTGACACTCGCGGCGACGCTTCGGGCCGTGCACGGGCAGCCGCCTTTGGAGGCTCATTTTGTCACCGATCGAGAAGCACGCCACAACGTGCTTCTCGATCGGCGGGACCGTGCGTATGGTCGTGGTGGTTACGGTGCCCGATTATGACGTGACTTGTCTCGGTGACGGGACTTGTCTCGGGATGAGAACGAGAAGATGTCACCGGAATGGCCTCCGTTGACGCTCGGCCTGCGTCGGATTCGTTTCATGCCTTTGAGTGTGACGTAGCATGGCCCAGCGGAAGGCCGTTGTTGTGCCTCTTGCCAGACAACCAACCACTTCCAATTCTTCTCAGCAAAACGCCTCGCGAGCGTTGCGCGCACCCCCGTGACTTCCGGTGGGACATGAAGGACTATCTGGAGAAGAGGCGCGAGGAGCTCTCCAAGCGCGACGGCGGCTTCACGCTGATGGAGATGCTCATCGTTGTCGCCATCATCGCGGTGCTCATCGCTATCGCGATCCCGGTGTTCACTAGCCAGTTGGAGAAGTCGCGCGAGTCTACCGACCTTGCTAACGTCCGCTCGGCTTATGCGGAGCTCATGGCGAACGCGGTTTCCGGCGAAACGGGGAGCATTGCATCAACTATTCCGAACTGCACAATTGCAGAGAATAATGGAACATACACTGCAACGATTTCTGGTTTAAATCAACGCGTGAGTGGTTGGGATACCAATATGGCTGATGTAAACATCGGCGGCGTAAAGTATGACAGTAGCTGGGATAGTGTAACGTCGGGCGGTACATGCACGATTACTTATGCGCACAGCTCCACGAAGGGAACTGCCGATACTATTACTATCGCGTGGACATAACCTCACTTAATAACAAATCATTGTTTACTAACTTCTTAGCAAGGGCTTCTCTAGTGAGGTGCCCTTGCTATTTTCGTGGTACGCTCCCCAAGATGCTTCATAGCTTGCGCATTGGCAAGAGTCTAGGGGTCTTCTGCCCTGCTTGCCAATACCGAGACGAGCCGCGAGTGTACATTCTGCCGCATCACATTTGCGCATATGGCCGTCTACCTGCACTTTCTTTGATAAGAGCTTTTCGGGGGGTCGTCCAAATGTACACTTTAGGCTTGTTTCAGTGTACATTCTGCCGCATCATCTTCTAGCATGTGGCCGTCTACCTGCACTTTTGCTCATCAAAGGTTTTCGTGGTCGGTAGAATGTACACTTGGGTTGAGCGACTCGCTCGGACGCCCCCCGTTGGGCCGGGTCCCGACTGCGAGGGACTCCGCAAGTGACCAATCCTGCGGCTATGAAGCACCATGAGGAACATTTTGCGTGGAAACTATGCCACTCGACTGGCCAACCTGTGGAATCGCTGCTCTAGTATGTACGTCAATCGTTGCGAAAATGTTTGCTACGCTAATCTGTCGCATGCCTTGGAAATGCCAAACGCCCATCATGTTTTTCTATATGTATCGCAATACGTTATGGGCTTCGGGTTGGAGCTTCTCTTGAATCATCACTCCGTATGCTCATCACGGTTTACCCCCAGCAACGCGTTACGCTCTACCATAGCCATTCTATCCGCAGTCGCTAGCACTTCTGTTCCTTGGCGTGCCGTAGCACGAGCTTCTTGTTGCTCTTGCGCGAGCAAAAGCGTTTTAACTGTTTTCAGATGGTTAGCAGTGCCCGCTTAAATATTCCCGCTTTACTGCTCTGTGCACATCGGTTTCTATGGCCTGTCGACCCCACTTTTCTGCCCGCTGCCTACGTCGCTATGGCCCTCTTCCAGATTCTTACAGTTTTTGCTGTCGCTGTCGCAGAACTCATTTGGCCATACATGGAAGCCGGTCGGTCCTTCCTTCCAACTCCTATATCTGTGAGCCTCATCGGGTCGCAGCACGCTTCACTTCCTGATTCATTTTCAATTATTTCCATGGTATTCGTGCGTCTACCAGTCTCGCGTTGGGTATGGCCCTGCCTGTCACGTCCACTACATGTTTTTCGATTATCAGACGGGCTTAAACTCAATTTCACACGCCACATCGCACCGAGCATCTTTGCCATAGTAAACGCGATTTCTGCCGCTAGGAGTGAAACGGGCTTCCACCCTCTCAGACATGCAACGTGTTCGATGCTTTAGAGGCTGACCGTCCTCAAAGAGGACGGTCAGCCTCTAACCATGCCTTCAATGCATTAAGAGCCCTTTAACCAAGAATCCTGTGAGGACGCAATGCTAGGAACGGCAGATAGCACTTACGCTTTCGCCGCGGTGCTCAGCGTTATCGTGCCATCGTCAGCATAGGTAAAAGTCAGGGTATAGGAACCTGCCTCGCCCCCTACCGCGTCGGTAAGTGCAGTCCATGTAACATCCTTTGGAAGATTCGTATTTGCGCCACTCCAGCCGGTCTGAACCCCTTGGAATTCGACGCCACTTACCTCAACCGAAGTGATTTTATTACCCGTCTTATTTATCTTCACGTTCTTGTTGCCTTCTGTTTCACTCAGATATGCCGCTTGCGATTCTGCATAAGCCGAGCGTACGTTAGCAATCGAGGTCGTATCGCGACTCTTCTCCAACTGGCTCGTAAACACCGGAATCGCGATCGCGATGAGCACCGCGATGATGGCGACAACGATGAGCATCTCCATCAGCGTGAAGCCGCCGTCGCGCTTGGAGAGCTCCTCGCGCCTCTTCTCCAGATAGTCCTTCATGTCCCACCTCAATTCTGGTGCTCTTGCACCCTCGTGCGTCCCTTCGACGCATCCAACAATATAGAAAACCCTCTTTCAATATTATGCACTATTCATCCTTAAAATATACGGAAAATCTCGTAAACGCACGAAAAAATTCGCTCCGAGTCATGCGATATCACATCCTTGAGCATCCACCAAAGAGCGTGCTCCCCTACTCGGGTCACAGTCATTTTACACGCATTGCGTCCTTGGTGCGTCCCAAATGCAACGCCAATATTTCATGGTGCAATTTCATGATTCATTCGGCAGGCCCACGAATTTCAGAAGGGTGTGGCACAAGATGCAGGGCAGAGCGCTGTTACACCCGGCCAGCGCCAATACGTTACCGACAAATCCTGACCTAAGGGGTCTCCCGGTACATAAGATGCAAGTTGTGTACTGACGGGGCCGTTTAGCGGACAAAGGCCGGGCTAAGTGGCCCTCCCGGTACACGTTACGCGGGTTGTGTGCCAGCGGGGCCGTTTAGCGCACGAAACCGGGGTTAAGTGGCACCCACAGCACACAGGTTTCGGGCTGTTTGTTAGCAGGGCTGCCTATCGAACAAACCCAACCTTGACGAGTGGTCCCGACCAGCTAACTTGGAAGGTTCTGCCGAGGGTATTCCTTTGCTTAAGAAACCGACGCATGGGCGCAAACCACTAGATTGGCTCACAAAACTCTCCCATTGCGACGTGATAGCATAGCGTCGAGCGCATGCCACTCGGACCACATAAAAGTTAGTGGGCACGAAGTTTTGAACGCGCATGCAAAACGCCTGATGAGAGGCACTAAAGCATAAGTTTCGCACTATCACGTGCCCACTGTGTATTTTATACACTGGGCACGTGATATTTGACTATTTATGCCAATGCCCCTCCGAACTGGGGTTTCGTCATATGGTCGAAACTTCGTGGCCACAATTCTTTATAAACGGATCCGCAGCAAGGCATTACCGCGCTGACGCAGGTTCCAACATGGCATGACGTAGACGCTGGGAGCAAGCACACGACCAAGCGCGGCAAACCGCACAACCGTGCGCGGGCGCCCACGACCGGCGAGCCCAAGCCCAGGACCAAGCACGCACCCCGCGCACAGCCAAGCGCGGCAGGGACACACCGGGTGCCCACGGTCAGGCGAGCCCAAGCCCACGACCAAGCGCGACCGGGCGCACAACCAGCAAGCGCACAGCCAGGCGCGACCAGGCACGTCCACACACACCACCCGCACGACCGCCAATCCACCTGCTACAGCGTCGAGTTGAAGTCGCCGTAAATGCTGAACATGGGCAGGTACACTGCCAGCAAAATGATGCACACGATGCCGGCCAGCAGCACAATGGTGATGGGCTCGAGCATGCCGATGGCACGTGCCGTCGCCTCCTGCACCTCGAAGTCGTAGTAGTCGCTCACAACTTCGAGCGTATGCTCCAACTCACCCGTTTCTTCGCCCACGCCCGTCATCTCGGTTACCAACTGCGGATACGCGCCAGTCTTGCGTAGCATCTCCCCCAGCGGACGACCCGCCTCCAAGTCGGGCACAATGCTCGCAAGCTCATGCCCCATGTAGTAATTCCCAATCGTGCGCGACGTAACCTCAACGGCTTGCGATGCCGAAAGGCCTGCCGTCATCATAACGGCCATCGTGGAAGCATACTGCGACGAACAGCTCATCGTCGTAATGTTGCCAATTACGGGAACCTTCGTCCCGAGCTGACTCCACTTAAGGCGGAACTCCTCGCTCTGCTGCTTGGCAATCTGCACGCTTGCGTACAGCATGCCCACCACAAGCACAATAATCCACCAATACGACGTAAGGAAGTCGGACGTATCGATCATGATTTGCGTCGGAGCAGGCAGCTCGTTGCCCATGCTCTCGAACGTTGTCTTAAAAGTCGGCACGGCAAAAATCATAATAACCGCCACCACGACGACTGCCACCACCATAATGAAGGTGGGGTACACCATGGCGCTCTTCACCTTGCCGCTCGTCTCCGATTGCTTGCGGTAGAAATCGGCCAACCGTTGGAACACCAGCGACAAGTTACCGGATTGCTCGCCAGCGCGCACCGACTCTATAAACGTTGCCGGCAAATTCGGCCCGTGCTTCTCGAAGCTCGGTGCGAGCTCGTATCCCGCCGCCACGTCGTCGGCAACGTTTTCAAGAATCTCGTGAAGCGTCTTGTCCTCGGTTTGGCCAGCGACGAGCTGCAGCGTACGCACGATGGGCAAGCCTGCCTCAAGGATAATGGCAAACTGGTTGCACATAACCGAGATGGTTTTGTCCTTCGTCTTCCTGCTGCCGATGCGCAAGTCAATATCGTGCTCGCTGCCCGAGACTTCGATTGACGTAACGATGTAGCCATCATCCTTGAGCTGGATAACAGCCTCATCCTGCGTGTTCGCCTCCACCACGCCTTCCACTTTGGCGCCATACGACGAACGTGCAGTATATTTAAACGTCTTCACGAGAATCCTCCTTGATGGACGTAGTGCGGTAGCGTCGCCACATCCGCCACGAACCGACCAGCAGCGCTAACGAACCGAACGTCGCATCTGGTCCGGATCGTGCGCGGCCGCGATGGCATCTGCCGCCGTAATCGTGCGACTACGAACGAGCGCCTGCAACGCGCGGTCCATCGTCACCGAACCCAGCTCCGCCGTCGTCGCGAGCGTGTTGGCAATTTGGGGCGTCTTGCCCTCGCGAATAAGATTCTTAATTGCCGGGTTCACGATCATGACCTCGGCCGCCAGCACGCGACCACCGCCACGTCTTTTGATGAGCTGCTGGCTCACCACCGCCTTGAGCGTCATGGAAAGCTGCATGCGAATTTGCTGCTGACGCTCCTCGGGGAACACGTCCACCAAGCGGTCGATGGAGTCGGGTGCCGACTGCGTGTGAAGCGTGCCAAACACCAAGTGGCCCGTCTCGGCAGCCGTAAGCGCCGTCTCGATGGTTTGGAAGTCGCGCATCTCGCCCACCAGGATGACGTCGGGGTCCTGACGCAACACCGCACGCAAACCCTCGGCAAAGCTCGCCGTATCGCGCCCAATCTCGCGTTGGTCGATGGAGCACCTATCCGGCTCGTACACGTATTCCACCGGGTCCTCAAGCGTCACGATGTGGTCGGGCCGCGTGTGGTTAATGCGGTCGATAATGGCCGCGAGCGTTGTCGACTTGCCCGAGCCCGTCTCCCCCGTCACGATGACGATGCCGCGCTGATAATTCGGGAACTCATGCACCACCGGTGGTACGCCAAGCCTATCGAGGTCGGGAATCGAACTCGCAAGCAAACGGATGGCCAAGCACGCGTGCCCCATGGAGCTGTACACGTTAAGACGGCAACGCACCCCGTTCGAGAACGTCGTCGCAAGGTCGACCTCAATGCCGCGCAGCAGCTTTTCGTACTCGTCGCCGCATGCCTCTCGGGCGATCTGCGCCGTGTCCTCCGGCGTAAGAATCATGTCGTTGGCATCAACCAGCGATCCGTCCACCCTAAAGCGAATCGGCACGTTCGGCGCGATGAGGATGTCGGAGGTTCCCCTATCGCTTGCGGCACAAATGATGGCGTCAAGTGATGGCATGTTGCGTCCCTTCTAATCGTGCACCTTCCAGCTTCCCTACTCATCATCGGAGAATACCACGCGCTGCACTTCCTCTATGGTAGTAATTCCCTGACGAACAAGCGTGCGACAGTTCTCGATTACCGGTTCGAATCCGCTCTTGGCAACGGCGGCGAGAAGCTCCGCACGGCTGCCCTGCGTTGCGATGACGTGGCGGATGCCTTTGTCTATTACAAGCGTTTCCACCACAACAATGCGCCCACGATACCCACTTTGGTAGCACTCCGCGCAACCTCGTCCACGTGCAAGCATAAGCCCCGTTCTCTTGGCCTCTTCCGCGCTTATGCCAATGGCCATGAGCTCTTCCTCGCTCGGCTCGTACATCTCCTTGCAGTGCGTGCAAATGCGACGCACGAGGCGCTGCGAAATTACGCCCTTGAGTGCGGTCGCCACCATGTACGGCTCCACGCCAATGTCGTCCAAACGGTCGAGCGTGGCCACGGCGTCGTTGGTGTGCAGCGTCGAGAGCACGAAGTGGCCCGTCACGGCCGAGCGAAACGCGATGTCGGCCGTCTCTCGGTCGCGAATCTCGCCGATGGAAATGATGTCGGGGTCCTGACGCAGGATGGAACGCAGGCCCGAGGCGAAGGTCGTGCCCGTCTTCTCGTTGATTTGCACCTGGTTGACGCCCTCGATGTTGAACTCCACCGGGTCCTCGAGCGTTACGATGTTGACCTCTTCCACGTTGAGGCGGCTAATCATCGTGAACAACGTGGAACTCTTGCCCGAACCGGTGGGGCCCACGAGCAGCACGATGCCCTGCTTGAGGCCGAGCAAATAGTTGTAGTTGCGAAGGTTCGTACCCATGAAACCAAGCTGTTCGGGCGAGTTAAGCTTTTTGTCGCGATCGAGAATTCGCATAACGATTTTCTCGCCGTGAACCGTCGGGAGCGTCGAAACACGCAGGTCCGCCTCGCGCATGCGAATACGCACGATGGCACGGCCGTCTTGCGGCACGCGACGCTCGGTAACGTCCATGTTGCACATAACCTTGACGCGCGAGGTGAGCGATTGCTGAAGCTCCTTGGGAATGTTGAACTCCGTGTGAAGCAGGCCGTCCACGCGCATGCGCACGACGACCTCCTTCTCCATGGGTTCGATGTGAATATCCGAGGCACGCGTGGAAAGGCCACGTTCGATGATGTTGTCGACCAAGCGAATGGACGGCGCCGAACTCTCGCTTTGCTCGCCCACCTCCGCAACTTGCAGGTTCGCGCGTTCGCGGGCACTCTCGCCCACTTCCTGCTGCATCTCCAAAATGGCGCGCTTCGCACCCTCGGTGCCATAGAGCTGGCTGATGGCATGATCGATGCCCGACTGCATGGCGATCATGGGCACCACGCGACGCTTCGATGCCGCGCGCACCTCTTCGGTGGCAATAAAGTTGAGCGGGTCGCTCATGGCAAGGTACAGCTCGTCGCCTCGAGTACGCACCGGTACCACGTTGTAGCGCTTGGCGAGGTTCTTCGGCACGAGCTTCGTCATTTCGGGACTAATGTCCACCTGGGTGAGGTCAATAAAATCGATGCCCAACTGCATGGTGAGGGCGTCCACCACCTGGCGCTCGGTAATGATGCCCGACTGCACCAACTCGTCGCCCAAGCGGCGCTTCGTCTTCTTTTGGTTGGCAAGCGCCTGACCAAGCTGCTCGTCGGTAATTACGCCGGCGTCAATAAGAAGGTCTCCAAGTCGCGTGAACTTCATGAATGCTCCCCGTCTCGTTGATCAGCTGCATTCCATAGTACTACTTTTGCGTCACTCGCTTGTGCGGAACGCAGCACGAACGTGCCGCAAAAACCCACTGTTCTGCTAGGAGACAAAAGCTAGAATAGGGCTTACGCATCCGCAACGAAGGAGGTATTACTTTTGGACATCTCGTATCTATTGTGGCTGGAGGGTATTCGCACCTCTCTGCCGGGCTTCATCGAGACCTTATTCGTCATAATTTCGGATATCGCAGCCAATTCGGCGCTCATCATTCTTCCTTGTCTCTTGTACTGGTGCCTCGATAAGCGTGGCGGCGAGTTCCTGCTCTTCTCGTTTTCCCTTGGCACCGTTTGCAACCAGCTTATAAAGAACACCGTATGCGCGTACCGTCCTTGGATTCGCAGCAAGGTGCTTCGTCCTGCACAAGGCGCGCTTGCAGCGGCGACGGGCTATTCGTTCCCAAGCGGACACACCCAAACCGCCGTCAACGTAATTGGCGCCTTCGGCTGGCATTATCGCAAAAAGTGGCCGTGGCTTAACATTGCGTGCTGGGTTTTCGTGGTACTCGTGGCGTTTTCGCGCAACTTCCTCGGCGTACACACCCCGCAAGACGTAATCGTGGCTCTCGTCGAGTCCATTACCATCATATTTGCAACCACATGCCTGCTCGAGTGGGTGAACACATCGAAGGGCAACGACCGCATCGTGGCGATTGCCGCTGGCGTGTTCACGTTGGCATATCTTCTGTACGTGTTGCTCAAGCCCTACCCCATGGACCTCAACGAAACGGGCGCGGTGCTCGTCGATCCCGTCGCCATGCAAATCGACTGCTTCAAGTCGGGCGGCATCTTTAGCGGCGCCATCGTGGGCTGGTATCTCGAGCGTACCTACATTGGATTCAAGGAAACAGACAAACGCGATTGGAAGCGCATCGTTTTGCGTCTCGTCGTCGGCCTCATCGTCATCCTTATTCTGCACAACGTGCCCAAGGTCCTCACGTTTACGGGCATGGACATCCGCTGGCTCGAGTTCCTCAAGAACTTCGCCACCGGATTCGGCGCCTCGTTCGTCGGACCGCTCGCCTTCACCGCCGTGGAAGGCAAGGTCCTGAAATAGCAACCTAGCGACGGCCCGCTAGCGTCAACCCACAGTCCGTGGCCCGGAGGGGGCCGTGCTCACACAGTCCTCGTTCCTGCGGAACTGCGCGCGGCTCCTCCTCCGGGCCACTCCTTGATTTGACCGTTCTGTGGGGGCAAAGCTCAAACAGCTATCGTTCCTGCGGAACTGCGCGCGGCTGCTCCTTTGGGCCACTTTTCGGTTTTATCAGTTCAGTTTTACCAGTACAGCTTGATGATGTGCAGTGCGTCCGAGGACGAATAGCTGTAGTGGATGGACGTCTCGCCGGTTTCGGATTGCGAACCAAGGGCCAAGAGGTTCTCGCGTTGGAACTTGCCATTGGAAAGATCGGCAAGCACTTGGTTGTAAAGTTCCTCCGAGCCAAACTTGAAGGCGGCGAAATTGCCACCGGCATCCACCTGGCGCCAAAACGCATCGCCGATCGCGGCCTCGTCGTACGCATCGAAGTACAGGCCGTGTACGCGATAATAGTCGAAGTCAGTCGCCTCGCACACCGGCCATGCCGAGGCATCCTTAAACACGTGGTCGTCGCGCTCCATCTCGCCAGTCGTAAGGCCCAAGTAGTCGTAGATAACCGCGTCTTCGGGAACGGGAGGAACCTCGTCGACTTCGTTGCCCGTATACGTCGGATCGGCCCAAGTCGGGTCCACGTACGTGTACTCGCCTCCAATGCGTGTGAGATTCCATGCGTGGGTTTCGCCCGTCGAGGCAATGGTCCCCTCAACATACGCGCAAAACATTCCCGCACGCTGCAACAAGTACTGATACGTACGCGCGTAGCCCGCGCACACCGACTGGTGGTTCAGCAGAACGCTTTGAATGGTTTGGCTATGCGGCGCATCAATGGCATATGTGGTAGTCGAGGCGATGTAGGTGTACACGCCTTGCGCAACCTCGTACTCGTTTGTCTCGTCGCCGATTTGCGCCAACACAGCGTCGGCCTCGGCCTCTATGCTTTTGCGCGTTGGCTCCACCTCATTAAGCGGGAGACCCAACCCCGGCTCCACCGTTACGGTATCGAGCATCTCGGGCGTGGTGTACATAAACGACCCGTCGAGCCAAAACAGCTCTGGATGATCGCACATCATTGCGGAGTAGGCGTGCTCAACCTCTTCGGAAGTGGCATCGAGAACGGCTATGCTCGTCTCGTACTTCATCACGCCCTCAAGAATCTGCATGTAGGCCTGCTGTTCACGCTCGCTGAGCCTCTGGCCCAAGTAACCCAGGGCCTCCTGCGGAAGATGCTCCCTCTTCTCGACTCCCAGCGACTCGAGCGTACGCCGCGTGTATGCCTGCGCAGTAATGCCAACCGTCGTCGGCGCCAGCAAATACACCATGGCAATAACACAGCCCGCCAACAACGCCAGCACCGCGGCACAACCCAGGCAACCCCCTCGATTTCCCCCTCGTGCGCTCATGAGCGATTCTCGATACTCTGCACGTTGCGAATCATAATGCTAATGGTCCCGTCCTCTTCGCGCTGGAACGAAATGTAGTCGTCCCCAAGGCTATACTCACTGGGAAAGGCAATGTCGATGCCCGTATCCGTGCGAATGCGATGGTTCTTCGTGAGTCGCCTGGCCGCGGCACGCCGCACGTGAACCTCCTCGGGAAGGCCCGCCTCCTGTGCCCGCTCCTCGAAGCGCTCCGCCATCACGGGCTCGTCCTCGAACACCTGGCTTCCAATTTGCTCAGGCATAACGCGCTCGTCAACCTCCGCACTGTGTGCGACGCAAGCCTTCGCACGCGACACGGCCCTCACCACGTTTTGGCCACCTTCCTCGGCAACCTCCTCGATTATGCGTTTGACTTCCTCAATAACCTCGTGGCTCGAGGGCTCACGCGTGCATTGCAACAGCATGTTGGGCATTATCCATACCTCGGCTCCCGCAATGGTTCGTGGCTTGTCGCTAAAATCCACGGCCATGGTAGTGCAGTCGATAAGCGCATAGGTATTGACCTTGCCCGAAGGGTTCGGCAAGGTTGCATCGTGGCGCACGATTTCGTTGAGGGCGCCTCCCGACGGATGCTCGATGCTATGCATAAACGTTTGGCTGCGCGGAAGCAAGAGAATGGCGAATCGCCGGATGGGCTCTGCATCGTACGCCTTGTTGAGCTCCTCCTCGCTAGCATCCTCCTTCGGCGCCTCGGGACTCTGCTCGAAGTCCGCAACGAGCAAGTCGAGGGGCTCGAGGTCATCGCACGTCCTCAGCGTCTCCCACATAAATTGTGCAAGCTGCTTCGAGAGTTCCTCAAACGAGTTGCGATGCCCGAGGTAGAGCCCTAGCTCCTCCACAAAGCCGCTACCCTCGCCAAACTCGCCGTGCATGTTTCGCTCGCTGTTCACACAGCGATTAAGGTGCCGACGCACGTAGGACTTCACGAGTTTCTCGTCGAGGTCGAGCTCGCGATCCGAAAGAAACATCGTGCCGGTATCGAAGTCGAAGGCATGCAGAATCGCGTGCCGTATGTTTAGCATGGCCTCACTCCCCGCGGCCTAGGCAATGGGACCCTGCACGAACCACTGCAGGCGACCACGCACCATGCCGTCGGCCACCGACCGAACCATTCGGTCGTCAAGGGAGATGGCCGCCGCTGCACCGGTCGAGAACCCAAGGTATTGTCCGCAAAGATACGAGCAGAGGTCCTCCATAAAGGGAATGTGCCCCACGACGACAACAACGTCGGCGTTCGTTTGCGCCAGTTCGGCAAGAAATGCCTCGTCGTCCTGCTCATAAAGGCAGCGCAGCTCGCGACGCGTCTTGATTCCCAGCGTTTTGTTCGCAATCTCGGCCGTTTGCTTGGCACGCACGGCAGGACTCACCCACAACTCGCTTGACGACGTCGTGTTCACGAGCGACATCGTACGGGGAAACGCCTCCTCGAGCCTCTCCATACCCCAGGTAGTAAGCTCGCGGTCGAAGTCCGTTTGCCCAAGCTTCTTTGCCTTTGCCTCGCCATGCCTGACGAGCACCACGGTAAGCGCCATGTTTGGCTCCTCTCTTTTGTCGTCTTGTATGTATGCCACAGCGGGCTGGATTGCAAACGCAATCCAGCCCTTACCCTCAAAAAAGACAAAACCCATCATAAGGCCCGGAGGGCAAAGCGCAAACGGTCTTCGCTCCTGCGAAGTTACGCTTGGCTGCCGCTCCGGGCCAGTTCCCGATTTGGCGTCTTATGCAACAGGGCCTTACACGTCGACCCTATGCCATCCAGCTCTCGTCGGAGGGATTATCGCGGAAATGCAGCAGGCGCGCCTTGTCCTCGGGCTTTATGTAGCCCTCGTCGGCAGCAACCTCCACCAGCGTGTCGAGATCGCACAGGCTGGTGTTCTCCACGTTATCGGCCGCAAGACGGTCGAGTCCGCGCTGCATGCCATACGTAAAGATGCTCACGATGCCCAGCACCTCGGCGCCGGCCTCGCGCAGCGGATCGACGCACTCGAGTACCGAGCCACCCGTGGAGATGAGGTCCTCAATTACGACGACCTTGGTCCCCGGCTCGCAGCGACCCTCGATTTGATTTTGTCTCCCATGGTCCTTAGCCGAGCCGCGCACATACCCCATGGGAATGCCAAGACGATCGGCCGCAATAGCCGCATGAGCGATGCCAGCCGTTGAGGTGCCCATGAGCATTTCCACGTCGGGATAGAGCTCGCGCGCCTTCTCGGCAAGAGCCTCGTCGATGAGCGTACGAACCTCCGGATAGCTCAACGTGAGGCGATTGTCGCAATATATGGGGCTCTTGATGCCGCTCGCCCACGTAAAGGGGTCGTCGGGACGCAAGAATACCGCGCGAATCGAGAGCAGTGCACGTGCTACGTCGGTTTTGGATGCCATGAGTTCCTCCTCTGTACCTATTGCCAGGCTAGCTAAATCCAGGCTAGCTAAATAATAATGGGGAAGTTATCGAGCGAGAGGGCGGCTTCCGCGCACAGGAAAACGGAAACCATCGCCTTGCCAACGACGAAGGTTGCGTCGCCGTTCTCGTCAATCTGCACGGGAGGATGGCCCTCGCCCAACACGCACACCCATTCTTCGCCAGCGTGCGAATGGCCCACGTGAATACGTTTGCTCACGGACTCCTCCGAAGAGTCGCGACTCGAGAGCACGATTACGCAACCGCTGTTGGGATGCGCACCGTCGCCCGTACGCTCCCACGCCACGAGGTCCGGCTCGTCGAAGAAGTCCCGCTGCTGGCCAAAGGCGAAGCGACGGCGAATCTCGAGCAGCAGCGGCAGCTCGGCGACTGCCGGAATGCGGTCGTTGGGCAAGCCAAACAAATCGGCAAAGAAGACGCACGGATAGCCGGCCTCACGCAGCAAAATGATGGAGTACGCCACTGGCTTGAACCAAGGTGCCACCGTGGACTCAAGCGCCTGCTTGGGCTGCGTATCGTGGTTGTCTACGAAGGTGACGGCGTGAATTGGGTCCACGTCGACCAGCGTACCTGCCAGAATGTGCTGGAAGTCGATGCGTGCGCCATCGCGCGACGCGTGGAAAAACTTAAAGTGCAGCGGCACGTCGAACAGGCTCATGGCCCGTTCGTTGCCAAGGTAGTGCACGAGCGCACCGGTATCGCCCGACCAGTACTCGCCCACACAGAACAGCTCGCGACCAAGGTTGCGCCGCATGTCGTCAAGCCAACGCAGGTAGAACGCGCGACTCATGTGCTTCACTGCGTCGAGGCGCACGCCATCGACGCCCGTCTCGTTGAGATACCACGTACCCCACTTCACGAGCTGGTCGTATACCGCAGGATGATGCAGGTCCACATCGGCACCCATGAGGTAATCGAAGTTGCCGTTTTCCCTGTCCACATCTTCGTCCCAATGCTTGCCATCGAGCAGGAATACGCCCGACCGCTCATGCATAACGTCAAAGTCAACTGCCTTGAACAGGTGATAATCCCACGTAAAGTCGTCGAGAGCGCCACCTCTGCCTGGGAAGGTATAGCGCGTCCATGCGGTGATGGGCCGGGGTTTATCCATGGCATAGTAGCGATTGTCGCCTGCCATCTCGGTGGCAAGCACACGTTGCGTCCCATCCGCGCCCAATCGATGATTGAGCACCACGTCGCCCAGAACGTTGAGACCAGCCTCGCGCAGCGCGTGCACGGCAGCCCTATACTCCTCACGTGTTCCATACTTGGTAGCAACGGACCCACGCTGATCGAACTCGCCCAAATCCCATAGGTCGTACACACCGTAGCCTACGTCCGTTGGACCGTCCGCTCCCTTGTACGCTGGTGGCATCCAAATGGACGTGAAACCCTCCTGTACCAAACGTGGTCCCAGTTGCGCCAGACGACGCCAGTGCTGGCCATCAGGCGGAAGGTTCCAAGAGAAACCCTGCAGCATCGTGCCATTGAGCTGTATGGCTGTCATGTGCGCCACCTCCTTTTAGCTTTTGTCGTTTGCGCTTCATTTTAGTCGAGCCAAATTCTAATCGGGTAGCTTATCACACAGCGGCGCGCTTTTTCTCGCGCCAAGCGCACGACCTAAACTATACCCCAGTGAGGGGACCAAAACACGAACAACATGCAACAATTGCGAACAAACGAAAATCTCACTATACGAATCGGCGTGTCAAGGTTATTCTGGTGTACGCACCAAGCAAATCGGGCGGACGGTTCGCCCGGCAACGAGAGAGGTAAATAATGAGTAGAGTCTACAACTTCTCGGCTGGTCCCGCAGTACTTCCCGAAGACGTGCTACACGAGTGCGCCGACGAGATGCTCGACTACCGCGGTTGCGGCATGAGCGTAATGGAGATGAGTCACCGCTCGGCCATGTACCAGCAAATCATCGACGACGCCGAGGCAGATTTGCGCGAGCTCATGGGAATTCCCGCGAACTACGAGGTGCTCTTTCTGCAGGGTGGCGCGAGCCAGCAGTTTACGGCGGTGCCCCTCAACATTTGCAGCCTCCCCGGTGCTCACGGCAAGGCCGACTACATCCTCACCGGCATGTGGGCCAAGAAGGCCTACCAGGAGGCCGCGCGCTTCATCGACGCCCAGGCCGTGGCATCGAGTGCCGACGAGACCTTCTCCTATATTCCTGATTGCTCCGAACTCGCCATTCGCGACGATGCCGACTATGTGTACATTTGCGAGAACAACACCATTTACGGCACGGTGTATCATGAGCTGCCCAACACCAAGGGCAAGATTCTCGTTTCGGACGTCAGCTCGATGTTCCTGAGCCAACCGCACGACGTCGAGAAGTATGGTGTTATCTATGGCGGCGTGCAAAAGAACGTTGGCCCCGCCGGCCTCGTGATTAGCGTCATTCGCAAGGACCTCATCCCCGAGGGTCCCGTGGACGGCTGCCCCACCATGCTCAACTGGCGCACGCAGGCCGACGCCGGCTCAATGTACAACACACCGAACTGCTGGGCCATCTATGTGTGCGGCAAGGTGTTCAAGTGGCTCAAGGGCAAGGGCGGCCTCGCTGCCATGAAGGAGATAAACGAGGCCAAGGCGAAGATCCTTTACGACTTCCTCGACGAGTCCGAGCTCTTTAAGGGCACCGTGCGTCCCGAGGACCGCTCCCTCATGAACGTGCCGTTCGTCACCGGCGATGCCGAGCTCGACGCCGAGTTCGTAAAGGAGTCGCGTGCGGCTGGCCTCGAGAACCTCAAGGGTCACCGTTCCGTGGGCGGCATGCGCGCCAGCATTTACAACGCAATGCCCGTCGAGGGCGTGGAGACGCTCGTCGCCTTCATGAATGACTTCGAGGCTAGGCACTAGCGGCCAATAACCAAGCAACCAGCAGCTCCAAGCACTAGCAGCTCTAGGAAGCTAATAACAGTAAGGCAAGTTAAGGAATCGTCCCATGTTGCAGCATTGCGGCAGCATGGGACTTTTTTGTACGTCGAGGCAAGGTATGCCCTTCCAAGCGGCAATCGCATCGAATCGTTGCAAGTATTGCAAATGCACGGTCCTCTCTAGCGAATCTTCCACTCCCCCGGCGCAAGGCGCTCGACATCGGCAGGCTTCTCGCTGGCAAAGCGCGACAGGTATGGAAGGGCGAAACGAACCTTGCCATAGCCGTCGAGACGAATGAGTCGCCGGCTGATGAGGCGCTGTCGACACGAGCTTAGCTGCGTAGTCGTCTTGCCAAGGGCGGCGGCCACATCACTCGTCACGCCAACGCCGCCTTCGTCAAGCAGGCCTGCCATCGCCGCAAGATACGCACGGGCCTCGCTGCCCAACCTGCGTATAGAGGGAACGAGCACGTCGCTCCGGTACGTCTCGTATACCCGTTCTGCGATTGCGTCCACATGCTGGGTTGGCTCCAACGCCATGAAAGCCGATATCCCCGGTTAGGCAAGCCGCTCAAGCATGTTACGCACAGCAGTGGAGCTATGCACGTCAATAACCAGCCACGATGCTTCTTTTGCCAGCAGAAAAAGACGCTCGAGCAGCGCTGTTTTTCCACAGTCACGGGGACCCGTTATAAACAGCACGCGATTGGGGCTATCGCCACCCTCTATCGCCACTTTCACACGATTCAAGAGCTCCGTGCGCCCGAAAAAGTGCTCCGGCTTTCCACCAAATGATGGTGTGAAGGGGTTGGACATGACATCCAACCTCCCGTGACTCGCAGCGAGTTATAGCACTGGCCTGAGTTATAGCATCATAGCACTGGCTTTAGATATAGCACGTTTGCGGCGCTAAGGTGTGTGTCAGTCAAAGGTCGTCCTGCCCAATACATGTTTTATGCTATTATCTGCGAATATTTCCAATGTGTTAACTACCCATTGGTTGTTTGTACAGAGAAGTACGTTTGCAAAAGCGCAGGTAGATGGCCCATGCTTTTGCGCATACATCGCAAAAACACAACCAATGGGTCGTTTACATGCTGGCAATATTACTTAAAATACGCTGATAGCAGATAAAAGCGTGCGGCCGCCCAGATCATTCCCTCTGGACGGCCGCATTCCCATAACGCAATAACTTACGGGCGATAGCCTGCGACGCGATGGGCACACCACGATAACCCACGACACGATAGCCCATGACGCGATGGCCCACGACGCGATGGCCCACGACGCGATAGCCTATAGCACGATATCGGGATCGAGCGTCTTGGCGCTGGCGCGCATCTCGTTCGCAAGCGCGAGGTAGGCGGAGAGACGTGGCGAGTCTTCGGGGTCGCCAAACTGCGCACGGACTTCGCAACCGGGCTCGTGCGTGTGCGTACAGTCGCGGAAACGGCATGCGCGCGCCGCGTCGGCAATATCGGGAAACACCATTGCCAGGCCGCGCTCGTGCCCTACCATCTGAAGCGTTCGCAGCCCGGGTGCATCGACTATGGTGCCGGCATTCGGCACGTCGATCATACGACGCGTTACCGTGGTGTGCCGGCCCACGCCATCGGACTCGCGCACCGAACTTGTCTCGAGCACCTCGCGTCCGAGCAACGCGTTAAGAAGCGTCGACTTCCCCACGCCCGACGGCCCAAGCATGATGGCGATTTCGTGCGCGGGTACAAGCGCGCGAACACTCTCCACACCCCAGCTCGCACCGGCAGCCTCCGCAGCCGCCCGCTGCTCCGCGCATTCCCCTTCCTGGGCAAGCGAATCCACGACCACTATGGGGCATTCGCTGCCCATCACGTCGTGCAGAAGCTCCACCGACTTCGCAACAAGTCCAGCGTCGGCAGCTCCGGCTTTCGTGAGCACAACCGCCACACGCGCCCCGCAGTCGCGCGCAACGACGGCCGAGCGCGTAATGCGTCCCGACGACACGCGCCACTCCTCAAGCGCCTGCACCACAATTACAACGTCTACATTCGCCGCGAGCGTTTGTCTCTCGCCCCGATTGCCGCCCTTCCAGCGGGCGATATCGGACTTGCGAGGCAGAATCTTCTCAATAACGCCCATATCGTGACCTTGCGGGCTGCGCACGCACACCCAGTCGCCCACCGCAACGCGCGAGAAGTCACCCTTAGTGAGCCGTGCGGCGAACTCCGCCCTAAAGGCCTCCCGCTCGGTAAGCACCGCGGGAAATCCTCGGTCGAGACGCACCACGCACCCCAGTTCCAACTCACCATCGGCCTCGCGCTCAAACGCGCTCAGCTGCTCGTCGCTTGGGCGCAGGTCCTCGAATCGCGGTAGTTCCGTTAGCGGAGGAAGGCCCGTCACGTTGACTTGTTGCTTGCGAGTGGGTCTCTTCTTTCGCCGTGCCATGGTTCACTCCCATTCGATGCCAAACACGTCCGATGCCAAACACATACAGTGGCAAACGCACCGACAGCACTTCGCCCCCATAGAATGCCACAAGGAGCGAAGTGCTGTCGATGTCAATGCTGCACAACTAGTTCTTCTCAACCGCGCGCATAATTGCCTTGTAGATCTCGATGATCGGGATAATGAGGAATGCAAGTCCCAAAGCAATGCCGTAATGGGACATGTCAAGATGCGCGAAGTGGAACAGCTGCGAGAGCGGGGTTTCGATTACAATGAACGTAAGGACCAACGAAAGTGCGAACGCACCCCACGCCCAACCGTTCTGCGTAGGCAGCGAGAAGAGCGACGCACGGCGACTACGCATGTTGAGCGAGTGGAACATCTCCACCATCGAAAGCGTGAGGAACGCCATGGTCATGCCCACGAGCGCCGGCTCGGAACCCGCCTCGGCATACTGTACGCCAATGAAGTACGAGGAGAGCGTAAGGCCAGCGATAACCACCCCTTGGAAGAGCGTGTCGATACCCATGCCGTTGGCAAAGATGCCATCCTTGGAATCGCGCGGTGCACGCTTCATGATGTCGGGCTCAGCCACCTCCATGCACATCGCGAGTGCCGGCAGGGAGTCCGTGATGAGGTTAATCCATAGCAGGTGCGTGGGCTCAAGAATAATAAAGCCAATGAGCTGTGCGACGAATACGGCAATGACCTCGGCCAAGTTGGACGAAAGCAGGAACTGAATGGCCTTGCGGATGTTGTCGTAAATGCGGCGACCCTCTTCCACCGCATTGATGATGGTGGCGAAGTTGTCGTCGGCGAGCACCATGTCGGCCACGCCCTTGGTAACGTCGGTACCGGTAATGCCCATGCCAATGCCGATGTCGGCCTTCTTGATGGAGGGGGCGTCGTTTACGCCGTCGCCCGTCATGGCGACTACCATGCCCTTCTTCTTCCAAGTATCGACGATGCGCGTCTTGTGCTCAGGCTGGACGCGGGCATACACGTTAATCTCCTCGACGCGCTTGAAGAACTCGTCGTCGGAAATCTTGTCGAGCTCGGCACCCGTAATGGCGCCCTCGCGGCCCTTTACGATGCCCAGCTCCTTGGCAATGGCAACTGCGGTATCGATGTGGTCGCCTGTAATCATAACGACGTTCATGCCAGCGTCATGCGCTTCCTTGATGGCATCCTTAACCTCGGGGCGTACCGGGTCGATCATGCCGCACAGGCCAACAAACGTCATGTCCTTTTCGAGGTCGGCAGCATCATAGCTAGCTGGCGCAGTCTTGCCGTGGTTCACGCGAGCGGCTGCCATAACGCGCAGAGCGTCGTCGGCCATGGCCTTGTTTTGCTCCATGATCTTCGCGCGAAGCTCGTCGGTCATAGGGATATCGCCTTCGGCAGAGCGATACTTCGTGCAGCGAGCGAGCACCACGTCGGGACCACCCTTGGTATGCTGCACGTAGTCGCCCACGGGCGATATGTTTACAACCGACATCATCTTGCGGCCGGAGTCGAACGGCGCCTCGCCCGCACGCGGGTTTGCCGCATCCAAGTCGGCGGAGAGGAAGCCCGTCTTCGCGGCATCGGCAACAAGCGCGGCCTCCGTCGGCTCGCCTACTGCCTCGTTGGCAATGGCGTCCCACTTCGCATCGGAGCACAGGGCCATGCAGCGAACGAGACGATCGTTATCCTCGGAATAGTGGCGCACAACGGTCATCTTGTTTTGGGTAAGTGTACCGGTTTTATCCGAGCAAATGATTTGCGTGCAGCCAAGCGTTTCCACGGCGTTCATTTTGCGCACGATAGCGTTTCGCTTGCTCATCTTGGTAACGCCAATGGAAAGCGCAATGGTTACGACGGCAACGAGGCCTTCGGGGATGGCGGCCACGGCCAGCGACACTGCCACCATAAAGGTGTTGAGCACTTCGTTCATGTTGTTGAAGAACGCGAGTCCGCCATTGCGGAACATGCCCACCAAAAACACGAGCGCGCAAATGCCCACAACCAGTTTGGTAAGCACGCCCGAAAGCTCGCCGAGCTTGATTTGCAGCGGCGTAAGCTCGTCGGACGCCTGCGCGATGGCGTCGGCGATTTTGCCCATCTCGGTATCCATGCCCGTCGCCACAACCACAGCCACGCCGCGACCGTATACGACGGTTGAGCCCATGTAGCACATGTTCTTACGGTCGCCGAGCGGCACGTCATCGTGACCAGCAGACAAACCCAGGATTTGGGAGATCTTGTCTGCGGGAACAGACTCGCCCGTCAGCGCGCTTTCCTCAATCTTCATCGAGGCACATTCAATGATGCGGCAGTCTGCCGGCACCGCGTCGCCCGCCTCGAGCACCACGATGTCGCCCGGAACGAGCTCAGCAGAGGGCACGACGATTTGGCGCCCATCGCGAATAACCTTGGACTGCGCGGCGCTCATCTCCTGCAGAGCCGCGAGCGCGTTTTCGGCCTGGTACTCCTGCACTACGCCGAGCACCGAGTTGAGCACGACGACGAACATAATGATGAAGACGTCAGCGAAGTCCGCGTCGCCCTGTGCAACGCCCGTAACGGCAGATATTACGGCCGCGATGATGAGCATAATGACCATAGGATCGGCCATCATGGAGAAGAACCGCTTCCACAGCGGGTCCTTCTCGGCCTCGGCGAGCTTGTTTGGCCCGAACTTCTCCAAGCGTTGCTGAGCCTCACCAGCCGAGAGGCCCTGCTCGGTGTTCGAGCCCTGCTCGACGAGCACGGCAGACGATTCTTCCAAATATGGCTTCATACATCCTCCTGGGGTGTGCCCGGCGACTCGATTCCCGATCATAACTCCCCAGGAGGGGCAAGGGCTCATCAAGCCGTTCGTCCGGGTCCGGTTGGCATAACGCGTACTATAATAGCAGGTAATCCCAGCTCGGACGCGCACGGTTAGGTTTTATTAAAGGCTTCCCTTGTTGCGGGCTTACTGTTGCGCGTTTACTCTTCCCCGAGACGCTGGCGCTCAACGAGCTCGTAAAAGATGCCACCGAGTGTCATAAGCTCCTCGTAGGTACCCTCCTCAACTATCTGCCCTTCATCGAGCACAAGAATGCGATCGCAGTGACGTACGGTGGAGAGACGATGCGCAATAACGAGACGCGTGCATTTGAGCTTTGCAAGAGCATCGGCAACGTGTTGCTGCGTTACGTTATCGAGGGCACTTGTCGCCTCGTCAAGAAGCAACACGTGCGGATTGCCGCATACAGCACGGGCAATGAGGATGCGCTGCTTTTGTCCCCCGGAAAAGCCGCCGGAACCTTCCATCACGATGGTATGCATACCCATGGGCATGGCACGAATGTCGTCCGCAATGCCCGCGATTTCGGCAGCCTCCCAAGCGTCCTCGACTGTTGCCGTGGGATTGGAGATGGTTATGTTGGAGAGCAACGTGCCAACCGTAAGCTTTCCATCCTGCATGACGGTACCCAGACTGCGCCGCAACGAGCGAACGTCCACTTTCGAAATGTCGTGCCGATCCACATAGATGGCCCCACGTTCCGGACGTTCGAATCCCAGCAGCAAGCGCAAAACCGTGGACTTGCCACAACCGGAGCGTCCCACAAGGCCCACATACTCCCCCGACTGAATCTTAAACGACAAGTTCTTGAGCACATACGGTGTTGACGGCGCATAGCGAAACGAAACGCCCGCCACTTCCATGCTACCCAGTCGAACATGGGCGAGCTTCTTGTTTGAGGAAAGCTCTGGCTCTGCGTCCATAATCGGCCGTACGAGGTCGAGCGTCGGCCCGATGCGAGCGATTTGGACCGTTGTTTGCGAGAGAATCGTTATGGCACCTAAAAGCTGGCCGAAGGCAGCGTTAAAGGCCATAAACTCAGGAATCTGTACTTCGTTCTCTGCGGCACAGTAATATATGACGCCCGTGCCTATTAAACCGACGAGGGTAACGAGCGCGGGCATGGCACGCACCCAACGCGGTCGATCGTATGCCGAATGCGCATATTCCCCGTATCCCTTCGCCCACTTTGCGAATGCGCGGTCCTCTGCACCTGCAAGCTTTATTTTGTTGATGGCACCAAGCAGGGCCGTTACGGTACCCGAGAGCTGCGTGTTTGCCGCCAACATAAGTTCGTCATACTTGGCGTTCACCAAAGATGAAGCCACAATAACAACCACATCGCATAAAACTATAACGAGGGCCGGCAGGGCCAAAGGAGGAGCGTATGCCGCAATTTGCAACAAATAAAACAGCGAGACCAGCACAGAAAGGCCACCGCCCAGCAACAGTCCAAAGAATTGCGTGCATAACGTGTTGACGGCCGATGCGCGATTGGATATATCACCCGCTCCGAGCTCCTTAAAGAAGCTCACTGGCATCGAGAGCAGGCGCGCCATAACTGCCGCTTCGGTTGCCACTTCCGCTTTTGCGGTAACGCGCGACACAATGACGCTGCGTGTCATCTCGCAGGACGCACGCGCAACGAGCACGCCAACGAGCATCACGCCCATCGGAAGTATAAGCCGTCCCATACCAGAGGGTATAACCTCCGCAAACAGGATTTGGTTTGCCATTGGCACAAGCATGCCAACGAGCATGGCGATGAGCGCACTTATCCCTAAGTATACGTAGTCGCCCACCTCGACCGAAGTCAACATAAAGCGCATTAAATCGCCAAGCTTCAGCTTCCCTTGCGGCAGACCGCGATAAAAGCAAACGGCATCCGCCGAAAGCTTTTTGACAGTCTTTTTGGTCACGCGAACATGTGTGTGACTCGCAGGATCGAATATGGCATATCCTCGGAGTCCGCGCGGCAGCAATGCTACGGCCTTCCCCGAGTCCAAATAGCCCAGCATCACGCCAAACGAGCGGTTATACCAATCTTCATGCAGCTCCACCTCGCGCCACATAACGCCCTTAGGCGCACACAAGTATTCGAGCCTCTCTTCGCCTTCGCCACATGAAGCCGGAACCCTTCCCGCTTCCGTACCCAATTGCCGCAAACAAAAGCCAACCACCGTATCGAACTCTTCAACATCGCCCACCTCTTGGCGAATCCTGCGTTGCGTGCTATCCACACTGGCAGCCAAATGCTCGTAGGCTTGCTCAAGCCCCTCGCGATCGAGTCGCATGCGTTTTTCGATTTGTGATTCTGGAGTATACATGCTAGTCACTCCTCACGAGCTTCGCGTATGCGCCATCCATCGTGAGCAACTCGTCATGGGTACCACGCTCTACGACTTTGCCCTCGTCGAGCACCACGATTTCGTCGCAGTCGCGGATAGTCGACAAACGATGCGCAACTACAATGCACGTCAGACCGCGGGCACGAATCGCATCGATTACCTCGACTTCGGTTTGTGCGTCCAGAGCACTTGTCGCCTCGTCGAGAATGAGCACCGTAGGGTCGCATGCGAGCGCACGGGCAATCTCCAAACGCTGCAGTTGTCCTCCACTAAAGTTACGCCCTCCGGGAAGCACACGCGACGAGTAGGCATCTTCCCTCGCGACTACCTCTTCGTGAATGCACGCATCACGACACGCAAGAATTACCTCGAAGTCTTCGATTGAGCCATCCCACATGCGTACGTTATCGGCAATCGTGTCGTCGAACACCGAAATGCCTTGGTCTACCACTGCCAGCGAGCCACGCAAAACGGCAGGCGCCACCTCACTGGCAGGCATTCCGTCCAGGCGCACTTCGCCCTTCCAAGGACTGTACAAACCGGCTATGAGCTTTGCCACCGTGGACTTACCCGAGCCCGAGCCTCCCACGAGCGCCACCCATCCGCCCGGTTTGATGTGCAAGCTCAAGTTTTCGAGAAGAGGAGCTTCGAGCGGCGAGTATCCAAACGTAACGCCCGCAAGTTCCACCTCGCCGCGCAGCTTGTCGCCACCAAGGGGGCCTCTAACCCCTTGGTCCATCTTTTTGCTTGAATCCTCGGGCACGTCCACCGGATGACGCATGACGTCTTCGATGCGTTCCATTTGCGTTTGCGTTTCTTGTATGGCCTGGCCGATACCTATAATTCCCGTAACGGGTGCCATAAAACTGCTTAGCAAACCCTGGAACATGAGGAGCATGCCTTGCGACAGCTGAGACTTAGTTATGAGCCATGTTCCCAGCAACAGCACCGCAACGTTGGCCAGCTCGGTAAACATAGCCGGAAGACCGCCCACGTACGCATTGAGCGAAGTGGTTTCGGTAAGCGCGTTGTTGGCCGCCGCCTGAAATCCCGCCCATCGTTTGAAGTAGCCGGTTTCGGCGCCCGCCGACTTAATGGTTTCAATAGCCTCAATGCCCGCAACGGTCGTCGCGTACTGTTTGCCCGCAGCAGTTACCATCGTGCGCGAAAAATTCACGCGCTGCTTCGAAATGTAGCGAGCCAAAGTGGCATTCGCCACGACGGTAGAGACTCCCACGAGGGTGAGCAGCACGCTTTGTCGCAGCATAACAACAAAATACAGTACGAGCATCGCGCCGTTCATGATTTGCGGAGCCAGCTGACCCACCAATGAGTACGCAATCGTTTCGTTCGCGCTCTGACGCTGTTGCAAATCGCCAACCATACGCTGCTCGTAAAAGCCGGCAGGCAAATGGAGCAGGTGTCTCATGAATCTTGACGAAGAGACCACCGCAAGCTTTCCCTCGATTCGTGCCAAATAGATCGCCTCGACGGCTTGAATAAGTCCCGCAGCAAGTGCGAGCGCCATCATGAGCAACGCGAGCGGCCTTATCCACGAAGCATTCTGCCCAGTAGTGAGGATATTGTCCACAAACACGCGCGCGATGGACGTGTTGAGAATACCGATGATTGACCCCACAGCCGCAACAATTGCCGCAAACAGAATGGGCACGCCAAGTCCCTTAAGACTCCTACGTGCGAAGGCAATGGTTGAAGGAGGTGTGCCGCCGGGCTCGAACGCCTCCGTTCGCGAGATGAGAATTGCCACGCCGGTGAAGGAATCGTTGAACTCCTTCATGGTAACCCGCACGGCGCCACGAGCGGGATCGTTGAGGTACGCGTACCGTCCCTTGAAGCCATCGAATACCACATAATGGTTGAAGTTCCAAAATAGGATGCACGGCCCCTCGATTTTTCGCAGACGCTTTACCGAGCAAGCCACGCCCTTCGCTTCAAGGCCATAGCTTCGCGCGGCGCGCGCCACGTTTAGCGCGTTGCTGCCGTCACGCGAAACGCCGCAATCGACACGTGCCTTTTCGAGCGGTATCCAACGCCCGTAGTAGGCCAAAATCATGCACAAGCAGGCGGCGCCACACTCGAGCGCCTCCATCTGCATAACCTGGGGGACCTTGTAGATTCTGCGTCCCATGTTTATTCGTTCGTCCCAAATGCAAGCTGGATGGGAGCCACCGATTCAACCGTGATTACCGCCTCCACGGGAACGCGTTCCTTAATAGAGTCGAGGTCCCCCTCCAAACGCACCTCGTAGCTCCACTTTTCGTCGTGTAGCCCATCAACAAGGTACTCGCTTCCCAACGCGTCGCGTATCTCTTCCTGCGAGAGCGGAATCTCCGCAACCGAAACAACGTGCGCCTTTTTGCCATTGACGTTCGCCCAATCGCCCACATCCACGCGGCCCACGTCGTCGGTACTCACGTAGCAGCGGGTAACTCCATCGATTTTTATGGCGCCTTCCACAATCGTCGTGCTCACCGAACCAAACACGCCCCAGGCCAATACGCCAACCACCAGGGCCACGACGCCAAACACGATTACCCACACCGCGGGACTCGTCACCTGAAGGGATGCGTCGAGGTCATCGGGATTGGAGATGCGATCCATCGCCTCTTTGCGAAACATGACTCTTTTGTTTGACTCAGCCATAACCCATCCAACTCGTCAACAAGAGCAACGATTATACCATGCGCTACGACGCCGCATGAAAACAAGCGAGGGGTCGTGCTGCCACAAAGCACAACACGACCCTCGCAGATACCTATTGGTGTAAGCAGCTAGCGACTAGCAAACCTGCGAACGTGCGACGTAATCCTCGCCGCGCTCCTTGGCAACGGCGTTGGTGAGGGTAACGCGCGCGATCTCGGCCAGAGCCTGCTTGGTGAAGAAGGCCTGGTGCGAGGTAACGACCACGTTGGGGAACGAGCACAGACGAGCGGTAATGGAGTCGACGAGCTCACCGGAACGATTGCGGTATACGTTCTCGTTCTCCTCCTCGTACACGTCGAGACCAACGGCACCAAACTTGCCGCTCTTCACGCCGTGAATGATGGCCATGGTATCCACGAGGCCGCCGCGGCCGGTGTTGACGAAAATGACGCCGTCCTTCATCTTGGCGATGGACTCCTCGCCAATCATGTGATAGCTTTCCTTGTTGAGGAAGGCGTGCAGCGAAATGAAGTCGGCCTGTGCATAGAGGCTGTCGTAGTCAACCTTCTTGTTGCCGTTCTCGTCCTCGAAGATCTCCACGTACTCGTCCACGATGCCCTGCTCGACGAGACCAGGATTGGGGAACAGGTCCGCGCCGATAACCTTCATGCCATAGCCCTTGCAGATCTTGCACAGAGCGGCGCCGATGCGGCCGGTGCCGATGATGCCAGCCGTCTTGCCGACGAGCGTCTCGCCCACGAGGCCGTCGAGGGAGAAGTCGTTCTCGCGCACGCGGATGTAGCCCTTGTGGATGCGGCGGTTAGCCGTCTGGCCGATGGCCATGGCATGCTCGGCAATAGCCTCGGGACTATAGGCAGGCACGTTGGTGACGACAATGCCAAGCGTCTTGGCCATCGCGTGATCAACCGCGTCGAAGCCGGCGCAACGCATGAGGATGTGCTTGACGCCCAAGCCAGCCAGAATCTCGACTGCCATAGCGTTGATGTTAGCGTTAACGAACGCGCACACCGCGTCGTAGCCCTTGGCCAGAATGGCGGTACGCCACGTCAGATTCGTCTTGGTGTAGGTGATGTCGACCTCGGGGAAGTCCGCGAGCTCCTTGTTGAACGAATCGCGGTCGTACTGGGTGGCGCCAAAGAACAAAAGCTTCATGATCGTCCTTCCAATCGTGCGCGGCCACTTGCCACGCCTCAAAGCAGACAAAACCATCCTAGCGTACACACCTGCAAGTGGCGCCATTCTATCGGCGGATGGTGATGTTTTGCGTGAGACAGACGCCCTGGGAGCATCTCCCACGCGTATCTTCGTGATAGAATGGAAACACTGTGACCTCGACGAGGGAGAATCCATGGCGAGATATCTGGACATTACCAAAAAGCGCACCAAAATCGTATGCACGATGGGTCCGGCAACCGAAGACGACGATGTACTGCGCGCGCTCATGCAAAACGGCATGAATGTCGCCCGCTTTAACTTCTCGCACGGAAGCCACGACTACCACCGCAACAACATCGAGCGCGTTCGCCGCATTGCAAAAGAGCTTGGCATCACCGTTGCCATCCTACTCGACACGAAGGGCCCCGAAATTCGCACCGGCCAGCTCGTGGACCACAAGCCCGTTACGCTCGTTGCTGGCGAGCGCTTCGTCCTTACCACCAACGTCGTGCCAGGATCTGCGGAGTGCGTTTCCATTAGCTACGATGGCCTCCCTCGCGACGTTAAACCCGGCACCATGATTCTCGTTTCCGACGGACTCATCGAGCTCAAGGTGCTGGAAGTGCAAGGCACCGACATTCACTGCGAAATCGTGAACGGTGGCGAGCTGGGCGAGAAGAAGGGCATCAACGTGCCTGGCGTCGAAGTGAGCCTGCCCTCCGTTACCGAGCAGGACCGCGCCGACATCCAGTTTGGGTGCGAGCTTGGTATTGACGCCATCGCGGCCTCGTTCATTCGCAATGCCGAAGCCGTCGAGGAAATCCGCACCATTTGCCATGATGCGAATCAGTCCGACATCCTTATCTTCTCCAAAATCGAGTGCTCGATCGCAGTGGAGAACTACAAGAGCATCGCGATGGCATCGGACGGCATTATGGTGGCACGCGGCGACTTGGGCGTGGAGATTCCCGAGGAAACGCTGCCTCACGTGCAAAAGACGATAATTAAGTTCTGCAACGACAACTACAAGCCAGTAATCACCGCCACGCAAATGCTTGACTCCATGATCAAGAACCCACGTCCCACGCGCGCCGAAGTTACCGACGTGGCAAACGCCATCTACGATGGTACCAGTTGCGTAATGCTGAGCGGCGAGACAGCCGCCGGCCATTATCCCGCCGAGGCCGTGCGCACGATGGCTTCCATATGCATCGAAACGGAGAAGTACCGCGAGGAGCGCGACCAAGTACCTCATCGCAAGGGCATTCGCAACGTGAACACCGTGATTGGCCGCTCCTCGGTGCGCATCGCCGATGCAGTCGGAGCCACATGCATCCTGTGCCCCACCCACACCGGTCGCACCCCTCGCCTCGTTTCGGCGTCGCGTCCTCATCTTCCCATCTACGCGTTTTCGTCGATGGAGCGCGCCGTGCGCCGTACCAACTTTTACTGGGGCGTACACGCAGAGCTCAGCGAGGAGCAGGATACCCATACCGACGCATGCTATAACGCCATCAAGATGGCGAAGGAGTATGGCTATGCCCAGAAGGGTGACCTCGTAGTCGTGATGGCGGGCGACCCCGAAACCACGCCGTTCGACGACGACTACGTTTCGTCCACCAACATGATTACGGTTGCACAAATCCGCTAGACGTGCGATAGCACTTGCCGCATAACACCTAAAGAAAAGCCCCAACGGCCGTAGCCGCTGGGGCTTGTTCGTTGGGGTCAGGGACACCCTGGGTTACGTGCGGGGCATTTCGCCCTAGACGCTCTCGCCACCGGGAACGTCCTCGTCAACGACCGCGTTTTCCTCTTGGTCGCTGCTGGCAACCACTTCCTGAGGTCCAGCCTCGGGCTGAGTCTCGGGCTGGGTCTCGGGCACGCCGCCATCTTCCGTGTTCTCGATGTCGGTTATCTTGCCCTCGTCGTCAACCTGCACTGCCCACTCGTCCTCGCGTACGTCGTCTTCGGAAGGAGTATCAGGCGTATCGGTGTTTTTGGGCTCGTCAGTCGGCTCCGTCGCGGGAGGCTCCTCCGCGACCTGCGCCCACTGCGCGTAGAGGGTCACGTTACTGGTGGGCGTTATCGTTCCGCCGTCAGCATAGCTCTCGCCGCTCCCGCTCGCGTCGGTGTTCCAACCTGTGAACTCATAGCCCTCGCGGGTGAACGCGTTGTAGTTGAGCGATGCGGACTGGCCTTCCTCAACTTGCATACCATCGGTATAACCCATGCCACCGTTTCCGTCGAAGGCGATGTAGTAATACGTTGCGCCAGGGGTGGGCTCGTCGGGATAGTCGGAGCTGGAATTAGCTTGAGGCTCTCCCTCGGTCCACTGCGCGTAGAGCGTCATGTTTTCGGTGGGCGTTACGGACTCGCCCTCCGTGTATGCGGCGCCGCTGCCGTCGGCTTGGGTGTTCCAACCCTCGAACTCGTAGCCATCCCAGGTAAAGCCGTTGGAAGCCACTGTGAAGGCCTGACCTTCCTCGACCTCCTCGTCGTACATGGAACCCGTACCACCGTTGCCGTCGTAGGTAACGACGTACGTCTCGGAAACAGGATCGGAATCGGACTCTCCCTCGGCCCACTGCGCGTAGAGCGTCATGTCGCCGGTGGGAGTCACGGTTTCGCCCTCTGCGTATGCGGCACCGTTGCCGCCCGCCTGGGTGTTCCAGCCGTCGAACTCGTAGCCGTCCCTCTCGAAGTCGGCCGAAGCCGTGGTGAAGGACTCGCCCTCCTCGACTTCCTCCTCGTCCATGCTGCCCGTGCCACCGTTCGCGTCGTAGGTGACGACGTACATCTCGGACTCGGATCCCTCTTCAGTCCACTGCGCGTAGAGCGTCATGTCGCCGGTGGGCTTTACGGTTTCGCCCTCTGCGTATGCTGTGCCGTTACCGCCTGCCTGGGTGTTCCAGCCGTCGAACTCGTAGCCGTCCCTCTCGAAGTCGGCGGATGCCGCGGTAAAGGTATCTCCCTCCTCGACCTCCTCCTCGTCCATGCTGCCCGTGCCGCCGTTCGCGTCGTACGTGACGACGTAGGTTTCGGGTTCGGACTCTTCCTCAATCCACTGCGCGTAGAGCGTCATGTTGCCAGTAGGTGTTACGGATTCGCCCTCTGCATACGCGGTGCCGCCGCCACCGGCCTGGGTGTTCCAGCCGTCGAACTCGTATCCGTCCCTCTCGAAGTCGCACTTGCTGGCATTGGCGGACTTACCCTTCTCTACCTCAAGCGTAGTCATATCTCCCGTTCCACCGTTCGAATCGAACGCAATGGTGTAGGTTTCGGGCGCAGGATCCTCATCCTTTACCCACTGCGCGAAAAGCGTCATGTCCCCATTGGGCGTCACCGCTTCGCCTGCGACAAATCCAGTGCCGCCACCGCCGGGCTGCGTGTTCCAACTCACAAATCGGTAGCCGCTGTTACCAAAGCCACAGTTGCTCACGTTGGCAGAATGGCCCTTCTCAACCTCAAGCGGCGACATGCCTCCCGTCCCGCCGTTCGCATCGTACGCAATCGTGAAGGTCTCGACTTCCCGAGGCGTTGGCACATACGGCACGCGAATGTAGTAGGTATCGCCACCTCTATGGATTATCGTTGGACGGTTTACCATAGTGCGGGTGTATTTTCTGTTGTCGTTATTGATGAATACGCGCGCAATCTCTTTTTTAAACTTTTTCGACAACACCACGCCGGGTCGCATATACGGAAGACATCTGTGCACGATGGGTCCATAGGTCAAAATTTGCCTCGGCCTAATCCTGCCGTAGTCGTTGTTGTAGATTGCCCCGATGAAGTTTTGAATGATGAGTTCAGTTCTCGAGGTCGGCTGATTGGACGTGCTCGCATTTACATGGGACTTAGTGTTCCAAATCGCGAACACACCGAGACCAATGGCAAGGACAAGCGCGATGCTGAGTCCTACCATAATCGGAAGGTTGTTGTTTCGTCGGGGAGCTGGCTGCACCACCACTTGGTTTTGCTGCATCCCATACGGAGCGTCGAGCGGAGCGCCACATCCCGCGCAGAACCCCGCTCCCGGGTTGTTTTGTCTTCCGCAATTCTGGCAACGCATGATTCCCTCCAATCCGCATGATTTGTACTTGACCATACTTTAGCACTGAACTGAAAGGAAAATTGCGTATCCCCATTCAACGTGAGACATTTCCCCGGGAGCCTTCTCGTCTGGCCTTCTCACCTAGATTTCGTAGCACCAAACCGGTTCGGGCTCTCCCATGCGACGCACCACGATTTCCTGGTCCTTCACGCCGACGCGCGCGTTTTCGGGCACCGACTCGCACACGAAGGCGCTACCACCAATAACCGAGCCCGACCCTATAAGCGTATCGCCGCCCAACACGCTCGCGTTGGAGTACACGGTTACGTAGTCGCCTAGTGTCGGGTGGCGTTTGACGCCCGAAAGGGCTTGTCCCTTACGCGTTGAGGTGGCACCGAGCGTCACGCCCTGGTAGATTTTTGCGTGACTGCCTATGATGGTTGTTTCGCCAATCACGACGCCCGTGCCGTGGTCGATGAAGAAGTATTCGCCAATCGTCGCTCCTGGCGCAATATCGATTCCCGTTACGCTATGGGCCTGCTCGCTCATGAGCCGCGGAATGAGAGGCACGTCGCGCACGAAAAGCTCGTGGGCAATGCGATGCACCAAAATCGCATACATGCCGGGATACGTAAGGATAACCTCCTCGCGACTGTGAGCTGCCGGATCGCCCTCGAACGCGGCTTCGGCATCCTTAAGGATAAGGTCTTGTATGCGCGGCAGCTCGTCCAAGAACTCCTCCGCGACGCGTGCGGCCCGTCGCTCTGCCTCGTCTTCCGGCAGCGTCCAATCATCGTAGAGAAAAGCCCTGCGCGTTTGCTCGGTAAGCACGCGCTCGATGCGCATCAAACGCTCCCCCACCAGCACCGGACTGCTCTCGCCTGCCGCCGTCTCGTCGTCGAAGTAGCCGGGGAACAAAAGCTGCCGTATTTCCTGCACAAGCTCGTACACGGCGACTCGGCGCGGGAATATGCGCTTGTGCTCGGTAAAGAATGCGTCTTCGGCCAGGTACCCTCGGCGAATGGCCGCCACACGACGATCGAGCCGCTCGCTACGCGAACTTGCGCTGCTCGCCCGAACACATCCCGCATGCCACCAGTCCTTGTTGGCGGCAAAGCGCGCCAGAGGGTCGAGGTAGTGCCGCTCGTCACCATCGAGCGCGTCGCGCGCTAGGGAGAACAGCAGGTTTTCCCACCACGTAAGCGATTTGCCGTATACCTCGGCGTCGTAGCCCTCGGCCTGTATTGCGCTTATTGCGCCGGTAACCGCGGCGGTCGACAACGGCCATACGCCGTCGCTCACTCCGAGCGCTTCCTCGATGGACAAAAGCGATACCTCGGAATAGAACAGGCCCTTTATGAGCGCGGCATAACCAGGCACGCACTCGGCGGGCAGGCAGTCGGCAGGACGCACCTCGACGAATTGCTTAAGGCGAACGTCAGGCCAAAACATCGAAGCCAAGTGCTCAACATCCGCGCGCGTGAGCGGCGCATCCGCATACGCCTCGATTGCGGGTGTGTCAAACGCCTCTCGCAGGGGCACGTCACCAGGCGCCGAGCCAATCTCGGGGCGCGTAACGAATATGGGTGGCGTTCGAAGCAGCCACTCGGCATAAGCCTCGAAGCCAAATCCCTCCTCGAACACGCCGGGTACGGTACCGCAACGTACGTCGTCAACCTCACGCCAAATTTGCAGCCGACGGATGGGTACGTGGTTCGCACGACCCTCATACGTGCGGGTATTATCTGCTATGGCGGCAAGTATGGGTGCGAGCGCCGAAGCCACGCGCATTTTGCGCACGGCATCCGCCTCGTCCGCAAAGTCCACCGAAACCTGCGTGGAAGCCGAGCCGCGCATCATGCGCATGCCATGGCTGCCGATGTGCGTGAAGTAGCGATCCATGTAGTCGTAGCGTCGCTTTGGTATGAGCGTGAGCTCGTCGGCACGTTTCGTGGGATGATACCCCTCGTTTACGAGATGCGCGCCGAACGGCACCGCGAACGAGCCGACGCGGTTCCTAAAGCGACGGTATATGCTTTCAATATCCTGAATGCTCGTTTTGGGCGCCATGCTTATTTCGAGCTGTGCGGCAGGCTCCAAGGTAATGCTACCGTCCTCTCCCACCAAGCCCAGCAGGTCGCCGCGACCATTTGTTTGCTCCTCGTCCGCCCATTGCGAAAGGTACGAGAGCAAATCGCGCACACCCGGCAAGTCGCGCAAGGGATTGTAGCCCATAGGTGTCCCATTGCCACACACTACGAAATGCTCGACTTCGACGCCGAGCAGCTCGCAATTCTCGGCCCCCTTGCAACCTTCGTTAAAGAAATCGACCAGCACTTGCTTTGCCATGTGTCCCCCCTTCTTTATTGAAGGACTATTGTACTGATTTGTTATGCCTATGATAAGGAATGCGGGTATGGCAATTCCCGATAACACGTTATCTGGTTGCCACGCGCGAGGGGCGCCGCGCTCGCGCCCGTGGCGCAGCCATCGCAATGCACGCACTTCGCTTCATGAGTCCGGTGCCTCACAGGCTTTGCCGTGGAAGTCCTTCTCTGTGTTGCTCGACTTGGTATTCTCACCCTTCTCGTACGGCAAAGGCGGGACTTTGGGAAAGATGTCGTTTCGCTAAACGTCTTCCCTGCACTGCTCCATAGCAAGAATGCGCAGGTAAAGGCGGTCGTCAAACGAGCGGCCGTGCGTGTGTCCCACGCGCACGAGCCTGCCCTCTCGATACGCAAGCAGCCTGCACTGTGGAACCGGCTTCCATCCCTCGCCGTCGGCGAGAGGTCGCGTGCAAAAATACGCCGTGCTCATGCCTTGTCGCACGAACAACGTGTGCTGGACCGTGTTGGTGTGCACGTAGGTATAGTCACCATCGTCTATCACGAGGTTAAGCTTATTGAAATCGGAGAGGGCGTCCATGGCATGGGAGAGAACCACGAATCGCTCGCCGAAGTCCAGCGTACGACCAATGCGCTGGGTGGCTTCGTCGATAAGGTCCATAAGGAAGTGCACAACCTGTTCGCTATCGGTTTGGCCTTCAATCCACTGGTCGTAACCCGTCAGGAGACCGTTGTTGAGGATGGTCCCGTTGTGTGCAATCACCCAACGCCGCCCCGTCATGTCGCGCCCAATAAACGGATGGCAGTTCTCGAACGAAACCACGCCGCGAGTGGCGTTGCGAATGTGCGCGACAAGGCGGTTAGCACGTATGGACTCATCGAGCAAACACGCCAGATAGTTGGAGTCTATGGCTGTGAGTGGCTCCTTGTGCAACTGAAAGTGCGTACCCTCGGACCACGCCAACCCCCAACCGTGCGGATGATATGGGCTATCTTGAAAGAACTCTGCAAGTCCGGCATTCGCCCGCACCGGTCGCTTCGAATCAATGGCATACAGCTCGCACATGGTCGCTCCTTTCAGGGAAAACACCATGGCTATACTATACTTCAGGAACAGCTCTTGACGAAACTGCCGATGGCGCCGCACACGGGTTGCTGGGGGTGCTCCAAGCTCACCGGCGACGTGGACAAGCGCTATGGCATGACGCCACGCACGGGTTGCTGGGCGTGCTTCCCCAGCAACCCCTTTCGCGCTATCGCTCGCAAAGCCACCAGCGACAGCCAAATGCCTCGATTTCGGAGCCGCCACCGAAGTCGTGGTCCTCGCCCGATATTAGATCGACAGCTCGCCCGCAATTCGCGTTGAAGTGCAGGGTCGCCGGCTCGTCGGCAGCGTTGATGGCCACGATGACGCGCTGGCCCTGCGCCTCGCGCTGGAACACGAGATGCGTAGGCTGTACCTGCAGCTCGTGATAATCTCCGGCCCACATCGCAGGATTCTCGCTCTTTGCCTTGGCGAGCGCGGCAATCCAGTCGGTAAGGTCGTTCCATTCTGGCGCCTCGAGCGCCGGGCGCAGCTCGTGGTCGCCGAACTTCTGCTCGCCCTCGATGCCCCACTCGCTGCCGTAGTACACGCAGGGCACGCCGCACATGGCAAACATGAGGCCATAGAGCGGCTTGAGCTTTCGAACGTCATTGATTTGGGTGGCGATTCGCGGAACATCGTGGTTGTCTACGAAGTTAAGAAGGTGCTTGCCCGTGTACAAGTCCCAGGGCTTATCGCCGCTTTGGCGCTCGAGCGCGTAGGCGATCTCGTGCATGTTGCCAGCGTTGAGGGCACTCCACAGGCCCTTGTAGCACTCGTAGTTCGTTACGGTATCGCAGGCGTTGTCGTTCATCCACCGGTTGTAGTCGCCAAACATCGTCTCGCCGAGCAGCAGGAACTTATCACCACGCTTTGCACTCAGCTCGTCGGCAATCTGACGCAGGTAGCCCAAGAAGCCGAGGTCGAGGCAATACGCCACGTCGAGGCGCAGGCCATCAATGTTGTAATCATTCTCCCAACCACGGATAACCTCGGCGCAGTACTCGTTGAGCTCGAAGTTGCTGTGGTTAAGCTTTACAAGGTACGGAACGCCAGCCCAGTTGTCGTAGCTAAAACCGTCGCCGTACTCGTTGTTGCCGCCCCAATTGATGTTGAACCATCCGGCGTAGGGGCTGGACTCGCGATTCTCGCGCACGTCCTCGAACGCCCAGAAGCTCCTGCCCACGTGGTTGAACACGCCGTCCAAGAGCACACGAATGCCCGCGTCGTGGAAGGCGTCCACCACGGCGCGCAGGTCGTCCTCGTCGCCCAAGCGAACGTCTACCATCTCGTAGTTGATGGTATCGTAGCCGTGGGCCTCGCTCTCGAACACGGGGTTTAGAATGACGCAGGTCACACCAAGCTTGACGAGGTGGTCAATCCACCCGTTCTCTACGAGCTGCATGATGCGATGCTCCTGAACGCCATCGTTTTCGTAGGGGGCACCCGTAAGGCCCAGTGGATAGATTTGATAAGCCACGCTCTTGTCGAACCAACTCATGTGCTGCTCCTCTCTGTTTGCCCCAAGTGGGACACGTCCATACGCCTCGCTTGGCGCGCCGGACATTTATTGAAGCACGTTTGGTGTCCCGTACGCAGGCTAGCAGCGTATGGGGACGAACGAATGGTACCGGAGTTTAACGCTTGTGGCAAACCGAGAGACGGGGCACTCGGCTGGAGTGCTCGATGGCGACTCCGTCCCCTGGGAGGCTCGCGACTCCGCCCCCCCGGGACGCCCGCAACGGAATCTGTCGGAAACGCGACCTGTGCAAGCCTTTCAGTTGCACAGGTCGCGTTTCCGACAGGTTTTTCCCTCCCACGCCCCTGCGGCGCCCTGCCCGGGCGCAATCTGCCGGAATACCGACCCGTGCAAGCCTTTCAGTTGCACAGGTCGCGTTTCCAACAGGATTCTCCCTCGGGACGGCCCCTTGGCTCGGTCCCACTAACGATCCGCCGAGCGGGGTCGCAACTCTGACCGGAATGGACGCGTGTGCGTCGCAACCGGCATACGTCTGCGGTTATGAAGCACCTCGGGGAGCATACTTGGCAATTTGTATATGGCAGCCAAAAAACACGTAAGCACAATAGAGACATAGTACATTTTGGGAACTCTTCATGCGACTGATGTTGTATTCATCATTCCACCGTTTTAGGGGTTGTCTTGTAAGAGCGATACACTTGTCCTACGCGATTGCGCCACCCCAATCGAATAGGTTTTGTTAATCGAGCGCGCTTTGACTACCCAATCCGTGTTCGCCAGCCAAATCGACAGTAGCCGCACGGAGGCCGCAAGCGAGATTCGGCGCGGCCAGACGTTGTGACCAGGCAGCGCGGCCACGCGACACGCGCCAAGCCGGGCCCAAGCGGCGCGGCCAGACGTTGTGACCAGGCAGCGCGGCCAAGCGGCGCAGCTAGCGTTGCGATCAGCAGCTAACAGTCGAGGTCGCACGGGCCCCAAGCCAAGCAGCACTCGTCCCCCAAGGCTAGCCAAAACAACTGCTCGCAACGACCAAACTTATTCGAAAGGAATCGCGGCTCAGGCTCGTATTCTTACTATCGGAACACGAAAGGAGCGTCGTATGACGAACAGGCCTCGGAATAAACCCATGGAGTATTACCGAACGGTGGCGACAACATGCATCCTCATTGCGGCACTTTTAACCGCGGGCATGCATGTTTACAGAGAATCGCCTACGATTGGCGTGGGCCAATCGACGGCACTCGCTCGCAATGGCGGCGAAGCAATTGCGGCATCCCAAACTATCGCCCGTTCACAATCTCACGCAACAAACGAAGACTTGACGCAAGACGCCGCAACCCAAGATGCCGACTCCAAGGCAGCCACCAAGGCGGCCAAGGAGAAAACCGACGAATCGGCGAAGAACAATTCGGCAGTCCCATCCGAAGATGCGTCCTCAAACGACCCCAGCAACAACGACAACAATAGCGAGAGCGCAAAACTCGTCTTGGCACAAAACTCGAAGGGAGCCTCTTCGAACAGCAAGTCAGCAAGCAAGGACGCGTCGAAAAAGAACTCGGGCAAGTCGGAGACAAAAGCCAGCGATGGCGAAGCATCCAAGAAGGGCAAGGGCGAGCAGGCAGATACCGCGCAGCCCCAAACCGGGAAGGCCCAGAAAGACAAGGGCACGTCGAACACGGAAGCATCCGAATCCAAGGCCGAGGAGACAAACGCAAAAGAGGCGTTGGAGCAAGCAGCGCAGGCCAGTGACCCCCAAAACGCCGACCAAGCCGACGAAGACGAAGTCGACGAAGAGGTGCAGGTCACCGAAAGCGTCGAGGAACTCGAAACACTCGTCCATCCCCTCTCGTTCGTGTGGGAATGCGGCCAAGACTTTGGCGGCATCGCGCCCGACGACGGATCGCTGAGCGAATGGGCGCCACACTACTACGTCGCACATGCGTACGGTCCTTACGGCGAGGACATCCTTTGTCTCGAACCGGGCGACACTGTTACCGTTAACGGAAACCTAGTAACCGTGGAAGGCGACATCGTGATGCCACTCTACTCGCCGTACGAGGATGTAATGGATGCCGTTGGTTGGGATGCAACCGTATTCCAAACCTGTATACCCGATACAAATGACTGTCGTTTTGTGTACGCGCGAGGCGAAACCTCTACGCCCGAAGCGGCACGAGAGGCGCGTCGCTGGGCAGGCTACGACATCAAGGCGGAAGAAGTACCGGCCGCCGATGGCGAAACCCGCAGCGCAAGTCGCAAAGAGTCCGCTGTAATTCGTACCATTGTCGTACGTCAGAGTCGCGTGCAAGAGCCGGAGTTCACCATCACCGTGGAAGGTGATCCCGCGGCTCCCCTCATCGCGGAGGCAGACCCCGGTGTAGTAGTAGAGGAAATGCCACCTTACGAGACAATGCCACCTCACCAAGACATGCCAGCACAGGAAGGAATGCACCTGCCATACGAGACGCGCTCATGAGCGATCACACCGATATCGAAATGGGCTGAAGGATGCTCGCCGGCCATGAAGGAATTGCGGACGGCGAATACGACCTCATGAGCCACCCGTTGAAGGAAGACGTGGGTTAAGGGAATGCTCGCCGGCCGCGATGGGCTGGCGAGCATTCTTGGCAATCTTCCGCGGACCTACTATAGGGCGCCAAGAGTCACCACACGCTACCGCCAGCCGCCCTCGCGACGAAGCGCAAACTACAGCTCGGTGCACCCCTACCGCCCAAACATGCGCGCAACGCCGCACTAGCAATTGCCCGTAAACACGTTGCTAAGATGAGCGCGCGCAACGTCGGCGAGGTCGTAAACCATCGAAACCGGCGTGGGGGTACGCTTGCGCATACGCCACGCAGGGAAAAAGCGCGTCACATGCAGCACGATGTTTTTGTCTACGCTCGCAATCCAAGCAGCAAGCTCGTCCATCTCCTCGCGCGTATCATTGATTCCCGGCACTACGAGCGTGGTAACCTCAACGTGACAGTTCGGCTCGGCCGCAAACAAGCGAATCGCAGACTGCACCGCATCAAGATCGCCGCCCACCGCCGAATACGTCTCGTGCCGAATCGACTTGAGGTCGATGTTGACCGCGTCTATGAGTGGCGCCACCTCGCGCACAACGGATTCGCGCACGCAGCCCGCCGTCACAAGCACGTTTGCCAAACCAGCCTCGTGCACCAAAACGCTCGTATCGCGCACGTACTCCCAACCCACCAAGGGCTCGTTATACGTGTATGCAACGCTCGTCATGAGCTCGTCCTCTTCGTGCGCCCGCACCGCCAGCGCAACGATTGCCTCGGGCGATGCCTCGCGCCACGGCACGCCATCCTCCCCCGCCTGCGAAATAATATGGTTCTGACACCACGCACAGTGCAGATTGCAGCCAAAGCTGCCAAGCGAAAGAACCTTCGTTCCAGGACGCCAACACGCAAGAGGCTTCTTCTCGATGGGGTCGATGGCGAGCGACGTTACACGCCCGTATCCCATGGGCATAATCGTCCCTCCCACGTTGCCCCGCGCACGGCACGATCCAATGCCGCCAGGCGTGAGTTCGCATCCACGCGGACACACCTCGCAACGAATGCGAGCCGACCCACTCCGAGCTCCCGTTTCGGGGACAAAAGCACTTCGGCGTGCACTCATAGGTGCCTCACCACCTCAAAACGCTCCAAACGATACTCGTCAAAATCGAGGTCGATGCGTCCCTTTTGCGCAGCGATGCCAACCTGTTCGTCAACCGTATCCACGCCGTCCAAGTCGGGCAGCAACAGCCCCCGACGACCGTCGGCGCAGCTCACGATAACTCCGTAGCGCGCCGGATCGAGCTCGGCTGTCGACGCAACGGGCTCGGGTTTCGTCAGCACGTCCACGTCGTATACGAGGTCGGCCAGCTCGTCTTTGCGCACCGCTGCAAAACGCGGGTCGCGCGTACCCGCCGATATGGCATTGGCACAAATCTCCTCGGCAAGACTCGCGCGCGTGGGCTCAATCGTACCAATGCAGCCGCGAAGGTTGCCATCAATCTTAAGCGACACGAAACATCCCGCGCGGGTTTCGCGCAGCTCGTCCGGCACGTCGGCAGGCACCGCGATGCGACGCCTCTCTCGTACAAACGTCTCCAGCGATGCCCGCGCCAGCCGCACGTAGGCATCCTCGTTTTCCTTTTTGCTCTGAAGGTCAGCAGCACGCCGTTCGAGATACGACACAAGCCGATTGCAGCTTTTATCTGCTCCCTCTTCGCCCGTCGGCTCGAACGCGCCAACGCCATAGCCCACGCCGAACGGCCCCTCGTGACTCAGCAGCTCCGCGCGAATCGCCGTGTTGTGCAACGCGCCCGTCATTATCCAAAAACTGCGCAAACCACACTCGGCAGCGCGCTCCGCCAGCGAAGGATCCATCGCCAGCAGGTCCACCAAGTCGCCCGTGGCAAAGTCGTGCGCCACACGCTCGTCGAACACCGGACCCTCCGGCGCGAACCCGTATGGCCCCTCAGCCAACAGCTTGTGCGAAAGGTCTCCCGAAGCAAGCCACACCACACGCCGTCCGAGCTCTGCTGCCGCCTTTTGCACGCACTGGCCCAGCTTGTAATGCTCCGTCGCAGACAAACCCGAAAGCCCGATGCGCACCACCTTAAACCCTTTTAGGTAGTGCTCAATAAAGTGCAGGGCGATCATTGTGCCATGGTCGAGACGCGCGTCGCGCTCGTAGTCGGTGCCCGCGGCGATGCCCTCTCGCTCGCATTGCGCACAAATCTTCGCCACGAGCTCGGTATCGTAGTGGGCCTCATAAGCCGCCTGCGGCGCGCCGTACATGCCAAAGCTTCCCCGCGCGACCTTACCCGGTGAAATGTGAAAATAGTCGCGATACATCGTTGCGTGCGGCGACGAAATAACCACCGTATTGGGTGCTAGCGCGGCGATGCGACGTCCCACTTCCTCGCACGCGTCCACCGTTGCTTGAATCTCACGTTCGCGACCCCTGCCTACGGCGGGTATTATAAGCGGCGGATGCGGCAGTACGAACGCTCCAACGATTGCCATGCGTCTCTCCTCTCATCTATTCCCTCTATGGTAGCGCGATGCGGACGTTTTTGTAGCCTTCGGCGCAATCGTAACGGGGAGCGGCACATCGAAGCGCGAGGACGTGAAGCAAACTCCTTAGGAATTTGTCTCATAATGGTAAATCGTGTTACCATAGACGGATGCCAAGCTGGAATGTACATATCGCACACACCGAGAGACTCCTCGCGACCGAGCCGTCGTGCAAGCGCGTCGTGCGCAACCGCGACGCGTTCGTGCTCGGCAATCTTGTGCCCGATACGTACGTAGGCTACATGGTGCCAGATGTTTCGCGCAAAATTCCCTATAGGGATACGCACTACGCCGACCCCACGTTTGTGCCCGCCCCAGATGCGAGCAGGTTTTATTGCACCTACGTGCGCGGCCGCGACGCAAGCGACCTCGTGCTAGGTGTGTGGTGCCATTTGCTGTGCGACCACTACTATAATTTGCGCACCACACAGTACATAGATAAAATCGGCGTGACGCCATGCGACGAAACGCGCATTCGCAAACAGGCCGACTTCGATTTGTACGGGCGAACGCTCGGCATCTCGCTCGTCCCCGCGCTCGACGACGACGTCCTTGCGCAGTGCGCGGCCTTCGAGCAGTACGAGCTCGACGACGAGGACATGCGACGTACCGTCGTTTCGGCCGCGCGCATCGTGCGGGCCAACCAAGAGCGTCACATTGCGGATGTGCCGACGTACGACCTACTCACGCCCGAATTCTTTTCGCGCACGGCCGCAGAGGTGGACGAGGCGCTGCGGGCGGCAATGCAACTCTACGCCGCCGGACGCGACGCGTCACATTTGGGCGACCCTTCACATTTGGGCGACCCGCCGAACTCCCAAAAAGCATCGCAACCGGAGAGTCGTCTCGCATGAGCGCTAGTAGCCCTCTTCTAGACGAAGTCGGCCCGCTGCACGCGAGCGTCGCAAACTACGTGCGCGACCAAGTGTATTCCAAAGCATGGGGTGTCGGCGAGCCCATTCCCTCGGAACACGATCTGGCCGCGATGTTGGGCGTAGCGCGTGGCACCGTTCAACGAGCCATTCGCACGCTTGTTGACGAGGGATTGCTGGTACAGCAACGCGGACGGGGCACCTTTGTTACGCAGCCTCTCATGGCGCGGGCGAGTACCACGCGGCTTCTCTCGTTTGCCGAATCGATGGACGAGCAGGAGCTTGCGTATAGCACACACGTTATAGAGCAACGCGTCGAGCCCGCCGGCAAGGAATGCGCCCGGAGCTTGGGCCTTGCGGTTGGCGCGCCGAGTCTCTTTCTTATGCGTGTTCGCAGCTTGCACGATCGACCCGTCATGCTCATCGAGAGCCACCTCAATCTTGAGGCGTGCCCCGGACTCGAGAAGGCGGACTTCACGAAGGAAAACGTGTTTGCCGCCGTCGAGCGCACCAGCGGACGAAACATCGGAAGCAGCCAAATGAGCTATAGCGCCCGCGTCGCCGGTCGCTCACGCGGAGCGTGGCTCGAATGCGACGAGCATGCGCCCGTTCTTAACCTCGACCAACTCGTGCGGCTCGACGACGGTACGCCCTTCGAATGGGGCAGCGTCTGGCTCCCCGCAAATCGCTGCGTCATTCTGAGCGACACGTCGCGTGCGTAGCTCGTGCCAGGGCAGCCGGCCGGACGGCTTTTGTCCGCTAAACGTCCCCGCCAGCACACAGCCTCATCCTGTGTGCTGCAGGCGCCACTTAGCACGGACTTCGCGTCCTAAACGTCCCCGCCAGCACACAACCTGCTAACGTGTACCACGGGAGCCACTTAGGACTGGTTTCGCGCGCTAAACGACCCCCTCGGTACACAACCCTGCAACGTGTACCACAGGTGCCACTTAGCCAAGCCCTTCGTCCGCTAAACGGCCCCACACATACACATATGGGGGATGCACTAACCACTTTTATGCGCTTATACTTATGCCTACCTAATGCCTGCACCGCGTTGCCAAAAGAGAAAGGCCCCGCCATGACGCACGAAACGAAGCTTGCCAAAGCAGAGAAGGCCATATTGAATCGCGCCGCCACGCTGCGCGACCGTTGGTATCCCGCGTATCACATTGCCGCGCGAGCGGGCTGGATTAACGACCCCAATGGGCTGTGCTTTTACAAGGGCCGCTATCATGCGTACTTTCAGCATCATCCGTACAGCTCGGAGTGGGGGCCGATGCACTGGGGCCACGTGTCGAGCGAGGACCTCGTCACCTGGCGACACGAGCCCATTGCGCTGGCGCCAACGCTTGAGGAGGAGTGCAACGGATGCTGGTCGGGTTCGGCCGTCGTCGGCGATGACGGCAGGCTGTACTTCTTCTACACCGGTCATCGTCATGCGATCGACTTCGACCATCCCGAAACGCGGCGCGAAGTGCAGTGCGCAGCCGTGAGTGATGACGGCGTACATTGGGAGAAGCTCGGCGTCGTCGTGCCGGGTGACAAGCCCCGTGGCAATTTCCGCGACCCGAAGGTGTGGCGCCAGGGAAACGTGTGGTGCATGGTGGTGGGGCAGCAGTCAAGCGAACCGCGCGGGCAGGTAGCGCTCTACACCTCACGCGACCTGCGCACATGGCAATGCGAGGGAGTCATTTACGAATGGCCGACGTCCGAGGTGCGCATGATCGAGTGTCCGGACCTGTTTTGCCTGGGCGGACGCTGGGTGCTGTGTTTTTCGGCCATGGGCATGCGTCCGAAAGGCTATGTGGGACGCAATTACAACAATGCTGGTTACTTGGTGGGCGACTGGAGCCTTGGAAAACCTTTCGTCCCCACAACGGACTTCACGCCCTGCGATTGGGGACACAACTTTTATGCGCCACAATCCTTCGAGACGCCGGACGGCCGTCGCATTCAATTCGGCTGGATGAGTCCTTTCCAGTTTGAGGCGCCCGAGAAGGCCGACGGATGGTGTGGCCAATTCACGCTGCCGCGCGAGCTCACGTTGGGAGATGACGATCGCGTACGGGTGCGGCCAGCCAAAGAGGTAATGGAATGGACAAGGTCGCACGGTTCGACAAGTGCCCAAATGCTCGAGACGTCGCTCAACTCAGGCGCGGGCTCCCCCACTATTCCATCGTCCGATGTTCGCGCAGCTTCTCCGCATAGCTCTAACGCCGTCACTTGCAGCTGCCCCGCTTTTGTCTGCCCCATCGCGCTCGCGCCAAACACCGAGCACACGCTGGCAAGCGACTTGACCTGCGGACTCATTGAGCTTGTTTTCGACCTTATCACTAGCGATGCCGAGCGCATGGGCGTGGAGGTGCACCACACTTCTGACGGCAACCGGCTGTTTGTGGGATACGACGCCCAAACCGGATGCGTGGTAGTGGACCGCCGCAACACCATTCGCGGCAATCGCGGATATCGCGCCGTACCCGTCAACACACGCGATGGACGCATTCGGCTGCAGGTGTGGCTCGACCGTGGCTGCGTGGAGGTTTACGTAAACGACGGCGAGGCTGCGATGAGCGAGTTGAGCTATCCCGGCGATGGCCCACGCTCCGTCGTCCTTACGAGCGAATCGGGCACAACGCACGTTTGCGAACTTGCCATGCACCGGCTCGCATGACGCTCCGCGCAACAAACTTCTGGAGAAAGTGGCTCACAACGCAGTGTGCTACCATGGGCACGACGGAGGATTGGCGTTAGGGCGAGGGAGAGCGCAATGCTGGGCGTTCAGTTCGGCGAAATGCCGGAGGCCATCTACAACACGGCGGTGTATTTCAAGAATACCTACCTCGACTCATGGTTCGACGACGAGTTTGTACGCCGCATGATAAAGAGCGTAGACAAATCCATCGTACTGGGTGACGCCCTCATTCAGAGTCCCGTCCTCGGCAAAATTGCCCCGACCCAGCTTTCGGGCGGGGTCAAAACGCTCATACTTATTTACTATAAGCCGGAACTCGTTTTCAACGCCTCCACGTGCGGCAACAACTGCGCGTGGTGGATACTGCGCATGGCGTCGAAGCGCGACATCACCATCAATCTGCGGCACCTTATGGTTTTCGGCAACGGGAAGTTCTCCATTCGCGTGCTGAACTCTGGCAACGTTGTTCACGACATGCTGGGCTTCATTGAGGAATACGACGTCGCCATGAACGGGGCCGAGCGATGAAAGGTACGTACGACATACGCATCGAGAACGCACGTGTACAGTTTAAGCTCACACTCACAAGGTCCCTTACGGTAATTCGCGGCAACAGTGCCACGGGCAAGTCCACACTCGTCGGCATGGTAGCGGAATACGCGCAGGATGGCCAAGCAAGCGGCATCACTCTGAGCAGTGCCCGGCCTTGCGTAGTGCTTGCGGGCAGGTCATGGAAACGCGATTTGGAGGAAACAAAGGGCAGTTTCGTCTTTCTCGATGAGGGCAACACCTTTACACGCACCGAGGAATTCGCAAAGGCCGTGCGCAACAGCGACAATTATTACGTGCTTGTTACGCGCGAGAGTCTCCCGATGCTTCCGTATAGCGTCGAGGAGGTATATGAGCTTCGAAACTCCACGTCACGTTATCCTGGCATCAGGAAGTATTACACCCATGCAAGACGCATGTACACCCAAATACCCCACATTACCAATCCACAAACCGTGATTGTTGAGGACTCGAACTCAGGCTACGAATTCTTTCGAGCACTATGCGAACACTCGGAAATTGAGTGCACATCTGCCCACGGGAAGGGAAACGTACTAGCCAAGTTACGGGCCTGTGCCTCCGAGAGAATACTGATAATTGCTGACGGCGCGGAATTCGGACCCCAAATGGAAGCGGTACTGGAACTCGCGCAACGCAAAGGAGCCGGCTTGTTTCTGCCCGAATCATTCGAGTGGCTTATATTGTGTTCCGGGCTCGTGCGCGACTCCGAAATCCCAAAAATCTTAGAGAATCCCTCCGCATACGTCGAGAGTCGGGAGTACTTTAGCTGGGAACGATTCTTCACATCGCTGCTCGTAGAAAGAACGCAAGGAACATACCTGCATTACGACAAGGCACGGCTCAACCCGGCCTATCTCGCCAGTCGCGAACGGAGTCTCGTGGAGGCGCAGGTACAACAAACAGGAATACAGGCGTCCCCCATGACGGATTTGTAGCACTGCAGCGAGCTTCTCGGTTGTCCAAATCGTGCCAAACCGACTTGCCCCGCCTTCTCTTCAGCCTTTTCGTGCAGCTCTCCCTTTTATGAAAGGCATTCTATATTTTCCACATTTTTATGATTTGCTATACTTCTTTGCTAGTTCTATATTTCCGTACTTGCACCTCGCTCGACATGTAGAGCTAAGCTTACTCTCGCGCAACGACGCCAACGAAGCGCTCGAAAGCGCGTTTAGGGAGAACGCAGGACTCTCGATCGGCACGGGAGGAATGCAAAGGCTTCTTCAAGCGAGCTGCGGCCATCCGTATTTGCTGCAACTCCTCGGCTATTACCTCATCACACTTGCCAACGAGTATTCCGGCGGAGAATCCTACCTCATCAAGCCCGACGAAGCAGAGAAAATCACTAACATGGCGCAGTCGGCTTACGAGGAGCGAGCTCTCAGACCTCTCTTGGACGAACTGAGTCCTAAGGAACGCGAATACCTTGCCGCCCTCGCCCGCTCGCTCGATGACAAACGGGAAGCCAGAACCGCCGAAGTCGCCATGCGGCTAGGCCGTGAGCCTGGCAAGGTTGGCTACCTTAGGGAATCGCTCATCCGTAACGGCATCGTCATAGCTTCGACTCACGGAAAGCTCATGTTCAACATCCCGTATCTCGCGGACTACGTCCTCAAGGACGGTGGTGTGAACAAGAATCTACAACGATTGCGAGAATGGCGGGTTTAGGCTAAACGCGATGTTATACCTCCTGCCTAATTTCGAGCATGACGAGCTCAGGTGCATCCTGTCCCATAGGCGTCACCTCCCCTCTCAGGGGGCGCTGCCCGATTTCGGGTATCCCGCCGTCGACCGCAAGGGAAGAATACCACGTTTGGGCGCATTTGTCGAAAAGTTTTTGTCTTCTCTCTTGCGTCGATGAAACTGACCCCGGACCCAAGGCGCCTCCGACCATACGGTTAGACACAAACTCGGGCGCTTGCCTTCGCAAGGGACGCTCGGCATCCCCACCATCAATCGCGCCAGCGGAGGGCGAGCCGTTCTACCCCGCCTTGCGTCTGACATCTTGCTAAATCGTCTGACATACGCTATGCTAGCAACTTGCGGAAGGGAGGATGCGATGGCAGCCACGGCATTGGTGTCGGCGCGGCTCGACCCGAGCATGAGGGAGCAGGCGACGGCAATTCTACGCAAGGCGAACCTCACCGACACGACGGTCATACGGCGCGTGTACGAGTACATCGTCACGACGGGCGACGTGCCCGAGTTCGTGAAGACGGGCGAGTTCGAGGTGGGCGCGCCCGCCGAGCGCGACCACTTTGACGACATGGCGGAGTGGCTGGCATGCGGCCCGTTCGCCGACGAGGACTGGACATGGCTCAGCGACGATGTTGTGGCGGACTCGAAGGGCAGAGGATGGAACGATGAGTAGGATACTGCTCGACACGAACGCCGCCATAGACCTCGTGTTCCCGCGCGAGCAGGAGCGACGCGAGGCGATGATAGCCATTCTCTGCGAGCTGAGCGAGGAACGCGACGAGCTGCTGCTGCCTTCTCTGTGCCTCAAGGACGTCTCGTACGTGCTCGAGAACAGCGCGGCGGCAAAGCGCCGGTGGGCCGAGCGCGCCGATCGCATGGCGCTCTCGAGCAGGGCTCGCAGCTACCTGCTGGCGCACTGCACAATAGTCGCCGTGGACGACCTCGTGTGCCGACGCGCGCATCGCAACCACACGGAGCCCGACTTCAATGACGCGCTCGTCGCCGAGTGCGCCGTAATCGCCCACGCGGACGTTATCCTCTCGAGCGACCGCCGTGCCTTCAACGCGTCCCTCGTACCCAAGATGAGTCCCCAGGAGTTCGCGCGCCACCTCGCCGTGCGCGACTGAGTGGTGAATGCGCGCCGCACCCAGGACAAAAGCCTGTCGGAATAACGGCTTGTACAACTCCCCAATTTGCACAGGTCGAAATTCCGACAGACTTTCCACTCTACCGGCACTCACGACGGCAGCCAAAACTGGCATTCGGCAGAAGCTGGCATTAACCATCGGCCATAAGGCATCTTGGGGAGCAAAACGCAAAATTACATGATGGCCTCGTAGAGCGTCGCGCTGCCGACATGCACCAAATGCACGCCCGTCTTCTTCCGTTTGTTGAAGTTGAAGCTCAGCATGTAGCCCACTGTCTGCCGTCCTCGATGAAAAGGTTTCTCTCGAGGTCACCGGCACGAGAGAATACGTTGCTCTTCAACTCCTCGTCAGAGAGGAACAGGTTGTAGAGCAGAGTCTCAATTATTCTGTTATCTATCCGAACGACGTTGCCTTCGTTGCGAATGAAGCCGTACATCTGCATGCGGGCAATGTTGTCCTGTTGCGCGTTAAATACGACCCTCTTACCCTAGCCCGCCTAAGCCGCCTGCAAAACGCCTTGACGAAGGACTGCTCCGTCTTAAACCCCGCGTTCCCAATCCGCTGGAAGTCGAGGCTCACCACGTCATAATCCGCTAAGAGCGGTCCCCCTCAGCGCGTAGAGGGTCGTCGTCTTTCCGTACTGGCGTGCGCGGTTGATGGCGAAGTACTCCCCAGCATCCACCATCTCCTTGATTTGCGCCACGCGCTCCGAAAGATCCACCATGTAGTGCTTCGACGGCATTGACATGGCGCCCACATGGGAGCATAATTGCGGAAGACGGCGAGACCCGAAATGGTACCCGGGCGGCGCCTACCCTAGTTAGTGAGGACCGCCAGTCTGCCAACTAGCGGTCCTTGTTCTCACCATCAGCGTCGACCGAAATCGCTTTGTGGAACCCTAGGAACCATCAGGAAATAGCCTACGCGCCCTGCAGCCCCGCGCGGCGCGGGAGGCGGTTGTCGTCGGTCGACGTACACCCAGTACGACTCCCTCCTCCGCCCGTCCCCCGCATCCGCGCGGTGGCCGCAAGCCATCGTAGGCTATTGTCCGACGGTTCCCTGGCAGCTCCCTCGCAAGTGCCATCAAGGCCGTAGCCAGGCTGATGATGGCCGTCGCGAGCATGACGAGCTCAAGTGCATCCTATCCCATAGGCGTCACCTCCCCTCTCAGGGGCGCCGCCCGGTTCCGAGCATCCCGCCGCCAACCCGAGCCGTTTCAACAGCCTCTGCCTCAAAGATGCCAGTATATTTGATCTTGTCATGGTGCGGGTGCTTGGAGGCTTGCAACACGCTCGCGTTCCGCAGCGACGTGCAAGCCGGAGAACACGCGCACAAAAACCGAAAAAGCCTGAGACGCGCGCCCGAGTCCCGCGTAGTACTAGGCAACAGGACGGAACAGGCCCCACCACCAGAGAGGACGTCATCATGACCAAGCGCACCAGCACCAGCATCGCGGCAATCGCGGCAACCGTGGCAATCGCCGTCGCGGCGGCCGGGGCACTCGCCTTCGCGGCGCCCCAGCGCGCCCTCGCGGGCGAGGAGCCCGAGGGCTACGTGGTCACCGACAACGGCGACGACAGCCACTGCGAGGGCGAGCCCGTGACCATATGGCCGAACGAGAGCGAGGCGGTCTCCGCAGAGTGGTACCGCGACGAGGGCGGCTACTGGTGGGCGACCTTCACGACGTACAACGAGACCGTGGTGTACGCCACGCCCGCCTCCGAGGAGTGCGGCTGGATGTTCTTCGTCGAGGAGCCCGACGGCAGCTTCACACAGGTCGTGCGCACCGGCGCGGAGAGCACCGAGGAGCCGGGCCAGCAGCTCGGGCCGCGCGACAGGGCGAGCCACTGGCGCGAGCTCGCCGGCGACCGCTGGTTCTAGGGCTGGCGGAGCCCATCAGCCAGGCAGGCGGCCAGAGGGCCGGTGGTCCCCGAGGAGCCGCCGGCCCGTTTGCGCCGCGCGCCGTCCCGCGCAAGCACCAAGTCATGTAATTCTTCCGTCACGCCTTGGCATCCGGGCGCACGTGCTAGGATGAGCGCTCACGGAGGGCACGGCTGAAAGGTATCCATGACACTTTCCAAGGATCAAACCGAACGTTTTTATCGACTCTACGACCTTCTCTCCACGTACGTACACAAAGAACTCGGCGTGGTGTACGACGAGGATTTTTTTGACGAGACCGCCCCTCGTGGCATCTCGGTAGAAGCCCAGTGCGAAACGATGCAGGAGCTCTGGCAAAACCGCGATCTCATTCACCGCTACGTTGACAAAAACCCGGATGAGCTTTCGGGTAGGGACCTCAACCTGGTGGAATCGTGGGCTGACGCCTTCTTATCCAATTTCTACGTCATGCAAAAGCCCAACAGTTCTCGCGAAGTGTGCTTCCATGAGGACGAAGGTTACGCAGCCATCGTGCCAGACGAGGTCGTGCCCGTTTTGCGCCAACTCGACTGGGAACAGGCGCGAAAGGACGACCAACAGCACAAGATGCTCGTCCGCTTCTTCGATGCCCTTCTCGAGCTGCGTGGCATCGTGGGCTACGATCAGGCCATCGGAGAGTATCTTGCGCTCTTCCCACAGGACAAGCGACAACCCGGGGAAGTATCGTTGGCGCTGCAATACGCCATCGACGATGGCCAGTCGCAAGCATGCGTCCTCCAAACGCCGGAGGCCGACTACCTCATACATCCCGATATGCTGGATGCGTGGCGAGCAGAGACATACGAAGACGATGAGGTTTACGAAGACAAACTCAAAAGCGGGGACACGCACGAGCAAGGAGAAACCGGTGAGTTTTTGTCTGCGTTCCTCACCCTGCAGGCAGAACGCGAGCCTCGTCTCGTTGAACTCGAAATGCTCGCAACGGACCATCTCGACGATTGGAAGTTTAAGTTTCCTGCAGCACTCGCGATGCATGACTTCCTCTTGGCGCATACGCCGAAGCACGAGGAGGAAACCGAACTGGCGAATGCAGTGCTCGACGAGATGTTTATCGAGTCGCGATGGGGCACGCCCGAGGAGACGTTCGAGGGATATGCTGCTGTGTTTGCGTATTACGGATACAACGACCTCGCAACGAGCAAGGACCCAGCCTTCCACAATCTTTGTGTAGATTTTTATAATTGCCTTCCAAACTGGGGTCTTAACGGACATTCGTTTGACGAGATATTCAATCGGCGAGCGAGGAAGCGCACGTTCTTTAACCCAGACGGGTCCGTTAGGAAGGTGGGTCGCAACGACCCTTGCCCCTGTGGAAGTGGCAAGAAGTATAAGCGCTGTTGCGGGCGCTAACGTCGAAGACTGGCGCCAAGGCAGCTATTAGATAAGGGCATTGCAGAGAATGGCACACGGCACCCATTAGCCGGGATGGGTGCCAAACGGGACATCTAGCGGACAAAACCGCATGCAAAGTGTCCCAAGCGGCACCCATTGCAGCCCCCGGGGCAAAAAACCTGTCGGAAAATCGACCTGTGCAAATCGCCGTGCCGGAATCTGTCGGAATATCGACCTGTGCAAACCTTTCAGTTGCACAAGTCGCATTTTCGACAGACTTTTCTCTCCCAGCTATCGTGACGGCTCGGCGACCGCGCAGGCCGCGATTCCGCCTGCCGTCGCTGCGACAGCAACCGAAGCTGACATCAGCCAGAAGTGAACATTGTCCATCGATTATGCGGCACCTTGGGGAGCATATTGAGCATAGTGCAATGTTATCACCGGTTATGGCCGGCGATACAAACGCGTCATGCCAAACCCGAATGCGAGAAGAACGGCACATCCAACAAGTATTGGAACCATCTCTCCAAGCGTGGTGCTCGTAATTGCCGAAGACTGTGCGCCCGACATTCCAACAGCTCTAGGAGCACCACCTGCGGCAGGCTGCATGCCCGATGCGTTGCCACCGCCGGGCATGCCGTCCCCAGACGTGCTCTCGCCAGATGCGCTATCGCCACCGGGTACGTTCCCATCACCGGGTGCGCCGCCAACGGTTGCGCCGCCACCGGTTACGTTACCGTCACCGGGTGCGCTGCCACCAGGCGCACCACCGTTTTCAGAGGTCCCGCCCGAAGTGGAGTCCGAAGTTGCATCCGCAGCTTCACCCTCTCGTCCGGCGCCGTCAGAACTACCGGCAGGCCCGCCCCCAGGTCCACCTCCGTTGTTGCCCATCGAACCCATGTCGCTTATCGTAATTGCTGACGCATCTACAAGGGCAGACGAATCCTCTTGCTGGCCTTCCTCCGTCGAAGGAATCGTACCATCAAGCTGTCCCCGCACGCTTTGGGTACGAAGTGCGCAGAACTGCTTGAGCGTAGCGACAGCCGTGGCATATTCCTCGGTAGTGCAGAACTTCGTTGGATCGCGCTCGACGTACGAGGCTATCATCGCATCCGTATTTTCAATCAAGGCTTGCACGTCTATGCTATTGATAAACTCCTGATAGAGTTCATGATACCGAGCCTTGTACTCATCGCTCGTAAAGATCCAATCTACCATCGGACGGCTATCGTCGGCAGACGAATCTGCCAAGGAACCTTCGGTGCTGTTCTCGGTGCTGTTCGCGACGGGGGCAACGGCGTTACCGTCTTCTTCCGATGGCTGCGGCATCTGCATACCGTTGGGCGATTTTGCATTGTGCGTTTGGTTGGAGGTGCTCGGCGCCCGATTAGAAGATGTATTACCTGCGCTGCCATCGCCATTTTGCGCACCTTGGTTCGGAGCGCCCATACCTCCGGCCATGCCACCTGACGACACGGGGTCGTCAATCGGCTCGTTCACAAGGCTCGTTGCGTCACCGCCGGTAAACCCGCCGAAGGCGAGGTTGTAGTCCCATGGAATCATGGAAAGCTCACCATTGTTTTCGCGCAGATAATAGTTATGTATCATCTGGCCCGTGTAGGAATCGGCATTGCACACGTAATCGTGAACCACGAAGTAGCGAAGCACTTCGTCCATGTTGAGAACGTTCTCCAGTTCCTCTCCTGCGTTTAGCTTGCGAAGAGACTCTATAAGTCGGGCTTTGTCGGCAGCAGTAACGGTTGTTTTGGCATTGCCGAAAATGCTGCTATAGGATTCCGGATCGTCATCAGTGTATTGAAGCTTCACGTCGGAAGATCCCATGCCACCGCCGGGGCCGCCACCACCCGGACCGCCGCCGGGGCCGCCGCCACCCGGGCCTCCATCGGCAGGCCCGCCACCAGTAAAGCCGTTGGCCAGTTCATCGCCAGGGAAATCGTTGGCCGGACCACTACCTCCTGCGTTGTTTGAAGACTGTTGAGTCGCGGCGTCGCCAGCACCGCCATCCTCGGACGCGTCCGCATGCTCAAGCGCATCGTCCATATTGAACTCACGGCCATTGCCACGGCCGCCGCCCATGTCGGTGCTATCGGGCTTGTACAAATCACCCGTCTCAGTGCCGTACACGCGCTCGAGGAAGCTGTCCTCCACCGACTCGACGGCCAAATACAGGCCCCAATCCTCGCCGTTTACCGTTATGAACGCATAGCTCGCAAGCGGCGAATCCACACCGAACTCACCCATCATGCGATACGTGAGGTAGTCCTTCATGTAGGTATTGTCTTGAATGATGTTGTTAAGACTCAGTTTATCGAGGCCGTGATACGTGTTATCGCTATTGTAGTGATCAAACTCCACTTTAAAGCTGTAGCGATCGCTATCGAGCTGCGAAACGTTGGAAAGCGAGGTGTTGCCCTTCGCGCGGATGGCGACGTTCTTAAACGACTCGCCGTCCACGACGACCGCACACGACGCGTATTCTTCGTTCTCGCAATTCTCAATAAACTTGTCCCAGTCATCCATCACAATGTCGATGGTATGCACTTTGGAAGTGTCGAAGAGCGTTTGCTCGTACGCCATGGCGTGTCCGCCCGCATCGTCAATCGACCTGCGCACCGCGTAGGCAGCCACAACACCCACGAGCGCGAGCACGATGGCGACGATGCACGCCAGCTCTATGCGACGATTGGTCGACATGTTAGCCTACCCCAAGTACTCGCCGTTGTAGCTCACGAGCACGGCATCTGCCACACCGGGCAACGCCGCCAGTTCGTTAACGAAATCGGTGCTCTCGTTGCCCAAACGCACCTCCATGTTGAGCTCTACCTCCCCCGCACGCACGGACTTGCTCTTAACCACGGACTTCTTGCAGCGTGACGCGAGCAATTCGCGAGCGGCCTTCTCGGATGCGTCACCGTCGCAACGCACAACAACGATGTACGGATTGAGGTGCGGCTTTTTGTTCACCAACACGAGCAGCACAACGCCCACAAGTACGCTGCCGATAACAGCCAGCGGAATGAGACCCGCCGCCAAGACGATGCCCACAGCAATCGACCAAAACAGAAACGCAATGTCGAGCGGTTCCTTGATGGCAGTGCGGAAACGAACAATCGAGAGCGCGCCCACCATACCGAGCGAGAGTACCACATTCGAGGTAACAGCAAGAATCACAAGCGTGGTAATCATGGTAAGTGCCACAAGCGTGACGGCAAAACTCGATGAGTACATGACGCCCTGGAAGGTGCGTTTGTACACAAGGAAAATAAACATTCCAATAAGGAACGCCAGCACCAACGCGATGCACGTGTCAACGAGGCTCACACTGTTCACGTTTTGCAGGAAGCTTGATTTAAAGATGTCGTTGAATGTCATGGCCTATCCCTTCTGTTTAAAACGACACACTCGCAGGCTATCTGCGAGCAAAGTGACAAAATCGCTCGCTTCGTCGTTGGCCGGCCGCAAAGACGTTTACGGTTCCTTTGCGAGCGAGGCAGGAGAACTCGAATGCCCGTGTCCGTATAAGATAAAACGCTAACTCCTGATGTGGCAGGCTTAAGCTTGCCGGTAGTTGTAGTATTCGACCGCTACGCGAGAGAAGACGAGGTGTGGTAACACCGCCAGCGACCGTCCGTCGTACGCACGCGCAGCCGAGTACGCAGAGCAGCTAGGTGGCAACCCGGCAAAACCGATTCGTTAGTCGTACGCGCGCGCGGCAGCGTACTTCGAGTATGAAGACGTGCGACGACCCGTGAGTTGAACGGCGTCACGCACGATGGAAGGGAGGAACTCGTCCCACTTGACCTCCAATATAATGGGGTTTCCGGGAACGGGAGCGGTGGCGCAGCTCGAATCGAGAAAGTCAATGCACGAGAGGCCCGTTCGAATATTGAAATCAATGGTTACGCGCACGTTGCCCGCTGGGAACAAATACGGCTCGCGCTCGTAATCCACGATGGTACGCGGTCGCATACCTCCACACGTCATGGCCATCGCAAGTCGACGTACGAGCTGCCGATCGTCGCACGACATCCATGCGGTATTGCCCTCCACAATGGACTGTGCCTCGTTGGCCGTCAGTGAACAGGAGTCCTTGGTCCCTAACCCATGCGCCTTGGCCTTGCGTTCCAAGTGGATGAGATTCGTATTGCCGTCATAGTAGCGAATGCGCCATTTCTCGCGGCGGTCGACGCCATCTATCTTCTCGCGCAGAGCTTTATCGGCAAGGTTGTCGAAGTATAGGCTGCGAATGCGATAGCTGCCGTTCGTGGCGTGCGAGTCCAGCTTGCACACCGCGCCAAGTCGTTGCCGCAACGCAATGCGGTCGGACGGGGTTACTTCGTGTTTCCATTCATGTCGCCACTGCATATTACCTCCAAGCCATTGCCCTTTAGGATGCCAAAACCCCTGCTTGGCTTCTCATAAGATTGAGGTACACATGTTTGGTACACGAACCCAAGAAACCTTTAGGCACAGCGAGCACCAACAGAACTCACATCGCCGAAATGGCAGACGCCCATGGACAATCCGCGCGTGTTACATAAAAAACAGTGGGCACGAAGTTTCGGCCAAATCTCAAAACCCCAGCTAGGAGCATTCATTACATAAATCGTCGAATGTCACGTGCCCACTGTGAAAAATATACAGTGGGCACGTAATGTTGCGATGTTTTCGCGCTTACGAAAGGTCCGCTGGGAAAACAATGCCAGCATCACGACGCGCATCGGTGAGCACATCGGCCACGTCGAGGCTCATCTGCAAATACCGCTCGCACGCCTCATAGTCGCCGCGATTGACGCAATCCACGAAGAACTCGAACTCGGGCACCACACGCGCTCCCGTATACGACTCGATGTAATCCTCGCAAGTGCCATCGTTGAGACGCAAATGAGCCTCCCCCACCAAGCCAGGATTGAGGTCGAGCGAAAGATATCCGTCGATGCCTTCGATGGTGAAGAGCTTTGGACCAGCACAGTCCTTCGCCGCCACGCACGTGGCCAAAAAACCCGGATACCGCATGACGAGCGTACCCGAGGTATCGATGCCGCGCTCTACGTTGGCGAAGTACGTAAGGCTCTCGGGCTTGCCGAAGAGGTCTACCACCCAATGCACGTTATACAGGTTAAGGTCCATGAGTGCGCCGCCGGATTTAGCCGGATCGAACGCCGGCGCAACGATTCCCTCGCGGAAGGCGTCATAGCGACTCGAATACTGCGAGAAGTTGCATATGACGTGCTTAACCGTACCGATGCGACCGAGCCATTCCTGCACCTTGGCGAAGGTAGGCAGGTGAGCCGCCGTTATGGCTTCGAACAGGAAGAGCCCCTTGTCCCGGGCTAGCTCGGCAAGTTCGCGTGCCTCGCGCGCATTCGAGCACATAGGCTTTTCCACCACCACGTTGAGCCCAGCCCCAAGCGCCCGTACACAATACTCATGATGCACCGCGTTAGGCACCGCCACGTACACCGTGTCGACACCACACGCAAGTAGCTCCTCGAAGCTCGTCACCGCATGTTCCACCCCGTTGGCCTCGCACACCTCGCGCACAACCTCTTCGCGACGGGCCATCACCGCGATGACCTCGAGTCCCTCCATCGTAACCAACTTGGGCAGGAACTCCTTTACGATCATGCCTGCCCCAATAACACCCAGCTTCATGCGTGCTCCTTTCGTAGCTCCCGCCCGTTACTCTGCACTCTATTTTAGCGGGAGATAAAACCGAGCGCCAAACGCGAGACGGCGAGAGGACGTCAAGGGATTGGTGTTGCTCATTTGGATGGCAAAACTTGTCGAGCGCTCGTGGACTTGCCTGTACGTATGAGACCCACGAATAACATCGGGGTATATCAAGATAAGCAAGGTATTTAAGCAAGCCATTTGCGCGAGCATCGACTGAATGGAGGCCACATGGATAAAGGCAAGCGCAACACACTAATGATAGCAATCGCACTAGTAGCACTCATTGGCGGTGGCGCATTCGCATACCAAACGCTGCAGAGAACTCAGGCAGCGTCTACGGCTGCTTCCCCACCACCCACAACCGAAACTGCAGCCGTCGGGTCCGACGCAGCGAATGGTATCGTAACCGAGTCGAACGACACGAACGCAACCACCGCACCCGGCGCAACCTCCACGGGCAACGCAACCACAACGACCAACCCAACCGAAACAGCCGAACAACCCGCCAACCACGGTGCAACGGTGTACACGGAGAGCGGCGAGCCACGCACGATTGCGGAACTTGCCAACTCCAAACCTCTTGTGGTAAACATTTGGGCAACCTGGTGTCCCTATTGCGTTGAGGAAATGCCCGACTTCAAGGAGATCTACAACGAATACAAGGACCGCGTATCGTTCGCTTTTATCGACTCAGCCGACGGTCAGCGCGAAACGGTCGAGGAGGCCGCCGAATGGCTCCGCGAAAACGACCTTGCCGAACTACCGGCGTACTACGACACCAACGACGAGGCAGCAATGCTCTTTGGCGCCTATTCGCTTCCCACCACGGCGATTGTCTCCGCCGACGGACGGCTGGTAAGCTCTTCCGCAGGCATCATCGATCCGGAGCAGCTTCGCGCCACTCTCGACACGCTCGTGCAGTGAGAAAACCATGGCCTACCCGCTCACGTTTCTTGAAGGCATTGTGACCTTTGCCTCGCCATGTTTGCTACCCATGCTACCGCTTTATCTCGCCTACTTCGCGGGCGACACGGCGTCGGGAGCCGCGTCCCAACAACGAAACATGCGAAAAACCCTTATTGGCGTGCTCGGCTTCACGTTAGGGTTCACGCTCGTGTTTTGCACACTGGGTGCTTTTGCCGGAACGCTCGGATCGCTGCTCGTCCGCTACGATACCGTACTTAACATCGTGTGCGGTGCCATCGTCGTGCTCTTCGGGCTCGGCTACCTCGGCGTACTGCGTTTGCCCATGCTTCATCGCAGCTCCAACAGCACGGTAAAGCCACACGGCTTCTTGCGATCCCTCGCATTTGGCATCGTGTTCTCCATAAGCTGGACTCCCTGCGTGGGAACCTTTCTCGCCGCAGCGCTCAGCCTTGCCGCCAACTCGGCAAGCACGGTGCATGGTGTCGCACTGCTCCTATGCTTCTCGCTTGGACTGGGCCTGCCATTCGCTATTTCGGCCCTGCTCATCGACCAGCTTGGCAGCGCCTTCGCATGGATTAAGCAACACTTCGCCATGATTGAGCGTGTAAGCGGCATGGCGCTCATCGTTTTGGGCGTTCTCATGGCAACGGGACTCCTCGGCGCTTGGATGCAACCGTTGAGCATCAGCTAGCGCAGCCCACGTGCCAAGAATCCGTGCATCCAGGGGGTAGCCCCTTGGATGCACGGGGGTAGCCCCCTAGTGGTACATCGTACGTTACCTAAAAACCAAGCGCGTCGTTTACCAAAATCACATGGATGCGTCCCTCGTGGCGCGAAAACCGCGTAACGAGGAACTGGCAGCAAATGGTATCGGGCGACTTGCAATCCATGCAGGCGCCCGTTTTCCTGCACGGCGTGTTGAGCTCGAAGCGCTGCGCGTTAATGGGCGCAGCCACGTTGCGCGCACGCTTCATGGCGCCATCGAGGTCGTCGCACACCTTGTTCATGCCCACCACGAACACGACCTTCTTCGGGCCCTGTGCGATGGCCGAAACACGGTTTGCATTGCCGTCGATGTTCACCATAATGCCGTCTTCGGTAATCGCATTGGCACTCGAAAGAAACACGTCGGCATCGTAGGCCAAAAGCATCGCCTCGCGTTTGTCTTCGTAGGCATCGCGATCGATGAAGTTGTAGTCGCCCTCTTTGAGCGCGGCCGAAAGACCGATGGCATGCACGCTTTCGCCACCACCCATCGTTACGCTCGCACCCTCGGGAATGAGATCGAGCGCGATCTTGAGCGCCTCGCCCTTATCGGCGGCATAGTATCCGGTCATGTTGCGCGACTTGAGGCCCTTCATGACCTTCGCTGCCAGCAACTCGTTTCGACGGAATGTGTTCTTGTCCATGGAATCGCTCCCCCTTCGTTGACAAAATCCATCCGACAATTGTACGCGAAATGACCATGGTCCCGCAAAGCGGCAGGCCTGCTACATGCCCTCAACGGTAGCTATTTCGATTTCGTTTCCGCGCAGCAGCACCGTGTTCGGGCTTCCGCAATGCGGACAAACCTTGCCATGCGCCACCGTGGGATAGGTTCGCCCGCACGCATTGCACACCGTAACGGCATCGATCTGCCGAACGTCGAGCTCGGCTCCGCAAAGCAGCTCGGTGCGGTCAGCCGCCCAACGCCAGCAGTCGAGCAGGTAATCGGGCAAAACACCCGAAACCTCTCCCAACTCCAACGACACCCGCCGAATGCATGTGAGGTCGTTTCGCACGCCGACCTCCTCGAGCGTCTCGATCATATGGAACACGATGCCAAGCTCGTGCATAACCCAACCTCTCACAATGAAATGCCCAGAAACACTGAGGCACATACGCCAAAGAGTCAAATGCCCGCTCGTGGCCCGGCAGTAAGTTGCTCGTGTGGTCCTTGGTCCCGCAGAGCTGCACGCAGCTGCTCCTCCGGGTCACTCCCCGACACGGCTATTATTTGGACAAGCACTACGGGGGTACTCCCAACAACACGCTTACCCCCCAAGTCGCAAACGAGGCAGCGACCCTGCCTAGGCAGGCACGCAAAGCCGTTAGGCAGGCCGCCGGAGACGAGCCGTCGGAGACGAGCCGCCGCGAACGCCCAGCGACCTGCCGTCCGCCTACTTCCCTCCGCGAAGGATGCGAATGCCACGCTTGGCAGCGTAGGGCAGGATGGCCTTCACCTTGTCCTCCGCACGGTACATGGTGCTCGCCTCGGGCACGTCGCGCGAGAGGTGAATGGCATCGAATTCGCAGCGCGTAGTGCACAAGCCGCAGCCAATGCACTTGTTGGCATCCACAATGGACGCGCCGCACTTCAAGCAACGCGCCGTTTCGGTGCGAATTTGCTCCTCGGTAAACGTGAGGTTCGGATCGTCCCAGTTGTGCAGGATGCGCTCGACGCGTTCACACGGCGGAATCTCGCGACCGGCATGGTCGTAGTCGCCCGGGCTCAGCGCGATTTCGTCCTTGTTGAGCTCGACGTAATGGCGCTGGTTGCGCGAAACCGTAAGCGACGAGCCCTTCTGCACGAAGCGGTGCAGGGAGATGGCCGCCTCGTGACCTGCCGCGATGGCATCAATCACGAACTTGGGGCCAGTGTACACGTCGCCGCCAATGAACACGTCCGGCTGCGCGGTTTGGTACGTCTTGGCGTCGGCCTCCACACGTCCGCCCGCGCCAAGCTCGATGGCACTTCCCTCAAGCAGGTCGCCCCACTCAATGGTTTGTCCGATGGAGAGAATCACGTTGTTGCAGGCCACGAACTTGGTTTGCGCCTCGTCGTACTCGGGCGCGAACCGTTCCTCGTCGTTGAACACGCGCGTGCAGCGCTTGAACATTACGCCTTCGACGGCACCCGACTCGTCCACCTTTACCTCGGCCGGTCCCCAGCCGTTGAGCACGGTGACGCCATCCTCCTCCGCCTCGGCAATCTCGTGCGGCAACGCCGGCATCTCGTCGCGCTGCTCGAGACTTACCATCGTAACGGCCTCAGCTCCGCAACGCACCGACACACGTGCCGCGTCGATGGCAACGTTGCCGCCACCCACGACCACCGTGGTTCCGGCAACCTCGTGCGTCGAATCCTCAAGCGCCGTGCGCAGGAACTCTACCGCCGTTACGACGTCGGCCGCATCCTCGCCAGGAATACCCGCGCGACGGCCACCTTGGCAACCAATGGCCACGTAAAACGCCATGAAGTCCTGCTCGCGCAGCTCGTCAAGCGTTACGTCGCGCCCAACTTCCACACCGCAGCGAATCTCGACGCCCATCTCGCGCATTACGTCAATCTCGGCGTCTACCACGTCCTTTTGCAGCTTGTAGCTGGGAATGCCGTACGTTAGCATGCCACCGGGACGCGTGCTTTTCTCGAATACGACGGGATTGTAGCCCATGTCCGCAAGGTAATACGCAGCCGTGAGGCCGGCAGGACCCGCGCCAATAATGGCGATCTTCTCGGGCAGACGACCACGCGTGGAGGGAATCGTGGGCTCCGGCACGAAGCGATGCTCGGCCTCGAGGTCCTTTTGCGCGACGAACTTCTTCACGTCGTCGATAGCCACCGCCTCGTCCACGCTTCCTCGCGTGCACGCAGCCTCGCAGCGCTTGTTGCACACGCGCCCACACACGGCCGGGAAGGGGTTCTCCTTCTTAATGAGGGCAAGCGCGTCGCGGTACCGTCCCTGAGCCGCCAATCGCAAATAGCCCTGCACCGAAACGTGCGCTGGGCAGGCCACCTTGCAGGGAGCAGTGCCCGTATCGTGACACTCGATGCGGTTGTTGGTTTTGTAGTCTGGGTCCCAATCGTCCTCGCCCCAGCGGCGCGCGTCGGGAAGAGGCTGCTTGGGATACTCCAGCTTGCCCGCACGAGTGGGAATCTTTTGCCCCAGCTGCACCGCACCGGCCGGACACACCTCGACGCAGCCCGCACACGCCACGCACTTCTCCTCGTCCACATGCGCACGGTACGCACTTGCGCTCATGTTGGGCGTGTTGAACAGCTGAGACGTCCTCAGCGCATAGCACACGCTCACGTCGCAATTGCAAATGGCAAAGATTTTATCTTCTCCGTCGATGTTCGTGATTTGGTGCACGTAGCCGTTGCGCTCCGCCTGAAGCAGGATGTCGATGACCTCGTCGTAGGTAATGAAGTGTCCCTTGCCCGTCTCGACGAGGTAGTCGGCCATATCGCCAATGCCGAGGCACCAGTTTTGCGGATCGCGTCCGCCGTTATCTCCTCGCGCACGCTCGGCGAGGGCACAGCTGCAGGAACTGGCGGCATAGCGGTCGTACTTCTTGAGCCAGTGGCTGAGGTGCTCGACCGACGCCGTGGTGTTTTCCTGCTTGATGGCGTGCTCCACGGGAATAACGTGCATGCCAATGCCCGCGCCACCCGGCGGAACCATTTTGGTGGCAACCGTGAGCGGCAAAAACGTCATGCGCTCGAAGAAGGTACCGAACTCGGGGTGCTCCTCGAGCAAACGCTGATTCATTACGGTAAACTCGGCAGAGCCGGGCACGTAGCGTGGCAACACGTAGCGACGCTCGTGGTTGGGGTTCTTCCCGTCGAGGTTTTCCCAGTTGAACTCTATAATGCCCTTGTAGCTCAGGTCGTCAAGCAGCTGCTGCACACGCTCCGGCTCCATACCAGAGCCGTCCACAACCTGCTGCACCGTTTCGGGCACACGCACCTTCATGTGCTTGAGAAGCTCGGCCTCTTCCTCGGTCATCACGGCAGCGAGTCCCCAATACTCAGGATCGTCCGCCGTCACCTTATGCAGGTGCAGCTTTACGGGAATGCGGTCGGTGATCTTTACCCCCTCGCGCAAAACGCCGGGCTTGAGCGTTTCGTGCGCCGCAGGACCTGGCTCGTCCGGGGTCGCGGGCTTCCAATGCGTTGCCGTGTCGTTCTCCGAAAAGTACTCTTCGGCTATAATGCGATGCGGCTTTCCGTCGGGCGTCGTCGTAGGAATGACGTTTCGCGCCGCAATCTCCTCGTCCGTAAGGCCGGCACGCATCGCCTCGGCTCGCTCGTCGACGCTCACGCCGCCGTACGCCCTCGTCGGCCGTTCGGTTTTCCCTCTCTCCATGTACCTCTCCCCCTCTTTTTGCGGTTGTCAAGCATCCTATTGCTGCCAGGCCGCGACCTCAGCGCGCAGCCACTCTACCCACTGTTCCATCCCCTCGCCCGTCTTCGCCGAAAGCGGCATGATGCGAGCGTACGGATTGCGCGCCCGCACGTTGCGCTCGAGCTCTTCCAGCGAGAAGTCGAAGTACTGCGCGACGTCCATTTTCGAGACGATCACCACATCCGAGACCTCGAACATGAGCGGGTATTTGAGCGGCTTGTCGTGCCCCTCAGGCGCAGAGAGAATCATCACCTTGCGTGCCGCGCCCGTATCGAACTCGGCGGGGCATATGAGGTTGCCCACGTTCTCGATGAATACAAGGTCAAGACCCTCGATGCCAAGCTCGCGCAAACCCTGCTCGCACATCGCCGCGTCGAGGTGGCACATGCCCCCCGTGTGCAGCTGTACGGCACGTGCGCCGTGCCGCTGCACCGCATAGGCGTCCACGTCGGAGTCCACGTCGGCCTCCATCACGCCGACGGCAAGGCCACCAGATTCGCCCGATTCGCCCAATTCACCCGATTCGCCCCCCAGCGCATCGAGCGTAGCCTTGAGCAGCGTCGTTTTGCCCGAGCCTGGCGAGCTCATGAGGTTGATGAGCAACGTTCCTGCGTCACGCAAACGTGCCCGCAACGCGGCCGCAGCGCGGTCGTTGTTTGCGAGCACGTCCTCGTGTACATCAATTATCTTTATGCGATCCATACGCCTCTCCCTTGGTTTCAGGTATTACTCATTCATTGTAGCCGAAACCATCGGGCTCGCGCAGACAAACCCCTGGGTTTGTCTCATGCCGCCTCGTCGAGGGCCAACGGGTTCTTGCGAGGCAAACTCCACGAGCCTGCGTTATGCCGCTTTGTTACTCCGCATCGTCCAAGGTCAACGGGTTCTTTTGAGGCAAACTCCGGGGTTTGTCTTATGCCGCCTCGTCGAGGGCAAACGTCTCCTTGATGGCCGCTAGGTCCGACTCCAACTCGTCGAGCTTCCCGTTGAGCTCGTCTCGCTTCTCGTCGGATATGTTTTTTGTGCCGTTGATTTGCCTCGACAGCTCGGTTTCGCCCTCTTCCAGAGCCCCAAGCGTGAGCTTAATCCCGTCGCGTTCGTCCAGCGTGAGGATAGGCTCGGGATTCAATTGGTCGTCGCCCATGATTTGCGTTTCCAGATAATTGTGATTTTCCGGCGGGTCGATGATGTAGAGCGACCACAGGATGCCGCCTATAACGGCAACTATTACAAACACGATGTTCATCGTGTCGAACGGCACACGGGCAATCGCGCGCTCCATTGCGGGATACACCACCCACGCGATGATGGACGCGGCGACGCCAAATGCCAGCGTGTTTTGCAGGCACACCTGGCCCATTATGTTGAAGGTCATGTCGCGATAGTCCCACAGCTGGTGGTTGGCGTTTACGATGAGGCCCATCGAGAACTCGATGAGGCTGCAGGTAAGCGCGTTGGCAACGAAACTTATGACGTATGCGTGCAGCGGCTTCTCGCACTTCTTGAGCAACTGCTGCCAAAGCGGGTACAAGACGAGCGCGATGATAACAACCGCAGCACCCTCCATGGGATACGGATACAGCCAGTCGCGCCACAGCATCGTGTTCGAAGGGTCGTACTCCCCTTTAACCAGCCCAAGGCGAATGAGCTGGCACATGGCTGCTTCCATCCAGTGGCCGAGAACGGAGAACACCACGAAGTATATTATGAGATTGCGGACAAAAGCCCAGCCTCCGCGCTCTATTTTGAACTCCTGCTGCTCCTTGGGCTTGAACGACGCAAAGTCGTTTACCAACACAGCATCCACTCGCTTTGAGAACAAGAAGTAGAGGATGAGAAGCACGTGATACACGGTATCGGTCGACGCTTCAAAGGGCGAGAAACTGCCGTTCGCCAAGCTCATGATGAACTGGACCGCTATTTGGAAGAGAGAGACCACGATAACATAGGGTTTGGTCACCTTAAATGCATTGACGAAGAACCAGAACCCCACTCCCTCGAGGATGATGGTTACCCACGACATGATGGTTACGGAGTCGTACGTTATGGTGTCGCGCGACGTCATGATGAGCGCCAACAAGATCAGCACGATGTTGATTGCGTACACGACTTGCACCGCACGCATGAGTCCGAGCTTTCCAGGCTGGCTGAACTTGATTGCCTCGTAGGCACCTCTGGCAGACCTTGTTGCCGCCCTATGCGCCTGTTTGGCCTCACGCTTCGCGTCGCGAACGCGCTTCCGCGCGCGCTTCCGCTTCGCGCGGTTGCCCAAGCTTTCCGCGATGACGGCAAGGCGAAGTGCCTCGTCGGCACGCTCGTCGGCCTCCATGGCGTCGCCAACGAGTCGCACCGCCTCCTGCGCACTGTCCTGCGCCGTTTTTGTTATGGAAGCGCGATCGGCCCTGCCCGTTAAGAACGCAGCCTCGATTGCGTCCTCCGCAGCTTCGAGTGCTCGCATCTTCGCCGCCGCGGCGGCCATCGCTTCGTCGGCGGGGACGTCGGGCTTCGGCGCCACCGATCCAGCCGGAACGTCAACGGGAGCGTCGGCGGGAGCCTTGGGTCCCGTGGTCCCGAACGCGATCGGGTCGTCGGCGGGGGCGGCGGGAACCTTGGGCTCTGTGGACCCGGACGCCATGGGGGCGTCGGCGGGAGCCTTGGGTCCCGTGGTCCCGAACGCGATCGGGGCGTCGGCGGGGGCGGCGAGTGATGGCGACTTGGCAGATGCCACCCCGCATTCCGCGGTCTCTGACGAATCCGGAGCGTCAGACTCCTCGGGTCCTGTAACTATGGTAGCGACGGTAGCGTCGGCAACATCATCGCCAAAATCAGGCTCTTCTCTAAAGTGTTTCGCCATGCTTCCTCCTATTTGCGCGTCGTTTCCATAGTTGTACCATACGTCAAGCGAAGTACCACAGCTCAATCAAGCATGTCGCTAAGCGGTAAGTACGAATCGCAAGAACGACGTCGCACGGCTTGCGACAATCGCGTATTATGTAGCGGCAACACCTACGGAAAGGAACACCATGCGAAACATGCATCCCTTGGTAAGGTCCCTCGCATTTGCCGCAGTCTTCACTGCGGCTGTTCTTATCTTAGAGTTTTCGACCGCCCTCTTCATTGAACGCAGACCATTTGTAATTGAATGGCGCACACTCGCATTAGCGGCAGGCGTGAGCTTTGCCGTAGACGTGGCTCGCAACTACCTCTCCAGGTGAGCGTTAACAGCACTTCCCCAGTCGGACGTGGGCGCTTCGCCAATCGGACGTGGAACAGCACTTCCCCATTCGGACGCGGGCGCTTCGCCAATCGGGCGTGGGCGCTTCGCCAATCGGGCGCGGGCGCTTCGCCGAAGTCGCCTCGCAGCGATGGTCCATGCGCCAATAAATGGCACTTTGCTTCCTGAGGCCGCGGCCTCACAGGCTTTGCCACGAAAATTCTCCCCTGAGTTGTGCGATGCGGTATTTTCACATGTAAGAATAATCGTTAAGTGCGAAAAAATGTTAATGTAATAGTAGATATCAGGGTTCGTACGATGCTCTGACCTGCGGTTTTATCGCAGACAAGAGCACTTCATCAGTATCCAAATCAAACTTTTTCGCACTTAATACACCTGAAATCCACCGCAAGGCTCCTTCGGGGGCAAAGCGGCGCGTTTGGCACCCAACGTCGGCATTGGGTGCAGTTTGTGCCGCCCGACAGACAAGGCCAAGCGAGGCGTCGTGATGCTCTCGCGCTTCCTTTCATGGGGGCGTGGCCTTACAGGCTTAGCCAGGAAAACCTTCCCCACGCGTTATGCGACGTGGTGTTCTCACGCTTCGCTGCATGAGGCCGCAGTCTCACGGCTTTGCAATGAAAGTCCTTATCAGCGTTGTACGACGTGGTTTTTCACGTTTATCGTTCGGATGTCGCGTCGTGCACGAACGACATCACGGTACCCGCGGCCGAGACGCCAATCGCAAACGCCAAGTCGAGCACGAACGGACGCTGTTGTGTGACTGCCAGCATGAGGGTACCGAGCACCACCGCCGCAAACAGGCCAACAAATGTGAGCAGATACTTCAAAACAGGATGCATTGCTCCTCCTTCGTGTTTGTCTCTAGCCTACCGGAGTCATTCAGGTTACAAAACCACATGTTAGCTCGACGTAGTATAGCGTATCGCACCCAGCTTTTTGCCGCGGTTTTCCCTGCCGTGTGGTCGAAACGCCACTCGCCTCAACCCCATCACAATAATGGGTGTCATTTGTGCCAAATTGACCCGTGCGTAGTGCCGCAATTGTCCCTTTTGGCACCCAACGTTGGTAATGGGTGCCGTTTGCGCCACTTTGCCCACGCTTTTGTCCGCCAAATGGCCCTTTTGGCACCCAACGTTGGTAATGGGTGCCGTTTGGCCCACTTTGCCCACGCTTTTGTTTGCCAAATGTCCCTTTTGGCACCCATTCCCAGCATTGGGTGCCGTTTGCGCCGTTTAGACAAGGACGCGGGACTGCAAATGGAACATTTGGCACCCATCTTGTAGGACCGGCTAAGGATAACCAGCGAGGACGACCAGCAATACCAACCCCAATCGCACACTAAGGCAGCTTAGGTGTTCCCGCCTTGTGCCACTTGTTTATAAGTACAAGCTCAACGACGAAGGCCGCGAGCAGCACAAGTGCCATTGCAAGAACAAGCAGGAGTGCTAAAACCTCATACTCCTTATAGGATGCAAGATTAACGCCAGTATCGAAGAGCGAATGCGCCAACGTGGGAACCAAGATTGCAGCCGCCACGTACGCCGGCTTCGACTCAACCTTTGCTTTGCCGAGGAAGTATCCCATGCATGCGCCAAACACAAAGTGGAAAGGTGTAACCGCACGGAAGATTGCCGAAATCATGTTACCCGACGCATAGGTAAAGTCCTCCATCATTTGGAAGCCAAGTCCAACGAGGGCACACACCAATACGACGTCAAGCCAGTTCTTCGCAACGTCCTTCTTTCGTAAAGAAATCCATGCGAAGAAGTACTTCGCCAGTTCCTCGACGAGTCCAATAGTAAAGAACGTCTTTAAAAAGACACGCAAAACCGAAGGTGCACTTGCATTTATGTTCAGTTTGCCAACGACCTCCTGAAGAGCGGCCGGCCTTTCGGCATCGGGCAAGGAAAGAATATGCATTGCGGTGTCGGGTCCGATACTCCAAACCGCGGCTCCAAGGGCTACAACTATCGTAATAATACCAACCACAATCGCACTCAATGCACCAAAAGCAAGCATCTTTGTAACGCTTCCTTTTGGAAATGGCTTGTCCTTCTTCAGTTTTACAATCCAAAGGACAAGCACAATAGATACCGACAAAGAGACAATGACGCTAACGATTTGCATTCGAAGGCCTCCTTCAACCCGAGAAGATTACGAAAACCAGTATACGGCAGGCAGAGCCAAAGAGCCAAAAAAGACAAACCTTACGCCATCATCGAAGCCCAATCCAGCGAACGACGCCCAGAGGCAACACGAGACGCAACACGAAAAGGTTCGAGCAACAGCCCTGGTTCAACGGTCGAAGCCCAAATCCAGCGATCTTCGCCCAGAGACGACAAGAAAGGGTCCGACGGCCGAAGCCTGGCCCCAACGGTCAGCGCCTCGCAACGCAAAAGGCCCGAGCCGAAGCCCGGGCCTTCCCAAAGAGGATAAACCTCAGTGGATAAACACTACGCCATAGCGGAGCGAACCATGTCGGCAAAGCCGTCGGCCTTGAGGGAAGCGCCACCGACGAGCGCGCCGTCGACGTCTTCCTTCTCCAGGAAGCCGGCGATGTTGCTCGGGTTAGCGGAGCCACCGTAAAGGACGCGGATGCCAGCAGCCGTCTCCTCGCCGAAGATCTCGATGAGGGTGGCACGGATGGCGCCGCAGACTTCCTGAGCGTCGTCAGCCGTAGCGGTCTTGCCGGTGCCGATGGCCCAAATGGGCTCGTAGGCGATGACATACTTGGAAGGATCGGTGATCTCGAGACCAGCGGTATCCTTCTTGATTTGGTCGACGACGAACTCTACGTGCGTGCCGGCCTCGCGAATCTCGAGGGACTCGCCGCAGCAGGAGATGGGCACGATGCCGTGAGCCATGAGGGCCTTGGCCTTCTTGTTAATGTCCTCGTCGGTCTCGCCGAAGTAGTCGCGGCGCTCGGAGTGACCGATAATGCAGTGCGTGGCACCAATGGCCTCGAGCATGTTGGGAGCCGTCTCGCCGGTGTAGGCGCCGGCCTCCTCCCAGTACACGTTCTGTGCGGAAAGGGCGAATGCCGCCTTCTCCTGCTCGATGACCTCAGCAACGCCCTTGAGGTCGACCGCCGGCGGAGCAACGACGACATCGACGTCACCCGTGCCGTCCTTCAGCTCGGCTGCAAGCCCGGTTGCGAGCTCGACGGCCTCGGAGAAGGTCTTGTTCATCTTCCAGTTACCAGCGATCATCCTTTTACGCATCGAGAAGCGCCTCCACTCCAGGAAGGGCCTTGCCCTCGACGAGCTCCATGGAAGCGCCACCACCGGTGGAAATCCAGCTCATCTTGGAAGCCAGGCCAAACTTATTGATAGCTGCGACGGAGTCGCCGCCGCCGATGATGGACGTGCAGTCGGAGTCGGCAATGGCCTCGGCAACAGCCTGGGTGCCATGCGCGAACTGCTCGATCTCGAAAACGCCCATCGGGCCATTCCAGAATACCGTCTTGGCGCCCTTGACGGCGTCGCAATACAGCTTCTCGGTTTCGGGGCCGATGTCCATACCCATCATGTCGTCGGGAATGGCGTCGGAAGCGACGACGACGCCCTCAGCGTCCTCGCCAAAGTGATCGGCGACGATGTTGTCGATGGGCAGCAGAATCTGGCAGCCCTTCTCCTCGGCCTTCTTGAGCATCTCGCCAGCGCGCTCAATCCAGTCGGGCTCCTGCAGGGACTTGCCCACGCTGTAGCCCTTGGCCAGGAAGAACGTATAGGCCATGCCGCCACCGATGATGAGGGTGTTGGCCGACTCGATGAGGTTCTCGAGAACGCCAATCTTGGAGGAGACCTTCGAACCGCCTACGACCGCCACGAACGGACGCTCGGGGTCGGCGAAAATGCCGGTGAGGGTATCGACTTCCTTCTCAAGCAGGAAACCAGCCACTGCCGGGATGTACTCGGCGGCACCCACGACGGAACCCTGCGCACGGTGCGCGGTGCCAAAGGCGTCGAGCACGAAGATATCTGCATAGGAAGCGAACTTCTTGGCAACCTCGGGGTCGTTCTTCTTCTCGGCCTTGAGGAAGCGGACGTTCTCGAGCACGAGGATGTCGCCAGGCTTGACGGCAGCGCAGGCCTCGGCAGCCTCGTCGCCATACGTATCGGCAACAAACTTCACGTCGTAACCAGTGAGCTCGGCGAGCTTCTCGGCAGCCGGCTTCAGGGTGAGCGCGGGCTCCGGGCCGTCGCCCTTGGGGCGACCAAGGTGGCTCATCAGGATGATGCCAGCGTTGTGCTCTTTAAGATACTGAATGGTGGGGATTGCCGCGCGGATGCGGGTGTTGTCGGTAACGACGCCATCCTTCAGAGGCACATTGAAGTCGACGCGCATGAGGACCTTCTTGCCGTCGACGTCGATGTCCCGCACGGTCTTCTTGGTAAAGGCCATGGGAATCAACTCCTTCTTCGAAACGTAACGAACCTTGCTATTGTCACCTAGCCCACAGTGAACCAAGCGACTCTTTTGCTACCGAGCTGGGTAGCATAGAAAAGGGCGCGGCGCGGCCCGAAAGCTGCTACCGCGCCCCAGTTCCCTGAGGAAGCCTCGACTACGCGACGAACTTCTCGAAGTACTTGATGGTGCGGACCATCTGAGAGGTGTAGGAGTTCTCGTTGTCGTACCAAGAAACAACCTGAACCAGATACTCGTCGTCGGAGACCTTGGAAACCATGGTCTGGGTGGCGTCGAAGAGGGAGCCGAACTTCATGCCGACGATGTCGGAGGAGACGATCTCGTCCTCGTTGTAGCCGAAGGACTCGTTGGCCTGAGCCTTCATAGCAGCGTTGATGGCGTCAACGGTGACTTCCTTGTCCG
>JAFWMH010000026.1 GCA_017510785.1 Atopobiaceae bacterium | reverse complement strand
GAACTCGCACGCAGGATCTACCTTTGGTTCGGAGAGGTCAACAAGGTCCCGGTCGTCCACCGCTGGCGTTACAGGATGGACGAGATAGACGCCTCAGAGAGGCCAAAGATTAGTCTGGCTTATTAGGGAACGCTCTACTAGGTAGTATCCTAGGGTAAGTCCATCGAACTCAACCTTGACCTTGTTGGTTTCCACGCCGTCGACCACTGTACCGTTGGTTGTGTCTGCAACCTTGTTTCCGTTGTTCGATATGCTATTGTCGCGTGCATACTTAAGTGCCGTCTGCGCAAACTTTTGGACCGCAGCACCATCGGCGATGGACGCAGCGCGGTCAATCTCATCTAAAGCGGCTGTGACCTCGCCCGTCGTGTTGTTTGTATCGAACGAGCCTCCGTCCTTGATTGACACGGGATAGTAGGTGCCGGCGTTCGTGCCGGTCAAGGTGATTGGGTGGTTCTTGTCAATGGTGAAGTAGTCGGAACCCCACTCCCCGTTAGTGGCACCGCTGCGCTTGGTATCGTCGAAGAAGTCGAGCCATTCGTTGGTCGTAGCAGAGTCTATACCATAGCTGTATTTGTCCGTATTATGGTGGCCAGTCCCTGCCGCATTGTCCGTATCGTCGAACGACAGCAACGTGAAGATGCGGTAGATGCTGTAAGTTTCGCCATCTTCCGCATTCATCAGCGTAATCTTACCGTTGTTACCGTCAGTTACGCGTCCTGAATCTTGAGTCGCCCACGCCCCCGTCGGCACGAGCCCCAGTGCGAAGATGGCCGCAACCAGCAGTGCGAACACCCTTCTTGTTCTCTTCATATGTTGTTTCATCTCCTTTGTCTCAAAACTATGTTTCTAGTTTTCTCTACTAACTCTACTGTCTATGTCGGCCCTCCTCTCGCGCGGTGCGGACGGAGCCGATTGGCCCACAGGCTACTCGGAAAGTACCTAATCAACGCACGCTACCTCCTTTCGCCTGCATCCTCGGCACATCAAGGCTCCATCCACTGCGGATAGAAGTAGCCACCACCGTGTCGTCATAAACACGGAGTCGATACCCGAAACCTCTCTCGCCGCGATGCATGTCATCTTTCGCGCATCCAATCGCAACCTAACTTACCAACCCGGCGGACCCCAAAGGCCACACTCGTAGGAACACTCTCCCCACGATTTGCTCCCTCGGAACGCAACCGATCTGCGTCATGCGCGAGTCGATGGAACTCTCGCGCTGGTCACCCATCACAAAGTACTGCTCATCAGGTACCTGATACGGCAGTTCAATGTCGCATTTCCCAAAGCCCTCGTCAGTAACATACGGCTCGTCAATCTTTTCGCGATTGACGTACACCGTTCCGTCGTCCTGCATGTCGAACCAGTCGCCCGGTTTGCAAATCACGCGCTTGACGAGAATCTTGTTGTTGTAGTAAAACGCCACAATGTCGCCCGTTTCGTAGTCGGGCGCCTTATACGAAATCACGATTTCGCCTTCGACGAGCGTAGGCGTCATCGACGTACCGTAAATCCTCAGCGTGGGGAAAATGAACGTTGCCACCAGCACTACGATGGCTGCAACAGTAAGAAGACCGCCAATGGTACTACCCACGACGCGCAGCAACTGCTGGCGACGCTTGTGTACCTTTATCTCATCGTTAATCTCGTCGGCGGAGGGACGAGCGCGGCCAAGGTCGCCCGTCGTAGCTGTGGCCTCAGCTACGGCGCCCGCAGTCACGGGACCCGTCGGCCGCTCTTCCTTGGAGCGAGGTTTGAGGCGGTCGCGAAGACTCACGGGCGATCACCCGCCTCAGGGGGTGGTTGGACCCGAGTGGTAGGATTTCCGGCAGATGCCGTGTCGTTTGCGCGCGATGTGGGCTGTTCGGCAGTGGAAATTGTGCCGGTAAAGCCCGTCGGCTTGTTTGCGTCACTCGTAGCGGCCTGGGCATACATGCGCTTCACGCTCGCAACGTATCGGTCGGCCGCCTCTTGCGCAGCCTCGAACACGCCGCTCAGCTTAAGTGATGCTTCCGCAATCGACCCTGCTTCGCTGATAATGACCTCTTGCTGCGCAAGGCGACTCTTCAGCTGGCGATTCTCTTCCACCAGCTGCTCATTCTCCTGCTCGATTTCCAAAAGAATCTGCAAGAGCTCGTCGCGCTTTAACTTTTGCAGGCGTCGCTCCATGTTGAAACGCAGCCTTTCCCCGGTCAATAGGCACAAATCCAGTACTTAAATTTGTTTTATTCTATCTATGTGTCGGAGAACGTTCAGTGTTCTTTCGGTTAGCGGTATGTTCAATGCATTATTCGTGCTATTGCGTTCGCTTTTTTGATTGCTGCGTCGGTTCCGGGATTGGCGGCTATGAGTTGCGGCGAAGGGCGCTTGCATCGTCCCGAGACATAAAAAATAGTGGGCACGAAGTTTGGGGGATTTTGCAAATCTCCATTTGACGGGATCTTTTGCATAAGTTTCGCAACATTTCAGTCCCACTGCATGTTTTAGCCAGTGGGCACGTGATGTTGCGATGCTTATGCCATAGAAGGCGTGAGCTGGGGTTTGCACGTCTATTTGAAAGTTCGTGCCCACTATTTTTTATGTTCGGAACTGACACAATGGCTTTTCCGTGCCCGCGAAGGATCAACGCGTCAACGATAGGTGGAATCGTAACCTCCGCCGCAGGCTGATCGTCGCTGAGGCCGACCGTCCCAAGGAAAATCCTGACGAAAAAGCGACCTGTGCAAATAGGAGAGTTGCAGAGGTCGATTTTCCATCAGATTGCGTCCTCGCGATTTGCAGAGGTCGAAATTCCGTCCGATTTCGTCCCGGAAAAGTTGCACAGGTCGCATTTCCGTACGATTGGCCCGCGGCGATTTGCAGAGGTCGCATTTTCGTACGATTCCGTTGCGGGACGTCGCAGCGGTGCGGGTGGGTGGGAAAACGGGCCCGAACGTCTGGCGATAGACTGCACATTTTGGCTTCTCCCAGGGAGCATTTTGCGCGCTACTATCTTTACACTTGACCCGTTCTAACCAGATTCGCGTCACATTACCCCGGCTCGGCTTATCACCTAAAGAAACTGACCACCGATACAGTCCCTTCCTCCAATCCAAGAACCCATATCCTAGCGATTGATAATTCGAGACTGCACGGTGACCAATCCCATACCGGCAATGCATCATCTTGACTCACAGAGCCCAGCGCTTGCTTGCCGCTAATACTATTTGCCAAAATCGATCATCGATTCCGCTCGGTTCTTCCCCACTCCCGAGCTTAGCAGCGACGCGTGCATAAAGCTCCATTGATCTTTAGCTACTTTGCCGTCCCGGCCGCAGGGGCATCGCTTCGAATTCCGTACATAACGTTATTCCCCAAGGATGGCATGAACCGCCCTGCGATCCTCGTCGCTCGTGCGTAGCAGGTCAAGTAATGCGTCAACGGGCTGGGCAAGATAGTCAGTAAGTATGCGTGCGTTCGCGGCGAGATTCGAGATTCGGCCATTGCGTTCGCCATCGCGCTCGCCATCACGCTTCCCTTCGTCGTACTTCTCCCTAAATACTCGGTCCCAATAGTCCTCCATGTGCCTTACCTCCCTCCTGATGGGTTCTGTTAGCATCATACCATATTTACTACCTAGCCTAGCTAGCTTTTCTGTTGCGTTAAGGTCTCGCGCTAGCAGAGCGTCGAGCATTCCAACGGCACCTTCAGCATCTCGCGCCTTTGGACCGAGACATACGAACACAACCTCGGCGCGCCCATAGTCTTTCGCTTTAAACGGTCCCGTTTCTTTCGTGTCGCCTGAGTCGTTCGCGCCACGATCGTCCAACGTGCTTCCACTTTCCACCGCGCACATTGCTGGCTGGCAAGACGCCCTCCGGGACGCTTTCCTCATGAAGCAAAGCTCCCCAGAGGGCGTCTCGCACTCACCAGAACCGCTTGCGTATAACCAGCAATGCCACACCCAAACACGCGAGGATGGCAGGAACCACCGCAAGCGTCGCATCACCTGTTGTGGGCATGGGCATTCTGCTAGCGGCAACCGTACCAGCAGCGTGCGATGCACCCGCCGCGCCAGCGCCTCCCCCTGCACCAGCGGCACCCACCCCGCTACCACTGCTCGCTTGCCTGCCACCTGCACCTTCGCCGCCACCGACGGCCTCGTTCCCGACGCGCACCACTATCGTTCCCGTCTTGGCGTCAACATCGCCCAAAGCAATGCATGCCCCAACATCGCTCGACGTAAGCTTTGCCGTTACCGTGCTGTTCTCGATGTCGGGCACAATCTCAATTTGGAACGGAGATACAGGCGCATAGCCTGCGGGTGCGCTCGTCTCTTCAACATTCACGACGCCACGACCGACCCCGTTAAACGTCGCCCGCCCGTCGGTATCGGTCGTCTCGGTTGCATCGTCCAGCGCAAAGGTCGCACCAGCTAGCGGCACTCCCGTGGAAACGTCATACTTGTTTATTACCACGCGATATGTGTACGCAACGGCATCGTCTCGCTCCGACATGTTCCACCGGTGCACGTCGGTATCGCCATCAGCAGCGTATTCGCTTTCGCCATCCGCACCATCCTCGGAGCCGGAGGAACGACCGGACGACGGCACTCCGCCATGACTCCCGGAGCCGTCGGGGTCGCCAGCACCGTCGGGGTCGCCAGATTCCTCCGAACCGCCCGGTTCACCGCCATCACTCTGACTCGAAACGACTACCTTGTAGGCTATGCGCGCGCTATTCACGTTGCCAATAAGCATGCCAGTTTTCGCCGACGTTCCCATCGTTGCGCCATACGTTACAACAATCGTATCATCAGGCTCAAGCGCACCCAGCTCACAAAGATCGTTGCACGAAACGCTCAGCACACCATCCTCAAGGTTCACGTCAAAGTGTGCCGTCACGTCGTGCCCTGCCTCCATCGCCTGCGCGTGTACGACACGCACCGACGCAAGGTCCACATCCATCGCCGAAGGAAGATCGTCAACAAACGCATACGGGCATGAAGCCCCCTTCACCACCGCACCCGTCGGCAACGTCCCGACCAGCCTGAACTCAAGAATCTCTCCCACGGCAGCATCGGTCGCATTCACCCACATACCATCCCGGAGCACGGTTTTCTCCACGGTCGGCGCCATCAGTTTAACGTTTGGGCCTCTCGGCGAAGACGCTGCACCCACATCGACCTCCTCGGCCATACACACGTGCACGCCACTCATCATTGCAATAGCCAAAACGCACCCCATTGCAAACACATTTGCCACAACACGAAGGCCTCTCATTATGTAATTCCCCTCCCCCGTTTTCGTTTAATAACGTATTTGATAAACACAAGCATGGTCGCACCACTCATAGCCAGCACTGGCCATGCGCGCGTGGACGAGAGCTCGTCGACGACTGCCTCTTGTGGCGCAAAATACGCTTCGTCATACTCACAGCGCTCGCACCACACCAGCAATCTTTTGTCGTTAACGCCAATACGACCGCGCGGATTGAACGCATCGGGCGTTGTGGTACACGTCACCAGGCATACTCGGTCCCCCGGCGTAATGGCAAGACGACTCTCGACCTCATCCGGATCGCAAATCTCCCACGATGCCATGCGATACGCATACGGTTCGGCCAGCGTCCAAATGCAAAGCATGTCTTTGGGCTGCAGCATGCGGATGTCGTCGAACATGCGACTCGTAAACATGCCGGAATGCCCCTCCAGCACACAGAGTGACGCCTCTCCACCCACAGGTAACGACCTACCTTCGAGGTGACCAACACCGGCCGAAAGCTCCTGCTCGGCCGTCCCATGGTAAATCGGCACCTTGAGGTGTATTCCAGGAATATGGATGTAGGCCATGTACGGCTTGCCACGCCACGCTAGCTGCTCGTCGTAGGGAAGTACGCCGCCTTCCGGCTCGTCGTACGGCAGGCCGGCCAGCCTGCGATTGTACGCTTTCGCCTGCGCCAAGTACCGCATACGAGCCTCGTCGTGCTGCCAATCCACCGCGTCGCTCATGGTTTTTATCACGCGATTCGCTTCATGCGTCGCGTGCAGGTCATACGCGACGGGGGCAGCCAGCACAAGCAGTCCAAAGGCAACGCCAAGCGTCGCAAACACCCTTCGAAACGTGCGCATGAATCCCTCCTCTCGCAACACGTGTCCCTTGCATTCTTTATGGCTTGTCCTCACGTTGACCCACGTAGCCCCTTCGCATGCACATCCTCGCGCACGCCACAACCACCATCGCGCCAACGACGATGGGAGGCACGGTGCGTCCGTTAACGAAGGCGCTTGTCGGCACGTCGTCGAAGTCGTTTGCACAGTACGGCACCCGCTTGCAATGCACGAGCAGTCGGTGATCGTTTATCCCCAACGGCGTGCAAGTAACGAGCGTGAGCATATCTGCAACATCGGTGCTGTACAGCTCGAGTCTGTCCACTCGCTCGGGCAGCACCACCTCGCGCTCAATCACCTCGTAAGCAAGCGCCCTGCCCAGCACGTGCACGCATACTTTGTCGCCAGGCACCAAACGCCGCAAGTCGTCGAACATCCGCGCCGTCCGCAGTCCGCTATGCGCCGAAATCACGCAATGACAAGGCCTTCCCGCCAAAGCGCCCACCGGCAGTGCCGTGTTGCGCACGTGCCCCGCACCATTCGAAAGCGCACGTTCACTGGTTCCATGACTCACCGGCAGACGCACGTCAATCTTCGGTATTTCCAGCCAACCCATGTGCTCTCCCCGTCCACGCAACTGCCTCTCGTAGGGCCAAACATCCTCCGGAGGTATGCCTGGCTTGCGACGTGCAACAAGGTCGTTGTATGCGTGCGCCTGCTTCACCTGTTCCGCCGCCTCTCGCGCAGTTTGCTCGTCCACCCGAGAAGTCATCGTTTTGATGACGCGGTTCGCTTCCCACGCAAACCAAACATCCGTGAGCAACGGCAATAGCACGAGGACACTCCCGAACATAACGCCAACCACGGGAAGGGACCTGAAGTTCATCACATGCCTTTCGTCCGAAGTGAGGGGAGCACATACAGGGCGGAACGAGAGAACGTCGACCAAACCACAGCGAGAAGGTCGCAGCAATACACGCACGGTTGCACTGCCAGGCCGATGTCCAGTCCGCGACGATGCATGCTCATACGCCAGAAGCGTGCCTACCGGCCTGCGGGTGACGCACGCAATCGTCAGAGGCGTGCTTCCCGGCCCGCGACGAAAGCGCAGCGTGCACGCCTCCGCCGCAGGCCGGGCAACGCGCAGTGCAACTACTCCTCGCGACGGAGCGCGTAGAGCGAAACCGCCACGATGGTCACGCCGGCCACGGTGAGGAGCATCATTCCCTCACGACCGGTGAGCGGCATGGCAAGCCTCTTGATGTCGGTTGCGTCAACGGACACACGACCGGTATCCATGGCAGTGGCCTTCACCGTTGTTGCCTCGTCGCCCAAACCGCCATGTACCTCGGCTCGAAGCTGGCTCAACACGCCATCGGCGTCGTAGGTCGGAACGATGCTCACCGAGAGGTCGTGATCCCACGCCGCGTAATGGACGGGATCGTCACCCGCAAGCACGGGCGCCTGGGTTTCGTGGATGGTGTAGGTACCCGCGTCAATACGCTCGACGGAAAACACGCCGTTCGCGTCGGTCTCGAATTCGTAGGCCGCATCGCCCAAGGACCCATCCGCCTGAACATACTTGCTCGACGCATCATCGCGCACGCTGAACTTCGCCCCCGGCAAAAGCGTCGCGTCCTCGTTGTCCTTTTTCGTAAGCTCCAGGGCGTAGGTGTACGTACGTACCTGCGACTCGCTCGTCGTACCGTGCGCCTCGGTGTTGGGGTTCTTGCTGTAGCTCAGGCGTACAACGTTGTTGTTTGCCGTCGAGCCCATCGTGGCGGTTCCCGTGAGGTGCGCCCGATACTCAACCACGACGTTGGTGCTCGCCGTCACGGTCGCAAGTTCCTTTAGGTCGCTGATAACAACGGAAAGCTTGCCGCCCGCACGCGTTATGCTGCTGCCATCCTGCGCCTTCAGCCCGTTAGTTACATCCGTGCCGTCAACCGAAACGCGTACCGCAGCAAGTTCGGCGTCCGTGAGGTCAAGGTTCGTGAGCGTATCCTCGAACGCGTAGTAATAGGTATCGTACGTCGCAACGTTGCTCGCCACCGTTCCGGTAAGCTTGAACTCCACCGGCTGGTCTTTGCTCGCGTCGGCAACAAGCCCGAACTCGGCACCCGAGGCGTCGTCGCGCACTTCCTTGCGCACGGTAGGAATGGTCGTCTTCTCCGTTACGACGACCGGCACGTCCTTGTTGGCCTGCACGAAGATGGGCGACGTACCCGCCTCGCCGCATCCAACGTTGCCCGTCGTGGTCCCCGCCTCAATAGAGTCGGACGTCGCCACCACGAGCCACCAGCCTTCCGCCAGCTCTGCCTCCTGGCCAGGAGTCACCTGCACGCCATTGCCCAGTCCATCAAGGGCGTCGGCAAGAACATTTGGCAAATCGTCGTGACCCGCCACGCGCGTCGTGCTCGACGCACCCCAGTTGGCATTCAAATACTCAACGACCTCGCGTTCGGTGGGGTTTTCGCCCACGCCATCAACCTCCGCGTCTTGTGCCCAGGCATTGATGGCTGCAACCACGGCACTCTTCACGCTCGTGCTTGCCCAGCCTATGTCGCGCGCCGTTCCGCTCTCGTCAAGGTCCGCCGAAAACACCTGACGCGCGAGGTAGGTCACCCGATTGCCGTCAACCGCGTTGATGGTAACCTTGCCCGTTTCGCCCGCTGCTGCCAACGCCGATTTCGGCATCACCACCAACGTACTAGCCAGCATTCCCGCCAGTACAACCGCACAGGCACGACTTCCCCAGCCCTGGACCTTTGTTTGGGCCTTTATCTCGTTCGTTCCAAACATCCTTACACCTTTCGTACGATTCTTTGCAATTCCGTTCACGATGCCGCCCGTGGTGGTCGCGCGTGCGCGCTTGCCCGCGCATCCACCGCAGACTTTCCTACGTTCTTGTCACCTAGCCCATCGTGGGCCGAGTGACGTTTCCACCTCCTTTCCTTTTGCGTCGTAGAGAAACCAAAGCTATGGCCATACCCCCGGCGGCGCCAAGCGACGTAAGGGCAGAGGCACCCGCGTTGGGCATCTGTATTGCCCAGTCGTTGAAGAAACCGTTTCCGCCATACAACACATCTGCATGCAGCGTTCCGTCGCCGTTGTCTACGATGACGACGTCGGCGCGCAACGCCCGCTCGTCGTATGTGGTGTGAGCGTTCGCCCCCACCGCTTCGTAGATAAAGTAGGTGCGCGTTGTACCCGCATCAGCTTCGGTAATGTGGATGGGGTCGAACGCAACCCTTCCGCCCGCATCGTTTGTCGTCGTTTGCAACAAGTTGCCCAATTCGTCGCGCAACTCGAACTCAAACTGCCCGGCCTCAATCGGCGTACCAGTAAGATACTTATGCGTTTCCAGCACGAACGAACCCGTCGCCACATACCTATTGGTAAAGGTCGCCTCCGCGCCGCCGGCGCCAACAATTCCTTCTTCGCCTGTTGCCAAAACCTGCTTCCATCCCCGCGCGGCGCGCTCGACGATGCAATACGCACTGCCCACGGGCACATCCTCTATAACGCCCGTCTCATCGGCCTTAAGCGTGAGCGCCGGCTCCGACTGCTCGTTCGCTTCCGAATCGTCTCCCAACTCGACGTCGAAGGAGAACTCGGCGTCGCCATTCGCAACGGTTGCATTCTCGACTCGCTTCGTAACGCGTAACGTCGTAGTGCGCACCGCGTTTTGGAAGGTATCGTCGCCATTCGCAAATGCCACCTCCGCGGCAAGAACCCCACGCCCATCGTCGGTCATTTCCACGGTTACCGCGAGTTCGCGCTCATCGTAGATAAGGTCCTCGTCATCGCCCGGCACTTCACGAATCGTGTAATGGTAGGTCCCGGGCGCATCGAACGAGAGTGGTCCGAACTCCACGAAGCCCTCCTCGTCGTTCGTAGCCTCAGCCACGCAAGCACCACCCTCGCCGAGAAGCTCGAACGAGAACTCTCCGTTCGCAAGGGGGCGACCAGTTAAGCACTTTTTCGCAATAATGGTTGCCGTACCCGTAGTCTTGTACTCATTGGTAAACGTGGCTACCGAAGTACACGCGGGCTCGATTACGCCAAACGTATTCTCGGCCAGGCGCCGTCGCCACCCCAACGCCGGCAATGCACGCACGACACCATTTGCCACGTCATCGCCCTCCACGAGCCCCTTCTCCTCGACTTCGTACGAACTACCCGCCGGAATTCCTTGGAACTGCGCCTCCTGACCACCGCGCAACACTAGCTCGTACGTGCCATCCTCCGCACACGTCGCCTGCGGCGCGCCATCGGGTACCACAATCGAGGTGGAGCTCTCTTCGAGTGGTCGACCAAGTGCGTCGCGCAACCGCACAGCAAACGCAAACATCGCGTCCTCTCCCGCACCGTCGCCGCTCGAAGCGTCGGGCATCCCCTCACCATTCGAGCCGTCCTCGCTTCCCGGCGCAGGTTCACCCGCAGTTCCAACGACCTCCACGACTTTGCGCACCACTAGGCTGCCCGGCTGTGTAACGTTGTTGAAGCGTACGCCGTCCTCGTCGTACGTCACGCGCGCCAGCAGGTTGCCCGCACCGTCGTCGTCCACGTCGACGCGCACCTCTTCCTCGTGCTCGTCGTATCCAATGGTCGCGTCACTTCCCGCAACCTCGCGTACTATATATGTGTGCGTGCCTGCCTCACCGTAGGTAAACGGTCCGAAGGAAACGACTCCGTCGGCTGCGGTCACGCATGTTTCGCGCACGTCATCGTCCTCGCCCGTGCCCACGAGCTCGAACTCGAAACCCGCCACATGTGCGTTCCCGCCATCCAGTGTTTTGAATCCAAGGACGTTTGCCGTAGCTACGCCAGGACGATACTCGTTGGTGAACGTCGCCTCGGCAACCTCGAGCGGCTCAATAACACCCGTCACATTCTCCTCGTCGACGAGCACCCAACCCGCAGGTGCCTCCTCGAATACGGCATACGCAGTACCGGCCTCGATGTTTGGCAGCGTCACCGAATTGCCACCATGAAGCGTGACCTCACGCTCCTCCGTCTCGCCGTTATGCGAAAGCAGCACTCGGAAGACAAATTCCGCCGAACCATCGCCATTCTCTATGTGCTTCTCGATGCGAAGCGACCCGGGCACGAGGGTATTCTCGAACACCGGCACCGGCGCATCGCCCGTCTCCACCTTCACGGCAAGTTCCTCGATGTTGATTTGCCCCGTACCACCACATGTTTCGCAGCGATGGATCCTGTAGGTCGTCTTTATCTTGGTCGCACTATCGGTACGCGTTACGTAAATGTCGCTGTAGCATGTTGGTGGCATCGACGGCCAGTCCGCACGATGTCCTGTAAGCAACGATGCCGTTGCCGAGGAGGGATGCCAATCGTCGTATGCATCTATCTGAGCGAAAATCGCATTGGGCTCTGTGCCAGCCGCCGTCAGTCCGTTGACAAGCCTATACCACTGCTCTCCATGCGTCATGCTAGTGGTGGTAGCATTCTGCATACCATTCAAAACGTAGCTTGCGTCCGAAATACGATTTACGTTGGAATCCCCATTCCAATGGAAGTACGTATACCACCCCATATAATCTATGGCGCTATACGTCTCCGTTTCGTTAAGGCCGTCGGCGATGCCGCCCCCCATTGGGATGTAGAGGTCGTCTCCCGACGTTTCGTACACGGCATCCACAAGGCTGCCGTTACACATGGGACACGTTACGAGAGGCGTATTCGGCGTGCTTCCCATTTCAATTCTGTACTCCGCGTTCGTTTGCACGCAGCTCAACGTCCCGTCGGCGTTATCGACCACGAGAACCTCGTAACCCTTGCTCGCATCGTCGTAACGCACGGTGGGATCGGTTCCCTCCACCTCACGCGCAAGGTACGAAAACGTCTTGCCGATGTCGTCTTGGGTATACGCAATGGGATCCCATTCAATGTGACCGCGTGCGTCGTTAGTTTTCGTTTGTATAACCGTGGGCCTGCCATCTTCGTCGAGCTCGCATAGCTCAAAGGAAAACTCGCCATTGCGGAGGTCGCGTCCCACAAGACTTTTCCACGCCTCGAGTCGCACCTCCCCCGTCGCCTCGTAGGAGTTGCAAAACGTGGGAACGCTACCGTCCGCCAGCTCGCGCCCATCCTCGTCTCTCCACGTGACGTCAACGTCCATGCGTCCTTGGCCCGTGTCGTGAGGTCGCAACGTGAGCGTATACGTGCTTTTGTCGTATGCGTAGCAATCTTTGCCGCCGTCCACCTCACGCAGCCTATATACGAACGTCTTGCCGTCATCTCCGCCCGAAAAACGCAGCGTGCCAAATCGCGTATAGCCGCCCGAGCGCTCCACACCACCTTCCGTGTCCTCGCGCTCCACCGTTTGCGATGCGTCCGGCACAATCCACGCCGTACGCAGTACCTCGTCGTCGTTGTTCAAAAGCTCGAACGAGAACTGACCTCTTCGCAACTGAGCTCCCATGAGCACCTTGTTGAGCGTTGGCGTATAGGCGCCCTCCGTTGAATACGTATTCACGTACGTCACGACTTGTGCCGTATTGGGCGCAATCCGTCCCACTTCGTTGGTTGCCACACCTCGGTAGCCAGGCCGGTTCTGCTCGATTACACGATACGTAATGCCTGCTGGCAGCTCCCACACCACGACGCTTTGGTCTGCCGCGAGTAGCACCGACTGTCCCGTACGCACGGTTCCGGTCCGGCCATCACTCGTGCGATACTCGAACTCGTCTATTACGTCCATGCCATTCGAATCGGTAAACACGAAGGTCATGGCAAACTCATGCGTCGCGCATGCGGCAGTTGCGCCAACCACCTGCTTGCACACCAAGAGGTCGCCAAAGGGATGGTACGTATTCGTAACATTGATGCCCCCGCCATCGCGCTCGGCATGCGAAACATAGCTACCGCCTGCAAAGGTTCGCTCACGAACGGTATACTCTATTGGATGGCCGCGGTCGTATTTCCTCAGGCCAGCAAAGGTCGCCTTCCAACCTCCCGCCGCCGTCAGCGTCTTGGACTCGTCGCAGGATGCGCCATCGGCATAAAGGTCGAACGTCACGCTCGCCGGTCGCGCTGACGGGGTCCCTTCGTCGCCCTCCCAAGTTTTACGAATCGGCAAGTCGAGCGTTTCGGGCACATGCGTATTCGTGTACGTAACCTCGTCGCCCACACGTTCCACGCTCGTCAGCGCGTAGCCGTCCACGTCATCTTCTTGGAAGGCGTATGCAATGTGCTGGTTGTTCTCGTCGACGGCCGGCACGTGCATAAACGTGTGCCGCCAGTCGTTGCTCTCGCTCAAACGAGCCGATATATCCGTCGGCTCGCCATTTGCCACCAACCGCACAACGACGGAGTCGGGCCGCTTTCCGTCGTTGTCGTTCTCGTCGTCCCAGCGCTTGCACACGGAAATCTCGTTGGACATAATGCCAACCTTGGTGTAATCCTGATGGATGTAGCTCTCCGTTTCGTCGCCCACGGGATCGATTTGGGTGGACTCAAGGAACACGTTGTTGTAGGCGTGCGCGTTGAGCGTGGGATCCCTTCCATCGAGCGAACCGTCTCCGTCGGAGTCGGCCAAATACCCCGAAGCATCTTTCGGCGCTCGCAAATAGGAAACGAATGAGACAAACTCGTCCGGTGGCAGCATGAAGTTGCCCTGCGCATCACGTCGCGCCGCTGGCGCGTCGTCGCTGGCGTGGCGACAATCCACGGCAAAGGCTGTCACCTCGCCCCAGTCCTCCGGCTCACCACACGTCCAGTCTCCCGAGTTCTCCAACGCGTCGAAGTCCAGCACGAGTTCGCCCGGAACAGCGCCCCCAGCAGGATGCGAACCATCGCCTCCGCCCGCTCCCTCACCAGCCGCACCATCGTTGCCCGACGAGCCCGAACCACCGGGGTCGCCCTTCACTACGTGCCCCATGGACGCAGGATCAAGACCAGGCGTAGTCGAGTACCACACCACCGGGTCGATGCCCGCCTCCCGCAGTGCGGTAAGGTCAAGCGAGGTGAGCCTTCCATGCCAACTCGTCACCTCGGGCTGCTCCCCTTCTCCATCCGTCCATCCATGTGCCTTGGCGTCCGCAATCTCGCGCGCATTGGCGGCTTTTGTCAGCGAATAGTTTTCCAACGCATCGATAATCACCATGTTCTTGAGCGCCGTTTGCGATGACGCGCGCACGGTGTAGCGGTACATGTACGCGCCGTCCTCGTATACGTTGACGGCCGGGTCGGGCTCCTCGGCATTGTGCTCGCTCACGTCGCGACCGGTCCCCCATTGATCGGAGCCCACAACGGCAACCTGCTTGAAGATTCCTGCCTGAGCGCGGAAGTCCATTACCGTAACGGCAAGGTCGTCGCCTGCGTACACGAACGCGTTCTCGTCGCGGGCCTCGTCGAGGTTGGTCATGAGGTCGAGTAACGGCTCGGTTACCGCAGCTTCCGAAAGCCGATGGGCCGGGCCTCGCGGGTCGTCGGCTTGGCCGCTAAATCCGCGAAGGTTGCCAAGCTGGAGCTCGTCCGCCTCGAACGCGGCAACATTGCGCACGCCTTCGGCACCATGCTCACGCACGGCATCCCACGGATACCACGCATCGAACCCAAGCGTTTGCCTGGTGGCATAACCCTCGTTGGGCCAGGCGTCACCCGTTGCCGCGAGCATGGCAACACTCGAAGGCTTTTCGTCCTGTGCACCCATACAGAACTCGTGCGGCGCGAACTGTACCGAGGCGCACAGGAGCGTTCTGCCCGTCCCCCTATAGTTCTCGACAACCCACACGTCGCGTAAAACGTCACCATCGCCCACCGTTACCGAGTTCACATCCACGAGCATGCCCGCCGGCACGAGGTCGTACCACACGCCCGACTCCGCCATGGGCAACGCCCCATCCTCAAGCGCCTCGCGCCACTCTCGCGCATCGACGATGTTCGACTGCTGCAACATGCTCACGTCGGTATGCACCTTTACACGTTGCAAAATCTTGTCGTTCTCCGTCGTCGCAAAGGTTTTGTCGAGCGTCACGCCCACGCACTGATTGCGCGCGTGCACGTACTCGTGGGAATCGGCGCGCTTGCCCGAAATGCAGTTGCCATACATGTCGGTTGCTTCCGTCTCGCTTCCATCGGCCTCGAGCACGCGCATCGTGGTGGTGTTGCACACGTCGTACACGGCATAATCAGAATCCTGCAATTTTGTCTGAGTGATCTCGCGCACCGCATCCGACGATAAAAGCTCAGGATACACGTCGTACATCACACTCATGGCCTGAGCCTTGGACGTACCCGCCACGCGCGTTTGCGTTACGTGGTCGCTCTCGGGGAACAGCACACCGTTGCCAATGAGCGTCGCACCGTTTAGAGTCGAAACGTTCAGCCATCCGTTGGACCGCGAAAGGTACGCGTACGTTCGCCAGTTCCCGTCGACGAATCCATCCACCTTGGCGGTAAAGAACAACGAGCTTACGTCCTCACCCGCGTAGTCGTCCGTGTAGGATCCGGGATTGGCCAAAACCGTATGACCCGCCGCGTTGGTTTTGAACCTATAGGCCGGGAATCGACCATTGTTCTCGAACTCGCGTGAATAGTCGGTTGAGGTCCAGTACCAAGGCGACCACTCGTCCGTTTGCATGCGTTCCTGCAAGCGCACCGGCGTGTTTTGCCATGTAATCTTTTTTATGCGATAATCCCCCGCGGATAGCTCGGCGCCCTCGAGCCGCAAACCGTCGTCAGTCACCTCCACGGTAACGCTCCGCTTCGACCGATTGAGCGGTGACGGCTCGCCTTCCACGGTAAGCGCCTCGTGATAGCTCGTTCCCGCCACGCGGAAGTGAAGGTCGCTCTCGTTGCGTTGCGGCGCACCGTTCACCACGTTGGAGAGGTAAAACTCCTTGTGCTTTGACCTTTCGTAGTTCTCGGTGTAGTCCACCGACCACTTCGCCACGTCGGATGCCGGCACCGTGGGCGTCCATGCAATTACGGGATACGTTGTTGACGTAACGCCAGGCCAGCTCAAACGATTCTCGATTTCGTACTCGTCAATGGCGTGTTCAAGATCTTGTGACGGATCAATGCGTTGCCAGCGCCTGTCGTTTTCGTAGTACGTCCAGCCATGCGCCGTATACACCGTTTTCGACCCATCGGCATTTATCTGCTGCCACGTGCGATACCCGCCGCTTGCCAGCGACCGTCCAATGAAGTCGCGCAAGTCGGAAAACTCGTGCACCGTGTAGGTGTGGTCGTAGGGATCGTCGTCGGTGAAGTATCCCACGTACGCCCCTTCAGCGTTGGGGGTGAGGGTAATCTCGCGCCACGTCCCACTCACAAGATACCCATACTCGTCGTAGTAGGTATTCGCTCGCGGATAAGAGCCGAACCAAAAGCTGCGCTGCGGATGCCCATCGGCCGGACGCATGAGGCCCCCGAGGCCATTGGTAAACGCTACGTCCTTTGCTACCCACACCTTGAGTGACTTCGGCCGAATCTCTTCCTTGTGCTCCTCGTCTCCCACCCACGTCTTAAGTATGCGGTGCGTTTGCGGCACGCGCGTGTACAGCCTATTGCGCACAGTAAAGGTGTGTGTGGCTTCGTCGTAGTCGCACCCCTCGAACTTGTAGCTCCAAAACTCGTTACGTTGCTCGTCAAGTTCCGGCGCGGTGTACACGCGCGGCTCGGTTTGTATGCCGTTTTCGGTATAGCGACCCATGGGCACTTGCACTCCGTTGTGCAAGCCCATCGACTCGCCATATACGAGACGGTTCTTGAACTCGCTTACCTTGTAGCTCCACGTGCGGGAATCCTCGTCGTAGAAGGTTGCCGTCCAGTCGTTGGCCTCGTTCAGGGTTAGCGTTTTGTACTCCTCGTAGGCATCGCCGCCCGAACGCCATACGTACACCTCGGTGGATTCGGGGCGGTAACCACGGGCGTTGGCCTCGTCATCCCAGGATTTGGTAACGGTGTAGGTGTGCGGAGGCACTATGGGCACCGTTGCCGTCGTTGTTTTCGTGCTCGTTATTCCATCGTCAGCTCCAACGGATCGCACTGTGAGGGTATTGGTTACCTCGTAACGCTCTCCCGGTGTAGGAAACGCATCAATGGGATAAGCACACCATATGTAGGCCGACTTCACAGTGGGATCGTAGCCATGTGCGACGGTCATGGTAAACGTCGTACCGCCGGATGTACCTTCGTGCGAACCGCTCGATGCCGCGACCGTGCCCTCGGGACCACCCGTCGATCCAAGCAGAATGCAGCCGTACTCCGACGTGGTCGTATCGTCGAAGAAGAGATCAACAGGCTGATTTCCGCCATGTGCTCCAGCGACATACCACTTTATATACATGTAATCATCGGGGTTGGCGGGTCGAAGTGCCTCGGGAAGGTCGGCTGGCGCCCCCTGATACACGTAGTACTTACGGAAGCTTGCAGAGTATGCCGTTTTGTGTGCAGTTGGCACGTTGTGGTAGGTGTCGATGAGTGCGTCAATCGCGTTGGACGTTGCGCTCAGTTCGTGCCCGGCGGCCGTCGCAATCGTCACGGTTACGGTCAGTGCATCGGAAGTCGTGAGGTCGCGCATGTCGTGGGCATGGGCACCTTCGAAGTGTCCCTGAACCATTACGGCCGTTGCTGCAGGAAGTGTTTTATTGTTGGTAATTACAATGCGATCGTCGACTTGACGCCACACAAAGTCAGCACGTGACGCACCGGGCGCAAACTCCTCAGGTGCCGAAATACCATTGGCCGTGAGTTGCATCGTTGCGTTGCCATCACGGTCCTGCCAAATGGCAGCCGGTATTACCATTTCAATCGCGCCAGGCTCGTAGCGATCCTTGCCCGAAAGCGAAAAGTCAAACTGGAACTGATGGGCAGGGACGTCGTCCGCCTCTGGTGCAAGGCGTAAGCGGTTTGCGCCCGCTGGCACCACCTCGCCCGACGACGGCGTTACCCAATGCATGCGCAAATACTCTATGGTGGTGCCGTCTAGCGTGGCGGACGTCAAATGAGCACCGTTGTCGCCGTTCGCTTTTGCGTCGGTTTTCGGGCCAGTGGCTTCAGGCCCCTTCGCATATTCATGCACAAGCAAACGGGTGGCTTCCATGAGCTCGTCCTCACCGAGCAACTGATTGGTCGGATCGTTGGCAAGCGGCTGCGTGGGGATGCTGGGCAACGCACCGAACGGGTTGGAAACAGGTGCTATGGCCGAACGAGATGTTGGCTCCTGAGCAGGAGCGCTCAAGTCGAGCAGGCTCGGCATTCCTGCCACAGCCTCACTTGGTGCGACGTCCGCATCAGCATTGGATACCGCGTCGTCAGCATCAAGAGAGTCTTCCGAACTAGGTTCCCCTTTCCCGGAATCATGCTTCGCGAAATCGTTCTCCGTAGCCTCGGACGCACCATGAGTGGAACCCGCAACGTTTTTGTCCGCCGAATCCTCGCTCACCAGGCCCTTGCCCGTAAGCTGCTTTCCCGCAGCACTCTCGCCCGTAACAGTATCGCCCGTAACAGTATCGCCCGTAAGGTTCTTGTCCGGCCCATCTTCGTCCCTAGCGTTTCCTTCCGCAACGCTCTTTTCTGCAGGATTTCCGTCCGCTGAGCCATCCCTCGTAGTGTTCTTGTTTGCCGCGTCCAGTTCAGCCTCACGTTCGCCTGCGAATTCCTCACCCGTCAGCGGCCCTTCAACGTTCTCGCCATGTTTTTGCTCGTCTAGCGCACCAGCATTTTCCGTGCCGCCGTTTTCCGTGCCGCCGTTTTCCGCGGCCTCGCTCTCCCCGTCAGCATGCTCCGCCGAATCGAATTCCGCATAAGGGGCTTCGTTCGCGATCGGTTGCCACTGGGCATACAACGTGAGGTTGCCCGACTGTGCGAATCGATTGAGGTCAAAGTCTCCAATGCGATTCCCGTTTTCGTCGAACAGTGTGTAGCCAAGATTCGTCATGCGCTGCTCATCTCGCGCTACTACCGCGCCAGACTCCGCATCCGCCTCACTCCCATTACACAGCGGAGACCATCCAGAAAATACGTATCCTTCACTCGTAAACGTGTTTTTTGGTAGCGTATGTTCCTCGTTGTTGAGTTCCCATACGACTGCCGGCATCTCTCCCTCGCCACCATTCGCATCAAACGTTATGGTAACAATGTGCGTCACATCTTGGCCGAGGTACAGCATTGCGCTAGAGGCCTCCCCATTCGGAGCCGAGCCTGCCGTCGCGGCACCGTTTTGGGCTGCCTCGTCACCCGTTGACTCCGGCGAATCTGCCAACGGCGATTCTTCGGCCAATCCGACGTGATTCTGCTCCTCCCGGCTCACCTCAGCGAAGGCCGATTCGGTTTGCGATCCGTCGGTTTTCGCCTCTGCCTCCCGACCATCCAACGACCCGTCAGTCGGTGTTTGTATCGCTGCATCTCCTTGCGATTCCGCGCCATCTTGCGTTCCGACTCTCATCGACGCTTGTGTCGCAGCTTGTCCCCCGCCAGCTCGTAGTGACGGCTTTTGATTCGCACCGGCAATCAAGGACGACGAGCGATGCCGCGCATGCGCGGCCTCATCCAGCAAAATCGACGGTGCAATTAGGTTTTCCGCAATTGCGGCTGTGTTGCCTTGCGTAGGCACGGAAGAAACCGCCAAGGTGATCATCAATCCAACGGTCGCCCAGCGACGAAGCTTTATCCCGCCGGACTTTGCGCGAGTCTTATTGTCTTCCCGCTCATCGGTGTTCTCCCTTCCCACGCCAAGCGTTTCGCGCTTACGCTTTGCATGACGGATATTCCCCGAACAACGCACTGGCTTCATGGTCCCGCCTACGTGCGTCCCTTGTGAACTTCGATTGTCCACGTCGGAATCGCGAGCTTGGTACGGGTCAACTTGATCCCTCATCGCCGCTCCTTTCTACGACCAGCACCCAACACAACAGACGTAACGTGGGACGCCGTCGCTCACCGAGAAAGGAGGGAGCCACGCTATTTCGAGCGGCGAACGTCCCACCAATAACGGTAGATGCTATGACGCGTCGCACACCCAACGCTTCTGGCCCAGGTAACAGCTAACTTGCGGATATTGAGCAGCAATTGAGCGAAAACCTGCATTTGCGCAGGTAGATGTGTTGCGAATTAAGCCGAGAATTCTCTCCCAAAACTGCGATTCTCGAAAAATAGGTGCGTTTCCGCAGGAAACGGCACATTCGTATTCACGAGCCTCCCGAATCGTCCGGAATCATACGGGATCGGCCGAAAGTGCACCTCGCCCGATACACCGCATCTTTTGGTGCGGATAAAACAAATCCCAGCGATCAAACTCCAAATCCCGGTGACCGTGGCCGGCTCCTTTGCCCGTCCAACAAGGGGTCGTGGGACGGCGGCGTGCGCCCACGTGCGTGGCAGTGGTCGCGAAACGTGACCCGCGGGCATAGCGTCTCTCATCAAGGTTTCAATGTGTACAATTTCCTCGTCAAAAAAGGGGCTCAATGTACGATTCTGAGACAAGATCGTACATTGAGCCGCTTTTTCATCCACGAAATTGTACACACTAAAAACCTGCTGAAAGTCAGGGGCGCCCGAGCGAGGGCAGCGACCTTCTCGGAGGCGGTTCCGGCCGTACTGGCGGCGGCAACGGCCGCGCAGGAGGCGGTTCCGGCCGTACTGGCGGCGCCCGCCTTCAGGCATTCGATGCAGGCAGGCGCTACTCGCCGGGCAGGGTGTCGGTCGCGACGTAGGCCTCACCCACAAGTTATGTCACGAACAAAAAAGGAGGCCCCCCGGGAACAATCCCGAGAGGCCCACGGCACTCACACAACCAATGCTGCCCGGTGCCAGCACCCGCCCGAGTCGCGTGGCGGGAGCTTAACGAATAAAAGCGAACAACGCACGCTACACCTATCGTTCGCCAGAGGCGCGACGGTCGAGGTACTCCTGCGCGAGACGCTGCTGCACGTCGTGCGGAACCTGCTCGTAGCCATTAACCTCAAGCTCGAACTCGCCCGTACCGCGCGTGAGCGAACGCAGACGCGTCGCGTAGTCGGTAACCTCGGCGTACGGCACGGTAGCCTCAACGCACGTCTCGCCAGCGCCAGCGGCCTGCATGCCCTCAACACGGCCACGGCTCGCCGAAATGTCGCCCATAACGGAGCCGGCGTAGCTCTCGGGCACGGTAATCTTGAGGTGAGCCATCGGCTCGAGAAGCACGGGCTCGGCCTGCTTCACGGCATCCTGGAAGCCAAGGCGCGCAGCCGTCTTGAATGCCATTTCGTTGGAGTCCACCGGATGGAACTGACCATCGTAAACGGCAACCTTCACGTCGATGACGGGATAACCGGCAAGCACGCCGCCCTTCATCGTTTCCACGACGCCCTTGTCGATTGCCGGAATGAAACCACGCGGAATGGCGCCACCAACGACCTCGTCAAGGAACTCGTAGCCCGCGTCGGGATTCGGCTCGATGCGCAGGCGGCAGTCGGCGAACTGACCAGAACCGCCGGTTTGCTTCTTGTGACGGCCATGGCCTGTAGCGGTACGACGAATCGTCTCGCGATACGGGATGCGCAGCTTAACGGTGTGAGCCGTAACGCCCGTGCGGTCCTCAAGACGCTCAAGCAGCACGCTTACCTGCGCCTCGCCAATGGCGGAAATAACGGTTTGGCCCGTCTCTTCGTCGCGCTCCACCTTGAGCGTGGGGTCGGCGTCGGAGCTGCGCTCAAGGAACGCATAAAGCTTGCCCTCGGTGCCGCGCTTGTCGGGCTCGATGGCAATGCGATACAGGCTGTTGGGGAAGCGGAACGCCGCGGCCTCAACTTTGCCCGTCACGCTGAGGGTATCGCCCGTAAGCGCATCGAGCTTCGGGGCGACTACGATGTCGCCAGCACTGGCGCTCTTCACGTCTGTGGTCTCGCGGCCCATCATGATGTACAGGTGGCCAAGACGCTCGGACTTGCGCGTACGCGCGTTGGTAAGCTCGACGCCCGGCGTAATGGTGCCGCTCAGCACCTTGATGAACGAGAGCTTGCCGTTTTGCGGGTCGTTGAGGCTCTTGAACACGAACACCACGGGGCGCTCGTCGTCGGGGTCGATGTCGAGCTGCTCGCCGTTCACCAGCGGAATGCGGCCGAAGTCGCTCATCGTGGGGAACCATGCGCACACGGCGTTCATGAAGGAGATAATACCCTCCTCCTTAACGGCGGCGCCAGCAAACACCGGCACGAAGATGCGCTCGCGAATAGCCGTGGAGAGGCAGTTCTCGATGTCTTCCTGAGTAACTTCCTCGCCTTCGAGGTATGCCATCATAACCTCGTCGTCGGCCTCGGCCACGAGGTCGATGAGGGTCTCGTGAGCCTCCTCGGCGGCATCGGCATACTCGGCGGGAATCTCCTCCTCAACGACCTTGCCCTTCTCGAGGTGACGAGCCTTCATGTGCACGACGTCAATGACGCCCGAGAAGTTAGCGGCGGTACCCATGGGGATGGTAACAGCGCCAAGGTTGTTGCCAAAGCGCTCGCGGCACAGCTCGAGAGCGTTCTCGAAGTCGGCCTCGGGCTTGTCAAGACGGTTGATGAACACGGCGCGCGAAAGCGAGAGCTCTTCTGCGGCATACCACAAGCGGGTGGTGGTTGTTTGCGGGCCGTCATTGGCATCAACAACGAAGAGGGCCGTCTCGGCTGCACTCATCGCAGCGTACGCATCGCCCACGAAGTCGGGATAGCACGGTGCGTCCAGAATGTTGATGCGCGTGCCGTTCCAGTCGATGGGTGCCATCGTGGTGGAAATGGAAAAGCCACGGGCGGTTTCCTGTGCGTCGTAGTCCAATGTGGGCTTGGTCCCGGCGTGACCGCCCAAACGCGACGTCTTGCCCGAAAGATGCAGCATGGCCTCGGCGAGCATGGTCTTCCCCACGCCACCTTGGCCTACTAAAACCACGTTCTTTATCGCCTGCTCCTTTGCAGCCATTTGAGCCTCCTTTGATAAGGGTACAAACGCATAGAGTACACCATACCCATATGTCAATACGTTGAGAAGTACCTATCGGGGAGCGGACGGTCGAATTTGGGCCGTGAGACACTTTTCCAAGGAGTTTCTCTCACGCGATATATACTAGTGTGTATGGGATACAAGACGTACACATGCGCCATCGCCCGCCGTTGCGGAGGCTGCGAGCTGCTCGCGGTGCCATATGAGCTGCAACTGCGCCGCAAGCAGCAGGCGATGGAGGAGCTATTCGAGAATTGGGGACCCGTTGAGCCGGTGCGCGGCATGGCGCGACCAGTCGCCTACCGCTACAAGGCGGCGACGCCATTTGCACCCGGATCGCGTGCGACGGGCAACCGCATGCGCTGCGGTTTTTACGAGCGGGGTTCTCACAAAATCGTGTTTTGCAAGGAATGCTTGGTGGAAGCGCCGGGCGCACGCAAGCTGCTACGCGATGTGGCCCAAGTTGCCGACGAGCTGCACATCCCAGCTTACGAGGAGGACCGAGGTCGCGGCGTCCTGCGGCATGCGGTCGTGCGCATGGGCTTCGCCACACACGAGCAATTGCTCACAATAGTCACCAACGGGCCCAACTTGCCCCAATCCAATGCCTTCGTTCACAAATTGCGCCACCGCCACCCCAACCTTACCACCATCGTTCAAAACATCAACGACCGGCGGACGAACGCAATCCTTGGTACCCGCAACCGCACGCTATTCGGCCCCGGCATCATTCACGACCGCTTGCTGGGGTGCACGTTTGAGATAAGCCCAACGAGCTTTTATCAAACTAATCCCGAGCAAACGGAAGTACTGTATCGCGTCGCGCTCGAAGGACTCGGCGATGCGCGTTCGCTGCTCGACGCGTACTGCGGAACAGGCACGATTGGCATTTGCGCCGCTTCGCAGGCACGCGAAGCCGGAAGAGAACTACAGGTCACGGGCGTCGAGAAGGTGAGCGATGCCGTTGGATGCGCTCGTCGCAACGCCCGCGCCAATGGACTCGGTGAAAGCTGCAAGTTCGTCGCCGCTGATGCCACGGAATGGATGGCCCAGCAACGTCGTAAATCGTTCGACGCCGTCATACTGGACCCGCCACGTGCCGGTTCGACGCCGGAGTTCCTTCGCGGAGTCGTGCGCCTCGCACCTACGCGCGTGGTGTACGTTTCGTGCAACCCCACGACGCAAGTGCGCGATCTCGAAGTGCTGCGCGACGGAGGCTACCACGTGAATCGCATCGTGCCCGTCGACCTGTTCCCACACACAAAGCACGTCGAAACCGTCTGTTTGCTAACACGTAAAAGTTAACACTCCACAGTTGTCATATCCCAAACAGGTCGGCATGCGAGCCGGTGTTGACTAAGGTAAGCGTCAGAATGTCATCCTCGATTAAATAAATCAGCAGCCAGTCAGGCTTGATGTGACATTCATGGAAACCGGCGTATTCGCCTTTGAGCATATGAACTCGGTACTTATTGTCAAGAGGGCGACCCTTACGCAGCTTGTCCACAACGTTATCGAGGAGAGTAAGGTCGAAACCGCGTTTCTTCATGAGCTTATAGCTCTTCTTATATGCGGTAGTAAATTTGACCTTATACATCAGTCGTCGGCCTCGAGGGCGGCTTTTAACTCTTCCATGCTTGTATAGCCTTTGACATCAGCGTCTCTAGATATTCTGCGGGCTTCGGCCATTGCTCCGAGGGTTTCTTGATTATACTTCGGGAGCTCAACAGGAAAGGGGAGTCCTCCCCTCAGAATGCACTGTCGAAGAAATATATTAACCGCGCTAGACATGTCCATACCAAGGCTCATGAAAAGATCGGTTGCCTGCTGCTTTACGTTGGTGTCAATGCGAATCTGGGTTGGTACTGTAGCCATTGTAATCATCTCCATTCTATACAATTGTTATTCGAATGGTTTACTATGTCAATCAGAATTGACGATAACACGGAGTTGATCAGCAAAAAAAGCAATTGCCGATGTCATCGATTACACATAGCTTAAAGCTCGCGAACGGAGCTGACTTTTAGTGTTTGGCCCCAGGAGTCATAAGAAAGCATCGCTGGCGCCCCTTCGAACACTTTCCTATTATGGGATGCTAAAAAACGCATACTTTGTTAATGAGTAAGTCGCGCAGCAACCACCCGCGAGGAGATAACGCCATGAGCGAAGCGCCATCCGCCTCAAACAATCCCGCGAAGCTTCAGCCCTACCTTTCGCCGCTAGCCGTTTGGGCTTTATCCGTCGGCTCGGCGATTGGCTGGGGTTCCCTCGTTGTAACCAGCAGCTCTTATCTCTCTCAGGCGGGACCTGCGGGGTCGGTCATTGGCCTGCTCATTGGCTTCGTTATGATGTTGATGGTCTCGAGCCATTACCATTTCCTGGCCAACCGATTTCCGGGAACTGGCGGTCTCTACAACTATGTAAAGACCATTGAGCGTTTCCGCCTATCCACCAGAGTGTTCCAGTTGGCTTGATTACATCAGCAGACTGGACGAGTTTGAGGGGTACGCCGGCATCCCGGCTTTCTATGCCGCCCACCACTACCTTGGCTCGGCTGGACTGAACATCCTCATGCTTTCCCTGCTTGCATTGGTGCTTTCCAGCCTCATCGGCATGTTACGTACCGTCAGTCGCCTGTGTTACGCAGCGGCGCAGGATGGCATTTTAATGCATGCAAAATGATTTGCAGCATCTTCTCCCACAGTCCGGTGTATCGCACGGGTGGCGACGAGTTTGTGGTCGTTATGCATGGCCGCGACTATCTTATTCGGAACGAACTGGTTCTTGCTCTGCACGATCGCTCTGTTGCGAATATCGGCAGCAACAGCGTAGTCGTTTCGGGTGGCCTCTCGGACTACCAGCCCGGAATGGATGCCAGCTTCCACGAAGTTTTCGAGCGTGCCGATGCCCTCATGTACGAGGAGAAGAAGCTACTAAAGAGCATGGGCTCGATTACGCGGGAAGATGCCGAGGTCGCCGTGAATCCACTTTTCCCGGCCGATGAACCGGGGATTCCGACCAAGTGATTTCCATGGCCAAGGAGTTGCGCGACGTGGAAATGGGCTTCCGCATCGAGATGGATGACTTTGGCACAGGTTACTCCTCCTTGGGTATGCTCTCCAACCTGCCAATTGACGCGCTCAAACTCGACATGAGCTTCGTTCGCAACGCCTTCGGGGAAAACAGGGACGTCCGCATGATAGAGCTCATTATCGATATTGCGGATTACCTACATGTGCCAGTCGTGGCAGAAGGCGTCGAGACCGAGGAACAGTATCTTGTATTGCGAGCCATGGGCTGCGACTACGTGCAGGGATATTACTTCTCGCGACCGGTACCACCTGAGGACTTCGACAAGTTTCTTATTGGACGGGCAGACACCAATTACAAGATAACACCCTCAACCAAAAAGGCCCATATGAGCATCTCCCGGGCGCTGACCACCGATTTCGAAAGCATCTATTATGTGGACGTCACCACGGACGAATATCTTGAATTCCGTATAGACGCGAACGGAGACCTCGAAATCCTCCCAGGTGGTAACGACTTCTTTAAGGACGTGCGAGCAAAACTGCTGCGAGGCGTGCGCGAGGTCGATTTGCCCAAGCTTGAGGAAGCAACCAGCAAGGCGCGCTTAACGCAGGCGGCCAAGCGCGAAGAAGCTGTGCGCGTATCGTTTGTTAGGTTGGAAGGCGAATCGCCCATTCCGTGTTCTCTCCAAACCATTCGGACAAGAGAAAGCGACTGCGATCATGTTCTAATTGGGGTGAAAAGAGCGAAACGACCTGAATAACCCTCTCGTACCTTAAGGGGTCCGGAGAATTCCTCCGGACCCCTTTTTTGGCCACTCATTGAAAGCGCAATGTAGGACGTTACGAAACCTCGACCGTACCGTTTTCGCGCACACGCACGCGACCTTCCGCCAACAGCTGAATCGTGTTGGGATACAGCTCGTGCTCGATGGCATGGATGTGCTCTTCGAGCTCGTCAACACTCCAGCCCTCCTCGACCACTAGTGCCCTCTGAGCGATTATGGGCCCGCAATCGTACTTGTCGTCGGCAAAGTGCACCGTAACGCCCGTTACCTTTACGCCATAGTCGTACGCGTCCTGAATGGCGTGCGCGCCTTTGAAGCTTGGCAAAAGCGCCGGATGCAGGTTGACGACTCGATTGGGGTACGCGGCCAGAATGGGTGCGTGCACCATGCGCATGTAACCAGCCATTATTACGTACTCCACGTCGTGCATCTTGAGCTCGGCAGCAATCACCTCGTCGGCCGTAATCGGGTCGGCGTATATCTCTCGACTAAGCGTAAGGGTTTGCAATCCATGCTTCTCCGCACGCTTGATGCCATACGCGTCCGGTCGCGACGAAACCACCAGTTCGATGGTTGCATCGAGCGTCCCGGCCTCAATGCGATCGATAATTGCCTGCAAGTTCGTTCCCGAACCCGAAAGCAGCACGCCTATCTTGATGCCCATGTTTTTCCTTTCCGATGTAGCAACGGGGGCAGGTGCCTCATGTTTCCAAGGTACCTGCCCCCTTCGCCAGTGATTATCTCTTTATACGTATACTACCTTACCAGTGCCAGGCACGATTCTGCCCATCTCGAACGTCTCGAGTCCCTCGTCGGCAAGCGCGGTACGCACGGCATCAACATCGGCTGGGGCGCACATCACGCTCATGCCCACGCCCATGTTAAACGTGCAAAACGCCTCGTCGGGAGTAAGGCCAGCCGCCTTCACGACGTAGTCGATGACGGGGGGCACGTTCCACGGTGCGGAACCGTCGGCGTTGCGCCGCACCTCGGCATCGAGAGTCTTGGGAAGCGCACGGTCGAGGTTTTGCGTAATGCCTCCCCCGGTGATGTGTGCCATGGCATGAATCGGTGCACCAGCTTGCAGCGCCCGCACCAGCGGCCCCGCGTAGATGGCCGTCGGTCGGAGCACGGCCTCGCCCAGCGACTCTCCACCAAGCTCTTCGAGCGGCACGCACAACTGCTCAACCGTGCGGCCTTCAATGCACACCTTGCGTACCAAAGAATACCCATTGGAATGCAGGCCGGAGCTAGGGATGCCAAGTACCACGTCCCCCTCGCGCACGAGCTCGGGTCCAATCATATGTTTGCGGTCGACCACGCCCACCACGAAGCCGGCCAAGTCGTAGTCATCGGGATTCATCACGCCGGGATGCTCGGCCATCTCGCCTCCCACGAGGGCACACCCCGCTTGCTTGCATCCCCGGGCGATGCCCTCGACGATGGAGGCCACGGCCTCGGCGCGGAGCTTGCCCACGGCAACGTAATCGAGGAAGAACAGCGGCTCGGCACCAACGACCACAACGTCGTCGGCGCACATCGCCACGAGGTCCTCGCCCACCGTGTCGTGCTTGTTAAGCAGCTGCGCAATGGCAAGCTTGGTGCCTACGCCATCGGTGCCACTCACCAGAACGGGATCGTCCATATCCTTGAGCGCGGCAGCCGAGAAGCACCCGCCGAAGCCTCCCAAACCACCCAACACCTCTGGTCGTGTGGTGGTTGCAACAGCATCCTTAATGGCTTCGACTGCGCGGGCGCCTTCGTCAACATCGACGCCGGCATCTGCATAGGTAACGTGCTCTGCCATAGTTCCTCCTTAACCGGCTTGCGTCCCAAGCATTATCCACGGGCATAGCACCTCATGGAACACGCTTGGAACGCAAGGCGACTCCTCTTTACTCCTCGATGACTTCTTCCTCGATTACAACCTCTTCTTGGGGCTGCGCGGCCTCTTCCTCGGCACGCTTCTTTTCCTCTTCGGCGCGCTTCTTCTCTTCCTCGGCAGCCTTGCGAGCTGCTTCCTCGGCCTCGCGGCGCTTTTGCTCGCGAATGGGCGCGGCAGCATCGTATTGCGGCGTGCCGGGTATTTCGGCTCGCGGCACGCAAACCAAAAGCGTCCTGCCCTGGCCATCGATGTAGTTGCAGGTCGAGAGCGTAAAGATGTGCTCCACCTGCTTAAGAATCTCCTCGGCGTCGGGACGCTTCGTAACGGCCTTATCGAAGTACATCTTGAGATACTCACGGTACTTTGCGTCGTTCTCGAAGGTAAACTGACGTACGTCCGTGTCACCCTCATTGGTGTAATACAAAAACACCGGCGCAAGGTCGTAATTAACCTGCTGCCCGTCCTTCTCTACGCAGTACCACACGAGGTTGACGCCATCGAACATCTCCTGTTTGTCCATGTCGGCAACCTGCTTGAACTGCGAACCGTTACGCATGTGGTGACCATACACTATGGTTTGCGGATCTTCCATGCCCGGCTTTGTGCACTCAGCGTCAAGAAACACCGCACCACCTATGCTGTACGAACGGTCGGGCGCGTGATGCAGGTAAAAGTCATTGTCGCCTGACTGATACACGGGATAATTCACCACCGTGTTCGGAATTTGCAACCAACCCACGATATCGGGATTCATCTCGCGCAATCCCGCCCAGTCAACCGCGGGCGGCGTTTCGGCATCGTCCGTAAGCTTGGCGTATTCCGCCACCTCATCGTTGATTTCATCGATGTTGTCGTAGTTGCGTTTGTTGTTTAAGAACATAACAGCTGCAGCGGCAAGCAGCACAATACCCGCCAAAATGAGAATCGTAGAGAGCACGTCATGCTTACGCTTGGGTTTCTTGTTTGGCACGGGCTCAAATTCCTTCCCCTTGTGTGGACGCTCCGCAACCGTCTCAACGGAAGCAGACGTTTCCTTGAAGTGCTTTGCCATGAGCCTCTCCTATGCTTCGGCCATCTCCCGTTTGAACTGTTCGATGGTTTGACGGTATTCCGATGCGGCGGCACCCAGAATTTGTGTGGCAAAAATCGCAGCGTTCTTCGCACCGTTTATGGCAACGCACGCAACCGGCACGCCCGACGGCATCTGCACCATCGAGAGCAAAGAGTCCATGCCCCCGAGGTCACTCGTCTTGATGGGTACGCCCACCACGGGCAACGGTGTGTAAGCCGCCACAACACCGCCAAGGTGCGCCGCCTTGCCTGCAGCTGCTATTATCACACGCATGCCGCGCTCTGCTGCCGTTCCCGCCCACTCGTGCACCTTCGCGGGATTGCGATGCGCCGAGGCAATGACGAGCTCGTACGGCACGCCAAACTCCTCAAGCTGATCAACACATGCTTGCATAACGGGCATGTCGGATTTAGACCCCATGATAATCCCGACCAGCGGTGTGGCCTTCTCGTTCTCCATGTCGCACTCCTTACTCTAATTGAACCTCAACAGTATAGCGTTACAACCTACGTGATGCAGCGTTGCACCCTACTCAACCGCCCACGCCCACCGGCCATCAACAAACACGTCGATTTCCTCGCCAGCAGCCGTAACGCCCACGATGCTGAGGTCATCGGCACCCACCATGAAGTCGACATGCGTTCCGCTATGGTTAACGCCCGCCTCCATGAGCTCTTCCGCCGTCATCGAAAAGCCGTTCTCCACGCATTCGGGAAAGCCCGTCCCCAGCGCCAGGTGGCAGCTTGCGTTTTCGTCGTAGAGCGTGTCGAAGAAGAGCAGGCCGCTGGCACGTATGGGCGTGTCCTTCGCAACGAGCGCCACCTCACCCAACCGACACGAGTTTTCGTCCGTCTCCACTATGCTGCGCAGCACGTCCTCACCTTCGGCAGCGGCCAAGTCTACAACACGACCTTCCTCGAATCGCAACCAAAAGTCGCGCACAACTTGTCCACCATGAACCAAAGGCAGCGCGCTATGGACTACACCCTCCGCTCGCATCCTGTTTGGAGCAGTGAAGACTTCCTCCGTGGGGATGTTGGGAAAGAACACCGTTCCGCCAACGGTACGTCCAGCACCGCCTTCCCAAATGTGACCCGGATTCATGCCGATAACAAAGTCGGTGCCATTGGACGAGCGATACTGCAAGTGATCGAAGCGATACTCGTTAAGGATACGTTTGTTCTTCTCGAACGTAGCGTTATGACGTTCCCACTCGGCCTGCGGGTCGTCGCCATCGGCTCGTGCCGTGCTTAACACGGCTTGCCACAGTCGCATCATTGCCTCGTCGTCGGAACAGTTCGGAAACACCGCACGAGCCCAAGCCACCACGGGGACTCCCGCAATGCACCACGCATTCTTGCCGAAAAGCATGCCGTCGCGATACGTGCGGCATTGCTCGCGTTGGGCCAGCGCCGCCGTTGTGAATTTTTCGGGGTCGATGCCCTTGAGCGTGTTGGGATCGGCCCCAGCAAGCATGAGGAAGGTCGCGCCCGCCCCAGCAAGGTCGTTCAATTGCGCGCGCTTCCATGTCGGTACGGTGGCAAAGAACTCGCGATCGTTTCGTTCGAACTCAAGGCGTCGCAGCTCGTCATCCGACCAAATTACCGTAACGTGTCCCGCACCCGCATCGTAAGCCTTGCGCGCCACGATACGGGCAAAATCGGCACGCTCCACAGGAGCCGTGAGCACAAGCTCCTGCCCCACCTGAACAGCGGCACCCTTGCGAACAAGCAGCTCCGCGTAGCGCCGTATGCTGGCACGCATGCCCTGCATAGCGGCCGCGACTTCTTCGTGCGTTAGGCGTCTACCCGTGCCCATGTTCACTCCATCCACTCACGCACTAGCCCAGCAACGCCTCAACCTCGCCAGCGGGCGCCGCATCGGTCCATGCAAATTGTTCTCCCGTGCCACGACCCTCGAACAGCGAATACGCCGAGAAGCTCGGGCGCCCTCGCTCTCCAAACTCCAAAATGAGGGCGTCGGCATACGTTCCGTCGTCCATCTCGACGGCCCCTTCGTACGCGATGGCATAATACAGCGCATTACGCTCGCGGCGAACGTGTTCGTACGCTGCCTGCAGCAGGTGCTCGGGACTGTCGTCGGCAAACTCATAGGACTCTACCTTGCCGCAGTCCGTTTGCATTACCAATAATACGTTGAGTTGCATGCCCTCGGCCAACAGGTCGAGCGCATCACCCATAAGCGTACTCGTCAGGTCGTCGAGTTGCGGCGACACACCGCCGTAATCCTCTTCGTTGACGTTGGTATTATCGCGATAACACATTTCTCCCCCTAGCCGCGCAAAAGAATGGCGATAATAGCAGCAAAAACGGCGATTATGCTAACGAACAGAGCGATGATGGAAAGCGGGAAGCGCGGCGACGCGTTGGCCTCCGATGCCCTCTGGAGCTCCTCCTCGCGCTCGGCCCGTTGCTGCGTTGCGTATTCCGAAAGCACGTCGCTCACGATTTGGCGCGTACGCTCGTCTGCCATGCGTTGCAGCTCCTCCTCGTTAAGCTCGACGTCTTCGGCGTCGTCGGCGATTTCGCCTTCGAGCTCCAGCGTTTCGGGCTGGGTGTATTCACGTATTACCGCTATCGCATCCGCCAGCTGCGTGAGCTGCTCACCCTTTTGCCTGCTATCCTGCGCGAGCGCGTCGAGCTTGCCGTGCAGTTCGGCCAAATCCGCCGTCGTGGCGGCGCGCGTCTCGCCGCTCAGCTGCACGCCCAACCTCGCGTAATACGCCATCGCATCCTGTTCGCTGCAGTCGTGTTCTTTGGAATACGCTTGTATTTTTTCGCGGATGTCTATGGGAACAATCGCAGTGGAAGTAGGGGCGATCGGCTCAATGGTTGGGAGGTTCTGCAGCGCCTCAAGTCGCTCCTCTATTTTGGCGAGCGTTTCTTGCGAGCCACCGCCTGCGTCGGGCACGCCGGAACCCGCCGTCGCCATACCTCCGCTTTCCTCCAGCTCGATGCCTGCCCGGGCGAAGCGAGTCATCGCCTCCGCCTTGGTGCACTTGTGTTCCGCCGCGTAGGCATTAATCTTTTCGTTTAGGTCCTCGGGCATACGCATGCTAAAGGTTGTGGGGCGTTTGGCTGCCATGAGAGTCCCTTTCGGTACCACATCTATCTATAATGCACGTGTATTCTACCAAAACGCGATATGTGTGGTAGCGTCCTTCCATACGAAAACAGGCCAAGCAAAGAGTGCTTGGCCTGCGCAGACGTTGGTGGAGACGATGGGGATCGAACCCACGACCTCAGGCTTGCAAAGCCCGCGCTCTCCCAGCTGAGCTACGTCCCCGTAATAACCGCCCCAGCGGCGACTCGGCTCACGCTGGGGCGGCTATTCACTAAGGATGGTGGGCCTGACAAGGCTCGAACTTGTGACCTCCCGGTTATCAGCCGGACGCTCTGACCAACTGAGCTACAGGCCCATCCGCTGAGAAAGTATATTAGATGAACCACCCCTATTCGTCAAGTGCAAATCGCGACTTTTTTGAGAATTTGTACTTTGAGCAATTTGGTGGCGCCTGCAAGCGTTTCTCACGAAATAGCACTTGCGACTTGTCGCGGCGAGGTGAGTAGCGTACCATGGGTAGGCCAAAATCTGAGTGAATAGAGGGGAAATAACGTGGCACAAGTGCGCTTGGACATACAATCACTCGTCGTGACGAACGGACCTGTCGCTTCCCTCGTCGTTCTTAAGCCACGATCGGAAGACGATAGCAGCACGGTTAAGCTCCCCATTCGCATCGGCACCTTTGAGGCGGCGTGCATCAGCATGGGAATCGATACCAGCAAGCGCATGAAGCGTCCCATGTCACACGACCTCATGGGTTCCATCATTCAAGGATTGGGCGCAAAGCTCACTCGTGTGGTCATCACTCATGTGGAGGATACGACGTTCTACGCGCAGCTCACGCTTACCACAGAGACGGGCCAAACGGTATTCCTGGACGCGCGCCCTTCCGACGCAATCGCATTAGCCGTGCGCGTGCATGCCCCCATATTCGCCGAGGATCGCGTGCTCGAAGCTGCAACACTTCCGGACTTCGAGTCCGTTGAGCGCGAGGCCGCCGAGGACGAGCGTGCACGCGAGGAAGAGGCGTTTCATCAGTTCGTAGAAGGCCTTTCCCCGGAGGACTTCGCAGTGTAGGTTTCGCCATCTCGACGCAACGTGGCCGAAGGATTCCCGCGCAGCGAGCGCCCCGCAGCACTGTGCGCGGCTGCTCCCTCGGACGCCTTCGTGTTTTAACCATTCCCAAAAAGCCAATCAGGCCACCGGTTGCAAACCCCGGTGGCCTGATTGCCCTCTAACTTTATGCCCAATCGCTATTCATCGAGCAGGGACTCGTCGAAGTCCTCGTCTCCCACATCGACGTTCGTTGGGTCCCCAACCGCCAAGTCGAGCATTGCCTGCGCCTCGCCAACATCAGCGCGCCGCTTGGGCGCCTTCTTCTTTTTGGCGATCATGCGAGCCATCGCGCTCACGCGGTCGCCCTCGGCGAGGTTCATAATCCTCACTCCCTGCGTGGAACGTCCCGTCTTCGAGATGTCCTCGGCCTTCACGCGAATAACCACGCCGGATTCGCTCACGATCATAAGCTCGTGCTGCGGCCCCACAACGCGACACGCCGCGAGCTTGCCCTTGCGCTCCGTCATCGCAATGGTGAACACGCCCTGGCCGCCGCGTCCCTGCACGGGATAGTCCGAAACCGGCGTTCTCTTACCGTAGCCGAACTCCGTCATCACGACGAGGTCGCCATTGCCATTGCTTATCTCCATGCCGAGCACGCGCGCATCATTCTTCAGGTTGATGCCACGCACACCTGAGGTATCGCGACCCGACGGACGCACCTTGTCCGCCTCAAACATGATGGCTTTGCCGTTAGTGCTGCACAATATAACGTTCGAGCCCTCGCGCACGCGCCGGACGCCCACGAGCTCGTCTCCGGCACGCAACTTTATGGCAATAAGCCCTCCCGCGCGATTCACGTCGTAGGCACTCATGGCTGTTTTCTTCACCATGCCCGACGCCGTCGAGAACATGAGGAACTCGTCTTCGGGGAAGTCGCGTGCCGTAAGCACCGCCATGGGGTGCTCGCCCTCGGCGAGGTTGAGCACGTTGACGAGCGCCGACCCACGCGCCGTTCGGCTGCCCAAAGGAAGCTCGTGCACCTTGAGGCGGTACACCTTGCCCTTGTTAGTAAAGAACAACATATAGTCGTGAGTACTCGCCACAAAGAGGTCCTCAACGTAGTCGTTGTCTTTGAGAGAAAGACCACGCATGCCCTTGCCACCACGGCGTTGCGAACGATACGTCACCACGGGCAGACGCTTAACGTAGCCTGCGTGCGTAAAGGTAACAACCATGTCCTCCTCGGCAATAAGGTCCTCCACGTCGAGGTTCTCGGCATTGGCCGTGTTTATCTGCGTACGACGCGGCGTAGCAAAGCGTGTTGCAATTTGGCGCAACTCGTCCTTGATTACGCCCATCATCTTGTCCTCGTGGTCGAGGAGGTCTTGCAGGTACGCAATGCGCTCGCGCAGCTCCTCGATTTGCGCCACCAACTCGTCGCGCGCGAGAGCCGTCAAACGACGCAGGCGCATTTGGAGGATGGCCTCGCACTGAATCTCGGTGAGACCAAAACGCTCGTTCATGCGACGCTTCGATTCCTTGTCGTCGCGCGAACTGCGAATGATGTGCACGATCTCGTCGATGTTATCCACCGCAATGAGCAGGCCTTCGCGCACGTGCAGGTCCTTTTGGGCCTTCGCAAGGTCAAACTTCGTGCGTCGAGTTACTACATCCACCTGATGGTCGATGTAGTAGCGCAGCATTTCGAGCAGCGTGAGGGTACGGGGCACGCCATCCACCAGCGCAATGTCGATAACTCCGAAGTTTGCCTGCAGCTGCGTACGCTTGTACAAGTTGTTAAGAACCACCTGAGGCACAGCACCCTGTTTGAGGTCAATAACGATGCGCATGCCCTTACGGTTGGATTCGTCGCGCATGTCGGAAATGCCATCAATGCGTTTTTCGTTAACCTGCTGGGCAATCTTTTCCTGCAGCGTGCCCTTGTTCACCTGGTAGGGAATCTCCGTCACCACGAGCCGCTGACGGCCACCCTTGCGCTGCTCAACATGCACCTTGGAGCGCACGGTAATGGAACCACGACCGGTTGCATACGCGTCACGGATGCCGTTCGTTCCCATTATGATGCCACCGGTCGGGAAGTCGGGACCAGGAAGGACCTTCATTACCTCGTCGAGCGTCGCATCGGGGTTGTCGATGAGCATACATACGGCCTCCACGACCTCGCCCAAGTTGTGGGGCGGAACATTGGTGGCCATGCCTACGGCGATGCCCGAGGAGCCATTTACCAAAAGATTAGGAAAACGACTCGGCAGGACGGCGGGCTCAGAGAGAGACTCGTCGTAGTTGGGTTGCAAGTCGACGGTTTCCTTGTCGAGGTCGCGCAGCATCTCCATCGCGGCGTGCGTAAGGCGGCTCTCGGTGTATCGCATAGCCGCCGGAGGATCGCCGTCAACCGAACCAAAGTTTCCATGGCCATCCACGAGCGGCAGGCGCATGGAGAAGTCCTGCGCCATTCGCACCATGGAGTCGTAAATTGCGGCATCTCCATGCGGGTGATACTTACCCATAACTTCGCCCACGGTCCACGCGCTCTTCTTGTGCGGGCGCGTCGGCACGATGTGGGCCTCGTTCATGGCATAGAGGATGCGTCGGTGCACCGGCTTGAGTCCGTCGCGCACGTCGGGCAATGCGCGGGCCACAATAACCGACATCGAGTACTCCAGGAACGAGGTCTTCATCTCCTGGCTCATCTCGATGGGCTTGAGCGTACCGCCGTGAATGTCGGTTAGGTCGAGCCTCGTGCCCGCCTCGTCGCTAAGCGTATGAGAGAGGCCCGCGCCGGCAAGGCCCAGTGACCCTTGCTCGGGAGGATACTCGTCATCCTCCTCGTCGTCATACACGTCGGAGGGATCCTCGTCATCGCGCTCGGGGTCCACCTCCATGTCGTGCATCGCGCGACCTACGAGGTCGTCCAGATGGTCGCGTCCATCCGGCCCCCTCAGCTCGTCGTCGTTGCGAATCTCGTCGTCGTTATCTGCCATTACTCTCCTATCCTAAATGCGCCGCAAAGCGGCGCACCAAATTTTCTTCCGCGCACCCAACGGTAAGCACGCCAAGCCCGCGCGATTGCCGGGTTGCGCGCCACGAGGCCGTCGCGAGGTGTTGTTCGGATGCGAGTTCCGCGCGAAGCGCGGCTGTTTGAGCAGACGAACAACCCTCGCGCCGGCCCCAGCAGCACTAAATGTCCAGGAATCGCACGTCCTTGGCGTGCTTTTGGATAAAGTCTTTGCGCTTCTCGACTGTTGTGCCCATGAGGTCGCTCACAGCGAGGTCGGCGGCCAAGGCATCCTCCACGGTTACCCGCAGCATGATGCGGTTCTTCGGTTCCATGGTGGTTTCCCACAGCTGCTCGGGATCCATCTCACCTAGACCCTTGTAACGCTGTACCGTGTAACGACTCGGATCGTCGTATTTCGCGGCCTCGATGGCAAGCTCCTCGTCGGTGAAGAGGTATTGTCCCTTCTTGCGACCCTTCGGCTTGAGCTGGTACAGTGGCGGCTGCGCTACGTATATGTAGCCGGCATCAATCATGGGCTTCATGTACCGGTAGAAGAACGTAAGCAACAGTATGCGAATGTGCGCGCCATCGACGTCAGCATCCGTCATAATAACGATTTTATGATAACGCGCCTTACTGATGTTGAACTCTGGCCCCACGCCAGTACCGATGGCCGTGATGAGCGAGGTAATGGTTTCGGAGCTCAGGGCACGGTGCTCCTGAACGCGTTCCACGTTGAGGATTTTGCCGCGCAGGGGGAGCACCGCCTGAATGGAGCGATCGCGCGCCATCTTGGCCGAGCCACCTGCGGAGTCGCCCTCCACGATGAAGAGTTCCGTCATCTCAGGGTCGCGCACGGAACAGTCGGCCAATTTGCCAGGCAGACTAGCCGATTCGAGCAAGCCTTTGCGACGCGTTGCCTGACGAGCCTTCTGTGCGGCAAGGCGACCCTTCGCTGCCTGGCTTGCCTTCTTAAAAATCTCCTTGGCAGGATTGGGATGCTCCTCGAGGAACTCCGCGAGTCCCTGCGCTACCACCTTGTTGGTAAGGGTTCGCATGTATGAGCTGCCAAGCTTTGCCTTTGTTTGTCCCTCGAACTGAGGGTCGGGAAGCTTCACCGAAATTACTGCCGTTAGGCCCTCGCGCACGTCGTCTCCTGTAAGGTTGGGCTCCTTTTCCTTAAGAAGCTTTTTGGCGCGCGCGTAATCGTTAATCGTCTTTGTGAGCGCGGCGCGGAATCCCTCTAGGTGCATACCGCCCTCGTCGGTGTAAATGTCGTTGGCGAACGAGAGCACCTGGTCGGAGTACGTGGTGTTCCACTGCAACGAAACCTCCACCTCGCCGCGCTTGTCTGCGGGAGCGTCGGGAGCAGATTCGCCGCTAATGTAGATGGGACGCGCAAGACCCGGCAGTACCGTTTTTCCTTCGTTAAGGAACTTCACGAAGTCGATGATGCCGCCCGCGTAACAAAACTCGTCGACCCGGGGCTCAAGCTCGCGTTCGTCGGTAAGCACGATTTTGAGGCTCTTGTTAAGAAACGCCGTCTCCTGCAGGTGGTCGCGCAGCGTATCGTAGCTAAAGTTCGTCGTCTCGAAGATCTCTTCGTCGGGCCAAAACGTAATGGAGGTACCCGTCGTTTTGGCCGTTCCGACTTTTTGCATCTTTTGCGTTACTTTGCCACGGCTGAACTCCATGCGATAAACTCCGCCATCACGCTTGACCTCGGCGATGAGCTTGCTTGAAAGCGCGTTTACCACACTTACGCCCACTCCATGCAATCCGCCCGAAACCTTGTAGGCATCGTTATCGAACTTTCCGCCCGCATGAAGCACCGTAAGCACGACTTCGAGGGTAGGGATGCGCTTTTGGGGATGGCGACCCACGGGTATGCCGCGGCCGTTATCCGTTACGGTTACGGAGCCGTCGGCGTGAACGGTAACGGTTATCTTGGAACAAAAGCCCGCCATCGCCTCGTCAACCGAGTTGTCCACAATCTCCCACACGAGGTGGTGCAGGCCACTCGCGCTCGTCGAACCAATGTACATGCCTGGCCGCTTGCGCACAGGGTCGAGACCCTCAAGAACCTTGATTGCGTCCTCACCGTAGCCATTTTGCTTCTTTTTTGCCACGTGATTCCTCTCTCTTACAAAAGTGCGAAGGTACATTGTACCTCATTTGCGGCGCTGAGACACGCCTCAGCGGCGTTTTCGACGAGACTACGTACATCCCCTTTTATCTCATTCGCTACGCAGTTTCGTGGCGCGCATGGCTCGCGCAACACTCACGCGCAGCGCATCGGGGAGGTCCTTCGTCGCGTCTTCAATGTGCGCCTTTTCGCTTGGGGTAAGGTCACGCGTCGTAGTTTTTTTGGGTTGAGAACGCCCGGGCGATAAAACCTTTTTGGGTTCCTTGGCACGACCCACCGAGAACCGCAAATCGCTCACGCGCACTCCCGCCGAAGCGAGCCGTGCGAGGTATAGGTCCTTGTTGGTGCCAAGCTCCTGTGCGAGGAGATTCGAATCCAGCCGCACCACCATAACGGGGTCGGCATTCGCACGGCCAGGCTTGCGAAGCCATACGCCCGTCGTGTGCTTGCGCTCGCGATCGCCATTGGCCGAATACCACGCCCGTGCGGCGCGCTGGGAGTCGGAGAGTTGTTTTGTGGCACGGGGTCCGAAGAGTGCGGCCACGAGGTCACCCGCACGTTGCGCATCGGGATTGTTGGCGGAAAGCCCGCCGCTACCGGCCCCCAGGCTTCGCATCTCCTCACGGCCAAACCGTCGCAGGTCGTGCTCCCTAGCCAAAGTTAATCACCTCTGCCCCGTCGAGCATTTCACGCGGGAAGTACTGAAGATTCGCCGTAGTCACCACCGTCTGGATGCGCGTGCCCACGAACTCGGTAATCGCGGCGCGACGACGCGCGTCCAACTCGCTCATGACGTCGTCGAGTAGCAGCAATGGCTCCTCCCCCACAACCTCTCCTGCAATCGCGACCTCTGCCATCTTCCAAGCAAGTACCACCGAGCGCTGTTGTCCCTGGCTGCCAAAGGCACGCGCGTCACGACCGGCTAGCGTGAAGACAACGTCGTCACGATGTGGGCCTATGAGCGTCATGCCTCTTCTCAGCTCCTCCTCGCGGCGCGCGAAAAGGCGTTCCAAGAACAAGTCGCGTAGTTCGTCGCGCGTGTGGCCCTTTGCCTCGTCGCCCAGTGTGCACTCGTAGGTGCAGTCGAGCGGCTCGTCCGCAACGTACCCATACACCTCGCGCACGCGTACGCGCAACCGCTCGAACAATGCCATGCGCGCACGCAGAAGTGTCGCGCCGCCGAGTGCAACCTCCGCGTCCCACGCATCGAGCATCGCAGAATCCACATACGGCTCTTTGAGCAAGCGATTCCTTTGCTCTACCGCCCGACCATATGCTCGTGCCACCTTACGGTAGCCCTCGTTTGCCTGAGCGCCAAACGCATCGAGCTCTTCGCGCCTACCCCGTGCGGAACCTTTTACCAGCGAAAGATCGTCGGGACAAAACAGTACCGACATGAGCGTGGCCGAGAGGTCTGCCGGACGGCACGGCTTTCCATTGCGCTCGAAGGTTCGCCTGCGTCCCGCCGCTGCGGCGCAGGCCACGTCCACAACCCTACCATCGCCCTCAAGCCGCGCACGTACGCCCCCGCACTCGGCACCCTCGCGAATAAGATCTGACGTCTTGGGATGGCGGAACGACATGCCGGCGGTTATTAGCTGCAACGCCTCCACGGTGTTCGTTTTCCCCGTGGCATTCGGACCGCACAACACATTAAGCCCCGGAGACAAATCCATCGTCCGATCGTCAAAGCACCGCCAGTCGTGCAGGGATATACGCGAAACCGCCAGTCCCACGTCGCTCCTCTCCAAAGCCCGGTCTTCGATTCGAGCACACAGTGCGTGCCCACGAATCGAAGACCGGGCTTCTCTAAACGTTACATCCGTACCGGCATGAGCAAATACAAGTAATTGATGGACGAGTACGACTTGAATATGGCCGGCTGCATGGAACCAAGCAGTTCAAGCGCCACGTCGGCATCCGAGGCGACTGCGGAAACGCAGTCGAGCACATAGTGGTAGTTAAGTGCGATGGAAATGGACTCGCCCTCCACCTCCACACCGAGCATTTCGCTTGCCTCGCCTTGGTCGGGCGACGATGCCGAGAGCTTGAGTATGGCACCGTCCGCATCCGCGTCGAATCTCACCGAGGGATTGGACTGCGCAATAACCGAGACACGGCGAAGAGCCTGCGCGAGTTGCTGCGCATCAAGCCGCACCACAACGTTTTGCGTGGTGGGAAGGAGCTGCCTAAAGTTCGGGAAGTTACCCTCGATGCGACGCGACACATAGCAGGTATTGCCAAACGTAAACACAATTTGGCTCTCGGCCACACCAATCTCAATTCTCTCCGTCATGGAAGGAAGGGCTAGCACATCGTGAAACGTTGCACCCGGCACGATAACTTCAAACGCTTCGTCAGTGTCGGGTGTCTCGGTGTTCGAGTCGCATACCGCCAAACGATACGAGTCAGTGGCGACAAGCCGTATCGTATTGTTTTCAACGGTGAGGAGCACACCCGAAAGAATCGGTCGCGACGTGTCCTTGCTTGTTACCTTGTATACCTTATCGACCATGCTCGAAAGCAGCTCGCTGGGAAGCTCAATCGTGCGATCGGGGTCGAGGGCGGGAAAAGCCGGAAAATCGCGGGGGTCAAGCGTGTTAAGACGGAAGTGGGAACGCTCGCAGGTAATCTTTGTTTGCGAGCCATCATCCTCAAATGTCACCGCTGCATCGGGTAGATTCTTCACCACATTCGTAATGGTTTTACCCGCAACGACGGTATCGCCCTGCTCTTCCACATTCGCAGGTATGGAGTGACGTATGGAGATGTTGCCATTGGTGCTTTGGAACTCGATGCTCCCTTCGCCTGCGTGGATTCGCACGCCTGCGAGTATGGGTTGCGATGCGTTCGATGCTATGCCCTTCCCTACTACGCCCAATGCTTTTGCAAGTGCTGACTGGCTTACCGTGAACCTCATGTATCTGCTCCTCCTGTTCTTATTACTTTATATTTAGAGAATACAGTAGTAATAATAGGCAGTGTTCAAATGTGGATAAACTCGCGTTTCCGCAGGTTGTGGTGGGTGTTTTACATCGTATTGGCTCAACGTGCGCTCAACCGTTTCACCTTTGGACAACGTATCGAAAAACAGTTTCAACACGGACATGGCACTTGTGAGCGAATCTCTTCCTTCCGTCAACGAGTTGTGAACATTGTCCGTTGTTCTGTTTCACGTGAAACTTCCTTACTCGAGGATTTGGTCGCGAATACGACCGACGCGATCCTGCAGGATGCGGTCCTTGCGCATGCCCTCCTCGATAACCGCTATGCTGTGCTTGACGGTTGCATGCGTGCGGCCACCGAAGTGCTTGCCGATGTCGGCAAGGGTGTTGTCGGTGAGCTCGCGCGTAAGCCATATGGCAACGTGACGTGGTTCCATGAGCTCCTTGTTTCGGCGACCGCCCACGAGTTGCGTGTGGTCGATGCCGTAACTCGTTTCAACAGCTTCTTGTATTTGCTCGACGGTAACGCGACGTTGACCAGAAGGCCATTTTTGTTCAGCTACGGAGATGACGTCCTCCTCAGTGAGCGTTCCGCCCACCGCCTCGCGCTGAAACGCGAGCATAAGACACGATTGAACGAAACCCTCAATAACACGGATATTCGTGCCTGCACGTTCGGCCATGAGACGTCGAAGGTCCTCGCTTATGTGTGCGTCGACTCCGGGGACGTGCTGCTCTCGTGCGTCGGAGCGCATACGTTCGTAGAACGCATCGATGAGATGTAGCTTAAGCTCGTAATCGGGTACTTGGATGGATACCGTCATGCCCGAGTCGAGGCGACTCGTAACGCGTTCGTCGAAGCGTGACTGCCCCATGCCGAGTTCGGAAGGGGTACGGTCGGCCGCGAGAACGATTTGCTTTCCGTGGTTAACAAGATAGTTGAAAGTATCGTAGAAAAACCCAATCGTGCCGGCGGCAGTGCTCATGAGTTGAATGTCGTCAATAATGAGCACATCGATTGCATGGTAGTTGGCCGCGAGAGTTTCGGCTGCACCTGCGCGGGCGTTTTTCATCGCGCGAGAGTAATCGTCGATAAAATCCGTGGCAACGCGGTAGGCGCAGAGGCGGTCGGGGTCGTTTTGGGCGATGTAGTTTTGAATTGCGCGAAGTAGGTGCGTTTTGCCCAGACCACTTTTTCCATAGATGAACAGTGGATTGTAATTGCGACTACCGTTTGCAACCTGTTTGGCTGCGTCGAGTGCGAACTGATTTTGTGGACCCGCCACGAAACGTTCGAACGTGAGGTTGGAGCCCAGCGAGCTTATATCCTCGATGAGGGGATTGGTTTCGCGTTGACGTTGCGCTGATGCGGGCGAGCGCGACGATGTTGACGAAGGTTCCGGCGCGCGCGTGATGTGCGGTGCGCTTGCTATGCTAACGGTGGAAGGCATGGTGCGGGTCGCTTGCGGTTTTCGACGTTCTGCTCGTATAACTTCCACTTTTACCGCGAGCGGTTGGAAGGCCACCTCGGTCGCGACGGCATCGAGCTGCGTTGCAAGGCGTGCAAGCGTGCGTTGCACAAAACGTGAATTGGTGCGTATGTGCAAGTTTTCATCATCGAGTGCGACGGCCTCGCAGCTTCTGAGCATGGCTGCCGTCGCTGCCGGAAGGTCATCGGCCTCGAGGGTGGCAACCACATCGTCCCACAATGCCTCGGCATCCGATACGTTTGTCTCTTCCATCTTGTCCCTCGTCCACTTGTTTCAATGGACTACCAGTATATGATGAAAACCGCTCAAAGTACACGTGTGTTTGTCGAAAAGCCGTAAAAGTGAACGAAGCATACTCTCAGTGGGAATCGAGGTAAGCGCGACCCATTCCGGTGAGACGACGCTTTTGTCCTTCCTTTAGAATAAGCCCTTGGCTCTCGAGCGCCGCAAGCTCGCGTGACCACGTGGGTTGAGAACCGCCGAGTGTTCGAGCAAGGTCCGAAGGTCCTACAGATTCATGCGTACGCAGATAGTCTATTACCTGCTTGCCGCGATCGGAGAGGGTTACCCATGGCATGGCGTTTGCGGGATTCTCTGTGGTTGGTTCTTGAAGCGAGGGTTCTTGAGGCGAGTTTGGCTGCTGCGGAGGTTGCTGGAGATATTGATTTGGTTGCTGGCCGTACTGCTGCTGGCCGAATTGTTGCGATTGCTGCTGCCAATTGGGCTGGGCGCCATAGGGCTGCTGTGGCATGGAGGGTTGCTGCCATCCATAAGCTGGTTGCTGCCAGGCGCCCCACTGCTGCTGCGGATATGGTTGATTTGGGTATGGTTGCGGGGGGTATGGCTGGCCAGGATACTGTTGAGCATAGTAGGGTTGCGGCTGTATGGGCGCTTGTTGGGGTTGCTGCCATGCGGGATATGGCTCCGTTGGCGACTGTTGCGAGCCATACGGGTTTGTGCTGGCCGCCGTAGAGATGGTAACAACCGTTCCGCCCGCCATGTTGTCCTCGATGTGGAGCGATCCGCCCTTGTCGGCCATGTACTGCTTTACATACGGCAGCCCCGAACCGACGCCGCGTATGTATCGACGCATTTCTTCGGTTGCCGATGACGTCCCGTATTGCATGGCGAGCTGCTTTTGTTTAATACCGGGGCCCTGGTCGGAGAAACGTATCGTGTTTCCGTGGTTGAGAATGGAAATCGTCGGCTGGTTGAAGTATGCGTGGATGAGGTTTTCTACAATTTCGCGAATAACCATAAAGGGAATCGTGCTTCCTTGCTGCTGCGCAAGCTGCGATACCTGCAAAGTTATCTCTTCCAAATAATCACGCACACTTTTGGGCTCAACAATTACCACGCGCGGAGCGGCGGACGCGTCGTCATATACGGCGATGCGTGCGGGATGTTGAGGACGCAAGCGTTCGTCCCCTAGTTTTTCCGCGTCTGTTGTGTGTTCCCCGTTCTCCACGAAGGGGTAAAAGACCTCTGCCACGCCAGAATCTACCGACCTTTCAACATCTTGTTTACCTCTGAAGAAAACTTTCACTGCGAAATCTATACGCATGAAAGTTTTCATCCAATGAGAATAACATGATGAAAACCCGCGAATTATTCCTTCCAAAGACGTGAAAATTCTAACACGATGAATGCAAGTTACCATACTTACGAAAGATTTCGTGGCATTAGGTAAACCAAACTTCTAGGAACGTGATGCACGCAATCGCCAAACCTTGTGATAATTGCGCAGACCGAGGAATGCTTGACAAAATAGCTATAGGTCTCCTACAATCGAAAAACTTGAGTCAATAGTCCTTGCAACGGGAGGAATCATGAAGCGCACGTATCAACCTAATAAAAGGAAGCGCGCGAAGACCCATGGTTTTCGTGCTCGCATGGCGACTAAGGGTGGCCGTAAGGTGCTGGCCCGTCGTCGCGCCAAGGGCCGCAAGCGCCTGACCGTCTCCGACTAGCACCTCGTATGAGGACCATCAAATCCAGGCAGGAGTTTGAACGGGTCTTCAGCGCCGGGCGTCGTTATGGCACCTCGCTAGTGCGCGTCTGTGTGCGACGCGATCCTGGCATGGAAGGTAAGGTTGCTTTCGTAGCGGCAAAGCGGTTGGGTAACGCCGTGTTTCGCAACAGATGCAAAAGAGTTTTGAGGGAGGCTGCCCGCGCATGCGATATGCCATGCGCGGGAGCCGACGTTATTATGTTTGCCACGCGTGCAACGCACGACGCACATCCCGATCGAGTGGCGCGAGACCTCGACGGTTTGTTACGCAAGGCGCATGTGAGATGAGCGCCTCTCAGGGCAATGTAGCCCGTTTTCTGAGCTGGATGATACGGGGTTATCGCAAATACATCTCTCCCCTGCTTCCAGACTCTTGTATCTATAGTCCTACTTGCTCCGAGTACGCGCTCGAGGCAATTCATAAGTATGGGGCTGCCCGAGGAAGCTGGCTGGCGTTTAAGCGCATTTTGCGTTGTAATCCATTTGCCAAGGGCGGCAACGATCCCGTGCCTTAACCGGCCTGTCCCCTATAGAAAGCGAAGGCTTTAAAGTATGTGGCAAGCGTTTATTGACCTTATCACCAATATCCTCACCTTGATTCACGATGTTTGTGGAGACTGGGGATTGGCAATTATCATTCTTACACTTATCGTTCGTATTCTCATTATGCCGCTTATGACGCGCTCAACGCGTTCTTCGGCGAAAATGCAGGTCCTGCAACCAAAGCTGCAAGAGATACAAGAGCGGTATGCGGACAATCCCGAGCAACTGCAAAAAGAGATGAGCAAGTTCTACGCCGAGAATGACTTCAATCCCATGGGCGGGTGCCTGCCTATTATTTTGCAGATGCCGATCTTCTTTGCACTGTTTGCGGTGCTTCGCAACATTGGTACCATTTCGCAGGGACATGCGTCGTTCTTCAACATCGTCCCCGACCTTGCCAAGTCGGCTGCCGATCTCTTGCCTGAGCACCCACAGATTATCCCCGGTGTCGTTCAGGTGTTCATAAACCCCGACACGAGGACGACCGGGGCCATATACGTATTCCTCGTGCTGCTCTTCGGACTTCTTACGCTTATTCCGTTGCTGCTCAACACGGCGGGCACGAGTGATCCGCAGCAGGTTAAAACGAGTCGTATGATGGGCATCTTTATGTCGGTGTGGATGGTGTGGATTGGTTGGGGTTTGCCCTCTGGCGTGCTTTTGTATTACAACACCTCCGCAATTTGGCAGGTTGCTCAGCAGCGGTTGATTACCAATCGCGTTATGGCGGAGGCCAAAGCCGAGGCTGAGGCGGCAATTAAAGACCGCCCCGTTGAGGTGAACGTGGTGCGACAGGAGCGCAAGAAGCGTCCGCACAAGAAGGGATAAACATAGGTAATTTAGATGGGCATGGAATCTTGGTTCCATGCCCATGGCATACGAGGAGGTATAACATGGCGGATGAACAAACGCCCGAACTCGAGGTACAGGCTGTGGAGAACGATGCCTATACCGCGATGCGCGAGCGATATGCCGCAGGTGAAGAGCTCACCGACGACGACATCGATACGATTGCGGACATTGCGGTTGACTACGTGCGTAATCTGCTCTCGTTCTTTGGCGAGACGAAGATTACCATCGACGAGTACGAGGGTGACGAGGGAGAACTCATACTTGACGTGACTGGTGGAGACCTTGCCGTGCTCATAGGTCGTCACGGACGCACACTTGATGCATTGCAAATGGTACTTGCTTCGCTCATGAGCAGTACGCTGCGTTTCCACTATCCTGTGGTGGTGGACGTCGAGGGGTATAAGATGCGTCGTAAAGACAAGCTCCGTCGGCTGGCTTTTTCGGCCGCGGCGCGGGCGAAGAGGCAGCACTCGCGTGTTATGCTGCCCCCGATGAATGCCTACGAGCGTCGCTTGGTTCACATCGCGCTCGCTGCGGACGATGGCGTGACGACTCATTCGGAGGGAGAGGACCCCTCGCGCTGCGTGGTGGTCACAGCTCTGCGTGGGTAAGGTAAGGCAACTTGCGACGAGGGAGCAATGGAAAACCCTCGTCCGGCATCTTGAGCTCGTTGTCGAGCGCAATCGCACGCTCAATCTTACGCGTATTACCGGGTGGGATGAGGCCGTGTGCCTCCACATAGTGGATTCTCTGCTCCTGCAGGATGCCTTTGCTGCGGCTCCTGCGGGAGCTTTTGTTGACGTGGGAACTGGTGCGGGATATCCAGGTATTCCCTTGGCTATAGTTACGGGCCGCAAGGGTACGCTTGTGGACTCAGTGGGGAAGAAGGCGGCTGCGGTACGGGAGTTCGTGCACGAGTTGGGACTCGAGAAGCAACTGCGTGTTGAATCAACGCGTATCGAGGAATTGGCAAAGCGCGAGCGCGGACGGTATGCCGTTGTTACGGCAAGAGCCGTGGCTCAAACGGGTGTGCTTGTGGAATACGCTGCCCCGCTGCTCCGTAAGGGCGGAAGACTTGTAGTTGCGAAGGCGCGACCTACTGAAGACGAGCTTCTCAACGGGGATCGTGTGGCCAAGCTGTGTGGCATGCGTCGAGTTTCACGTGAAACATACGAGCTTCCATGTGATATGGGTCATCGCGAAGTTATATCCTACGAGCGTGTGGGAAACCCCAGCATTCGCCTGCCTCGTGCGACGGGTATGGCGCAGCATCATCCCTTGTAAAGTAAAATGCGCACGCGCCTGCACCAGTGCAGGACGTTTACAGCCCCTTTGAGTTTGTCTCAAAATATGACAAACTCAAAGGGGCTGCTTCTGTATTCTGGCTTCGTACGTGGTCGTGCTGACGTAATACGACATATAGTCACTTGTATTCATAACGTATTCTTTTGCGTATTGCATAATACGTAAGTGCATCGTGCAATCGGTTGGTTGCGGGTAGCGCTTGGGGGATGAGGTCGCATGAGCATTGACTGAATCGTCAACTCATACGGGTAGAAGGGCTGTATGAGTCCGATATTAACCCGAATTGCATGCATGGTGGCGGGACTTGCTATAGAGTTGGGTTCACACACCGACGTTCATGCTGTATTTGCGTCCCATGCCCTTGTTAGAATACATTGTGCTACAAACATTTCGAGGATTGTATTGAGTGTGTATTACGGTATTATGTTTCCACTCGAAACGAAAGGAGCGAATATGGCACAGGTTATGGCCGTTATCAATCAAAAGGGCGGGGTGGGAAAGTCAACCACTGCGGTTAACCTTGCAGCATCGCTCGGCCGGTGCGGCAAACGCGTGCTGGTAGTGGACTTCGACCCACAGGGGAATGCAACGAGCGGCTTCGGCATCGATAAAGATGCGTTGGAATACGACATATACGACGCCCTTATGAACTCACAGCCCGTTAAAGACGCCATTGTGGAGTCGAAGGCTGAGGGGGTAGACGTCGCGCCTGCTACGATTGAGCTTGCCGGCGCCGAGATTGAGCTTGTGAGTGTTATGGCGCGTGAGAGCGTATTACGGTACGTATTAGAACCGGTCCGCGATGAATACGACTATGTATTCATCGACTGCCCTCCCTCGCTTGGGCTGCTCACCGTGAATGCCTTGGTGGCCGCCAATACGCTGCTCATCCCCATCCAGTGCGAATTCTATGCTTTGGAGGGCCTTACAAAGCTGCTTGAGTCGATGCGTATGGTGAAGGCTCGACTGAATCCTACGCTCAACGTTTTTGGTGTGCTTATGACGATGCACGACGTGCGTACTACGCTCTCGCGTCAGGTAATTGAGGAAGTGCGCGAATACTTTGGTGCGAAGGTCTTCGAGTCGGTAATACCTCGCAATGTGAAGCTTTCAGAGGCTCCCAGTCACGGACTGCCCGTATGCCAATATGCGCCGACGAGCAAAGGGGCCTTGGCGTATGATGCCCTTGCCCAGGAGGTGATTGGGCGTGGCTAAGCGATCGGGACTTGGACGTGGTCTTGGTGCGCTTATTGGCGAAACGATGGGCGAGGTCCACATTGAAGATAATGCGTCTGCATTACGTGAGCTTGACGTAAAGGACATACATCCCAACCCCAACCAACCGCGTAAGGTGTTCGACGAGGAACAACTCGACGAGCTTGCCGAATCCATAGCTGCGCAGGGATTGCTTCAGCCCATCGTGGTGCGAGAATACAATGGGGCATACCAAATCGTGGCTGGTGAGCGGCGCTACCAGGCTTCGATTCGTGCGGGCATGAGAACAGTGCCCGCACTTGTGCGTGATGTGAGCGACGACGAAGTACTTGCGCTAGCGTTGGTGGAAAACCTACAGCGTACGGATCTTAACCCTCTAGAGGCTGCGCGTGGTTACAAGGCGCTTTTGGAGAACAATGGGCTAACCCACGAGGAGGTTGCTCGCGTCCTCGGCAAATCACGGTCGGCCATTAGTAATTCGTTGCGTCTGCTCGACTTGCCGGAGGAAGTGCAGGACATGGTAATACAAGGCAAGCTAACGGCTGGGCATGCTCGTGCAATCCTTGCGGTAGAGGGCGATGAGGGACGTATTGCGCTCGCAAACAAGGTGGTGGCCGAGGGTCTTAGCGTCCGTCAGACAGAAATCCTCGGTCCGTTGTTTTTTGTCAAAAACGAAGCGGAGCCACCGCGTCGCAACAAGACGCCAGAGTCGTATGGAGATGCCGCCCGTCGGTTACGTAATGCGCTTGGGGCAAAAGTACGCGTACACTCGGTACGTGGTAAGAACAAGGTTGAGATTGAGTTTGGTGACGAGGACGATTTGGAAGCGCTCGTTGCGCGGATGATTGGAGAATAACGTGAATGTGCTTCGGAACATCTTCATCGTGATGGGTGCGGCAATTGTTGGGACGTACCTCGCGTATGAACACGTGTTAAGCGATGAGCAGCGCGAGGAGCTCCGTGCCGCAAACCATGAAATCCAAAAGGCTTTTCGAGACGTGGCGGACGCCATCGAACCCATTGTTTCGAAGGGTCCGACGCGTGCGGAGGAAGAGGCGGCTGTTGAGGCCAACCAGGAGCGTACGCGCAAACAGTGGAATGCCATTGGGTATTAGGTTGTATTTTGCGTGCGACTGCTGAGGCGGATGCCTAGCGATGCGCGAAAAGAAACCCGGCCGAGGATTACCTTGGCCGGGTTTCTTTTTTTGGTAGTGGTGTGTGCTGATAATACCCTGTGTGTTAACGAATGCGTTGGCGCAATTGGCCACAGGCCGCGTCGATATCGGCGCCGCGTGAGTTGCGAATGGTCGTTTCGACGCCCACGGATTCCAGGCGGCGAGCGAAGTCGATCGCACGTTGACGAGGGCTGGGTTCGAGGTGCGAGCCCGAGATGGGGTTTAGCTGGATAAGATTCACGTGGCACAAGGTATCGCGGCAGAAGTCGCATAGATACGCGAGCTCTTCGTCAGTGTCGTTAACTCCCTTGATGAGAGCGTATTCGTAGGTAGGCCTGCGCCCGGTACGATCGGCGTATTCACCCATTGCGTCGTAGAGGCGGAGTAACGACCAACGCTTCACACCCGGCATAAGGATGTCGCGCGTGCGCTGGACGGCGGAATGCAAGGAAACCGCAAGCGTGAACTGCTCTGGCTCCTTAGAGAAACGCGTAATCATGGGTATTACGCCACACGTGGACACCGTGAGGTGGCGAGCGCCGATGCCGAGCGCTGCGGGGTCGTTGAGCATGCGCAATGCCGCGAGTGTCTCGTCATAATTCACGAATGGCTCGCCCTGCCCCATCATTACTACGCTTGTAACACGTGTACCAAAGTCGTCACGCACATGTAATACCTGCTCTACCATCTCTGCTGCTTTAAGAGAACGCGTGAGGCCCGAGGCGCCCGTTGCGCAAAACGCACAACCCATGGCGCAGCCGGCCTGGGTTGATACGCACGCAGTTAGTCGCTGGCCCGAAGGCATGCCAACGCATTCCACGCTGGCGCCGTCTGTGTAACGCAACAGGTATTTGCGACTACCGTCAGCCGAGTGTAGGTTGGCGGCCTCAGAGGCAGAGCGCAGCATGCACTGTTCGGCCAGTGAAGAGCGGAGAGCTTTGGGAAGGTTCGTCATGTCGTCGAATGACGTCACGCCCTTGTCCCAAACCCATGACTGGATTTGCTTGGCGCGAAAGCTGGGCTGCCCGAATTCAGCCATCAGCGCTTCTAGGTCACGGAGTGAGCAAGAAAGTAGGCTGTGACGTGTGGTCCGTGTGGTAGATTGCGAGGCAGTTGACTCGAATACGTTGGTATTATCTTGTGCGGCTTCTTGAGGTTGCATGTTGGATTACCCTTGTCGTCGTGGTGGTCACTTTGAGGTAGTATCCTCATCACTTGAAAAATGCGTTGGTAAGAGTCTAACGCACCAAACACGAGCAAGGGGCTAAAAGATGCCAAACCAAGATGTTACCGCGTCCAAGGTTGCCGTGCTTGCCGGCGGCTGGTCGGACGAACGCGATGTGTCGCTCAATTCAGGCGCCGAGGTGGCAAGGGCGCTCGGGGAGGCGGGCTTCGAACGGGTAGATTTGCTTGATCCCGCCGACGAAGAATTTGCGCATAAGATGGCTGAGGGTGCCTACGACGTTGCTTTCGTGGCAATGCATGGGCGCGGGGGCGAAGATGGATGCATTCAGGGGATGCTGGAGGTGCTACACATTCCCTATACGTTCTCGGGTGTATTCGCCTCGGCGCTTGCGATGGAAAAGGACGTGGCAAAAGTCATGTTTGCGCGTGCGGGAATCCCTGTGCCTGCAGGTGTGGAGCTACATGGTGCCGTGCGTTCGCAGCGCGAGCTGGATTCAATCGTTGACCAGCTCGGTATGCCGTTATTCGTAAAGCCGGTGGGCAACGGTTCGAGCTTTGGCGTTTCGAAAGTAACGTCACCCGACGAATTGGATGCTGCCATTCGCCGCGCAGCCGCAACTGGCGATAAGGTGCTTGTGGAGAGTGCCGTGGAAGGTATTGAGGTTACGGTTCCCGTTGTGGGCAACGATAATCCACGTGCATTACCTATCGTCGAGATTGTTGCGGGCGAGAACGCGGACTTTTACGACGAGACGGTGAAGTACGAGCCGTCGGAACTACATCATGTAATACCTGCGCGCGTTGGTGAAGACGTGTATGTTCGCTTGCAAGACTATGCAGTGCTGGCGCATCTTGCGTTGGGTTGCCGTGGCTGCTCCCGGAGTGACTTTATCGTTCGGTCGGATGGTATGCCCGTCATATTGGAAACAAACACCATCCCGGGAATGACTTCAGCAAGCCTACTGCCCGACTCCGCGCGCCGTGCAGGTATTGAGTTTCCTGAGCTGTGCCGCCGGTTCATTGAGCTTGCGCTGGAATAGTGGATGAATGCCAGCCCGAAGGGGTTTGGTACTACAAAGGCATTATGATGAAACGCATCATAAGAGGTACTACAAACATGTGATAAAGAGGCACTCCCCTCTGTATGCTTCGACTCGGGCGCGGAGGGGAGTGCAGTTGCATGTAGTTACGCGCAGGGGAAGTGGCGTAATACAAATGTTGCACAACATGAAAGAGAGAAGGCATGACACTTGACGATATGCTGTTGCCGCAAACTCCGCCTGCTGTGCGGGCGAATTATGCAACGTTAGTCCGACGTGCTGAGGAAGCAAGTTTTGGATTGCTTGAAGAAGACATCGTGATGCTCGATACCGAAACAACCGGGCTTTCGTTCCGGAATAACGAGCTCATCGAGATTGCTGCCGCGCGCATTTCCGGCCGACAAGTAGTGGAGCGTTTTCAAACGTTCGTGCATCCAACCGGGCCGATACCCACGGAGATTGTCAGGCTTACAGGCATTCGTGACGTGGATGTTACTAATGCGCCAGTTGCCGAGGAGGCCGTGGCCGCCCTTGCAGAATTCGTGGGCGGACAGCCCGTCGTGGCGCATAACGCGACGTTCGATCGAACCTTTATTGAGAGCGTGCCTGGTGGTTCGGGTGTTACGGACGTGTGGGTGGATTCACTCGCCCTTTCGCGCATCGCTCTTCCAAGGCTCTGCTCGCACCGTCTTTCGGATATGGCAGAAGTGTTTGGTTGCGCATCGGTTACGCACCGCGCCATGGATGACGTTGATGCCCTTTGCGGATTGTGGCGAATAATACTATTGGGACTCAGCGATTTACCACGTGGGCTCATGGAGCGGCTGGCGAACATGCACGGCGAATACGATTGGCAGTTCAGGGCGATTTTCAGTGCTTTGGCAGGGTATGACCCTGGAGCACGTTTTTCGCTGGTTTCCGTGAGACGCGATTTGGGTGCCCTTCGTGAGGGAAGACGCAGGCGAGACGCCATGGAAGACGGCTTCAAAGGTAATGCACCTTCTCACGAGGAGATAGAAGCCGCGTTTTCCCCAACAGGACTTGTGGCGTCACTGTATAAAACATATGAGGTGCGACCGGAACAAGTAAGTATGGCACAAGAGGTACGCGACGCTTTGGCTACTTCCACTCATCGTTGCTTGGAGGCAGGGACCGGAGTAGGCAAGTCGATGGCATATCTCGTGCCAGAGGTGATGTTTGCGCGCAAAAACGACGTTACGGTAGGTGTGGCCACGAAGACAAATGCCCTTACCGATCAACTTGTATCGCACGAGTTGCCTGCATTACGTGATGTATTACCGGATGGTATTACCGTAGCGAGTTTAAAGGGAATGGAACACTATCCCTGCATGCGTCGCTTGGAACAGGCGGTTCACGCGGAGCTAAACGTAGATACGAGCGATTGGGAAGCGGTCGATGATACGCTTACCGCAATCGCAGTTACGTATGCGTTTGCTTGTCAGTCGGTGGATGGCGATGTGGATGCATTGGGTATTCGCTGGCGAAACGTTCCTCGTGAGATGCTAACAACAGCGTCAAACGAGTGCCTGAGGCGCAATTGTCCGTATTATCCGCGAGGATGCTTCGTTCACGGCGCACGGATGTTAGCGGCATGCGCGGATGTGGTGGTGACGAATCACGCGCTGTTACTGCGCGACATTGACGCGGAAAATGCAATACTGCCACCCATTAGGCATTGGGTTGTGGACGAGGCTCATTCGTTTGAAGGCGAGGCGCGACGGCAGTGGGCGCGTGAGGTATCGGGAGAGGACGTATTTGCTGTATTACAACGGTTGGGAAGTGTTGACCATGGTGTGATACAACGTAGTATCGCCGCAAGTACTCATATGGATGCAGGGACCTTGGTGGCAGGTCTTCTGAGCAAAACGGCATCGTGGCTGTTTCGGTTACAGGAAGCCACGACTGAGTTCTTCGACGCGGTGCACGCATTGTCGGGAATTACGGGATTCAGCGGTTACGAGAGCGCCACGCTGTGGATTGACGATGCATTACGTGGCTCTGCAGAATGGGGCGCGATTGAGGCCATGGGCGCCAAAATCGTCCCGCCTTTGGACGAGACCATTAAGACGCTCGACGAAGCACGTGAAGCCCTGGCTCCGGAGGATTCACAAATCGCAAACGAATTAGTCGATCCCATAAGACGCCTAAAGAGCTTTGGCGAGGCGCTGAGGCTCGTGGTGCTCGAACCGGACGATGAATATGTGTATTCCGCAGAGCTCTTCCGTGGGCGTAGGCGTGTGGGGGATCGTTTGGTGGCGCAGTTGCTCGAAGTGGGAGCGGCATTGGCGCAGCGTTGGTATCCGGAGGTTAGCAGCGTAGTGTTCTCCTCTGCCACGATGGCCGTGGGAGCAAGCTTCGATCACTTTGAGCACGCCGTGGGCTTGGACGCGCTGCAAGCGCAAAAGCACGCTGTGGCTCAGCTCGCGAGTAGCTTTGACTTCGACAACCACATGTCCGTGATCGTCGCACGCGATATTCCTGCACCCAACGATCGCAGGTATTTGGATGCGCTTGAGGACCTTCTCTTCGATGTACACCGCGCAATGAATGGTTCGGTACTCACACTCTTCACGAACAGGCGCGAAATGGAGCGTGTGTATTATGCCCTGAAGCCGCGGCTTGGGGAGGTAGGATTGGAGCTGGCATGCCAGCAAAGGGGGGCTTCGCCACGTAGAATCCGTGACCGATTTGTCAAGGAGAAGAGCCTTTCCCTATTCGCACTCAAGTCGTTTTGGGAGGGCTTTGATGCGGCGGGCGAAACACTGCGATGTGTGGTTGTGTGCAAACTTCCCTTTGCGAGTCCGCACGAGCCGCTTGTACGTGAGCGTGAAGCGCGTGAGCAAAGAGCCTGGTGGAGATACTCTCTGCCAGAAGCGGTTCTCGAGGTTAAGCAGGCGGCGGGAAGACTTATCCGAAGTGCAAGCGATACGGGTGTGTTTATTATCGCCGACTCGCGTGTGGCGACGAAGCGCTATGGAAATACCTTCGTATCGGCTATGCCCTCGCGCAACTGCATTATGTTAGAGAAGGGAAACATCGCACGCTACTTAACTCTTTGGCGCGCATCGCACGAGTAGCTTACAGCGGCATAAGAGAGCACACGAATGATTGCGGGCGCCGTAGGGGAAGCTAGTCCTTACGGCGCCATTCTATGCTGTGTTTTGAATCGTACTACATAGTGCACTACATTGACGTACGCAAACTACAAATGTATTCTGAAACACGTTTCATAATACGGGAATCATCAACGCGTAATGCGCCGTCACAGGCAATAATACGTCGTATAAGCCAGTCGCTGCGCTCACCATAATACGGAATCGTTCCCCGCACCTCGTTATTGCTGCGCGATGTAATGCGTAAACCAGGCCACTCGAATAACGTGGTGTATGCGGGGTCCGTGAATACAACCTCGATCCATTGCGCTTGAGGGACATCGGATTCTTCATCTTTTGGCAGCCTACCACGATGTCCCACCGAAACGTCGCTCATGCGGTCAAGCCGAAATATGCGGTTTGCAAAGCGGTCGAGGTCGTATGCATCGGCATACCAAAAGGACTGCTCAATGCGCAGACGACGAATAATGGCGCAGCGCTCCTTTGGTTTTGAATCGGCAAGGCCCTTGTACATAAATGTGAGCATACGTTGTTCAGCCTGGGATTTTGCGCAGGCTTGGAGCGTCGCTTGGGAGTCCGGGTCCACGGTAGCGCCGAGTGCCTTGCGGACCTCTTCTTCGTTGACGCCGGGTGACGAAAAGGCAGTACGGAGACGTTTGCGCAAGGTATCGTCGGGCGCGATTTCCGCCATGTCGAGAGCATGGACAAGAGCGATGGTTTCTGGCGTGGTGAGTCGAATGGGACGACCATGAATACCAGGGTACTCCAAGGTGAATTCCGTCATATCATCGTTGGCAGATATGAGGAGACCGCCGGCCTCTTCGCCAGAAGCCTGGCATATTATGCTCATGAGTCCGAATGCCTCTTCGAGGCTCATGCCAAGCCTTCGGGCAAGGGCGCTGATGGTCACCTTATCGCCTGTTCGACTGAGCGAACCAAGCACCGTAACGACTTCGCGTATTCGTTCGCTGCTCTGCTTGCGGCCCGCTCGTTTTCTGCGTGTATTCGCGGTAATACTCACGATAATACCTCCGCATTATGAGTAGCAGTAGCTTCTGCTCCAGCCGAACAACGCGAAAACCAGCGCTCAAGACGTTCGGACCAGGCGTTGACAAGTGATGCGGGCGCAAGGGGGCGCACTCCCTCTGCAAGTGCCCATGCCGCTGCCGCGTCCTCGTCTGCCACTCCGATTACAACCTCACGCCCATCCCAAAAGCCTCGAAGTGCCACGTGTTCGCGAACGTCCGAGAGCCTGTTTTGGGGTACAGCAAACTTTGCTTGGTAAACAATGCTGCCAATTTGAAAGGGCAACTTTATGTAGTCTCGTACGTCGAAGTCGTCAGGAGTGGGGTATGTGTGGCCCTTGAGCTCTTGAACCGACTTCATGCGGTCCATGTTGTAAACATGGGGTTCCTGCATGCTGGCGTTTACAAGTTTGGACGCGACCAAATACGTTGTACCACGTAATGGGAACAACCCGAGTGGAATTATGGTGCGTGTCGTTGCGGTCCCGTCGGCACGCTCGTACGACACCTTTGCGGCGTGGTGGGCCGTCATGCAGCTCTCGATGCGAGCAAGTTGACGATTGCGCGCGCGAACATCGGGGGGTATTGACGCAGCTGGTGCGTTCGCAAACGAGCGATCAATCTTAGCGAGTGCAAGTCGCAAGTCATTAGCATACGGAAAAGAGGGATCGGAAGCGATCGGAAGAAGCAAGCAGTCGAGTACAAGCACATCTTCGGGAGTGAGGTCGTTGTCGTGAACGAAGGATGTGTCCTCGTCGATGCGCCATGCGGTTTCCCCCGTGGGAAGGTTTGCTCTCACGACTACGATTCCAGCGGCGGCGAGCCGAGCGCGGTCGCGACGATACGACTTCCTGAACGCCTCAAAAGAAAGCGCAGAATAAAACTCCTCATGTACGCGTGCTGTGGTAACGGGGTGGCGTGCGTTTATCAACGTTACAGCCAGAGCCGCTATGCGTCGTGCTGAGCGTTCGTCCTCGGTTGGCTCCCTGAAGGAATCATCCCACGTATCCATCGACTCTCCCTAATCGCTCAAATTAGCTCCAACCATTGTAACGAAATCCGGCTTTTTGGGCCCCTATGTGCCATTTGCCTGAAGAAACGCAAAACAAATCAACCGTCTACGTTGTTAAACGCGTTTCCATGACTAGTTCGACGTATACTGTATGGTCGAGGCGCCCCGCGCGAAGCCAAAAATGCAGCAAAGGAAGGTCATCATGGCCAGGACGCGAGAGTACATGGACTATCTCGACGAGAAGATTGGGATAGCACCAGCGAATAGCCAAGAGGAATATCAGGCGAGTGAAATAATCGCCGACCTGATGGGGCAGCATGGACTCGAAACATCAGTTCAGGAGTTCGATAGCCACGGGTCGGGGACGATGGTGCGAGACGTTCTAGCCATCGTGTTGTTCGTCGCGTTGCTTGTGGGTGGCATACTCGAGGGAGCACCGCGTGTCGTCCTCATGCTCGTAGCGCTCGCAATGTCGGGGCTCATGCTGTTCATACAATTCGTGCGAAACCCGTTTGAGGAGGTGGGCCCCGCGCACCGTAGCCAAAACGTAGTCGGTGTGCGCCCCGCGCCAAACCCGGACGTGGCGAATGGCAGTCGGCCTATCGTGATCGTGGCCCATTACGATACGCCGCGCGAGGCAGTGCTGCGGAAAAGCGGTCTGGCACGGTACCAAGCGATGCTCGTGCGGGTCGCATCCTACTGCCCGGGGGTGGTTGCGGCAGCTGCGTTATTCCAGATGCTAGGATTCTTGCCCGACGTATTCCGCATGTTTATGTGGGTGGTCGGGCTTATTGCTGCTTTGCCGGTTGTGATTCTGGCGGTAACGTCAATTATGGCGGGAATGGGCGCCTGTACAACGGGAGCGAACGACAACAAATCGGGTGTTGCTGCGTTACTTGCACTTATGGATAGGGTAAGCCCTGCCGAAGACGAGGCAATAGTAATGGCAAGTCGCCCGGCTCATCGCAAGCGCCGCGAGAAGAGCGGGATGCAGGAGCCTGAGAGCCTCATTCCCATACCAGAGCAAATCGAGGTGGTCGAGGAAGTGAAGGGTGTGCGGCACGGAGAAGAAGTGCTGCGTGCCTTGCAAATACTGCCGCCCTCATGTGAGATTACCTACGAGGAGCCTCGTGTACGCGTGGTCGACGAGGTAGTTCAGGAAGAACCGGAGTCCTCATTTGCTGAAGAGGAATCACCGGAGTATGACGAAGACTACGGAGTGGCATACGACGACGGCGGGTACGACGAGGATGTGTACGCTGACTACGAGGATGACTTCGACGATTACGACGACTCGCTAGGCGAAGAAGATGAAGAATTCGACGATTACGACAATTCCCCAAGCCATGAACCGGGCGAAAACGACGAGACGAAGGTTAACGAAACCGAGGATGCCACGAGGGAAGAGCGAGACTTTGAGGAAGAGGACGATTTAGAGGATGCGATAGAGACGGGCGCCATACGTCGAGCGCTGAGGCTGCCAAGCATTGCTGGGGACGACCAAGAAGAAGACGAAAACCCAGCGAGTGACGGCGTCGAGGAAGACTATGTAGAGGACGATACTGATGATGACTACGTCGACGATGAGGCGCTCGACGAGTCGGATGCTGAATACGATTCGTATGAAGACGAATTCGACGACGAATACAATGATGATTACGAAGAATACGATGACGAACTGGACGACGAGTACGATGACGAACAGGGCTCGGACGAGGACGAAGCACCCATCGGATCCTCGATAGGCTCTTGGCTCTCGAAGCGTTTCCAAGTTCTTAAGGACAAGCTGACCTTCGACGATGAGGATGGCGAGGGTGACGACTGGATTGACGAAGACGACCAGGAAGACGCCGAACCAACCGTTGACGAGGAAGAAGAGGCAGACGATGAGTCGGATGGAGTCGCGGATGACGACTCCTCAGTGGAGCTCGAGGATGAACCCGATGATGACTACTCGTATGAGCTAGAGGAAGATTCTGAAGAGGAGTCTGGAGAAGAGCTCGAAGAAGACGATTTGGAAATCGAGGACGAGTTGCCGGAAGATGAGACCGGTGACGAAGGGTACGACGATTTCGAGGAAGATGAGCTCTGGGAGGAAGACTACGACGACGATGACTTCGTCTATTCCGAGGGCTATGACGAGGAGTACGACGGTACCTTTGAGTTTTCGGATGAAGAAGAGTCCGATGAGGACGTTGACGAAGACTACCTAGAAGAGGAAGTCCCTGAAGAAGAACTCTTGGAAGAGGATGAAGACTATTTCGACGATTTCGCGCAAGGTGGCGAGGGCGAAGCCGACGAGTACGAGTACGAAGACGACTATGAAGAAGAGCACGTATACGACGAGGACGATGTTGATGCGGCGGCGGACTTGGCGTTTGAAGCCGAGCAGGCGGAATACGACTCCGATTTTGAGTACGACGAAGAGGATGAGTATCCCGAAAAAGACTTCTTCCATCGCTTGAGGCATCGTCGGCGTAAGCAAAAGCTTGAGAGGGAAGCCCAAGCACTGCAGCACGAAGGTGCTGAGGCGGAGCAGGAACTTGAAGACGAAACCGTATTACCGGATTATTATGACGATGAACCGTATTACGAGGAAGACGCTGAAGAATACATAGAAGAATACACAGAGGATGCCGACGAGGAGACGTATTACGAAGATGAGGGCGAAGAAGATGCGCTCTACGAGGGTGAATACGAAGGTGAATACATAGAGGAGTATGACGGAGAATACAACGAGGAGCCACAGGAACGAAAGCTGACCCTTGGTGAACGTATTAGGAGTCTGTTCCGGAGACGCGGTGCAGTTGAGGAGCAGTATGCCGATGACTACAACGAGGAAGAGGATGGGTACCTCGCGGACGAAGACGGTGCGTACTACGAGGAGGAATACACCGAATTCGAGGGCGAAGAGTACGAGTCGGAAGACGAGTACGGTGAGTATGATGACGAAGCATATGATGACTACAGCGAAGAAGCGGTCCAACAAGAGCCGCTGCCCGACCCCAACCGCCTCCACTTTGATCGCGAGCAAGATGACGACATCCTGCCACGCGACTCCTCTGGTCTCGACACGTTCTCGGATAGCTACGACTTGTATTCTGGCGAGGTAGAGCGCGAGTCCCGTAGGGCACGTCCGGCAGCCGTAGACGATCCGATGTGGGGAACCTCGTCGTACCAACCCACGCGGCCAGGCATGAGCATTGCGCGTCGCGCAGCCCTTTACGACCTGCCCGATCCCTCTGGCGCAACGGTTGATCCTTTGGCTGACGACTATGCGTATGAGGAGCAGGTTACGGCTACGCAAGAGGATGTGCGGCGCTACGAAGCGGTGCAGCGGCAAGATATTAGTATTGAATCCAGTCCCGCGGCTGCTAGTGCCGCAGTTCGTGAAAGTGCATCTCAGCAAGAGTCGCCGCGCACGGGGAGGAGCTTCTGGAACGATGATCGCAGCCGTTCACAGCAGGCGAGCGACTGGAAGGGCGGTGCGACCATACGCGACGACCTTCGCGGCGAAGATGTGGACTTCGATGGCGGGGACCTCCAAGATGCAATGCTCGAGCTGGGCGACGAGTTCCTCGACGAGCACGATATTTGGTTCGTTGCAACCGGTGCTTCGGAAGAGGGCCATGCTGGCATGAAGGCATTCCTCGACGCGCACCGTCGTGACATTCGTGGGGCGTTCCTTGTCAATCTGGAGTGCGTGGGAAGCGGTTCTTTGGCGGTGTATGCCCGCGAGGGAGCAGCAAATAGGAAGCGCGCCGATCGCCGTCTCCTTCGCATGGTAACCGACATCGCGCGGGATTTGCACATCAAGATGGATACGGCTATGTGTGATTGGGGAGAAACGGATGCAGCTTCGGCACTTCGCGCTCGCATTCGCGCGGTAACCATTGTTGGTCTCGACAATGCTGATATGCCCGCTCTTTCTCACACGCTTGACGACGTGTATGAGAACGTGAATCCCGATCAGGTTGATGACGTTGTGCGTATTGTGACCGAGGTGATTCGTCGCTCGTAGTGGCAAAAAGCTCAGTGAGCGATTTCATCCGCAAAGAAGGACCGCCGGGATTTCAAAATGTCCCGACGGTCCTTCTAGCCATTAGTTAGTAGCCAACGCAGTATTGCTGCTGGTTACAGGTGAGCGTGTTTCCTCGTGAAACGCACGCGCTTGCGTGCAAGCAAGAGCACGAATGAACCAAGTGCGGCGAAGGCCAGCGGCGACGCGAGGTCGTCGCCAGTGCGTGGCGTGGAACCCTTGGAACTGGAGGTCGTGTGGGTGCCTGTGCCCGTGCTGTTACCGGTACCCGTGGTAGCCTTATCGTTGCTCTTGGAATTGGAGGTGTTCTTATCTCCGTCTTTCTTCTTTTCTTCCTCGGTGGGAGTGCGGAAGGACACGCTTTGCTTGGTGTCGTGAATGTCTTCATGCAGGGCTACGAGTTTTTGCCCCACGAACAGCCGCTCGAACACAACCGCGGAGTTGTTGGCCAACTGAGTGGCGTCGATAGTAAAGGTAACCTCTACGCTGCCCGAGGACTTTTCGGGCGTAAGAGTGATGGTAGTAGTTACGGGTTCGTTGTTTGTGTTTTGCAGCGGCTTGCTCGTTTGCTTGTTCATGAGGGTGCCCTGGAGCTTGTACTCCGTGCCGGGAACAAGCCCTTCGTACGAAACAACGTCAACGATGGTTACTTCCTTGGTTGCGACAGCCTCGTGCGAACCGCTTTTCTTGTCGTGCGCTTCGGTGCCGATTCTTGCGACGTGAACGGTTTGTGCCTCATCAGCAAGGTCGGCATGTACGGCCACCTCTACGCCATCGCGCTGGCAGGATTCGAATGCTACAACGTCCGTACCGGCCACGAGCGATGCATCGAATTTGAACTCCATAGTTACAGTGCCGTCAGGCGATTCAGGGGTAAACGTTACTTGGGATGAGACTGCCTCGCCATTGGAGTCGATGAGCGCAGAACCCGTGGCCTTGTTGTAGAGCGTGCCGCTCATCACGTATTCAATCCCTGGACGCAAGTTGGTATACGCGACCTCATCACGAACGCGAACCGTGCCCATGCCTAAAACGTATGAGTCATTATCGTCGGCATCGCATGCATTGGTACCGATGCGAGGGAACGAAACGGTTTGCCCCTCGTCGTGAAGGTCTTCGTGGCGAGCGAGTGTGCGCGTGGTGCTTTCGGACACGTCGTCAGCACTCGAATCCTGTACAAGCTGCTCGAACGCTACAACGGTCTTGCCGGCTAATGCTGCGGCATCAACGCTCAGCGTTACCGCGACTGAGCCGTCGGTACCAGCTGCCTCGAAAGCTTGTTCCCCGGTTACGAGGTTGTCATCGGCGTTGCGAATGGGCTCGCCAGTTGCCGCGTCAACGATCGTGCCAAGCATCCTGTACGACTCGCCAGGTGTCAGGCCAGAATACGCAACCGTATCAATGAGGTCAACGCGCTCTGTGGCGAGCACCTCGTGCGCACCGGCGGCATTCCCCAACGTCGTTCCTATGGAAGGAACCGATACTGTTTGAGACGCATCCTCGATGTTCGCATGAATGGCAATCTCTCGGCCTTCAAAGAGGAGCGTCTCGAATGCGACAACTTGTTTGCCTGCCACCAGTGAACGATCGACGACAAAACCGAGCGTTGTAGCGCCAACGCTAGAGTTGGGTACAAAATCGGTGCTTGACTCGATGGCCGAACCGTCCGGAGCACGTAGTGGCTCGCCAGTGGTTTTGTCCATCACGATGCCGTGGAGGGTATACGTCTTGCCCTCTATGAGGTTGGAATAGGTGACGGTATCGACAAGCGTAATGGTAGAGCTTTGCGTGTCGTCCCCTTCTGGTTCGCTGGCAGTGTGATGGCCAGCTGCATCGGTGAACTCAGTTTCGACTGACGGTATCGTTACCGTTTGTTCTCCGTCGTCCATGTTTTCGTGCAAAGCCAGCGTAATACCGTTTCGTCGTATTTGCTCGAATGCCACCAGCGTCGTTCCACGCACCGTTTCCGTTGTAAGCGAGAATGAAACGTCGATGGTACCGTCGGGCTCATCGGGCGCAAACGATATGCACGATGTAATCTCGCGGCCGTTGGCATCAGTAAGTTTTGCGCCGGTATCCTTGTTGTACAGCGTGCCTACGACTTCGTAGTGCTTGTGAGGCTCCAAGTTGCGATACGCCACGGTATCGACGAGTTCCACGCGCTCCTGTGCGGCGGAAATCTCGTGGTTTCCGTTACCGTCGGTGCATGTGGTGCCAATTGAGGGAAAGCGTACGGTTTGCGCGACGTCTTCCAAGTCGTTGTGCCGTGCGACTTCGCTGCCATCCTTATTGAGGTACTCGAACGCAACGGTCGTCACCCCTTCGCACGCGCTTGCGTCGAAATGGAATGCAAGCTCTGTCTTGCCCGCCGCGGTAGCTGGCGTAAACGTGGTATTGGCCGACGCCACGGCACCATCTTCGGGATTGTCGGGATTGCAAGCATCCTTGTTTACCAAGATGCCAAGGAGTTCGTACTGCTCGCCCGGCGTAAGACCCTCGTATTGTACGACGTCCACGAGCGTCACGTCTTGCGTGGCTGGTGCTACGTGGCTTGTGTCGTCGTAGGTAAGAGTAGTGGCGATGTGCGGAGTCGCCGAAGATGGCGTCTTGTTATCGATGGTGCCCAAATCGGCGAAGTAGTTATCCTCATGAATGTACACCGTAAACGTAACGAGTTCCTTGCCTTCGTTGCGTTCGCAGCGGAGTTCGCGCACTTCATAGGAATCGTAGGGAAGGGCGCCCATTTCGTTATTCGGGCCAGTTTGCAAATCCGCTCGGCCGCTAAACCACAGGCCCGCATCGGGGACGACCTTATCTGCTATGACTACGTCGTTTTCGTCCACGGCGGAATCGTTAGCGTTTGTGTTTTGCGTGTGCGGCTGTCTCTCGGTACTGAAGAGGCCGTTCTCGTCGGTTACTGCTACGTGGGTTTCTCCGGTCGTAAGGCTGGTAATGCGGAAACCGGTCCCGCCCATGCGCTCCATTGAGTCTTCGTCCACTTTATTCAGAGAAAAGCCGCCGCGCATCACCTGGTCGTCTGCGGATTCCGACTCGCTGCTTTTGTCAACAATCACGCCGTCTTCGCGAATCTCCACTGTTAGCGACCAGTCCTCGTTGGGCAGGAAGCCTGCGGGAGGTTCTACCTCGCGAATCTCGTAGGTACCAAAGGGAAGCAAGCGTGCATCGGTAGCAGCGTAGCCATTCTCGCCAGTCGTAAGCGTGCACACAAGGCTGCCTGGGTCGCGAAGCGTACCATCAACGATGACGGCCTGCTCGCTCGCGAGCGTAACAGAGAATACCGCTCCCTTAAGAGACGCCTCGCCCTGGCCAACGTGCTGGGACGTTTCACGTGAAACCTTGCCAACGGCGATGCCGCCGCGAATCACGTCGTCAGCGCAAGCGCCAGTTCCAAGGTTAACGATTTTCCCATTCTCGCGAATACTAAACCGCCGTTCGAACCCTTCGTTGAGCAGATATCCGTTGGGGGCGGTCGTCTCGCGCACGCAGTAGGTGCCGTATGGAAGCGCGTGCTCGTCGGTTGAAGCGATGCCTTGTTCGTCCGTCGTCATGGTAGCGACAACCGAGCCGGGCTCGACAATTCCTCCGTTAGCGAAAACGGGGCTCCCGCTCTCCAAATACACAGAGAACGTTGCGCCTGCGAGGGTCGCGTCACCTTGCGCGCGTTGCACCATGAGGTCGTGGTCGAGTTTGCCCAGGCGCACACCGCCGCGAATGATGGGTTCCTCGCAGGGGGCAGTAGAAAGATCTACGATTTCGCCTTGCTCGCGGACCTCAAACGTGATGGCGTACTCGCGATTGGGCAGGTAGCCTTCAGGAGCGTTTTGCTCTCGAATGGCGTACGTACCGTAGGGAAGCTCTTCGGCACCGGACTGTGCGACACCTTGCTCGTCGGTGGTGAGCGTTGTGACGATTTGCCCCTTTGCGTAGGTCTTGTCGTTCACAACCACGGGATTGCTGGATTCGAGCGAAACAGTGAACGTCGCGCCGGCGAGTGTGCCATCACCCTGGGCTTGACCTCGTTGCAGGCAGTCGTCAAGTTTGTGAATGCGTACACCACCGCGTACTACTGCGTCGCCGAAGGGCGAGTCGAGTTCAACGCATGAATTGGTTTGGCCTGCATTCAGCGTTATGCGCTGTGGCTGAGTAGTTAGTCGCATGGAGTCGTTGGTCGATGCCTCGCGTACCTCATAGGTTCCGAGCGGCAGATAATCGCGCGCGGTGTGGGCGCGACCAAGCACGTCGGTAACGAGTCGTCTGCCAATAGCTTCGCCTGGATTGTACGAAACGCCGTCTACCACTATGGCCGCATCGTTTGCGTTGACAATTTCGAACTCTATGCCGGCAAGTGATGCGTCACCTTGGGGAGTTCCGGCGGTCTTGTCATCGTGTTTTTGGAGCGCAATGCCGGCGCGACGGGCGGTATTCGGGACCACTGGTGTTACATATACCGTCGCGCCCTCTATGCGGAGCAGGTGAAGCGGCGCCTTGAAGTCTGCCGGAGACGTAGCTGTTTGTCCCTCGAGGAAGTAACCGGTGGGCGCCTTCGTTTCCTGGTACGTTATGGTGCCCAAAGGAAGGGTGGGCCTGCCGTTGCCTTCGAGGTAGAGATCAGGACCCGACACTTTGGCGCTTGCGGCAAACGGTACCCCGCCATTGGCGTTGCTGCGGAACACCCAGCGGCGCGTGGGGTTAGAAGGCAGACTGCCCTCGTCGTAGAAGCCGTCGTAGTAACTCACAGCGAACTCCGCTCCGGCAAGCGAGGACGATCCCTGCGTAGCGTTCGAAGCGGAATCGGTTTTTTGCAACAGAAGCTCGGGCGTTTGGAACAGGGGAGCGTCCTCGTATGCAATGGACGTAGTTTCGCCGGCCGTTACGGTAAAGGGGCGGGGCGTTTGGTCAATCGCGAATCCAGCCGGGGCATGGTCTTCTCGAATCCAATATGTGCCCTCCTCGAGGTTGGCAGGCGTTGTCTTTCCCTCTGCGTTCGTTGTGAGCACGACGTTGTTGGCCGATTGCGTGCACGCCTCGTCAAGCCATACGCTAAAGGTGGCGCCTTCGAGCGAATACGTGGACAAGCCGTTGGTAAGCGAAGGCAACGACGAAGTCTTTATGACACGCGCCATGCCGGTTCGAATGACGTCTGGTCGCCACGTGCCGTCAAGCTGCGTGCGCTGGATTGCGGCGCCGTTGGCTGGGACGCGCGGCATAGTTGGGGTTTGATAATACGCAGCAAAGTTAGTATGCGCACTCACGTGATAGGTTCCATCGCCAACCGGATATGCTGTAAAAGCATAGTTGTCGTCAGCCGGATCCACAAGGCCGAAGTCAATGCAATGCGCGGGAAGGACTTGTCCGTCGGGCATGGTAAAGCGATAGGTCGTTGCGACTCCTGCCCATACAGCAGAAACATATACAGTTCCGGTTATGGTTCCGTCGTCATGCTGCTCGGCGGTGCCTCCGTTTTGGAATCGGAGGGTTTGATCGGCGTGCGCGATTGTGGTGGTAAGACCGAAGTTAAAGCTCTGCGATGTGGTTATAGCCGTGGCGATGAGCAGCGAAAAGATGGCAAACCTAGCCAAACGTGCACGACCGGCGTGTCCGGGAGCAACTGGCGTCGCACCAAGTGGTAGGTCGCCTCCTCTCATGCGATGTCGTGGTGGACGTTGCTGTTGCTCCCCCGCTCCGCCCTCATTCGATGCGCCACGTGGGCGGACGAATGCCAATGAAGTGTGCTGAGCCATACGAACCTCCTTACGTAAGGTGGACAGGTTCGTATTACCCTACAGAGGCTAACAGACAGCAAACTCCCCGCTAGCATACAGCTATTGAGCCGATTTTTGTATTTTCCCAGATAAACACGGCTGTTTCAAAATGGCCACTTTCGTTTGGGAATTTTTCCTTCTTGACAAGTTCACGCGAATGTAGTCGTCGTGGTCTCAAAACAGTACAGCTTGTTTACAGATTCTGCTGATATGTGCCACGTGTTGCTTCCCAAATGGATGCTTTTATGAAAGGGCGCGCAACTCGGGGCAAACCCCGGCCGCAGGCGCCTTAGCGACCCGTTTGGCTGGGCGGCGTTGATGTGCTGGCGCAGTTCCGCGCGAAGCGCGGTGTTTGAGCAGGCCGGCGAGGCCGACAAAGGGCGTGGCGAAGCCACGCGCCGACAAACCCCGGACGCAGGCGCCTTAGCGATCCGTTTGGCTGGGCGGCGTTGATGTGCTGGCGCAGTTCCGCGCGAAGCGCGGTGTTTGAGCACAGCACATCAACGCCGCCCAGTCCCGTCACAGTCGAAAAACGAGCTCAATGCGAATTTCCCATGATTACTTACCATCCGCGCTAAATCGTGGTACTATGTCCTTCGTAAGCGGGTGTCGCCAAGTGGTAAGGCAGTAGCTTCCCAAGCTACCATCCGCGGGTTCGAGTCCCGTCACCCGCTCCAGGTATTCTCACGGCCTTCGGGCCGTTTTTTTGCAAAAAGTTCCGTCACATCAAGAGGTGCCCATGCTCCAGGAACACATCCGTAACATTGCAATTATCGCCCATGTCGACCACGGCAAAACGACGCTCGTCGATCAAATGCTGCGTGCGTCCGGCGCGTTTCGAGAGGGCCAGCAGGTTCAGGAGCGCGTGCTTGATTCCAACGATCAGGAGCGAGAGCGGGGCATAACAATTCTGGCCAAGAACATATCTATTACCTATAAGGGCGTTAAAATCAACGTTATCGACACGCCGGGTCACGCGGATTTCGGTGGCGAGGTGGAGCGTGTGCTCAAAATGGCCGATGGGGCGCTGTTGCTCGTCGATGCTGCAGAGGGCCCCATGCCGCAAACGCGTTTTGTGCTCCGCCACGCCATTGCATGTGGTCTCCAAATAATGGTGGTTATCAACAAGGTCGATCGCGAAGGTGCCGCGCCCGAGGAGGCAATGGAGTCGAGCATCGAACTCATGATGGAACTAGGCGCATCCGACGAACAAATTGAATTCGCCATGGAACACGTGGTGTATGCCTCGGCAGTCAACGGCTTTGCGCGACTCGATCCCGACGGTGCAGACGAAGGCGATATGCTGCCACTGCTCGACATGATTATAGAGGCTCTGCCCGCGCCCGACGTGGACGTGGATGGCCCGTTGGCCATGCAGTGCGTTACGGTAGACCACTCGAGCTACGTGGGACGCATTGGCATTGGGCGCGTCTTCTCGGGTATTATCCACGCGGGCGAGCGTATTACGGTAATAAAGAACGATGGCACACGTGAGTCTGCGCAGGTGAAGCAGTTGTTCACCTTCGATTATTTGGGCCGCATCGAGTGCGACGAGGTGAAGGCTGGCGACATTGCCGCCGTCGTTGGCGTGGACGGAACCGATATTGGTGACGTATATACCGATCCCAACTCACCGGTGGAGCTTGAACCCATCGAAATCGACCCACCAACGCTGGCGGTTGTGTTCGAGGCGAGTACGAGTCCGCTCGTTGGGCGCGATGGCGATATTGTGGGAGGTCGTCAGCTCAAAGAGCGTTTGATGCAGGAGCGCGAAAACAACGTAACCATGCGCATCGAGGAGCTCGAAGACAAAACCGGTATTGAGGTGGCGGGACGAGGCATCTTGCATCTCAGTGTTTTGATGGAGGAAATGCGACGCGAAGGCTACGAGTTCCAGGTTGGACGTCCGCGCGTGTTGTATCAAAAGGGACCCGGCGGTGTGCGCCTCGAACCGTATGAGCAAGCTGTTGTGGAGTGTCCCAACGAGTATTCTGGCAAGGTTATCGAGACATTTGGTAATGCGGGCGGCACCATGGTGGGAATGGAAGCTGGCGATACGCAAACGCAGCTCGAGTTCAACATTCCCACGCGCGGCATTATGGGCCTTAAAACGCGCGTTCTTAATGTAACGCACGGCGAGGGCGTGTTTTATCACACGTTTAGTGAATACGCACCGGTAACGGTGGAGCTTGGCGGTCGTAAGAACGGTGCTATGATAAGTATGAGCACCGAGAAGGCCGTTGCGTATGCGCTTGGTACGCTGCAGGAACGCGGTTCTCTTTTCGTGGGTCCGGGCGACGAATGCTACGAGGGTATGCTCGTGGGCGAGCGTCCGCGACCCGACGACATGGTGGTGAACATTGCGCGCACCAAGCAGCTTGGCAACCAGCGTTCGTCCACGGCCGATATTGCCGTGCAACTGACGCCGCCGCGTACCTTTACCCTCGAAGAGGCACTTGAGTACATTATGGATGATGAACTGGTGGAAATCACACCCAAGCACATTCGCATGCGCAAGCGTCTTCTCACCGAAACCGAGCGTCGGAAGTGGGCCGTGCGCCACGGGCTAGTAAAGAAGTAGCACACTCGAAGGCGTATCTCCCGGTGAGAAAACCGCAATAAACCCCTTGCGTAGAGAGTGCGGGCTGTGCTATAGTTACCTATGCGTTACGGAGAGTTGTCCGAGCTGGCCGAAGGAGCACGATTGGAAATCGTGTATGCGCCTAAAGCGCATCCGGGGTTCGAATCCCCGACTCTCCGCCAGAGTATTCCGCGGCGTCCCTTACGGGACGTCGCGTACACCCTACGGAGGGGTGGCAGAGTGGTTGAATGCGGCGGTCTCGAAAACCGTTTGGCCCTTTCGGGTCACGAGGGTTCGAATCCCTCCTCCTCCGCCATGTTGAGTTTCGAAAGCCCCAGCAGGGGCTTTTATTGTATTACACGTTCGGGGACGCGAGTTTTGTGAATATGAGCTGGTGGAAGGCCGACGGCGAATAATACATATACATAGCGGCCAATCGGCTCGACAAGGAGGCAGATATGAGTCAAACGGGCTACTTCAAGCAGGCATGGGGTCTTTTGACGCGCGACAAAGGTTGGTTTAAGCCGCTGCTTGTGATGGCGGCCGCAGACTGTGTGCCGATTGTTGGTTTTTTGGGCAATCAGGGATATGCGCTCGAGTGGGCGCGACTTACCGCGTGGGGCGTGGACGCCTCGCCGAAGCAAAAGAACGTGCAAGTCGGTCAATGCATTGCTAGCGGTTTCCGTGCTTTCGTCGTTGCCCTCGGCATGGGGCTGTGCGTTGCACTTGCGTTCGGTGTTCTCAATGGCATCGCGAACGTGTTCCCCGACGCCATTGCAACGGTGTTTGTCGCGTTAATCGGACTCGTACAAACCGCCTTTAGCTTGTTTTATGGCGTTTTCGGCACAATCTGCATGATTCGCTGCTCAATTTACGAGAGCATTGGTGCCGGATATCGCGTTGATCGTGTGTTCCAAATGGTTAAGCGCGAAACGTCGGGCTTCTGCAGGCTTGTACTCATTAACTTTGTGATGGGGTTTGTCTTCTCGATGGTAATGTTTGTACTCGCTATGTTGGCGATGGTCTCGTTCCTTCCGCTCATACTGGCTGCCGTAAACGACGCAAGCGAGTATGCCGTGATAACGGCCGTTTCGCAGTCGATCGGCGGGATTGTGGTGACGTGCATCCTGTGCGGGTTCGTGCTCTGCATCGCGGGCAATCTTTACAACATGCTTTCCTTCACGTGCACGGCGCTATGGATGCGAGAGTTCGATGTTGCGTCATGGGGTAAGAGTAGCGATCCTCTGCCCGGGCCTGGCGTACATACGTCATCAGCAGATAATTACACGCGTGCGGCAGGGTCGGCGACGGATGCGCGGGACGACGTTTCGACGTCCGGTGCGCAGGCGGTGACGACGCCCGCGAACCCCGTGACGCCCGCGAACCCCGGGAACCCTGGGAATCTCGCGAATCCCGTGACGCCCGCGAACCCCGCGAACCCCCGGAATCTCGCGAATCCCGTGACGCCCGCGAACCCTACCGCTCCCACAGCCGCGACGCCCGTGGCGTCGACGAACCCTGTTGCTGGCGGATTCGGGGCAGGTTCGAAGTCTGAGTCGGTAGCGACATCAGCATCTGCTGCGTCCGCTGTCGCTGCGAACCCCGCAACTCCAGCGGGTACGATCACCAACCCGTATGATGCGCACATCGGCGATAGTGGTTCGGCTATGGAGTCGACTCCCGTGCGCCAAGACTCTTTCGATATCCGTGGGCAGCATAGGCAGAACGGCAACGATATGCAATTCGGAAACGAAGCGCTGATCAATACCGCAAAGCAGCTCGCTGCGTCCGTGGGGCCAGTATATGATGATGTTGAGTTCGACCCCGATCCCGATACGACCTATGTTCCCGAACCGGATGACGTTTCCTCCAAAGCTATCGATTCCGATACCAGCGACCACGGTGCGACCACACCTGATGTCGACGCGCTTTATGAGCAGCTCAACAGTGTGATCCATCGCGATGAGAAGTAACTACGGCATGAAGCCGGGAAATGTGGCATAAACACACCCGGGTGTTGCGAGCTGGATGTTTCACGCGCTGGATGTTTCGCTATTGGATGTTGTGTGTCGGCCAGGTGGTGCGCGCTGGGATGCAAAAGGCACGACGAAAGCGGTTGCGGTAGTATCCTCGACAGGATACTACCGCAATTGTCTCCCCCGCCCCCGCCCCCTCGCGCGCACTGACGCACTTCATCAAACTCTCAATGTGTACAATATTCGGTATGGAAAACCGGCCCAATGTACGATTTTGTCTGCGAATTGTACATTGAGCCGGTTTTCCAACCGCGAAATCGTACACACCAAAATTAACTGAACTCACTGTAACCACGGACAAAACACTTCAAACAGCATACGTTGACGTTTGATGAAATCCTTATTCTTGGCAAGCTTCAAATAACGTTGCTGTGCCTTTGGCCCTTCGTATGCCGCTATGGCCGCAACCACGCGCGCTGCACTCTGCATGAACCGTGCGCGCGTGCGTACATCGTCATACCAAAAGTTAAATTCCCGAAAGCCTAGGGTTTGGTAATCCAGGGATCGCTGATGATCAATCTTGGGATTATCGCCTTCAAAATGTACCTTGCCGAGATACTCCACAACAGTCCGATACTGCGCAAGCGTAAAGTCGGGCGTTATATGCCTGTAACCGATGGATGCGCGTTCCCGCTTGGAGAGGTTCAAGGAGACGTTGGCTTCAAAATCGCACAGGTGCATGCCTCCCAAATGCGTGGGGAAAAACAGCGCGGGCCCAAGAAACGTCTCTTGCGGAGATCCGGAATTGTTGTAAGCAAGCTGAGCAGCCTCTCGCGCAAGCGTTAACCCACGCTCGCGTCCGGGGGTTTCTAGCATTGTGCGCAAGGTCTTTGCGTCGAGCCTTGGCTCCACATGATACGTTGCGGCACCATTTAATGGTTCAAACGGATGGTGAGAGTACGTTCCACAAAGCTCTAGACATAGTTTGAAGAGTGCTAGAACGGCTTGATTGTGTGTGATTTTCCCACTACGTTCGTTCGCACGCAGTCGTCCGGCAGTTTGTAAAACGATGTTTGCTGGACTCATCACGTTCACCTGTGTTGTGCTGGGTACCAAACCGCTCGATTGTGCGTCGGTCGCCACCAGCTGCAAAAAGGGAGCCGATCCTCTTGGGCTGCTGCATACTGTACACCTAAAGTCCTTGGCTCTTATACGGTTTTTAGGAGCGGGGATCACGATGCCCAGTGGCTGGAGTTCGGGAATGCGTAAGTACCCCAGGAGTTCCGGCATGCCAAGCCGGTCAAGTTTAGCAGTTCGCAAGCCGAGGGGTTGGGGCGTAGTAACAGACGACTGGACAAAAGCTAGGCCATTACTGTCGCGTGCGACGGCGCGTATCAGTGCAAGAGAAGTGATGTCGTCTAGAAAAATGTTCATGAAAGCCCTCGATCCGTACGTCAAAAGCGACCGACGTGTTTGCTGGCAATTATGCCGACGTGTAAATCGACTAGGCCAACAGGGTATGTTTTTAGATTGCTTGGTTTGATCAAAACCTCGGGCAAGGTAACAGCAATTGAGCGGATATTGAGCAGGTTTCTCCCGAAAACCTTCGTTTTCGCAGGTAGGCTAACCGTCCAAAACCCCTGTAATTCCATGAGACAAAACCTTGCGGGAACAAACATGCGAGATTATTCCGTGGCGAGCGGTAGAAATTTGGCGGTAAGTGGAAAAAAGGCGATGCAATTGCGGTCTCCCGTCAGATATTAAAAACTTGATATTCATGGCCCTTCCGAATCGTGCGGATTCGTACCAGAAGCATTTGAAGTCAACTTGGCGACACAATGTTCAAAACTTGCCCATTGAACCGCCACCCATTGAAGCGTTGCCTGCCCCCAAAAGAAGCGCCACCCATTTAACCGCTGCCCATTGAAGCGCCACCCATTTAACCGCTGCCCATTGAAGCGCCACCCATTGAAGCGTTGCCTGCCCCCAAAAAGAAGCGTCAAACCGGAAAGTGACCCGGAAGAGTAGCTGCGCGAAGTTCCGCAGCCCGAGATAGTTGTTTGAGCTTTGCCCTCCGGGCCACTACCGGAGCATTACAATTTTTTTGGGGCGGGAACCGTTGCCGATTAAACCGCTGCCTTTTGAAGCGAAGCTGATTAAAGCATGGTTTCTTGGAGTGTAACCGTTTGCAGGATGTACCCTCGAAGCGAGGTCTCTTGAAGTGTTGTGCAGTTTGGTGCGTGATACCTCTGGTGCAATTGCGAGCAACGGGGCGAGTGCGCTCCGAAGGAAATGACGGGCCCGATGGAGGTGACATGCCGAGCCACGGCCTTAATTGACATAAAGTGAGTGTGTCCCGAAGGGGGTGATGCTCCCGATGGAGGTAACGGTCCCGATGGACGTGACGGCCCGATGGACGTTACGGTCCCGATGGGGGTGACGGCACCGATGGACGTGGCGGCCCGATGGACGTTACGGTCCCGATGGGGGTGACGGCACCGAAAGAAATGAAGAACCCATAAGTAATTGATATTGCAGCAACAAGATAATATCACATAAAAAACAAGGCCGTAGTAGCGATGAGCGGAGTGAAACGATATCAAATGCTCAATGTGTACGATTTCCTAGACGAAAAACCGGCCCAATGTACGATTTTGTCTCCGAATTGTACATTGGGGCCGGTTTTCAACCATGAAATTGTACACACCAAAATTAACTGAAGATAATCGGGGAGTTCCAATGCGTCGAAACGCAGGTACCGTGCGAGCCCGCAGCCCGACGAGCCCGAAGCCCGGCCGAAACGCAGGTACCGTGCGAGCCCGCAGCCCGACGAGCCCGAAGCCCGGCCGAAACGCAGGTACCGTGCGAACATGAAGCCCAGACGAAACGCAAGTCCCGCGAGAACCCGCAGCCCCGACGAACCCGCAGCCCGAACAAAGCCAAAGCCCAAGCGAATTGTCAAGCCCCGAAAATTCCCAATCGAAAGTGGCCATTTTAAAACACCCACGTTTATCTGGGAAAATACAAAAATCGGCTCAATAGCTGTATGCTGGCGGGGAAATTCCTGCTCAATTGGATTCGTAAACTAGGCCATGCGTGAAGAGTGAACTGATTCGCGAGGAGGCGCATGCAACAGGGATGGGCCCACACAAGGAAAGGAGACAAAAGCGCGTTGAAGACGAGCGTTTGGGTGAACCCAGAACAACCGATGAGAGAATCGTCCGTTGTGGTGGCTGGTCTAGCTTTCTGTGTAGCCTCGCAGCTAGTGCCTTGGCACACGAGCTGTCGGTGCGGCCACAAAGCTCGTACCTTGGCACACGAGCTGTTAGTGCTACCACAAAGCTCGTACCTCGGCACACGCTCTGCCGACGCGCAAGTAATAGGCGTGTAATATTTGCAGAGAACGCGAACATCGCCTTGCATATGTTACTATGTCCTGCGGAACTTTCCTGCCCTGGGCGCATCCTTCACGACCCGGGGCCACGAGACCAGAGGAGGTGAACCACATGAAGGCTTATGAACTGCTGTACATTATCGACCCCGCGGCCAACGACGAGATTCGCGCAGGCGTTAGCGCTCGTATCGACGTCGCAATCACGTCCGAGGGCGGCACGGTCGATAGCGTCGATAGCTGGGGCAAGCGCAAGCTCGCCTACGAAATCGACGGCCTCGAGGAAGGTGAGTACATTCTCATCAACTTCCACGCTAATCCCACTCAGATCGCAGAGCTCGACCGTGTCCTTCGCATCAACGATGCGGTGAAGCGTCACATGGTCGTGAGGCGCCAGGAAGAGGAGTAGCAAGAACTGGGGATACACCCCGCAAAGAGGCAGGAGATATCGTGAGCATCAACAAGGTTGTTATTTCGGGAAATCTTACACGCGACCCCGAGATTCGTTCCACGCAAAGTGGCATGAACATTCTTACCTTTGGCATGGCCGTAAACGACCGTCGCCGCAACCCGCAAACGCAGGAGTGGGAGGATTACGCCAACTTTGTGGACTGCGTGCTGTTTGGCAATCGTGCCGACTATCTGTCGCGCACGCTGCGCAAGGGCACCCGCGTCGTTGTTGAGGGGAAGCTCCGATACAACTCCTGGGAGCGCGACGGGCAGCGCCGCAGCAAACTCGAGGTGGTTGTTGACGACATCGACTTCATTTCGCCCCGTCAGCAGCAAAGCCAAGGTGGCTATGTGCCCCAGCAGGGAAACTACGGCCAGTCCCAAGGCAATTATGGCCAGCAGGGCAACTACAGCCCGCAGGGCAATTATGGCCAGCAGGGCAATTACGGTCAACAGGGAAACTACGGTCAGCCGCAGGGCAACTACGGCCAGCAGAATTACGGACAAAACCCTGCGCCGTCGTTCAACGCTCCACAGCCATCGATGTCTGTGCCGCCCCAAAATCAGGGCTATGCGCAGCCCGTGCCGGCAACGCCGCCCGCGAGTTCCGCACAAGACATGCCAAGCGTGAGTTCCGCCCCGGCGGAGGAGTCCGCGCCTGCAAGTCCCGCTCCTACGTCCTCCGAAAACGTTGTTACGACGCCTCCCGAAACGGACGTCTACGACAACGAGATTCCGTTTTAACCGTTTTTCGTTTTACCCGTTAGATTCCGGGCGCCCCGCGCCCACAAGAAAGGCAACGACATGGCTCAGCAAAAGCAAGATTATCAGCGCCAGCCGCGTCGCAAGTACTGCCAGTTTTGCAAGGAGGGTGTCGAGTTCATCGACTATAAGGACACCCAACTCCTTCGCAAGTACACTACCGATCGCGGCAAAATCAAGCCGCGCCGCGTGACGGGCACTTGCACGCAGCATCAGCACGACATCGCGAATGCCATCAAGCGCGCTCGCGAGATGGCTCTTATCCCCTACGTTGTCCCCGTGGTCTCTAGCCGCGGTGGTCGCGGTCGCGGATAATCCCGAAAGGAGCATACAATGAAAGTAATCCTTCTGGGAGAGCTGAGGGGCAAGGGTGGCGAAGGCGACGTCGTAGACGTGGCTCAGGGTTTCGCCGAGAACTACCTGTATCCGCAGCGCATCGCCATTCCCGCCACCAAGGGCAACCTCAAGCAGCTTGAGGAGCGCCGCCACAACATCGCCAAGCGCGAGGAAAAGCGTTTGGCCGATGCCGCAGCGCTCAAGGCCACGCTCGAGAGCAAGGCAATTGCCGTCGACGCGCGCGTTGGCGAAGAGGGCCAGCTCTTTGGCTCCGTCACCAGTGCTAACATCGCCGATGCCATCAAGAAGCAGCTCGACGTCGAGGTCGACCGCAAGCGCATCGCACGTAGCCAAACCATCAAGATGGCAGGTCGTCATGAGGTCGAAATCAACCTGTATCGCGAGATCAACGCTACGGTTGTTGTGCTCGTCGGTGTTACCGAGGAGGAGCTCGCTGCTCAGGCTGAGGCCGAGGCCGCCGAAGCCGCAGCAGCAGCCGAAGCCGCTGCGGAGGAAGCCGAAGAGGCTGCCGAGTAGTTAGTTGTACGCGGCAAGTCATACACGAATAGCACTCCGTCCCGAGCGGGCGGGGTGCTATTCTTATAGGACGATTGTCTTAGATGAAGACTTTTGTTGGCAATCTTTGTTCGTTGGCTAAAACGTTTCTCGGGGTGCGAAACGTTAATGTGTGAGGCAAACTTGCCTCGTCGGAGGTTCGCCCTCCGAAGTCGTAACGCCATTCGGGCAAAACAGCACCACGTCTAGACGGAAGGAGCGAGCATGCCCGACCAGCCATACGAGATAAACCCGACGCGTGCGACGCTTGCGCATCAGGGCGCGATGCCGCAGGACCAAAAGGCCGAGCAGTCGGTTCTTTCGGCCATGCTTCGTTCCCCCGAGGCATTCCAAGAGTGCCTGCTCGAGGTTGACCAAAACGACTTCTATCAGCCGGCGAATCGTACGATTTTTAACGCGATGCGTCAGCTGTTCGACAGCAATCGGCCCGTGGATCCCATCTCACTTGCCGATATTCTTAAAAGCGAGGGCGAGTTGGAGCGAGTCGGCGGAACGTCGTACCTACTCGATCTCGCTGAGGATCCGTTCGCGCTGGCGAGCTGGCCGCATCACGCACAAATCCTGCGACGCGATACCACGCTGCGCCAGATGATTGCTGCATCGGCGCAGATTTCGGCACTGGCCTTCGACGCGCCTGAAGATACCAAAGAGGTCGTGGACCAAGCCGAGCGCATGCTTCTCTCGGTGACGGACCGCAGCGTAAAGTCGAGCTATTCCACGCTCGAGGAGATAATGGAACAGCTCTACAACGATCTTGGCGAGCAGGCCGAAAACCAGAGCGATACGCTTGGCGTCGAGACGGGCTATCCGGGCCTCGACTCACGACTGCTGGGCCTGCGCGGCGGTCAAATGGTGGTCGTGGGAGCGCGTCCGGGTGTTGGTAAAACGTCGTTCTGTTTGAACTTGGCTGTTAACGCAGCCGAGGCGGGCGCAACCGTGGCTCTCTTCTCGCTCGAGATGAGTAAGGTGGAAATTGCCCAACGCCTCCTCTCGTCTCGTTCGATGATAAAACTCACCGACATCCGCTCGGCCAACATCCAAGACAATCAGTGGCCGCAAATCCTCGAGGCCACTGAGGATTTGCGCCAGCTCGATATCCTCGTAGACGATACGCCTGGCACTACCGTAACGGAAATCCGCGCGAAGGCCCGGCGTATGCTGCATGGACGCGAAAACGGCGTCGTTATTATTGACTACCTGCAGCTTTTGTCTACGCCGCCAGGGGCGAATCGTAACGACAACCGTTCCACCATCGTGGGTGAGATGAGCCGCGGCATAAAAATCATGGCAAAGGACCTCGATGTGCCCGTGGTCGCGCTCAGCCAGCTCAACCGCGAGGTGGAAGGCCGCACGGGTAAGCGTCCACAGCTCAGCGACCTGCGCGAATCGGGCGCCATCGAGCAGGACGCCGACATCGTAATCCTCCTAGACCGTTCTATGACTCCCGAAGAGGCCGAGCGACAAGATCGTCCCGACGAGGGCATTACGCAGTTCATCATTGCCAAAAACCGTTCCGGCCCGCTCGCCGCCGTCGACATGCGCTTCGATGGCGAAACGATTAAGTTCTACGAAATAGACCGCTTTCACGACGTTTAACGAAGGCACTTCCATGCGAAAACTCTAGGGAGTGCGTGCATTTCCGCTATACTCGGTTTTGTCTGTAACCTTGGAAAGGAAGAGTCATGCCAGCAACCGTGCTAGTGGGAACCCAATGGGGCGACGAGGGAAAGGGCAAGGTAACCGACCTCGTCTCCGCAGACTTCGACGTGGTGTGCCGCACGGCCGGCGGTGCGAACGCTGGTCACACCGTTATTGCCGGAGATAAGCGCCTTGCGTTGCACCAAGTGCCGAGTGGCGTAATGTACGAGGGAACCATTCCCGTCATCGGCAACGGCTGCATCGTGGACCCCGAAATCCTCTTGGGCGAAATCGATACCCTCGAAGAGCAGGGCATAAGCTGCGATGCGCTCAAGATTTCCGGCAACGCGCACATCGTGATGCCGTATCACAAGGACCTCGACGGCGCACACGAAAAGCGCCTCGGCAAAAACCTCATCGGTACGACCAAGCGTGGCGTCGGTCCCACTTATATGGACAAAATGAACCGCACCGGACTGCGCATCCAAGACATGCTCGACGAGAAGATTTTTAGACAAAAGCTCGAGGCAGCGCTTGCCTACACCAACCCCATCCTCGAGAAGGTATACGAGCTGCCCACCTACACCGTAGAGCAAATCTGCGAGACGTACCTTCCCATGGCCGCGCGCATCCGGCCGTACATTTGCGAGAGCTCGCTTTTGCTCAACGACGCCATCGACGCTCGCAAGAACATCCTCTTCGAGGGCGCACAGGCAACGATGCTCGACATCGACCACGGCACGTATCCGTTCGTCACGAGCTCCAACTGTACTGCAGGCGGTGCGGTAACCGGCTCGGGCGTAGGTCCCGTCCACATCAAGCGCGTGCTCGGCATCGCAAAGGCATACCTCACGCGCGTTGGTTCGGGTCCGTTCCCCACGGAACTCTTCGACGAAATTGGCGATAAGCTCGGCGAGGTAGGCCACGAATACGGCGTTACCACCGGGCGCAAGCGTCGCTGTGGCTGGTACGATGGCGTGGTCGTTAACTACGCGGCGCGTGTGAATGGCCTTACCGACCTTGCGATTACCAAGCTCGACGTGCTCGGGTGCCTTGACGAAATCAAGGTGTGCGTTGCCTATGAGTGCGACGGCAAACGATACACAACTGTGCCCGAACATCAAAGCGTGTTTTATCATGCCAAGCCTGTGTACGAAACGCTGCCTGGCTGGAAGTGCGACATCAGCGACGTTCGCAACTTCTACCAACTGCCCCGCGAGGCGAAGGACTACATCGACTTCCTCGAGCAGCTTGCCGGCGTGCGCGTGAGCATAATCACCGTCGGGCCCGATCGCGAGCAAACCATCGATCGCTACTGGCACTAAGCAGTTGCGAGGGTAACGGGTGAGCAGCTTAATCGCACTGGTACGTCTGCGGCGACTGGGAGCTGCTTACACGGAGACGACCTTCTTTGCGGGTGGCGCACACGCAAAGAAGGTCTTTCACGATTGTTCCATGGGATGCGACCGTGTAGTACGTGGTATTACCTGTAAACAAAGGGGGGCAGTCCCCAAATAAATGCTAGACACCCGGGGACTGTCCCCTAGATGTCACACAAGGAAGGGAGTTCACATATGCGTATTGTTCGCAACGGTATTAAAAGAAGCCTTGCGGTTATTGTGAGTCTCTCGATGGCGGTGGGCGGTGCTCTGCCTTCCGCCGCTATTGCTGCCGAGGATTCGGTGCACCTGGACGCTCAATCCACTGCATCCGAGGCCAGCAAAGAGGTGAGCGACTTGCAGGTCGGCGACGTTGACGCGCCGAAGGCTGGCCAGGCGCTCGACGATACCGCCACGATTACCACGAAGGAGGGCGAGAAGTGGGATGTGCCAGTCCTGTGGATTGCGCCCGACCTTGAGCTTGCGACTACCGCGAACGGCGGCGAGTTGCCCGTCATTGCATACTTCATGCCGCAGGAGTATCGCACGGCCCCCGATGCCCGAGGCGGCTACACGCTACGCTTCTCGAAGGACCTGCAAAAGATCTGGGGCGGCCAGAACATCATTGCCATTCTCGATGCGGCCACAGGCGTTACCTACCTCGTTCCGGAATCGGTGCGCGGTTACTTCGAGCAGGCTCGCCAAGTCGAGTCGGCCGAGGCCGAGACCGGGGCAGGGGCCGAGATGGCGTCGGAGCCGGCTGCCGAAGAGGTTCAAGCGGCGGACGAAGACGAGATTATTGGGTATGGCGATGGCGAGAACTATTCTCTTATCGACATTTATTGTGCCAAGACGGCGCGCAATGCCTTGGGTGAGGACGACCTTGACTGGTTGATCGACCTTGTAATCAACAAGCTCCAGCCACAAGCCGTTAACCTGCTTGTTAGCAAGTTCCCCGCGTTTCAAACTGCGGCCCAAAATGGCGAACTTGGCAAGCAAATGGGCTTTTATGTGTACTATTTGGAGGGTGACAACGACGGCGATCCGGCACATACCGACCTGCCACGCAATGGGCTTGCGTACGTGGCATGGAATTGGATGAAAAAGGATGACGAAACCGTTAAGTATGGATACGTGCTCGGCGTCGACGCTTCGAGCATTTCCGGAAAGGATGAGTCTGGAAAGCTCGTGCTCCAGCGCAGTGGATATGGCTTCGACATATTCCAAAACACGATTGTCCACGAGATGTTCCATGGCCTTATGGACGACTACAACCGCACCGGTATGACGGGTACTACCTCCACGAAATTGGTAGCTGCAGATATCGATGGCAGAACGAAGGAACGAAGAGACGAATACAATCTTTGTCGCTATCCAACGTGGTTTATTGAGGGTACCGCGTCTGCCGTCGAGAATAACTTGCAGTTCCGCAAGGATGTGTTCGCGGCCCTAGTGGCAGAGGTAAACGATGGTGGCAATCACTTTGACCAAGGCAGCCAGAAGGCGATTCTCTACAACTACTTAAATTCAAACAAGAAGTTCAACCTTGGTTACAGCTACAATAACGACGCCGATGTGAATACGGTTGCCCGCTATTCAACGGGATACCTTGCCGTTCTGTATTTGGGCGAGTTGGCAGCGCGCAAGGATCCCAACATTGGCAGCTCGTATGTGATGTCGAATCCGACGACTGTTACTCGCATAGATAGCACCAAAATCCGTTTGGGTCTCAATTCCATTCTTGAGCGCATGCACAAGGGCGAGACGCTTGACCAGGTGATTAGCGACATATCGCCGGTTGATCCTTCGGATGGTGAGAAGTACTTCCCCAACACCGACAAGTTCGAGGACCGCTTCATTGCGGGCTTCCAATACAAGCGCAGAGATGGGTCGAAGTACTACGACGTTAATCCGTCCAGCGAGTTCGTGTTCGTGTTCCTCAACCGCATGAATCAGATCACGCAGAATTCCAAGTATGGTGCTAACGGTTCGATTTTGGATGATTTCTACAAAGACTATCGCTCTCCGCTCGACCCCACGAAAACAACCGAATGCGAGCTTTACAAAACTATGGGTTCGAATACGTACGTAGAGTCGTCCGTGCCTTCGGAACAGGCGCTTAAGGGTGGAGGCAAATCGAAGAGTGGCACGCCGCAACCTAGTAAAACAACTTCGGCACCTGTGGCGCGTGCTGCGAAGAGCGCAGACAAGAGCGCGGACGAGAGCGCAGACAAGAGCACAACAAAGAACACGACCGTGAATACGGCCAAGAGTGCAAAGAGCGATGCTGCTGCGAATGTGGCCACGGATACGGCCAAGAGCACGGAAAAGGCAGTGGCCAAAGATGCAGCCAAGGCAGAGACCAAGGACGAGGGCACAGAGGCCACAAAGAAGGATTCTTCCGCCGAAAACACGACGGCGGAGAAAGGCGGCGCAACCACCGAGGCCGAGAAGGAATCTGCGGTGGTGCCGTCGAGTGAGGCGGAGAACACAACAGCCGATGCCGACTCGAAGGAAAACGACGCGAACGCCGCGCCGGAAGAGACTACACCCGAAGAGATTGTGCCTGCAGAGCCTGTGGTCGATGCGCAGCCTACCGAGCCTGTAGCAGAACCCGTTGTTGAGCCCGTGGTCGCTGAGCCCATCGTTGTCGAGCCCGCACCCGAAGTAGTCGTACCTGAGGTTGTGGCCGACGTGCCCGCAGCCGAGCAGATACAGGAGGTATAGTATGGAGACAATAAACATATTGTTGCTAGGTGCAGGAGGTCGTGAGCATGCGCTGTTGGCAAAGTTGGCCGAGTCGCCGCGTGCAGGTAAGCTCTTTGTGGCACCAGGAAACGGCGGCATGCTGCAGCTGGCCGAGGCGGCACCCGTTAACCAAGACAATCCCGACGAGGTAGCTGCGTGGGCGGCCGAAAACGGCATTGGTCTCGTCGTGGTTGGACCCGAGGCGCCGCTCGTTGAGGGCGTGGCCGACGTCGTGCGCGCAAAGGGCATCGCGTGTTTCGGACCAAATGCTGACGCGGCACAAATGGAGGGCTCCAAGGAGTTCGCAAAGAAGGTCATGGCGCGCGCGGGCGTTCCGACGGCGGCGTATCGTAGCTTTACCGAGCAGGATGCGGCAGAGGAGTACGTGCGTGAGCTTGCCGGTCCGTGCGTGGTGAAGGCTGACGGCCTTGCGGCTGGTAAGGGCGTTATTGTGGCGCAAACCACGGAGGAGGCTCTTGCGGGCGTTGCCCAGTGCTTTGGTGGCGCATTTGGAGATGCGGGAAAAACCGTGGTAATCGAGGAGATGCTCGATGGCCCCGAATGCAGCCTGCTCGCGCTTACCGATGGCACTACGGTGGTGCCACTCGCCACGAGCCAGGACCATAAGCGTGCCTACGACGGCGACAAGGGGCCCAATACGGGTGGCATGGGTGTGTACTCTCCGGTGCCAGAGCACCTGGTGAGCGCGGACGACCTCGCGGCCATGGTTGACGTCATGAATCGCGTTGTGGCGCAGCTCAAGGCCGATGGCATCGTGTATTCGGGTTGCTTATATGGCGGCTTCATGCTTACGGCGGAGGGTCCCAAGGTGCTTGAGTTCAATGCGCGCTTTGGCGATCCCGAAACGCAGGTTGTGCTGCCGCGCATGCACGCCGACCTCGTCGATGTGTTCATTGCATGCGATAATGGCACGCTAGCCGACGCTGACGTGCGCTGGGATGACGACTGGGCGGTATCCGTCGTGCTCGCGAGTGCGGGGTATCCAGGGTCGTACGAATCAGGCAAGGTAATAACGGGCCTCGAGGAGGCTGCCGCTCAGCCGGGGATTACGGTGTATCACGCTGGCACGAAGCTTGATGGCGGCGACGTACTAACTGCGGGCGGTCGTGTGCTCGACGTCACTGCCGTTGCACCCACCTTTGCCGAAGCTCGCGAGCGCGCCTACGCCGCATGCGACCTCATTGACTTCGAGGGAAAACAGTTCCGTACCGACATCGGTGCACGCGCGATTAAGCAGTAATACTTGGAGGACTATAGTAAAAGCATAGAGATAGCTTTTTAATGGGCACGCAAGGGTTATTATCCTTGCGTGCCCCAATTTGTATGTGGCGCACATCCGTTTCGATGGGCAAATCAGTCCGCGAAACGGCCGCTCGAAAGGAGACGAGTAATGGATACCAGTAAGGTTCCAACGTTCGAGGACATCACTGCCGCGTCCGACAGTATGGCCGAGGCAGTGGAGGCGTTTACATACGACGGCGACCGCAGCGATACGGCGCATACTTCGGGCGAGCCCATGCGGCGCGACCTCGTACTCGGGGATGACGACCCGCGCGATACGTCACTCGAAGAGAGGCCGCTAACCGAGGATGTGGTGTTTAGCGGTCGCATTTTTAACGTCAATCGGTTGCGCGTGGAGTTGCCCGACGGTCGTGAGGCGTTGCGCGATGTGGTGCGTCATCCCGGTGCGGTGGCCATCGTAGCGCTTACCGACGATGGCCGCATTTGCCTGGTGCGTCAATATCGTACGTCGCTGGCGCGCGTCACGGTAGAGATTCCTGCCGGTAAGCTCGATCCCGGCGAAGACCCGCTCGTGTGCGCACACCGCGAGCTTCGCGAAGAGACGGGTATGGAGGCCGAGCAAATGGCGTTCCTTACGACCATCGCTACGAGCGTTGGCTTTACCGACGAGCTTATACACATATATATGGCAACTGGCCTGCATTTTGTGGAGTCCGACCCTGACGCGGACGAATTCATCAACGTGGATCTTGTGCCGCTGCCCGAGCTGATTGATGCCGTGCTCGACGGCCGCATCGAGGACTGCAAAACGGTGACGGGTGCCCTTATTTGCGATGCTGTGTCGCATCGCTTGGAGTAGATACGGCATACTTTAGGGTGGAATGCACCGTGCCCCGGAGGATGGCTGCTCCTTCGGGGCACTTCCCAATTAATTCATTCAGGGGTGGGCTAGGTAAGTGGACTAGGTCACGCGAACCAACGGGCGTCCCGCTGCGTGCAAAAGCCCTCGTGGGTGAGCTCGTCAAGGAGAGAGCGAGCGTCATCGACAGGTATTTGGAGCGATTGAGCGACACTCGATTCGTCGACGCCTTCTCTTCGTGCAGCAAGGAGCAGACGCACGACCGTGGCACGTTTCTGTCGATGAGATCCCTCGAATTTGCTCTGACGCACATGCGCGCGTGAACGACGTGATGGGTTGGGAACTGTCCGTTTGAGCCAGGCACCGTAGTCGAGCAGCGCATAATACCATGTACGTGCATCATCCGTGGGACATGCTGCGTCGACTAATGGTATGAGCGTACGGTCGGCAACGCCAACCTCTTGGGGAAACAGTTCGTGCAGGAAGACGGTGCGAACATTCGTCTCGAGATACACGCCCGGAAGGTTGAACGCAAAAGCGCGAATGCCCGCCGCCGTCGCGGGACCGATTCCCGGCAGCGCGCGTAAGGCGGTCTCGTCCTGCGGAAACGCTCCTGCCTCCGCAATGCTTTGTGACGCACGGATAAGAGCCAAAGCGCGACGGTTGTATCCCATGCCCTGCCATTCGTCGAGCACATCGGCCTGCTCTGCGTAAGCGAGCGCCTCGACCGTAGGAAAACGTTCGAGCCAATGCTGCCAGCGGCCATTGACGCGCGAAACCTGCGTTTGCTGCAACATCACTTCGCTTACCCATATGGCGTAGGGATCGCGCGTGTTGCGCCAGGGGAGGTCGCGATAGAGAGTCGCTCCGCGCTGATTGACCTTTGCTTGAAACTCTTCCAGGCCAATTGCGGGAAAGGGCGGAGTACCAATGGGCCAACTTTGAGTGGGAGACGTCACGATGCCTCTTCTGTAAGTCGATACAACAAAAAAAACCTCGCAAAGCGAGGTTCTTCGTATTCTATGGCGGGATGTAAGGGACTTGAACCCTCGACCTCCGACGTGACAGGCCGGCGCTCTAACCAACTGAGCTAACACCCCGTGCAAGAAATATAATGCCATACCCCCCACCTCACGTCAAGTACTTTTTTCGCCAATGTGGAAATTTTTCCGCACTGCGTCTGTTTTGCGCTACATGAACGCATCCTTATGAATCCGTCGCGGAAAACCGGGTATTATTGTCTAAGTCCTGTTCAACGGAGATGTAGGAGGAGAGGCAATAATGGCAGTTGATTTCGAGCAGTCACAAACCAAGAAGAACCTCGAGGCAGCGTTTGCAGGCGAGTCGCAAGCGACGAACAAGTACGCCTATTACGCGAGCCGCGCCAAGAAGGACGGCTTCGTCCAAATATCCGACATCTTTGCCGAGACGTCCGGCAACGAGCGCGAGCATGCCAAACTGTGGTTCAAGTATTTGCACGACGGTGCCGTGCCCGATACGCTCACCAACCTCAAGGACGCAGCCGCTGGCGAGAACTATGAATGGACCGAGATGTATGCTGAATTCGCCGAGACCGCCGATGCTGAGGGCTTCAAGGAGATCGCAGCTAAGTTCCGTTTGGTGGGCGCTATCGAGAAGGCACACGAAGAGCGCTACCTCAAGCTGGCAGAGCGCGTCGAGAAGGGTGAAGTGTTCGAGCGTGAGGGCGTAAAGGTGTGGAAGTGCCTCAACTGCGGGCATCTGCATGTTGGTCCCAAGGCGCCCGAGGTATGCCCCGCATGCAACCATCCGAAGTCCTATTTTGAGGAGCAAGTCGTTAACTACTAACTATTTGCCCCACAAGTCCAAAGTTTCTGCTACAATAGCCCTTGATGGGCCGTTAGCTCAGTAGGCAGAGCAGGAGACTTTTAATCTCAAGGTCCAGGGTTCGAAACCCTGACGGCCCACCACGAAAAACCAGCTCAGAGGCTAAAGATACATTAGCCTCTGAGTTTTTTGTGGACGTACTGGGCAACTATCCACGGCGTTCATCAAGATCGATGAGCAGTTCATAAAATACCTTGCCAATGCCTTCGACCTCAACCAAGTGGCCGTTTTGCGCTACATGCCGCACGTGTCCCGCCTTCGTTACGATGCGGAAGTCCACGTAGTCGTGTGTACCCACATCGTCGATGGTCGTTTGACGCGAAAGCGTCTCGCGCACATGCTCAACATCGTCGGGATGGAAAATCCCGCCATACACGCCGTCCACAAACGTTAAGAAGTCCTGAAGGCTATCGCACTCAAACATCTTCACGAGGTTGTTATTCGCAAACAGAATAGCGCCATCGGGGCCGGGCTTGTGCACAATAATCGCACCTGGAATGTTCTCGGCAATATCGCGTGGTGTGAAGCCGAGCTGCGAGCGGTACTGCGTTTCCATCTCTGGTCGGTATTGCTCGCATCCACCCTTGCCATTCAGCTTAACCGCGTAAAGTGCCGCATCTGCTTTACGATATGCCTCCCGCAGGCTAGACACTTGGTCGGGATACGTTACGTATCCAATTGACATGCTGAGCATATAGCGTTTGTCATCGAGCGAAAACGCAAGCTCTTTCGACTTCAGCGCTCGAATGAACTCTACCGTACGATTGGCGTCAGCATCGGCGAGCATCACCAAAAACTCATCCCCACCGTTTCGGCCAATAACTGCCTCGTTGGGGAACACCGATACGAGTGTGCGCGCTATTACGCGTAGCGCCTCATCGCCAACGTCGTGCCCGTATACGTCGTTGAGCGTCTTAAAATCGTCGATGTCCATGAGCATCAGCGCAAAACGCTCCACACGTCCCCCGGTGGCGTCATCACGCAAAAGGTGCTCGATGCGCGTGTCGATGCCACGGCGATTCAACACGCCCGTCAGCCCGTCGAGCATGCTCTCGCGCTCGAGTCGTTCCGAGCGCTCGATTATTTCCTCGCGTTCGCGCCGCTCGTCATCGGCGTACGAGAATGCGTAGACGCAGTGTCCCTCAACAGGCGAGGGGGAAATGTTGAAGCTCAACCAATGCCCGATTTCGGGGCTATATACCATGTCGTGAATATGCTCTTTGAGGATTGCGGCGCGGTAACAATAGGGGAACCACATCGTGCTTGCATTATCGATCGCAGACAAAAACGATCGGCCGATGATTCTGGATCTTTCGAGGCCAAGCCACTCGCAATACATGTCGTTGGCGTACACGTATTTGGTGTCTACGACCTCGTCACCTGCATCGTTGAGCACGACTTGAAACACCGCATAAGCGACGGGTACGTCTCCGTAGGAGCCAAGTGCAGTGCCGAGCATGGTGGGAATGCCTTCCACGAGGTAGGCGTCTGCATGAGCTACGCTCGCGATGTGACGTGCGTAGTACTGAAAACTCGAGCCGTACTCGATGGGACCCGAGATACGCTGCCATGCGTTGGGCTGGCGCGAAATACCTATGGAATCAAAATAGGTTTTGTCGAGCATTCCCTCAATAAAGCTAATGCGCGTGTGCGCATGTATGGGCGTAAGAAGCCCAGCGTTTTGCAGGAACTCACGATACGGTGCATTAGTACGCAAGAGGCGCCACGTGCCTTCGCGACGCTCTACGACGCCTGCGGGAAACTGCGAAAGAGCGTAACCGTTTATGTCGAACGTATCGTCCATAACTGCGAGATCTTCTAGGTCGACGGTGCTCACCGCATTCCAATAGCGTTGCTCGCCCAAGGGTTCGAGCTGCATGGAATCCTTTATCCGCGCATGTGCCATGAGTACGTCGAGCCGCAACGGCCTCGCAAAAAAGTGACCCTGCAAAAAATCACAGCCGATACGCTCGAGGTATTCCACCTCGTCGGTAGTTTCTATCCCCTCGGCGAGCGTGCCGACCCCAAGACTCTGGGCCGTGCGAATAACGCCCTCAACGAGGAGGCACACCTTACGGTTCATGCCGCCGTGCATGGTTGCCAAGTCGAGCTTAACCGCATCCACATCGATTTTGCATAAGGCGTCGAGAGAGGTGTATCCGCGACCGACGTCGTCCAGCCAAACCTCGAAGCCAGCCTCGCGAATTTGAGCGATGTGCTGCCGAATCGTGTCGAAGTCGTATGCGGTAAATGACTCTGCAATTTCAATGCGAATGAGGTTGCGCGGAATGCCGGCTGTGTCCGCGCGTCGAACGAGCTCTTCCACCATGTTTGCGTGCATGAAGTCGAAGGGCGAAATGTTTATGGATACCGGCGTAAGGCCCAGACCTTCGCTTTCCATGGTGAGCAAGTCGCGCAGAACGCAGTCCACCATATAAAGATCCAACGTGTGAGAAAGCCCCGCCTCCTGAAGTGTGGGTACGAACTGCTCAGGCATGAGCTCTCCGAACCTTGGGTCGTACCAGCGTGCTAAAGCCTCTGCCCCACACACCTCGCCGGTTGCCGAGCGCACGATGGGCTGGTACAGCGGACGCACCCATTCCTCGGCGATGGCTTGGTTGAGCTTGGCGCATACATGTAAGCGCAGCCGCGCCTCAAGGCGCATCTCGTCGGTAAACCATCGCAAGCCCGATTGCAGTGTGGCAGAGTCAAGTCGACACGCAATACGTGCACGATGAAAGCCTACGTCGCAAATATCGTCGTCAGGATCGCAAACGTAGGCACCGGCATGTACGGGCAAGGTGCCGGGCAAATCGAGTGCGGCGAAATCGTCAAATACGAATGGCAGCTTTTGCGTGACCTCTTCCTCAACGGCGAAAGCGTAAAACAGGTCGTCGGCATAGCGAGTGCAGTAGTCGGTACCAAAGTGCACCATGAGTACCCTGGCAAAGTTGCGCAGCAATCGGTCGCCCTCGTTCATGCCAAAACGCGTGTTGTAGGTTCGCATGCCCACCAAGTCGAGGGCTAGTGCAACGGGACGATCGCCTTGCCTACGCATATGCTTCGCCCTAGTCCGCGCGTTCTTGAAGAAGCGCGTAAGGCTCTGCAAGCCGGTAACGCTATCGATTGAGCTGCTGTGCGACGTATTCACAAGTCCTGCCCCTCATGTTGGGTGAGACAGGTTCCCACGGAGTTTGTCTCACTTCGATGCCCAACGAAGTCACGTATGTTCCCATGTTACCAGAAGCAGAGGGAGAGAACCGCTTCCTTTAGAGGAAACGCCCCGCGGAACACCAATCCAGTGTTTCGCGGGGCGTTTCCCCTTGTATGTGACGATTGCGTTTTGGAGGACCTCCCCTTAGGATCCGTCCTCCAAAGGTCGTCCTTTACCTGTTGAGGTAGCGCGGCTCGGGGCCGGGGTTGAGCGAGAAGCTGCCAGCGTCCTCCATCTGCTGGAGACGCGCCTCGCCTTCCTCGGCGATGATGCGGAACTCCTCGATGGTTTGATGCATTTGCGGAAGTGCCTTGAGCTTGTACTCGGTGATGTCGTCGAGCGCGGAGAGTGTGTCTTGGAAGGCGGCCTTGAGCGTTTCGGGCGAGATGGCTGCGTCGGTGGCCTGCCTTTGGATGGCGACGCCCTGCTCCTTAAGCATGCGCGACGTGGCGGCGATCATGTCGTTGGTGGCGGCATTGAGCGCCTGTACCTTCTCGAGCACAATGCGCTGGTTGTAGAGGGCGCCAGCCACGGTAACGGCGGTGCGCAGTGCAGCTACGGTTACGTTTTCGGCGCGGTCGACGGCGCGGATGAGCTCGAGGTTGTTCTTGCGAATGACCTCCATTGCCACGATGCCCTGCTGGTTAACGACGAGCAACTGCTGGAAGTCCATTATCTTTTGACGCAGCGGGAAGATGACCTCTTCCTCAAGGAAGCGGATTTTGTCTTCGTCGCCACCTTGGGCGCGGTAGTTGTCCACAGCGTTGCTGAGATACGCGTCGAGGTCGGTAGCCATGGCTACGCGCTGGTTGAGCTGCTTGGTGAGGTCGCGCATGGAGCCGGCCTCGAGCTCGAGGGTGACGTTGTCTTTGCGCAGGGTGTCGCGGCCCTTGTCGAGCGATGCTACGATTTCGGCGATTTCGGCATCGGCGGACTTGTAGCGGTCGAAGTAGCGGCGCACGGGGTTAAAGAGCTTGCCGAAGGCGCCATGCTTCATGAAGTCGATGCCCGAGGGATCGAGGTCACGCATCTTGATGGCGAGATCCTCGAGGCCGCGGGCGACCTCGCCGGACTCGCTGCCCGAACGCGAAAGGTCGGCCATACGCCTGGCAAGGATATCGTTCTTCGCAGACGACTTGCGCACAAGATCGGTTCCGAGGTCCTCAACCGCGTGGGTTATCTCGCGTCGGCTTGCCACGGAGTCAAGATCGACGGCCAGAATCTCGGCACCCTTCTTCTGCGCAACGTCGTCAATTACCTGCGCGCGCTCCTCGGGAACGGCTAGTTCCTGCTCTACTTTTGCCTTGACTTCCTCTGGCTCGGGAATCTCAAGATCGAATGCCATAACTGGTTCCTTTCCTTATGCTATGGGGCAGATTCCAAAGGAGTTTGTCCCATCCTACATATTGGCGTTAAACAGCTTCTTGAGCTGATACGTAACGTCGTCGGTCGTTGCGTCGATGCTCGCCGCCTCGTTTACGCTACTGATTTGCTGCAGGGCATCGATATTGGCATTGTAGCCGATGGTGTACACGGGGATGCGCAAACCGCCAATAACGTTTTGCATGTCGGCGAGATCGACGTATCCGGAGTTGGAATCGCCGTCGGAGAGCAAAAAGATCATCGTTTTTGCACCGGGCATGTCGGCGCTTGCCTTTTGCAGCATGTCGGCCGCCACAATGATGCCATCGTACGTCGCGGTTTGCCCTGCGGCTTTCAGGCCCTCGACGGCGCCCTTAAAGAGCGATTGCTGGTTAAGGTCGAACTCTGCAATGGGCACGTTTATGGTGACGTCGTCCGAGTACGAGACGAGTCCCACGTAGTTGCCATCGTTGATGTAGCGCATGCTGTTGATAAGAGAATCCTGAAGCTCGGCCAGAGGATCGCCTATCATCGAGCCGCTCACGTCGGCCACGAACACGGCCATGACGGGACGGTCGTTGTCCTTGTTCTTCTTGTAGAGGTCCTGTGCCTTCAGGAGCGTTTCGCCGTCGAGTTCGGGAAGCTCGCACACGTAGTCATCTTTGTCGTTGAAGCCGTACTTGGTCGCGAGATTCGTGCCATTCTCTTCGCAGTATTGTGCGAACGCCTCAAGGATGGCTCTGTCCTGTTCGTCGGCGTCCTTGCATGCGACGAGCGGGTTGTCGTGGCGATACCCGAACGGCGTGAACTCGTAGTCGGCCTGCAATGACGCGTCACTTTGGAAGAGCTGCCATTCCAGCACGAAGCCGTCGAGCTTGTCGTGCTCGGCTGCGTCGCGCATTTGCACCGTGGTGAGCGCCACGAACGGCACGTTGGCCTGGAACTTCTTGAAGCCCTCGACGGCGGTTTCGGAGAGGGGGTTGTTGTGGTCGTAGCGAAGCAAACACGAAACGAGGAAGTTGAGGCCAGTGCTGCTGGTGAAGGGATCGGTGTAGCCCATGGTGAGCTCGCCGTTGGCAACGGCCTCGGTAATGGCCTTGAGGTCCACCGAACCGTACTTATCTACGATGGTTTTGTGCGCCGCCTTCTTGAGTACGATGCCCGCCACGTTGCCTACCATGCGCTCGCGGATAACGTCCGACTTCGAGCCGCGTGCCGAGAGAAGCTTAACGAACTGCATGTTCGAGGGAGAGTACCCGGCGGGCATTTCCTTCCCCGTGGCAATGTAATCCACTGCCAAACCGCTCGAAATGGAGCGTAGCTGAATGCTAACCTGCTGGCCGTTAACCTGGGCGCCCGACTTGTTGAACTCGTCGGCCATCTCGCGCATCCAACCGTCGGTGCCAGGGCCGGCCTTCTCGGGCGATGCCCAAATCTCGGCGTAGGACGTGGTAGTGGGCTCAACGGTAATGGTGTCGTCGCTAAGCTCGGGCAGTTCCTCGGCTGCGGCCTGGACTTCGTCGGTGTACTCAACGGACGCCTTAACGGGCGGGGCGGTTTGAGGGTTGATTTTTTCCACCATATCGGTGAGGGAGGCCTGTGCGTCCTCGGTGGTAATGGCACGTTCCGTCTTGCCTACGTTGCGCGTTAAACCAAGAAATCCGAATACCAAAACTCCAATTACAACTATGCCTACGGCCAGACCAATAACGATTCGTTTGTTGCCCATGTTTGTTCCTTTCGATGATGCCGACTGCCTGTTGATGGGGGTGCGAAGAGTACGGCAACTCTCCTGCTCCCGTGGTTCCCCTTCCATGCCGTTTGCCTGCGTGAGGGTGTGGGGCTTGTGGCGTTCCTATGGTAGCGAGCTGCGCATAGGGCCTCCTACATGTTGGCGTTAAACAGGTTCTTGAGCTGGTATGTTACGTCGGAGGTGGAGGCGTCGATGCTCGCCGCTTCGTTTATGCTGCTGATTTGCTCGAGTGCCTCAATGTTGGCGTTGTAACCAATGGTGTACACGGGGATGCGCAGGCTGCCGATGACGGCCTTCATGTCTTGGAACGAAACGGTATCGGCATTGGCCTCGCCGTCGGAGAGCAAAAAGATCATGGGCTTGGCATCGGGTTTATCTGCGAGGGCCTTTTGGATAAGGTCGGCCGCAACGATGATGCCATCGTTGGTGGCCGTGCCGCCCGCTGCGCGCAAACCTTCCACCGCACCCTTGAAGTACGCCTGATGATTGATGTCGAACTGGTCCACAGGAAGTTCGATGGTAACGTCGTCCGAATACGAAACGAGTCCCACGTAGTTCGATTCGTTAATGTAGCGCATGCTGTTAATGAGGGACGACTGCAGTTGGTTGAGCGGCTCACCACTCATCGAACCGCTTACGTCGGCCACAAACACAGCTACCACTGAGCGTCCGGTGTCCTTATTCTCCTTGTAGAGGCTTTGTGCGGCCACGAGCGTTTCGCCCGATACCTCGGGCAGCTCGCTTACGTAGTCGTCCTTGCCGTTGAAGCCGTAGGAATCGGCCAGCTCGCGGCCATTCTCGTCGCAATACTTTGCGAAAGCCTCCAAAATCGCCTTTTGGTCCTCTGTGGCGGAGGGGCATGCCACGAGTGGGTTGTCGTGACGGTAGCCAAACGGCGTGAACTTGTAGTTTGCCTTGAGTGCCGGGTCGTTTTGGTACAGTTGCCACTCGAGCACTAAGCCGTCGAACGAGCCTCGCTCGGCCGCGTCGCGCATTTGCAGCGTGGTGAGCGCCACGAACGGCACGTTTGCCTGGAACTGCAAAAAGCCCTCGGTTGCCTTTTTCGAGAGGGGGTTCTCGCGATCGTAGCGCAGCAGGCACGAAACGAGGAAGTTGAGGCCCGTACTGCTGGTGAAGGGGTTGGTGTAGCCCATGGTGAGTTCGCCGGCGGCGACGGCCTCGGTTACGGACTTGAGGTCTACGGTGCCGTATTTCTCCACTATGGCGTCGTAGTGCTCTTCGTCGAGCAGGATGCCGGGCACGTTGCCCACGGTGCGTTCGCGAATAACTTCGGTTTTTGCGCCACGTGCGGCGAGGAGTTCCACGAACAGCATGTTGGAGGGAGTGTAGCCAGCCGGTGATGCCTTGCCGGTTGCGATGTAGTCCACGGCAAGGCCGCTCGACATGGAACGCAGCTGGATGCTTGCGTCCTTGCCGTTTACCTGCGGGTTCGTGGCATTGAACTGCTCGGCCATCTCGCGCATCCAACCGTCGGTGCCCGTGCCGGCCTTTTCGGGCGATGCCCAAATCTCGGCGAAGGTTTTGGTTGTGGCGCGCACGGCGAGCTTTTCGGGATCGAGCTCGGGCAGCTCGTCGGCGGCGATGTCTTCCTCGGCGTACTCAACGGACGACTTGTGCGGCGTGGCTGTGGTGGGGCTTATGTTGCTCACTAGCTCTTCGAGGGTGGTTTGCGCTTCCTCCGCGTCGATTACGCGCTCCGTTTTTCCGCTGTTACGTGTGAAGTGCAAAACGCCGAACACGATTGCGGCAATCGCGACGATGCCTACGACAAAACCAATTCCGATGCGCTTGCCCTGCATGATGCTTCCTTTCGAGACGCTGGGGACAGGTACCTTATCTTATTATGAAGCAAGGAACCTGCCCCCAGTACTTCATCTCTTTAGCCGTAATATTGCGTATCGCGAATGAGCTGCGTGAGCTCCTCGATCGTCTCGTCGTTGTTCGAGAGCGTTTCGCCGGCCTCGAGCTTGCCCAGCTCGAGTTCCAGCTTGCCCAGCTCGAGCAGAACGCGCTCGTTGGCGGCTAGTATCTCGTGCATGTGCGAAAGCTCCTGCTCGTGAACGGCTACTTGCGCCCGTTGCACGCGCGCAGCCTCCGAGTCCACGTTGGCAAAGCGACGCGCATCGGCGAGGTCCTTGCTGTATTCAACGCGATCGAAGCTTTGCACGCCGTTGGCCAAAAGAGCCGTGTTGCGCACGATGGTACGGTAGGCCTGCTCAACGAGGTTGGTGAAGCGTTCCCACGTGAGGCTGCCCCTGCTGAACTGGGTTTCAATTGCCTTGCTCAAACGGCCGCGCTTGCGATTGGCGCTTTGTACCTGGTCGAGCGCGTCACCGGCGATGCCGCCCACGTAGGGCGCTTCCACATACTCGCGCAGAATGGGTACGACTTCCTCGGCGCTCATTACGTCGCCCGCTTCGAGCAGCTTTTGGTCGGGGTCCTTGAGCAAAAGATACGTCCCGGTGCCAAATACGCCAGCCAGTGCCACACCGCAAATAATGCTGAAACCTGCGCGCAAAATGCTGTAATCGGTTGGTCTGAGCGCGAGTGCCCACGGGGCGTAGAGCAACACGATGGCGGCGGCTATGAACACATACAGGGCAACAAGACGAATGTAGCGCTTCACGGGAGTACCAATCGACGGGTGCATCGGTAATTAAAGGTGCATCGTAAACAGTATAATGCCCAATTTGTTTGAGGAACATACCATGAGGCAAACTTCCGGGGAGTGTGCTTCATGTGCGAGGAATGAGGAATGGGTTGCGAGGAGTGGAGCAAACGCCTTGGGGGGCTTGTCTCACGAGTTCAAAGCCTATCTCGGTTCCCAACTCATATGCGTAATTTTTACCAAAGCAACAACTCATCACGCTGCGCGATGGCATTGCGCTAAAATCGACGCACTATGCACTCTAAAGAAAGGCGCATTATGGAAAAAGAGAAAGTAGTTCTCGCGTACTCCGGAGGACTCGACACGTCCGTCATAGTAAAGTGGCTGCAAGTCGAGAAGAACATGGACGTCATTGCCATTTGCGGCAACGTGGGCCAGGACGAGAAGGACCTGAGCTGGATTAAACAAAAGGCGCTGGACATGGGTGCCATCGCATCCGAGGCTATCGACATGCGCGACGAGTACGCCAAGACGATTCTCTCCAAGGCGATTTGGGCCAATGGCAAGTACGAGGGCATTTATCCTCTGCTCAGTGCTTTGAGCCGGCCTCTCATTTCCAAGCATCTCGTGGATGTGGCTCATCAGTATGGTGCCAAGTACGTCGCGCACGGCTGCACTGGCAAGGGCAACGACCAAGTTCGCTTCGAAACCTGCATTCGAGCGCTCGATCCCGAGCTGCAGATAATTGCTCCCGTGCGTGAGTGGGACCTCACCACGCGCGATTCCGAGATGGCCTGGGCCGAGGCCCATGGCGTGCCCGTGCCCACCACCAAGAAGAAGCCCTACTCCATCGACGACAATCTGTGGGGTCGCGCCATTGAGTGTGGCGTTCTTGAGGACACGTGGAACACGCCGCCGGCGGACATCTGGACGATGACCTCCAATCCCGAGGACTGCCCCGCTAACCCCGAGACGGTTATTGTTGGCTTCGAGGGCGGCTTGCCCATCTCGCTCAACGGCGAGCGCATGGGCCTGCTCGACCTTATTATTCAGGCAAACGAAATTGCCGGTCGCAATGGCTTTGGCCGCATCGACATGATTGAGGACCGTGTGGTTGGCATTAAGAGCCGTGAGTGCTACGAGTGCCCGGCGGCGCTCTTACTCATCGAGGCGCACAATGCGCTCGAGCGGCTGTGCCTCGACGCTGAGACCCTCAAGCAAAAGGCTAAGCTCGATACCGAGTGGGCTTCCACCGTGTACCGCGGTCTTTGGTTTAGCCAGAGCCGTTGTGCCATCGATGCATATAATGCGTACACGCAGAAGTTCGTTACTGGCGAGGTGCGCATCAACTTGTGCAAGGGCGGCATCTTTGTGGATGGCCTGCGCTCCGACTACGCGCTTTACGACTACAACCTTGCCACCTACGACGAGGGCGATACGTTCGACCAGTCCTTCGCCGAGGGCTTCATCGTGCTTCATGGCCTTCAATCGAAGACGTGGAGCCGCGTGCAAGGTCCCGGCTCTGGTTTGCAAACGGTGGAGTAGCGGCATTTGTTCGGTTACGACCATGTTGCCGTGTGCGGTGGCACAAATGCTATCGAGGGAGCTGCGGCTCGGTTGCGAATATGTCGCCGTGTGCGGTGGCGCACTTAGGCTCGAAGGAGCTGCGGCTCACTGGCTACCGCATGTCGCCGCGTGCGGTAGCTCGCATGGTTCGCGGAAATGACCGTTGATGACGCACAACCTACTAGCAGTCGCCATTTCCACACTTCTGCTCGGACATAGCCCTCGCGGAGTCTTTTCGCGAGGGCTTTTGTATGGCGATTGGCGGCGGGCGCGACACCATGGAATAAACTGTGGGCTGCATAAGGCGTAACGGCGCATCTCGACCGCAGCGCGTAACGAGACGTATAATGTTGCGGCACGCACATCAACATGGGAGGAAAACATGGCTCTTTGGGGAGGTCGCTTCGAAGGCGGCGTCGATGCGTTTACACAGGAGTTCGGCGCATCGCTCGAGGTAGACAAAAACATGGCGCAGCAAGACATTCGTGGTTCGATTGCTCACGCCACGATGCTTGCCGAACAGGGTGTAATTAGTGACGAGGATCGTGCGACCATCGTGGCTGGTCTCGAACAGATTGCCGGCGAGGTTGCGGACGGCAGCTTTGCGTGGGACATCAACGATGAAGACGTTCACATGGCAATTGAGCGTACCCTCACCGAGCGCATTGGTGCGGCGGGTGGACGCTTGCATACGGGTCGGTCGCGCAACGATCAGGTTGCTACCGACATTCGTTTGCTTGCCAAGGACCTGTGCGCTGAGCTGCTCGAAGGCAACCGCGAGCTTCGGCGTGTGTTGGCAGATGTGGCGGAAGCCAACCTTGATGTGGTGATGCCAGGATATACGCATTTGCAGCATGCGCAACCGGTGCTCTTCTCGCATCACATGTTGGCGTACTTCTGGATGTTTACGCGCGATGCCACGCGTTTGCAAGCGGCGCTCGATGCGGCAGATGCGAACCCGCTTGGGGCTGCGGCGCTTGCGGGAACGACGTATCCGCTCAATCGGGCGCGTACGACGGAGCTTTTGGGGTTTGCGCGTTCGATTCCCAACTCGCTCGATGCCGTGAGCGACCGCGATTATTTGCTGGACTTGGAGTATGCGTGCGCTGTTTCTATGATGCATCTTAGTAGGCTGTGCGAGGAAATCGTGTTGTGGAGCAGCTCAGAGTTCGGGTTCATTACGCTTTCGGATTCGTATTCCACAGGTAGCTCAATAATGCCGCAGAAGAAGAATCCCGACTTTGCCGAGCTTACGCGTGGAAAGACGGGGCGTGTGTATGGCGACCTCATGGCACTGCTTACTACATGCAAGTCGCTGCCACTTGCCTACAACAAGGATTTGCAGGAGTGCAAGGAGGGCCCGCTTGATGCGGCGCATACGTTGGGCGATTGCATGGCCATTATGGCGGGCATGCTGGAAACGATGCGCGTGAACGAGGATCGTATGCTGGCCGAGGCCGGTACGGGTTTTTCGGCAGCAACGGATGTGGCCGATTACTTGGCCAAACGCGGCATGCCGTTCCGCGAGGCACATGCCGTGGTTGGGCATCTCGTGCTGGAATGCGAGCGCCGTGGTTGCGGGCTGGAGGATCTTACGCTGGCTGAGTTGCGTGAGGCGAGTGACCTCTTCGACGAGGATGTTGTTGGCACGCTTGAACCGGCGGCCATTGCCCGTGCGCGCACCACGTACGGCGGAACCGGTAACGACGCCGTTGCAGCGCAGCTTGCCGAAGCCCGCGCCATGCTGTAGGTCGCGCCGCGCAGTCGTGAGGCATGCACCGTGCTGCGGGTCTGCGCCGTCCAGTTTGCCGCGGCCCGCGCCGTTGATTCGCGCTGTTTGCGCGCACGGCCCAGCTCGCTGCGGCCCGCGCCGCGCTGTGAGCCGTTTCCGATGGACCTGCCGCGGCCCGCGCCGCGCTGATTCGCCGGAGCGCGGCTCGCAAGACCTACGCTGCCCAACTCGTGTCTCGGCGGCAGGGGTTTGTTTTTCACTGCGGGCTTAGCTGCTACACTTTTATAGTCTGTGTCGTAGAAGGGAAATTACATGATTGATCGCTACACCCGACCTGAGATGGGCCACATCTTTTCGCTTGAGAACAAGTATGCCATTTGGCAGGAAATTGAAGTGCTAGCCTGCGAGGCACATGCCGAGATGGGACGTATTGGGATTACGCGTGAGGAGGCGTCGTGGATTCGCGAGCACGCGGCGTTCGACCGTGCCGAGGTCGATGAAATCGAGGCTGTGACGAACCACGATGTAATAGCATTTCTCACCAATATGGGCTCTTACATTGACGCCGACGTGCCCGAGGGAGAGCCCAAGCCCAGCCGTTGGGTGCACTATGGCATGACGAGCTCCGACTTGGGCGATACGGCGTTGTGTTATCAGTTGGCGCAGGCGACGGACCTCATTATTGAGGACGTACGCGAACTGGGCGGGATTTGTTTGCGTCGCGCGTTTGAGGAGCGCGATACCCTGTGCGTTGGACGCACGCATGGTATCCACGCCGAGCCCATGACGTTTGGCATGAAGTTTGGCAGCTGGGCATGGGAGTTGCGGCGCGACCTCGATCGCCTGCTCGATGCACGACGTCAAGTGGCGGTGGGCGCGATTAGCGGTGCGGTGGGGACGTACTCGTCTATCGATCCGTTTATTGAGCAGTACGTTTGCGAGCATATGGGGCTTGCAGGCGATCCACTTTCCACGCAAGTGGTAAGTCGCGACCATCACGCGTATTTGGCGGGTGTGCTCGCAACGACGGCGGCGACGTGCGAGCGGCTTGCACTTGAGGTGCGCAATCATCAAAAAACCGATACACTCGAGGCCGAGGAGCCGTTCCGGCGCGGGCAAAAGGGCAGCTCGGCGATGCCGCACAAGCGCAATCCCATCACCGTGGAAAAGGTGTGCGGACTTTCGCGCGTGGTCAAGGCCAACGCGCAGGTTGCCTTCGACAACGTTGCCCTGTGGCACGAGCGCGACATTTCGCATTCGAGTAACGAGCGTGTGGCGCTTGCCGATAGCTTTATTGCATTGGACCACATGCTGCATTGTCTCATTCGAATTCTCGACGGACTGGTGCTGTATCCGGCGCGTATGGAGGCTAACCTCAATAGCACGCGGGGACTCATCTTCTCCTCCAAAGTGCTGCTCGCGCTGGTCGATACGGGCATTACGCGTGAGGAGGCGTACTCCATCGTTCAACGCAACTCCATGGCGGTGTGGGACGACGTGCAACAGGCGCGCCCGGGAGCGACGCTGCGTGAACGCCTCGAAGCAGACGAAGACTGCAAGCTGAGTGTGGCCGAGCTCGACGAGATTTTCGATCCGCGCGCATTCCTTACGCGCATCGACGTTGTATTCGACCGACTCGGGGAGTTGAACTTCGACTAGGGCTGGTGTTGGGTTGGTCGGGCCCGGATTGGGTTTCGACTGTGTGATGTCGCATGGGATCGGATTGTGGCGTCGGGCGGCATTTAGGACAGACGTCGCGTTCGATTCGGCCGGGGAGCTGGGCGTGGGTTGGTGTCAAACACTGCGAGCGTTGTCATTTAATAGAATAGTCGAGTCGAGGCCATAGCCATTGCCAGCGAGCTGTTTCCGAGAATGGAAGCAGCTCGCGCTGCGTTCGTTCGGTTTCAATGAGGTCGGAATGCAGGTAGCTACGTCTCTTTTCGGCGTCCTCATTAGCTCGGTCGCGTTGGCCAAGGTGCTTGCGCAGGTTACCAACGATTGCCTTAAACGTATCGTAATCATCGAATTGTCGCGTTGTTACAGGTACGGTGGTATAGTCCATTTGCTGCAATGCAGCAATCTTTTCCAAGTCGCGAGCGACTCGATCCGAACCGTAATGCCACTCGTCGCTGTTATATTCGAGCAGAGTCTTTTTGCTCATCCATGCGAAGTCGGCTTCGAGGTAATTCTTTGTAGTGAGGAGACGTGCCTCGTCACTCAGCTTGATTTTTCGGTTGACCTCGAATGATGGCAGCGCTAAACCTCCAACTCGAGTTGGTATGCCAAGGCACAGAGATACCGTGGATTCGCGTGGGGAACGGCTCCTTTCGTGCACCCACGAAAGGATTTGTCGTATTACCTTCGTGCCCTGCGCATGGGGTATCGCATTTAGGTATGTTTGAACCTTTTGGATGGTGGTTATAGGGTCGCGCTCGACGAGTTCCATCTTTTCGTAGTAATTGAATGCGAATAGGCCGAGCATGTTGGTTGTCATGTGCAGCAAAGTGAGGCGATCGACTTGGGAGGCCAGCCGCACAAGGCAAAGTTCGGGCGAAACCGTATAAAGACCTGGCCCAATTTGGTAGATGGATTTCGGCGGAAGCGGTGTTTTGGACGACCATACGTGGCATTGGGTGTTCGGGTGTGCATGTGGTCGCAGATGGTAGTCGCAAATGAGATGCATCTTGCCCGACGAACCATCGCGCTGGCCGATCGCGTCGTCAAGCTGCTTGTTCGAGAGCGATTCGAACGACGTGAGAGGTTGCCGCGGTGAGTTTTCCGCTGATGCTTCGGTATGTGGATTGTGCAACATCCAATATTCGTAAGCTGTTTCGCCGTCCAGAACAACTTGCATAGCACCTCCCGAGTGCAGGAGTGGTTAGTTATGCCGAAATTTCGATTAAATTCGGGACTATCCCGAGTATACAAGGGTAAAACGGCAGGTAAAAGGCCTGAATACTTGGCATAGCGCGAAAAAAAGTCGAAAAAGAGGAATAACTAACCAACTACGAAATCACACATTCAAAACTTGATGTGATACATTCAATATGAAGCATGAATCCGGAGTACATCAGAGCTTCCGTTGAGGGACTGGTTGTGAAGCCGTCCAATTCCAGACTCGCAGTGGTCAATGCCGTTGCGGACGCGGGCATTTTTACCCATGAGTTGGCCATGGCCATTTGTGGGTATACTTAAACGTTGAGAACTGACGCAGCGCGAATATCGAACCAAACGATGACATTGCGCGAAACGCTGCATTGGGGGTATGGGAGGAACAAAATGTACGAACTTGACTTCAAGCCGCAACGTGTGTGCCCGCGCAACATTCATGTGGCTGTTTCGGATGACGGATCCACCATCGAGAACGTGGTGTTCGATGGCGGATGCAACGGAAATACCAAGGCTGTTGCCAAACTTATAAAGGGACAAGCAGTGGATGACGTCGTAAAGTTGCTGGCCGGCAACCTTTGTGGCAGACGTGGGACGTCGTGTGCCGACCAGCTTACGATTGCGCTTCGCAAGGCGCAGGAGCAAGCACGTGCAGTGGCCTAGCATCCTGAGTCGCCACAGGGGAGACCGTTCTGGTGCGATGCCGAGCACAAAGCCTGCCGGTGTCACACGTCGCGGCTTTCTGCGTGCGACGGGTCTCGCGGCTGCGGCCGGGGCAACAATAGGGGTGTTGCCCGGCTGCACGAATCCCGAGCAGCGCGTGGTGCCCGAACCCATGGTAGTCGACGAAAAAACGGCAACGAGCGTAATCGACGACTTCGAAGAGACCGATCTTGAACTTCGCGACATCGCGGAGTGGAGTCTTCCTCTGGGGAGTGTTCTTCACGAAGCAACAAGCACGTGGATTCCCGTCACGCAGGCGGGCGCATCTGCATCGCCCATGGTAATAGGCTGCGCGTTTAACGCCCAAGACGGTGGTTTTGTCGAAGTCGTTTCGAACGTTATGGGTGATGGCCACACGGTGGTCGTGTACGACACGCGCTGTTCTGACGAGGTGTATGCTTGGGTCGAGCTCGACTACCTCACGCACGCCTGGTCGCTTTACGCAGCACGATTCAATCAAGGTCAGCTGGATGGCAACCCGACCACGTTATGGCAAGCGGATAACAACTACGATCCGCCCGGCTTCACATGCGTCGGTAATTCGGTATTGTGGCAGGTGACGCCGTCCCTCTCGGGTCAAAACACCAAGGAACCATCGTACTGCTACCTCTGGAAGCTTGGTGACGCGAATGCCCAAGCGGTAGTTGAGTCGCCAGGACGTTTCCCCATCGAGCCGAGTGTTTCTGGCGACGTGGTTGTGCTTGCCCCGCGCGTGCGCGCCGACGAGGGGGTGTTTTATGGCGTGACGGCATACCTGCTTAAGGATGACCTCAACACCATAGTGGACCAGCTCGTGCTGCCGCAGTCCGTCCGTCCGTTTTACGCCTCCTACGTTGGCAACCGTTTCGCCGTCTCCATCGAGGCGAACTACAGCTCTGGTGGCATGTTTGGCGAAATGGGAACGTATCTTGGATCCGGCGAGGGTCCGTTCGTGCGCTTGGCCCGCGAGCCAAGTGCCAATGTTGCCGGCATGGACGACGTGTTCATAATAAAGAGCCGGGCGTCGTACTTCGTGGTTAACCTTCGCAAGTCGACCTACTCCATCCTTACCGCCGCGAACCGTTGCGTGGACTACGGGGAATACCCTGCGCGCATCGGACAAACCAACGACTTCGTAACATTCGCCACCGTAAAAGACGAGGCTTCGGGATATCCGTCCTCGGTGACCGTGCGCACGTTTGCACTGTGAGTATTGTAGTTGCCGGTCACCCAAAAAGGATGTATCCGAAAGTGGGCGGTATGCGCTACACTAATATATACCTGCATGTCAAATCGCACACGGCAAAATCGTAGTTAGGAGTCGGACATGGCCGGAGACGAAAAGCGAATTCTGTTGGTGGAGGACGAGAAGGCAATCCGCGACGCCGTGGCGGCGTACCTCGAGCGCGAGGGCTACATCGTGCGTGGCGTGGGCGACGGCCAGAGCGCCGTGGAGGAGTTCGAGAAGCACTCCTTCGACCTTGTGATTCTTGACCTCATGCTTCCCAAGCTCTCGGGCGAGCGCGTGTGCCGCGCTATCCGCGAGACGTCTAACGTACCCATCATCATGCTTACCGCCAAGGGCGAGGTTGAAGACCGCATCATTGGCTTGGAACTCGGCGCCGATGACTATCTCATCAAGCCTTTCTCCCCGCGTGAGCTTGTTGCCCGCGTTCGTGCGCTCCTTCGTCGTGCCCACACCGAGAGCGAGCCACAGCTCGAGGTGCTCGACTTCGGCGACCTCGTAATCGATATTTCTGGTCACAAGGTAACGATTGAGGATGAGGAGATCGACCTCACCGCGTCCGAGTTCAAGCTGCTTACCACCCTCGCACGCTTCCCGGGTCGTGTGTACACGCGCATGGAGCTTGTGGAAAAGGTGCTGGGCTACGACTTCGAGGGATACGAGCGCACCATCGATAGCCACGTGAAGAATCTTCGCGCCAAGCTCGGCGACGATCCACGCAACCCGCGTTGGCTCTACACCGTGCACGGAGTCGGCTATCGCTTCGAGTCGCCCGACAAAGGCGACAAGGGCAAGGGTCGTGCGCGCAAGTAGCGCCGCAGGCTCTACGGCCAACGTGCCATGTCCATCGGTCATGCTCAGCGCGAGACGTCCGACGAGTCGAACGTCTCGACGTACAACACTATAAAACGACGTCCGCGTAGCACCATGCGCTATTCCACGCGCATGGCGCTTGCTTTTGCGATGACGGCGGTAATGACGGCGGTCGTGCTTTCGGCCGTTCTCGCCGTGGTGTGGGAAGGCCAGTTCCAAACGTACACGCGTCAAAACATGCAAAACATGGTCCAGTACATGGCCGATAGCCTCGGCCAGCAATATGGCGTCCATGGCGAATGGGACCAAAGCATGCTGGAGTACCTCGACGCTAGCTCCGAGTCGATGCCCGACGTCGGCATGCAGCTCGTGGATGCTCAGGGCATCGTGCTGTTCGACGACACTGTGGGTGGAATTGTGGGATCGAACTCTCGTCGGAATCGCAGGGTGATTGCGCCTCCGCGCGAGGAAATGAGTATTGTAACGGCCGAGGTCATCGTGGAGGATGGCACACGTGTAGGCATCCTTACGTATTGGTCGGCTAGTTCGGACGCGCTACTCACCAAAACGGACTCGGCGTTTCGCACGAATTCGTACGCGGCAATAGTCACTGCGGCAAGCATGGCTGTGGTATTCGCCTGCGTGATTGGCTACATCGTTTCGCGTGCTCTCACGCGGCCCATAAAGCGGATAACCACAACCGCGGCGCAAATCCGTAACGGTGATCTTACTGCTCGTACTGGACTTGCGGGTTCCGACGAAATGGGACGTCTTGGCGAAACCTTCGACGACATGGCCGCTTCGCTCGAGCGCGACATCAAGCTTGAGCATCGTCTTACGAGCGACGTGGCACATGAGTTGCGCACCCCTCTCATGGCGATGCAGGCGACGGTGGAAGCCATGCAAGATGGCGTGATGCCAGCCAACCAAGACAACCTCGCTACGGTTGCCATCGAAGTGCGTCGACTCTCGCGCTTGGTCGATGCCATGCTTCGTCTTTCGCGTATGGAAAACGGAAAAATTCCCATGCACATCGAGCGTACCGATGTGGTGAGCTTGGTGAGCGACCTCGTAACGGTACAGGAACAGCTCTTCCAAGATAACGGCCTCGAGCTTGCTTTCGTAAACGACACAGGGCATCAAAAGTTTATGGCCGATATCGACTCCGACCTCGTGCGCGAAGCCATTGTGAACCTTATGAGCAACGCACTGCGCTACACGCCCGAGGGTGGCAGCGTGGAGGTACGCGTCGCGCGCGACCGCCGCAACGTACTGATTTCGGTAAGCGATACTGGCATCGGCATTGCCAAGGAAGATATCCCGCGCGTGTTCAGTCGATTCTGGAGGTCGGAGGCTAGTCGCGAGCGCGAGGCCGGTGGCCTTGGCGTGGGCTTGGCGCTTACGAAGGAAATCGTCGACCGCCACAATGGCACGATTTCCGTCGACTCCGAAGAGGGTGTTGGCACAACGTTTACGTTGCATTTGCCCATCGCGCATCGTAAGAAAAAGTAACCTTTCGGTCGCATCGCGATTCCGTCCCAATTCACATTCCCCGGGGTTTGTCTCGCAATAAGATAAACCCCGGGGAACTGCGTCTCACGCGAGACTTTCTACACATAACGGCTATGCTACAAAACCGTTTTCCGTACCTCTGCTGTTCTCCCCTACAGTGGAATTCTCTGCTACAATGGCGTTCATCTGCTTATTGCACGGGGAGGAACCATGGCTTCTATAGAGCTCAGGCCCGATAGCCAGGGCAAGGTGCGCGACATCTACGATTGCGGCGACACGCTGCTCATGGTGGTGAGCGACCGCGTGAGTGCGTACGACTTTATTTTGCCGGACGAGATTCCGTTCAAGGGCGAAATACTTACGAGAATCTCGGCGTTTTGGTTCGAGAAGTTCGCCGACCTCATTCCCAACCACCTACTCTCTATGGATCCGGCCGATTACCCCGAGCGGTTCGCGCCGTACAAGGACTATCTTACTGGCCGCTCGATGCTGGTGCGCAAGGCGAAAACGGTGCCCATCGAGGCCATCGTTCGCGGGTATCTTACGGGCAGTGGAAAAAAGACGTACGACCAGGATGGCACTGTGTGCGGCATTACACTTCCCGATGGTTTGGTGGAAGCAAGCAAGATTCCCGAGGCCATTTTTACGCCGTCCACGAAGGCCGAGCTTGGCGAGCACGACGAGAACATCAGTTACGAGCGCTGTGCCGAAATCGTAGGTGACGACGTGGCGGCTCAGTTGCGCGATGCGTCGCTCACGATTTACAATGCTGCGGCCGAATACGCACGGACGCGCGGCATCATAATTGCCGATACGAAGTTCGAGTTTGGTTTCATCGACGGCCGTCTTTCGCTCATTGACGAGTGCCTCACGCCCGACTCGAGCCGCTTTTGGCCGGCCGAGAGCTACGAGCCCGGTGTGGTGCAGCCGAGTTACGACAAGCAGTTCGTGCGCGACTGGCTGCGCGAGAACTGGGATATGCAGGGAGAGCCGCCACATCTGCCCGCCGAGGTCATCGAGGGCACGTCGGCGCGTTACATTGAGGCGTTTAAGATAATTACCGGCGCGGAGTTCGTGCCAGCGAAGGAGCAGTAACCATGTCGTTATTGGACACCATCAAGGGTGCACGCGAGGAAGCCGATGGCAACGTGCCGTTCGAGCGTGGCGGCAAAAAGGAAGAGCCAGAGGAGGAGGTTGCTCCGAAGCGAAGCGGTGCTGTGCGAGGTTCTGCGGCTCGTGCCAAACCGACGCGTGAGGCAGCGGCCGGCGTTCGCGTGGTGAAGTCGGGTGGCAAAAGCGAGCGTCAAAAGAAGTCGGAGGCCGAAAAGGCCAACATGACCAAGGAGGAGCGCAAAGCCGAGCGCAAAGCGGAACGTGCGGCCGAGCGCGAAGTCGAGGATCGTCGCTACAACCTAACGCAGGCCTACATGGAGGAAAACGAAGAGTACAAGCATGCCCGTAAGACATGGTGGATATTCCTCGGCGTGGGCATGGCTCTTGTCGTCGTGGCGTTCACGCTGTATGGCTTCGTTAACCAGAACCGCGAAAGTGCGAGTCCCGTGCTGGCGTTCCTTTCGGCGGCAACCATGATCTGTGCATACATTTCTATTATTGGTGGCTTAATCTACGACTGGGTTAAGGTGCGGCCGATTCGTCAACAAGTTCAGCAGCGTGTAGACTCGATGTCGGACAAGCGCGTGCGTGCGGTTCTCAACAAAAAGGCCAAAGAACAAGCCGAAGAGGAAAAGCGCAACAAAAAGAAGAAGTAGTTGCCCCTCGACTCTGCTATAATGGTTCCACAACAGCATATGCCTTCGTAGCTCAGGGGATAGAGCACCGCTCTCCTAAAGCGGGTGTCGGCCGTTCGAATCGGCCCGGGGGCACCAGAAAAGACCAGCTCAGAGGGTTGTTTGCCCCTGAGCTGTTTTTGTTTGTGCGGAACTCCAGTTGGATCCGTACAAAAAAGCATCAAATAGCTGCATGGCACGGAGGTTGATGACCGGACAATGCGACGACATATGCGCCGCAAGGCGTGGCAGCTAACACCCGCCCTGCGACGCCCTTGTATGTCTAACGGACCTCAGCAGCGAGCTTCGTCATCTCCTCGGCGCTCACGCCCGCGCGCTCCGCGGCGACCCCAACGTCGAGCAGCCCGTCGCGTACGAGCGCGGAAAACGTGTCGAGCTTGGTTTGCTTGGCGGCTTTCCCCACGGCCTCCTCCACACCCTTCTTCACGCCTACCTTCACGCGCTGCTTGACCTCGTTCTCGTAGTACTCCTCCAGCGTCATGTACGCCTCCATCCACGACTCGTCCTCAAGGCACGAGTGTACCACTTCGCGCACGCCGTCGACGAACGCGTTGCCGCGCACGTCCTCGCCGCGGACGTAGCGAAGGAACGCGTCGAGGTCGTCGGACACCTCGCCGCCGGTCGCCGTGGCGCTCAGGTACACGCTGCAGCGGCGGTCCGGCACCACGTCGCGCGTCTGGATGCACGTCGTGCGGCAGTCGTAGAGGCGCAGGTCCTTCCCGAACGGGTCGAAGTCGCAGACGAAGATCACCACGCTGCTCGGGAGCGCCTCGACCTTCCCGCCCCTCTGGAGGAACGTGGCGTCCATGAGCGCCTGGTAGTGCCGGGCGTTGGATCCTACGACCACCTCAGGCGTTGCCAGAAGCATGTTAGTGCGCTGGCGTCAAGGGGTCAAGATTCTCAAATTGGATTGGCCATTTCGAAACAGCCGTGTTTACGTGGGAAAATACGAAAAACCGCTCAATAGCTGTATGCTGGCGGGGAGTTTGCTGCCTGTTAGGTTATGTATTCTGTGCACTCCGTTTGGCTTCGTCGAAGGGAGAAGCATGGAAGATTCGGGGGAGAGATTTGTGGCGCGTGGTGCTGGTGGTAACGGGACCGGTATTGCGGGCATTATGGTTGACGATAACGACATGGAGGGAGGCCGCGTTGGCGGGATCGACGTTGCGAGCAGCGAGGCCGACATGGCATTTGGCGATCGGCTCGTGAGGCCAACCGGGCTGACGCTTGGAGTAAGGGCTGCGGATGAGGCGCGCGGTGCCTACGATGCATTCTGCAAGAGGGTGCTCGCCGAACGACAAGTGGCGGCCTACGTGCTGTGCGACCTGCTCGACGAGTTCGCGGGTGAGGACTATACCTGCGTCGCACGCGAGTGCATTGACGGCGATCCCGCAGTGGACGTGTCCATGTGGCTCGACGCTCCGGCGAGGTTGTCTTCGACACACGGGACTGGCGGCGGACCGGGCCCCGAGGTTGCAGGTGTGGTGGGTGAAACTCACGATGGCATTGCGGGGGACGGCGGCGGTGAACCTGCTGGAAGCATCGGGGTCGCGGTTGGTACCGATGTTCAAGCTGGCGGCACACCCGAGAAACCTGTTGGGCGACGAACGGATTCAAGCGGACGCCCTGTTGGGGATGGCGCTGACGGGTTTGTCACTGCTGATCCCGGACCGGCGCTGCTCCTGGAAAGTGAGGAAACGACCATGTTCGAGGGGACGGTGCGCTTCGACGTGCGACTGCGGGTGCGAGTGCCCTCGAGCGGAGCCATGATCGAGGTCGATCTGGAACCCCAAGACGACTTTCACCCTGGTTATGCGCTCGTCTACCGTGCGTTCTTCTATGTCGCACGCATGCTTTCGCGGCAGGGTGCGACCGTGGTGCCACACTCTGACTATGGAGCGTTGCGCAAGGTGGTCTCGATTTGGGTGTGCACCAGTCCACCTAAGGGCAAGTCGGGGAAGGTCTTGCGCTACCGTCAGTGCTACCGATACGACCCGGGCGACCCGAAAGAGGCGGGTGCCTACAAACCATCCGTGCACGAGCGCTCCGAAATTGTTTTCGTGTACCTTGGCCCTAAAGCCCGTGGCAAACCCGGCGTCGTCGGCATGCTCGATGCGCTGCTTGCAAAAGATCTATCCGCAGACGAAAAGCTAGCAATGCTAGGCAACAAATATGGTATGCTGTTACAGGAACCAATTGAGAGGGAGGTTAGGAAGATGGAGGACTACTGGACCAAGCTGTACAAGAGGGGCGTCGCGGACGGCGAGCGCATAGGGCGTGCCGACGGCGAGCGCATAGGGCGTGCCGACGGCGAGCGCATAGGCGCAGCGAAGAATCTCGTGAAGGTTGTGCACAACATCGCGGAGTCGCTCTCCGCGCCCGTCGATGCTGTGCTGGATCTTGCGTGTGCAAGCGACGAGGACCGCAGGGTGGTGCACGCGGTGCTTGGCGAGTAGCGCAGGGGCGAGCTGTTCAAGCTACTCATGCAAAAGCTACCCGGCTTGTGAATCCACGTGGACACCGGCCAACAAAGGCCGTCCTAACCACCCGGTTAGGGCGGCCTTACAGTTGTGCCAAAGCGTGGAAACACCACGTCGCATAACGCGCGGGGAGGGCTTTCATGGCAAAGTCTGTGAGGCCGCGGCCTCATGTAGCGAAGTGTGGAAATACCTGCCAACTGTAGGCTATGCATTACAGACGGTCGCTTCCGTGCCCGCCCGTACCGCCGCGCGCGGCAGCATGGTCGCAACTAAAATCTCAACAGATAAAACCCCACCAGCCGTCAGGCTTGCGCATAACGTTGGCCTGTGCTCGTCGCACGCCTGTGGTCTTGGCCGCGCAATGTATGCTCCCGTACGAATGTCAAGCTTTAACTAGTTTTCAGTAACATTTTGCCGTTTGCAGAAAAAACTAGCAACTTCACCAAAACGTTATGTACTTCAAGGCATACAACCTTCATCTTTGACTCTGTAGCAGTATAGGTCTTTACAAGGGGACTTAAAGTAAAGGTTTAACAAGAGAAAGGGATGAGGTTCGATGAAACGTGGTCCAAACGACAAACCGTTGGCACGCATCCTAAGTATCGTGGTGAGTATTTCCATGATACTTAGCCTTGTGCCGTCCGACGGTGTGGCGGAGGCGCGGGCACAGCTCATGGCCGCGTCGCTCGAGGGCGAAGCGACGTCCGTGCCTGCCCCGGCAGAGGAGGAGACGGCGCAGCCGTCGTCCAACGAGCCGGCAACGGAGCAAGAAGCCGAGGCACCACCCGCCGATGACCAGTCGGGTGAAGAAGCCGCAACCAAAGGCGAGGGCGGTGACGAACAGCCCGACGAACAAGCCAACACGGAGGGCGATGGCGAGAACACGCAGCCCGAGCAAACCGACCAGCCGGCCGAGGGCGAGAAAGCGGACGATAAGCAAGAGCAGCCCGCACAACCTACACAGCCCGAGGCGAGCGCTAACTTGCGTGACTTCATTACGGAGGCAACCATCGAAGGCGCCGGCGACCAGGACGGCGCCAAGCTGGTAAGCGAGGCCAATACATATTCCGTTAAGCTCACCTTCGCCGAGCGCGCAGACAAGCGCTTTGCCGACGAGGGCGAGCTTCTTCTTGACCTCCCCGGATCCTTCCGTCCCGCAAGCGATCAGCCGGATAGGGCCAACGCCGTCACGGTGCGCTACACCGACGCGAACGGAGCAGAGCAGTCGCTTCAAATCGCGCCGAACGCTTGGTGGGTGGACGGCAACACCTTGCACTTTACGTGGGCGACCGCAAACGATGCGGCCCGCGAGGCGCTCCTTGCTGCCACAGATGCGCGCTTCGAGCTTGCAGTTGCGGGTACTTTTGCCAAGGACGCAACTGAGGTGGACTTTGGAACGGGCGCCATCGGCCTCGTCGTGACTCCCATCGAGCAGCCGGAGGAGCAACAGCCAGAAGAGCAAAAGCCCGAGGAGAAGCCTGCCGAGGAGCAAAAGCCTGCCGAGGAAGAAAAGAAGGAAGAGAAGCAGGAGGAGAAGGAAGCCGAAAAGTCCGAACAAGAGTCCCCGAAAACTGAGGAGAAGCCGGCTTCCAAGCGCACTACCTATATATATGACGATGGCGCAGTGCGCGTAACGGCTAACGTCGCCAACGCGGAGGACGTGCCCGACGACGCCGAGCTCAAGGTCGCGCGCGTGGGCAACACAGGCGCATACCTCGACGCCCTCAACGCATCGTCATCCGCTGAGTACGACGATAGCAACACGCTGCTCTACGACGTAAAGTTCGTAAAGGACGGCAAGGATGTTGAGCCTGCTGGCTCCGTGGACGTACACTTCGAGTTCCTCCACAACCAGCTTGCCGACGAACTCGACGCTCCGCGCTTGGCGCCCATCGAGGTACACCACATTCCCGAGGTGGATGGCGAACCCGTGGTTCAAAACGTTAATGCAAGCGTTACGGTTCAAAACGAGTCCGCAAGCTTCACGACGCCGAGCTTCTCGGTGTTCTCGTTCTCCTTCACGGTGGACTTCGAGCATGATGGCTACTTCTATTCGATGCAAGGCATGGATAGCATCTCCCTTTCCAGCCTTTTCCTCGCCCTTGGCATTAACGAGAGCGTGGGCAACGTCGATACTGTTGAGTTCAGCAATCCCGAGCTCCTTTCAGTAACGACGGATGAGATAAACAACGACTGGACGCTGACGAGCCTTCAGCCGTTCACCACGCCTGAAACCCTCGCAGTGAGCATGCTCACGGGTGGTAAATATGTTATTCAGGTAACGGATGACCAACAGAATGGCGACCAAACGTCCACTGGGCAAACGCCTTCTGGTCAGAGTAACGAGCCTGAGGCGGGTGAGCAAGCAGGCAATGTGGACCTGAAGCCCTATCTCAGCAATGCTGAGATTTTGGCCCCAACTGAAAACGGGCAGTATGTAGTTACGCCTGGCACGAACTACACTATACGTCTGGCCTTCGCCGAACAGCCTGGCGGTATACAGTTCCCAACAGACGATACAAATCTCACATATACCATTCCAAGCCAAATTGCCGATGTGGTTGCTGGAACCGGTACGTTTAACATAAACGTAACCGATGCAGATGGCCAAGTCTACAAAGTGGAAGGCAATACATACAGTATCGATGGGCACACGTTAACAGTACATATCAACACAAACAGCCCTAATATCGATAAGCTGAATGCGTCGGCTAACGCACGTTTTAATGTTACCTTCCAAGGTACCATTGACGAGAACGCAACGCACATACCTTTCAGTGATAGCGTTGATAAACAAATTAAAGTAGATACAAGCAGCAACGTAACCATCAATAAATCTGGCTACTTCGATACGAACACCAACAAGGTGCACTACGACGTTACCGTAACTTCCACAGGCAAGAGTACCAACGTGAAAGTGAAGGACACCATTAACGACGCCAAGGGCGTAGTAGGTAATGTCACCATGGTGTCCATCAATTCCAATCAACGTGGAAACATGATGGGTACAAGCAATATTAGTGGCGGTACCAACGGGAAGTCATTCGAATACACTATCCCAACCATGTATAACAACGAGTCGATTACGTTTACGTACGAAGCACCCGTCGATATGAGCAATGTTGGCGTCGATGGCCAAGGCAAAATCATCGCCTCCGTCGGCAATAGGGTCGAGGTCGATAAAAACGAAGACCCCGATCCTACTCCTAAAGAGCACAACATCAACATCGACTATACCCCTACGCTGAACAAGGACGGTGTGGTGAGCGATGACGGCAAAACAATCAACTACACCAGTACCTACAACGCTGCGGCAAAGGTATCGGTTGCAGGAGTAACCATTCACGACCGAATAAAGCAGGAGTCGCAAACTTACCTTAAGATTCCCGCACAAACGATGACGGTTGAGGTGTACAAGTCTGACGGACAGCTCCTCACGACCCATAGCGTGAACATCTCTGAGGGTACTGGCTTTGACTACACCATACCCACTGAGAATCCCGCAGGTGCCTACAAGTACGTATTCAAGTACAAGGGTGAGGTCCAAAACACTTCAGGTCTCACAAATAAAGTTTCGGTGGTTAACGAGACATGGCCCGATGATGGCCCGCATATCTCCGATTCCGAAGAGATTCAACCCGAGGGCGGTATCGTCGACCTCGAAAAAGCGGTAACGAAGGTTGATATCCCGAAAAAAGAGATTACTTGGAAGACAACTTTCACTGTTCCGACGACTGGTCTAACCAAGGCGGTAGTAACCGACACCTATCCAAACATTTGGTTGGATGGCAGTCACATTTACGAGGCAATCGAGTCCGGAAGTAACACCTCATTTACAGCCTCGAATAACACATCCAATACCGTGACTATTAGCAACCTTAAAGGTGATGAGCACGCCGAACTAAGCTTTACGGACGGCGACCAAGGCAAGAAATCTGGTGCTGTATTCACGTTCTATAAGAACAGCGGCACTGGCTCTGAAGGCCTTAACGGAGGCTCAGAGATTCGCACCATCACTATCACTTATAAGACGAAGATTGATGATGGATGGTATGAAAAGTGGACATCATCGCCCGGACATACCAATACCGTGTCGCTCAATCCCGGTACGCAGGTCATTACCAAAACTGCTACCGCATATGTTGTGCAAGATGGCGTGGACAAGAAGTCGAATGTGTGGGGTTATCGTACCGTTAATGGCGTGGACCTTCCTGTCTATCAGTACGATTTTGTAATGAACAATGTTACCTCAGACGTGAACGTCATCAAAGATGAGTTCGATACAACAATTCTTGAACCGTACGATCCGTCAACGTCGAATGACTACACCATTTCGGGTAACAGCCAAGATCGCAAATGGTGGGCATGGAGAACCGACGATAACAATACGACCGACAGAAGCACGGATCAGGTTAGCTACGCGTCAACTTCGACAGGCATGACCATAACAACATCGCCCACGAGTATGGTGCACAAAGCTGATAGCCCTACTGGCTTCTATCCGCAAACGAGGATTACATACTACCTTACAGTTAAGGACGAACAGGCACTTATCAAGCTGCAGGGCTTGGCGGCTCAATCCGAAAATCACAAGGCTAGCGTGAAGAACAAGGCCAAGTGGAACGACGAGTGGGACGAAGCTGAGGTCGAGTACGAGTATCCTGGTATGAACAAGGAAATTCTTACGAGTGATTCCGATCTGAGCAAAACGGACCAAGACATTTGGGCCGACTTCCGCATTACGTACAACCCCGGCGCAGCGGAGCTTCATGGTGGTGCGCTCAAAGATCTCACCGATGACCTTACGAACCTCTCGGTAGACATTACCTCCATTCAAATTGAGCCTGCCAATGCCGGTATGGAGCCCGACATGGAGGGACATAGGCTCACCATTAAGAATGTGCCAGATAGCACCAAGGTGGTTGTGACGTATAGGGCTCGTGTAATTTACACATCCATTGGCCAACCTGGCGAAACCATTAACGTGAGTTTTAGCAATACCGCACAAGTCGAGGGCTACAAAGACAAGGTTGATGGCACAGCGCATCGCAAGAACAGTGGCGAAGGACAGGCCGAAATCTACTCCATAAACCTTATGAAGTATACGGCTGGCAACATGACCAACAAGCTCAACGGTGCAAAGTTCCAGCTCTACGAAGGAAAACCTGACTCGCAGAGCAGCATTCATTGGGTTCTTGATGAGAGCAAACCGGTGAGGGACAAAAACGGCAATTTGGTTGAGTTCATTTCCGGTGGGCTGAACAAGTATCCCTTGGATCAGAGTCCTTGGCAAGAGGATCCTGGTATGGTTACCGTCAAGGGTGATAATACTAAGGACGGCTGGACCCTCTCCGCAAATAAATACTATTTCCTGCGTGAGGTTGAAGCACCTGCAAACCACATGCTTGCGGGCTTCGATTACGCGTTCCGCATCTCAGAAGACGGCACGACTGATTACGATAGCTACATTTACCATTCTGGCGACACGATGAGTGCGAAAAACTATCCTGGCCGCGATATCAATGTAATAAAGCAGTGGTCTTCGGGGTATGTCACATCTGATGATGACTACGTTATTGTACAGCTCGAGCAAAAGATCGGCGACGAGTCTTTTAGCAGCACGATACGTAAGCAAGTTAACAATCAATGGCAGGATGTAGCAGGTCCTACGCGCATCACGCTTAACAACGCGTCCAGTTGGAGGGGCGTGTTCCGCAACTTGCCACTTGAAGTACCAAACACGCTCGAGGCGGGTGTAACGGCGGAAGACGTGCACGCTTCGTACCAAATACGCGAGGTGGAGATTAACGGGGTAGATGCCGACAAAGTATTGGGTACACAGCTTCAAGAGGCGAAACGGGGAGAAAACGACTCGTACATTTGGACGTACGAGGGGCATGGCAATACGTTCGCTATCAACAACCAACCCAAGACTGGCGCACTCAAGCTCACCAAGGTTGTAACGGCAAATGGTCAATCGGCAGCTGGTAGCAAGCTCGCGGACGGTACTTACACTTTCCAAATTGTTGGACCTGCGGGTGCGACGAATCCAGCAACCAAGGAAGTGAAGATCACCATTGAGGATGGAGCTGTTGCATCTGCCACAGGTGGTACCATGGACACCAATGGCTACGTGACGGTGGATAATCTATCCGTTGGCGACTACACCATTACGGAGACCGATTCTACGAACGATGAAGCTACCCTCGTTTCCGCCGAAGGTGGCAAGTCAGTTGCGGATAACGTGGTAACCGCCACCGTAAAGGCCGGCACGACGGTTGATGCGACTGGTACGGCTTCCTTCACCAACAACGTGGAACTCGGATCACTGAAGATTAAGAAGAACGTCACGATAAATGGGAAGCCTGTACTCGATACGGCGGACTTCGGAACTCTCACTTCGGGAGATAACTCATTCGATAACAGGCCGTACACGTTCCAGATTTGGGAGAATGCCTACAATAGCACGGAGAAGCCGTATGCTCGTGTACAAATCATCTTCCAAAATGGTGTGCCAGTAGATGCTCGATATGAGCTTACCTCGGAGCGTACGCCGAACGGCCAGGGTGGGGAGTCCCTGAATTGGCGTTCTGTTACGCCAAGTGCCGATGGCTATGTGCAAATCGATAACCTTCCCGTGGGTACCTACGTCATTCACGAGAACGAAGGCGTAACGCACCTGCCTGAGAACATGACGCTCGTGGGTGGTAGCCAACAGGGTGGCAACAACAAGAGTGTTGAAGTACAGGCGGGTCAAACGACGGAGATTCCTACAGCAGCCTTTACTAACAATAAGGTGGAGAGGGGCAATCTTACGCTCTCCAAGTCGATTCTTTCGTCGAATCCGGCTGATCAAAACACGAGATTCACCTTTATTATTCAGCTGGACGATACGTCACTTACTGGCAATTACGGTGGTGCAACCTTTACCAATGGGCGTACTTCCGTTGAACTTGCTGGTGGTGATTCTGTTAACATTACAGGGCTTCCTACCGGTGTGAAGTACACCATTACTGAGCAGTCGGCAACGGGCTTCAGCTTAACCGGTATTACCTTGGCCGGTGGAGCGGATGGAAACCACGGATCAACGAAGAACATCGAACAACGCCAGGCCGAGGGATATATCGCGAAGACCGATTCTTCCGTGGAGTTCACGAACAGTAAGGACGAGGGTGGCCTCAAAGTCAAGAAGATTATCAGCAGTGACTTTGCAAATGATCTTACGAAGCAATTCGACTTTACCGTAACCCTTGATGGCTCCTCGTTGAGCGGCACCTACGGTACAGGTAACACGGCCATGTCGTTTACGAACGGCGTCGCAACCTTCAGGCTCACAAATGATCAAGAGCGAGAGGCAATAGGCCTCCCAGCAGGGCTCAAGTACACCGTAACGGAAACCACGCAGGAAGGGTTTACCCTTACGTGGAGTGGTGACACAACTACCGGTGCGGGAACTATCGTAAAGGGCGTCACTCAACAAGTATTGGCAACAAACACGCGCAATAAGGGCAACCTCGAAATCGATAAGACGGTAGTTTCGAGTACGGATGGCGACAAAGATGTAGAGTTCAACTTTACTATCGTGCTTTCGGACACGTCGATTAATGGAACCTTTGGTGAGAATTCTGCTGATGGCAAAACGAAGGCCATAACCTTTACCAACGGTCGCGCAACAAACGTTAAGCTCAAACACGGGGAAAAGGCTCTGGCTATTGGTTTGCCGGAGGGCGTAACGTACACCGTAACCGAGGCTGCCTCTACGGGCTTTGCTATCGGCAGCACGGGAGAGACAGGAAAGATCAGTTCTTCTACGCTCGCTAACGCCAAATTCACCAACACCAAGGATGAGGGTGGCCTGCTGGTATCGAAGAACGTAAGCTCCCCGTTGAGCGAGGACGAGGGCAAGTATTATAGTTTCAAGATTTCCCTGCTCAACGAAGATGACTCCGTGAACACCTCCATTACGCAACAATACGGTGATATGAAGTTCAACAATGGCGTTGCGTACGTTGTGCTTAAGCACAATCAGCAGGCCGTTGCCAACGGAATTGCGGAGGGAACCAAGTATAAGGTAGAAGAAGTCGACACGACGTCCCAAACCGTGCAAGCTGCAGGGAAGAGTTCCGCAGAGGTGCCTGCAAGCCTCTACGGCAAACTTGATCAATTTGCAACTACCATACGAGATGGATCCGATTCGAGCACGACCACTGGTACGATTACGGCCGGTACGATTACATCGAATATTGCATCGAAGCACTTTACCAACTCTCGCACAAGGGGTCGTCTCACCGTATCGAAGCAACTCATTTCCAAGCTTACGGCCGACGCTAACCAGGAGTTCACGTTTGACGTAGCGCTCTACACTGACGAGCAGCATACGCAGAAGGCGAACATCAGCGGTACGTACGGTGGTATGACGTTTACCAACGGCGATGCTGTCGTAAACGTTAAGGCGAATAACAACGTGAGCGGTGAGCAATTGCCTGTGGGCCTGTACTATGTTATAACCGAGCGTGTTGCGGAAGGCTTTAGCCAAACGGGCCAAATTGTCTACGAGGGAAGCATTGCCCAAGGTGGCACAGGAAGCAATGCGTCATTCGTTAACGAGCGCAAAACCACGAGTCTGCCGATAAAGAAGGTGCTTAATTCCAATCGCAGCTCCAGCGCCTCGCGTACATTTGCCTTTGTAGTAACGCTAACGGGACTCACGAGCGAGGCCGCTAATGCTACGTATCCGGTCACGTACGAGCCCGAGAGGACGGGTGGCTCTGGCTCCACAGTGACGTTGAATAATGGCGTTGCGAGGCTTATGCTCAGAGGGAACGAAACCGCAACGATCAATGGCTTGCCGATAGGTGTAACGTACAGCGTTGCCGAGGATCTCTCCGGTGTTACCAGTTCGTATTCGATTTCTGGAACGGAGAATACGTCTGGTACGCTGAAGGAGAACAACGAGACGGCAACAATTACTAATGATGATACCTATGGTAATCTGAAGATTACCAAGACGATGCTGGGCCGCAACAAAGCGGATGAAAGCAAGGAATTTGATGTAGTTCTTAGGCTCAATGGTCTTTCCGATGGCGATAAGACGTTTGGCGGCATCACCTACACGCAGACCGGTCAGTATCACGAGTACAGCTTCAAACTCAAGCACGATGAAACAAAAGAGTTTACTAACATACCGGTCGGCGTTAGGTATAACGTGAACGAGGTGATGGATGGCCTTGGGCAAGATGGTATTGCTTTTGCCGGCTTCATTGGCCAGCCCGTCGATACCATTGAGCTCCAACCTTCGGAGGTTACACTACGCAATATGCGCGTTCCTGGCGATTTGGAAATTTCCAAGGAACTCATATCCGACGTATCGGCTGACGCTAACCAAGAGTTCACTTTCGACGTAGTATTTACTGGTCTTACCGATGAGGATGCCGGCAAGGAGTTCGATATCGCGTATGCTCCTGCGAAGCAGGGTGACAGTGGAAAGATTAAGTTGACTGGCGGGAAGGCCACCATCACGCTGGTCGGAGGTCAAAAGGCGACCATCAGCGGCCTGCCTAGCGACGTTGACTACAAAGTAACCGAGCGTAGCGTGGACAACTTCCAGCTCAAGGGCAATACCAGTGCTGAGAGGACTGGCAAAACACCTAAATTCGGTGGCAAAGCTACCGAGGAATTCCAAAACGAACGCAAAACGGGTGGCTTCAAACTTACCAAGGCTGTGACAAGTCCCCAGCAGGACGATCATGAGCGTGAGTTCACCTTCAATGTTCGCATAAACGGTGCCAGCATTACGTCGCCGGACGACGACCCCGCTACCGATGACGATGAGTCCCTCAAATATGGCACGATCAAGTTCAACAACGGACTTGCAACGTTTACGCTCAAAGATACCGAGAGTGTTTATGCCGAGAACCTGCCCGTTGGCTTGACGTATACCATAACCGAGGTGCGCGATAACGACTTTACTACCACGGTTGATGGTGTTGCCGCGTCTAAGGTCAGCACTGTTTCGAATAACGTTGTGGTAACCGATACCGTTACGCAGAACACGAACCCCGAACATACCTACAGCGGACCCACGTATAACAACACACGTGTGCCTGGCAACATTTTGGTTAACAAGCAGGTGACGAGCCAGTATTCTGAGGACCTTACCAAAGAATTCCGCTTCAAGGTGGAGCTTGGCGACACAACCATTACTAACGACAAGACTGGCGATTCGTATCGTTATCCGGTGATTACTGCGGGGAACAAGGCTATTGAGTTCGAAAATGGCGTTGCCGAGTTTACGCTCAAACACAACGAAACTGCATCGGCGCGTAACCTGCCAGCTGGTATTGCCTACACTGTAACCGAAACCGACGAGGCAGGCTTCACCACTACGTGGAGTGGTAAGACGGGAAGCATTCCGGCTAATGATACGGCACGCGTTTACGCTCGTAACACCCGTCAGCCTGCCGAGCTTGATGTTTATAAGACGGTAGTAAGCCATACCGAAGCCGACTACAACTACTACTATCAGTTCACAATTAACTTCTATACCGAACAGCCGACAATTGCGGCGGATGGTACAATTCCTGCGGCTACGGCCACTAGTCTTTCGGGAACCTATGGAATTTTCACTGGTGCAACGGAAAAGACCTCCCGCACCTTTAGCGGTGGAACTGCCTCAACAGGTATCTATGGCGGAGATGTTGCTAAGTTCACCAACCTGCCGCGCGGACTGTACTATGCCGTATGGGAAGAAACGCCTGAAGGTTTTGCACTGGTAAAAACGGGCGAGACAGGCAAGCTTGAAGGACTTAGCGAGGCACGTTTCTACAACACGCGTACTGAAGGTGGTTTGTACGTAACCAAGAGCGTCAATAGCCCCATGAGTTCCGATAAGACCAAGGACTACGAGTTCCGCGTAACGCTCTATACCGATGAGGGGTGCACGGATCCGGCGGATGTTAACGGCACCTATGGTGGCGGTGGTCGCGCTAGCGGTGCCATGACGTTTACTAATGGTGTCTCGACGTTCACGCTCAAAGATGGTGAGGTGGCGTATGCGCTTAACCTGCCTCTTGGCGAGAATGGCCTTTGGTACAAGGTAGAAGAGAAAACCCCCGCTGGCTTCATCGTGAAGGTCGGTGAGGTAGAACTCGCCCAGGACGGTGACTATAGCTTTACAAAGGGCAAGATAGAGTCTGACAATGAAGCTCAAGTCGTCGTGGTTAACGAGAGCGAGAACGGTAATCTCAAGGTTACAAAGAGCGGCGATAGTACTGTGTCGGACGAAAACGATGAGTTCAGCTTCCGCGTTGAGCTCGACGATAAAACCATCACCGGAACGTTCGGTCGCATGACCTTTGCGAACGGCGTGGCAAGCTTCACTCTCAAGAAGGGCGAGAGCCTGAGCACTGCTAATGAGGGCACAGATGAGAATCCTCTGTCCGAGGGAGATAGCGCTTACTATACGCTTCCGGTTGGTCTTGGTTACACCGTAACCGAAACCCATAAGGACGGCTATACCACCACGTGGAGTAGTACTACTAAGGGCAAGACCGATAAGCCGGATGAAACGCAAGCAAAGACGTATACCTATGGCTACACGCAGGAGCCAACGGCGAATGCCGATGGTACCTATGCTCCTGGCAAGGAAACCAAGACGCTGACATGGGATGATGGGTCGGATTCCGTAGAGCGCGACATAACAACGACGACGCGTAATGGCGTAACCACGCTCAACACGTGGGATAAGCAAGATGCTACTACCGCATGGCAGGGCACCGATGCGGGCAATGCCTACGATCCGGCGATCTCAAAGAACACCACTGATGAAGTCGTGTTTACCAACAACGTAGAACTCGGCCCCATTGAAGTACAGAAGCACGTTGTGAGCCAGCTTGAGGAGGATGCCAACAAAGAATTCCGTTTCCGTGTTGAGCTTGCCGATACGAGCATTAGCGGCACCTTTGGCGATATGACGTTTACGGATGGTGTTGCGGAGTTCACGCTTAAGAGTGGCGAAAAGTGCATTGCGACAGATCTTCCCAAGGGACTGCGTTACACGATTAACGAGGACGCTGATGCGGACTTCCAGCAAAGCGGGTGGAACACAACCGGCCTTGTGGGCTATGGTTCTAACGGAGCGGTAGAACTCACCAACTATCAGTGGCTGGACGAGGGTGCCGACATTGACGCACGCGGAATCGGCGGATACACGAACAAACGCGAAAACGGCGAGCTGCAGCTCTACAAGCGTGTGACGAGTCAGCTGGAGGCCGATAAGGATCGCGAATATACGTTTACCGTAAAGCTTACCGGTGGAAACATTGGCGCGAAGAGCGGCAATGACTACGTGTTCAATCTGTATCCTGTAGTTAAGGGTACTGACGACAAGCTTACCGTCGATACGAACAACCCGCTTACTTTCATCAATGGTGAGGCAACGCTTACGCTCAAAGATGGTGAGAGTGTCATAATTGGCGCAGATTACGCTGCGGCTTTGCGTGGGTCCTCACTGACGAACGGACAAACCGTGTACACCACGGCTAGTGCCGATGACGCTGGTATTCCTACGGGTGTGAATTACACGGTGGACGAGGAAACGGTCGAAGGCATTTCGGCTACTTGGAGCGGCAAGACAGGCCGTGTGAACTATGCTGCGCCCGCTATTATCAATTGCACGAACACTCGTCAATCTGGTAGTCTCAGCATAAACAAGACGGTTCTTTCCGACGCCGCAGCCGATCAGGACGTGGAGTTTACGTTCAATGTGAAGCTTTGGAACGACGCTGCCCGCACGCAACCTTCCACGTTGAGCGGCAGATATGGCACTGGCGAGACGGCCATTAACTTCGAGAATGGTGAGGCTACGGTTACGCTGACGGGTGGCGATACGGCGACTGCCATTAACCTGCCAGTGGGTGTGTACTACACCGTTACCGAGGAGAGCGCCGCCGACTTCGAGCTGACGGGTGTTACCATCAATGATAGGAATACGGGTACTAGCGTTGAAGATCGAAAGGCGGAAGGTGTAATCAGTACTAGCGCGTCGTCGGTGAAGTTCACCAACAAGCGCGAGCCTGGTCAACTGGTACTCTCGAAGGTGCTCATTTCCGACGCGGCTGCTGACCAAGACCGCACGTTTAAGTTCACCGTGCGTTTGGACGACAACACCATTGGCACCAATGATCGTCCGCGGCGTTATAACGTGGTTACGGATGGCGACAAGTCCCTGAGCTTTGTAAGTGGCGTAGCCACGGTGGAACTCAAAGGTGGCGAGGTTGCCTCGGTGGATGGCTTGCCCATTGGTGTTGGATATACCGTTACCGAGGAGAGTGCAACCGGCTTTGAAGTAACCAAGGATGGAGATACGGGTAACATTACCAAGCAGCAGTCCAAGGTGAAGTTCACCAACAAGCGCTTGACCGGTGGACTTAAGGTGAGCAAGAAGCTTTTGTTGGGTCGCGTGGAAGATAAGGACCAACTCTTCAACTTCACCGTAACCCTCTCGGATACGTCGATTAACACGACAGGCAACAAGACCTACGGTGCGATGGAGTTCACGAATGGTGTGGCTAACTTCACTCTGAAGGCCGACCAAGAACTTGCTGCCACGAATCTTCCCATCGGGATAAACTACACCGTAACCGAAAGCGCGACGGATGGATTCGTGCTGTACGGAAGAGTGGGCAACACCGGCGTGATAAACACGGGCGTTCAAGAGGCCGTGTTTACGAACACCAAGCCTGATAAGCCTACGTTCGAGAAGAAGATCAAGGACGTGAACGACTCCACCGGCGAGGAGAGCGGCTGGCAGGATAGTGCCGACTATGACATTGGTGACGAGGTGCCGTACAAGCTCACCGCCACGCTTGCCAACGACGTGACGAGCTACAGGAAGTACCACGTGACGTTTACCGACCAGATGGAGGAGTCGCTCGACTTCATCCAAGACAGCGTTGAGGTGTTCGTGAACGGCAACAAGCTTACGAGCGGGTATGAACTCACCAAGGTGAACGACCACAAGTTCACCGTGCGTGTGGCCTGGGCCGGCACTAGCGACGCGCCCATCGCCGACACGAGCCTCAACCTCGGCGTTGTTGACGTGTACTTCAAGGCCAGGCTCAACGATAACGCCAAGCTTGGCAAGGAGGGCAACGTCAACGCGAGCAAGCTGGCCTACTCCAACAACCCGACGAGTGAGGACGACTCCGACGAGACTGAGCTGCCGTGGGACTACGTCATCGCCTTCACCTATAAGGTTGACGTAAACAAGAAGGACCAGGACGGAAACGATCTTACGGGCGCGCAGTTCACGCTCGAAAAGGTCAAGGCCGACAACACTACCGAGGTCATACAGCAGTACGCTAATATCGGTACCGACCCGGTGTTCTCCTTCAAGGGTCTCGACGACGGCACCTACGTGCTCAAGGAGACGCAGAAGCCTTCCGATAAGTATGCACAGCTCGAGGATATTGTATTTACCGTAACCGCTGGGCATGCAGACCTTTGGAACTACAACACCACGGGAGATAATCCGGTGTTCGATGTGACCGGACGAAGCAGCGTACTGAGGAGCCTCACGGGCAACACTACTACTGGCGAGCTTGATCTTGCAGCAGATAACGATCTTGCCACGCTCGTGGGCGACGTTACGAACCAAGGCCTTGGATCGCTCATCATCAAGAAGAACGTTACGAAGGACGGAAAGGCCGTTACCGACGACGCACTGGACGGAACGTATACCTTTAACGTGACACGTAAGGGCGATGCGAACTACCAAGAAACGATCGACATTACTATTCGGGGCGGACAATCAAACACGGCGACTTTGAGCAACCTTATTCCCGACGAATACACCATTACTGAGGATACGAGAGCGCTTGCGGGTCAGGGCATCGTACTTCTGGGCGGAACTTCACGCACGGTAACGGTTACCGCGCTTAACGACGCGACTAATCCGACCACCGTTCCGACGGCCGAGTTTACCAACACCAAGCCTGGCACGCCCGAGTTTAACAAGAAGATTGCTGATGTTAACGATTCGCAGGAAACGCAGCCCGAGGACATCTCTCAGTTCGATCCTACTAGGTGGGAGGACTCGGCCGACCACGACATCGGTGACAGTGTGCCATACAAGCTCACCGCCACGCTTTCCAACGATGTAACGTCCTACAAGAATTACCACATCACCTTCACCGACAAGATGGAGAGTTCGCTCGACTTCAACGTACTCAAGAAGGTTACACTGAACGGCGTTGAAGCGACCAACTATACGCTTACGCCGAATCCTGCCAGCGGTGACGGAAAAGTGCACGGCTTTACGCTCAGGCTCGACTGGCATGGCGAGGGCGAGGGTGACGAGCAACAAACAATTGCCGACGATAGCCTCAATGGCGCCGTGGTCGAAGTTTACTTCACTGCCACGCTTAACAACACGGCGAAGATTGGCAAGCAGGGCAACATCAACGCATGCAAGCTTTCTTACTCCAACAATCCGAACTCTGAAGATGATTCCGACGAGGGCGAGAAGCCTTGGGATTACGTGATTGCATTTACGTATCAGGTGGACGTGAACAAGGTCGACGAGCAAAAGAAGCCTCTTATCGGTGCTGAGTTCACGCTTGCGAAGGTCAATGCTAACAACACCACCGAGGTCGTACAGACTTATACCGTGATTAACAATGATCCGAAGTTCAGCTTCCGCGGACTGGATGACGGTACCTACGTACTTACGGAAACCAAGGCTCCGGACGGCTACAAGCAAATCGATCCGATTACGTTTGTTGTTGCGGCAACTCACAAGGCTGAATGGGAGAACGCCAACAGCCAAGCGGCTCTTGCATACCTGCCCGACGATGTGACCCCGGCACGTACATCTGTGCTTGAGAGCCTGACGGGTAACACGACAACCGGCGTACTCACCCTTAACATCGACCAGCAATCTGGTGACGAGAGCCACCTTACGGGCGAAGTTGAAAACACCTCGCTTGGTAAGCTTCACATCAAGAAGAACGTGTTGTTCGATGGTCGCGAAGCAAGCACCCAGGAGGAGAAGGACGCAGTTAATGGCATTTACAAGTTCCAGGTGACTGGTCCTAATGAATATCAGAATACTGTTGAGCTTGAGGTGAAGGACGGTAAGTCTGCCACTGCTACCCTTGAGGAGCTCTCGGCTGGTACGTACACGGTGCATGAGCAGATCGAACAGAACCCCACGGGAATGGTGCTTCTCAGCGGAAACGACGTGCAGGTTCAGGTAGAAGTTGGCAAGGACGTTGAGGTTCACACAGCCGAGTTCACCAACGTGAAGCCCGGTAAGCCCAGCTTCGAGAAGAAGATCAAGGACACCAACGACTCCACCGGCGAGACGAGCGGCTGGCAGGACTCGGCCGACTACGACATCGGTGATGACGTGCCGTACAAGCTCACCGCAATTCTTGCGAACGACGTGTCGGACTACAAGGCATATGACGTATGGTTCACGGACCAAATGGAAGAGTCTCTCTCGCTGGAGGGCAATAATAAGTGGCTCGACGACGTAAAGATTTTCTACAACGATGGTACGGAAGAGTCGCTCGCGAATTCGTTCACGTACCAAAACCTTGAACACAGCTTCAGTGCACGCATGCAATGGGTGAAGAACGGCACCGGACAGCGCAACATTACGTCCAAGCTCAATGGTGCACGCGTCGAACTCACCTTCCATGCGAAGCTTAACGACAAGGCGAGGCTCGGCAAGGAAGGCAATGTTAACGGCGCCAAGCTCACGTATTCGAACAACCCCAACAACGGTGACAGTCACGAGAACACCCCGTGGGACTACGTTATAGCCTTTACCTATAAGGTGGACGTTAACAAGAAGGACCAGTCTGGGGCAGAGCTAAAGGGCGCGAAGTTCAAGCTCGAGAAGGTCTTTGCCAATAATACCGCGGAGGTCGTGCAGGCATACACCAATATGGGTGCCGACCCGGTGTTCTCCTTCAAGGGTCTCGATGACGGCACGTACGTTCTCACCGAGACGGAGGCTCCGACTGACTACACCAAGATTGATCCTATCACCTTCGTCGTGAACGCTGGACACGTAACTTCGTGGGATGCAAACTCCAACGGCGACGTGGATTCTGCTGACTTCTACACAACCGCAGCTACCCCGGCACGTCTTGAGGTGCTTGAGTCTCTGACGGGCAACACTACTGGTGGTGCGATTAAGCTCCAGGCCGACAAAGAACTCGCTACCCTGACGGGTGACGTCGTCGATGATCACATCGCCCATGCCGAAATTGAGGCCGAGAAGGCATTCGAGGACTGGGGCAAGGCCCAGAAGTTCACCTTCACGCTTGCGAGTGTGAATGGTGCACCGATGCCCGCTGGCGCCACAGACGACGGCACGCTTGCGAAGGACGCTACCGAACAGGAGCCCAAGGTCAACTTCGGCGACATTGCCTACACCACCGAAGGCCAGTATCGCTACACCATTACCGAAACCAACGATGGCGTGGACGGCGTCACGTACGACACCACCACACACAACGTTGTGGTTAATGTGGTGCGCGACAAGAACAACACGCTCCAGACGTCGGTGACGTACGACGATACCGACAAGCCGCTCATTATCACCAATACCTTTACGCCGGTTAAGCGTACCCTTAAGGTGACGAAGGCCATCAACGACTGGGGTAACGCCGACCACTTCAAGTTCACGCTCGAGGCCAAGAACAACGCTCCGATGCCCACGGGTGCTGCGAACGGCAAGATTACCGCCCAAGCCACCAAGGATCCGGAGAAGCTCGACGCGGTGTTCGGCGAGATTGCCTACGACAAGGCTGGCACGTATGAGTACACCATTACCGAAACCGACGACGGAGTTGACGGCGTAACCTACGACACTACCCCGTATCCCGTTAAGGTCGTCGTAACCAAGGATTCCGGTACCAACGCGCTCTCTGCCGAGGTGAAGTACGGCGAGACGGAGGCGAATGCTCTCACCATTACGAACCGCTCCGAGTCACCCAAGGCGAGCATCCAGGCTACCAAGAGCTTCCTCACGAACCTCGGCGCGGATGCTTGGGGCAAGGCCAACAAGTTCACCTTCACGCTCAAGGCGGGCGATAACAACGTGGACGGCGTCGATACCCCGATGCCTGCTGGCGCTACCGACGGCGAGTTCGCGCTCGACGCCACGAAGAGCAAACCGACCGTCGACTTCGGCGAAATCGAGTTCAAGAAGGCCGGCGTGTACAAGTACACCATTACGGAGACCGACGACGGCGTGCCGGGCGTCACCTACGACACGACGCCGCACAACGTAGTCGTTACCGTAACCAAGGGTGCCGGCAACAAGCTCAGCACCGACGTGAAGTACGACAAGGCCGATTCGCTTACCATCAACAACACCTTCACCCCGGCTACGGCCACGATTGAGGCAACGAAGGAGTTCAACGACTGGGGCCAGGCCAAGAGCTTTACGTTCGATCTTGCGGCTGTCTCGGCCAAGGACAACAATGATGCCGATATAGCAGGCGGAGCGCCCATGCCCACCAGCGCCGTTGCCACCGCGACCGAGGCCAACAAGAAGGCCACGTGGGGCGAGATTAACTACGAGAAGCCGGGTGTGTACACCTACACCATTACCGAGCGCAACGACGGCGTGGATGGCGTGAGCTACGACACGACGCCGCACACTGTGGTGGTTACTGTGACGCAGAACGAGCAAACGAACGCGCTCTCCGCCGAGGTGAAGTACGACAAGCAAGATTCACTCACGATCACCAACACCTTCACGCCGGCGAAGGCCGTAATCGAGGCCACCAAGAAGTTCGACGCCTGGGGCAAGGCCAAGAGGTTCGAGTTCACGCTCACGGCTGAGAAGCGCACGACCCCCATGCCTCCCGCGGTCAGCGACCAGAACGACGGAACGAAGGCCTACGCCACTGAGGCGAACAAGACGGCCACGTGGGGCGAGATCACCTACACGAAGGCTGGCGACTACTACTACGTCATCACCGAGACAAACGACGGCGTGAAGGGCGTCACCTACGACACCGCCGACCACGTGGTGCTCGTAAGCGTCGAGAAGGACGAGGAGACGAACGAGCTCACTGCGACGGTGAGGTACGACCGTACCAAGGACAAGCTCATCATCACCAATACCTACACGCCCGACAAGCCTGAGTTCGACAAGAAGACGGCCGACGTCAACGATTCGTACGAGGTGAAGCCCGAGGACATCTCCGCATTCGATGCCAACAGGTGGCAGGACTCGGCCGACCACGACATCGGCGATGCCGTGCCCTACAGGCTCACCGCAACGCTGGCCGACGATGTCTCGGCGTACCACAAGTACCACGTCACCTTCACCGACCAAATGGAGCAGAGCCTGACGTTCAACAAGATCGAGCGCGTGACCATCACTCCGAAGGATGGCGTGGAGACCGACGTCGAGGCCGGCTCGCAGGGCGACCTGGGTAAGTACGTGTTCAACAAGGTTGACGGCCAGAACTTCACGCTGCGCATCGACTGGGCTGGCCCGAACGGTGGCGAGGGCTACATCGGTGACGACGAGAACCTCAAGCTCGACGAGGCTGTTGTCCACGTGTACTTCACCGCCACGCTCAACGAGGATGCCAAGCTCGGCAAGCAGGGCAACGTGAACGGAGCGAAGCTCGCCTACTCCAACAAGCCGTCAAGCGAGGACGACTCCGACGAGGACGAGGAAGAGACACCTTGGGACTATGTCATAGCGTTCACGTACAAGGTCGATGTGAACAAGGTGGACGAGGACAAGCAGGCGCTCGAGGATGCGGAGTTCAAGCTCGAGAAGCAAATCGCCGGCAAGGACAACGCCGATCCCACGTGGGAGGAAGTCTCGCTCACGAAGGCTGGCAGCCTGTTCAGCGCCAAGGGTCTCGACGACGGCATCTACCGTCTCACCGAGGTCACGGCGCCCGACAACCACCGCAAGATCGACCCGATCATCATCGAGGTGACGGCCGAGCACGGTGCCAAGTGGAACTACACCTCGGACGAGTTCGACGCGAACGGCCAGGGACGCCTCGAGATCCTGACGAACCTCGAGGGCACGCAAACGAACGCCAGCGAGACGGAAGGCAAGCTCACCCTCACCACCGACAAGAACCTCGCGACGCTCGCGGGCGACCTCGTGAACACCAAGCTCGGCGAGCTCGTTATCCAGAAGAACGTCACCGTGAACGGCAAGGAGACCACGAGCAAGGAAGCCGACGGCACCTACACGTTTGAGGTCACCGGTCCCGCAGAGTTCGAGGAGGCCGACCGCGTGACGAAGACGGCAACCATCGAGATTACCGACGGCAAGTCGAACACCGCTACGGTTGACCACCTCTATGCCGGTACTTACACCGTGACGGAGCTCACCGACCAAAGCACCAACAAGGCCATGAAGCTGCTCGGCGTCCCGGCTCGCGACGTGACGGTCGAAAACGGCAAGTCCGCAAAGGTCAACACCGTCTCCTTCACCAACACGAAGCCTGGCACGCCCGACTTCGAGAAGAAGATCAAAGACACCAACGACTCCACCGGCAAGACGAGCGGCTGGCAGGACTCGGCCGACTACGACATCGGCGACGCCGTGCCGTACAAGCTCACCGCAAAGCTGCCCAACGACGTGACGAGCTACAAGAAGTATCACATCACCTTCAGCGACAAGATGGAGTCCACGCTCGACTACAACAAGGACGCAATGGTCAAGGTCATCGGAGCCGACGGCAAGGAGATCACGGACGGCTTCGCGGTTGACGACAGCGTGAAGAACGACCACGACTTCGTGGTGCGCCTCGACTGGGCTGGCGAAGGCGAGGGCGACGAACAGCAAACCATCGCCGACGCCAACCTCAACGGCGCGACAGTGGAGGTCGAGTTTACCGCCACCCTCAACAAGACGGCCAAGCGCGGCAAGCCCGGCAACGTGAACAAGTCGCAGCTCAAGTACAGCAACAGCCCGCAGATCGACGAGCTCGACCGCGAGGACGAAACGCCTTGGGACTATGTCATCGCATTCACGTACGACGTCGACCTCAGCAAGGTGAACGAGAAGAGCGAGCCTCTCGAGGGCGCCGAGTTCAAGCTCGAGAAGAGGATTGCCGGCAAGGACGGCGCCGATCCCACGTGGGAGCTCGTGGAGCTCATCTCCAACGGCGGCGGCGAGAAGAAGAACATCTTCAAGGCCGAGGGCCTCGACGACGGCACCTACCGCCTCACCGAGACAAAGGCGCCGAAGGGCTACAAGCTGCTCGACCCGGTCACCTTCGTGGTGGAGGCGGAGCACGGCGACACGTGGGATTACATTGACGCCGAGGACGACCCGACGTTCGCAGACCGCAAGGAGCATCGCCTGGCCATCCTCACCAGCCTCACCGGCAACGAGGAGACCGGCGCGCTCAAGCTCGAGGCGGACGAGGCGCTCGCGGCGCTCAAGAGCAACGTGGAGAACACGCCGCACGACACGCCCGAGTTCGAGAAGAAGATAAAGGACACCAACGACTCCACCGGCGAGACGAGCGAGTGGCAGGACTCGGCCGACTACGACATCGGCGACGCCGTGCCGTACAAGCTCACCGCCACGCTGGCCGACGACGTGACGAACTACTTCAACTACCACATCACCTTCGTTGACAAGATGGAGCCGAGCCTCACCTTCAGCGAGATCGAGCGCGTCACCATCAAGCCCAAGGGCGGCACGGAGCGCGACCTCGGCAAGTACGTGTTCGCGAGCGCGAACGACCGGGAGTTCACCGTCCGCATCGACTGGGCAGGCGAAAGCGAGGGCGACGCGCGCAAGCAGATCGCGGACAAGTCCCTCAACGAGGCGGAGGTCAACGTGTACTTCACCGCCACGCTCAATTCGAACGCCAAGCTCGGCAAGCAGGGCAACGTGAACGGCTGCAAGCTGATCTACTCCAACACCTCAACCTCCGACGATGACAAGGACGACACCGAGGAGACGCCTTGGGACTACGTCATCGCGTTCACCTACAAGGTTGACGTGAGCAAGTTCGATGCGGCCGACGAGCAGCCGCTCAAAGGCGCGGAGTTCACGCTCGAAAAGATCAAGCTCGACGAAGACGGCCAGGTGTCGTACGAGTACGACCAAGACATCGATGACTACAAGGTGACGAACAAGATTATCGCGTCCTACCCGGTCGAGGTGGCTGGCAACACCTTCACCTTCAAGGGCCTCGACGACGGCACGTACCTCCTCACCGAGACCACGGCGCCCACAGGCTACGACACCATCACGCCGGTCGTGTTCGAGGTCGTCGCTGGTCATGTGACCGCGTGGGACCACGCCTCCGAGGGCGAAGAGCCCAACTTCGCGGATACGGACGAGCGTCGCCTCTCGCTTCTTGAGACGCTCACGGGCGACGTGCTCGACGGCGACCTCGAGCTCACGGCCAACGAACAGCTCGACGGCCTGGCGGGTAACGTGTACGACACCGAGCTCGGAAAGCTGCAGATCCAGAAGGTCATCCGTGGTCGTTCGCTCACGCGGGGCGCGGATCGTGAACTCACGAAGAAACAGAGGGAGGCCTATACCTTCACGGTGACGGACGAGGACGGCAACGTGCTCCAGATCGACGGCAAGCCCGCTGTGAAGACTCTGGCTGAATTCACCGAGAATACGAGAAACAACACCCTCACTTGGACAATCGACAACCTGAAGGTGGGCACGTACCGCGTGATTGAGCAGCGCTCGCAGGGCGATGACCCCAGCTACGTGTGGGCGTATCAGCTAGGCCAGAACGGGCGCGTGAGGGTAACTGCGAACAGAATCGGGCGAGTGAAGATTACCAACGTCTGGGAAGGATCCTCCGGCGACGCCCAGCTCGCGGTGACCAAGAAGGTCCAGAGCACTGGCAACGGTGGCGAATTCCAGTACGACGGCAACGAGGAGTTTACGTTCACGCTCGAGAAGGCCAACCGCGACGAGAACGAGGCCGAGACGGAGTTCGTGGACGAGCTGCCCGCGGTCGGCGAGGAGCCCGGTACCGAGGTCACGGTTACGCGCAAGGCGGACGGAACCTACACCACCGAGAACTTCGGCAAGATTAAGTATGCGAGCATCAAGGCGCACGACTACTTCTACAAGATTACTGAGGTCGAGCCCGAGAATCCGACGCCCGGCATGACGTACAACATGGAGCCCCAGTACGCGCTCGTGAGGGTACTTGGCGGCGACGGATTCGACTACCGCGTGTACTACGGCAATGACCCCGATGAGCTTGTGAGGCGTGCCGACGACGAGGAGGCATCCGACGAGGCTGCCACCGTGGTGAACAAGTACCAGGTTGGCCAACTCAAGGTCGTGAAGACGCTCGCGGGCGTTGAGGACCTCTCTCCGAACGAGTATCAGAACAAGAAGTTTACGGTTACCGTGCAAGACGAGAACGGACGCTACCTGGGCCTCGAGGACGGCAAGACGGTATTCTCGGACGAGGAGATCACGAACACGGTTTCCCCTGAGCCGAATTATCTTGAGTTCACCAGGATTCCGGCTGGTAAGTACACCGTTACCGAGACGAACACCGGCGACATAACCGAGATCGAGGGTCGTGCGTTTGTTCCCGAGGAGTCCAAACTTGAGGCTACTGCCAGCGTCGAGATTGGCAAGACTGCCGAGGCCAAGATCGTGAACAAATTTGTACCGAACAAGGGCAAGGCATTGCTCCGCGTAAAGAAGAATCTCGTGGCTACGCCCGAAGGATCGTATACCGCAAACGAAGACTTCGAATTCAAGCTTGAGAAGGTCGACGAAGGTACAGATAAGTTGCCAGAGAGTACTACGATTAAGGTTAAAGCCGGGGAGACTGGAACCTTCGACGCAATTGCATACGAAGACGCAGGAACGTACATCTACACGATAACTGAGGTCGCTCCTGCAAAGAAGACCTATGGTGTGACGTATGACACTACGCCGCGCTATGCGACTGTAGTCGTGGACGATAATCTGATGACGACCGTGCGGTATTACGCAAATAAGGCTGACTGCGACGCGGGCAAGTCCACGGAGACAAATGAGCATGCCGAGGTAACCAACACGTACAAACCTGCCGACGGCACGCTGAGTGTTAAGAAGGTTGTTGAGAGCGACGTAAAAGCGGACAAGGAGAAGGAATTCCCGTTCGAAGTTACTCTTAAAACAGCCACGGGTGCAGAAGGCGAGGTACGTGAGGACGTTAACGGTACATATGGCGACATGACGTTTGAGAAGGGTGTCGCGAAGTTCACGCTGAAGGATGGCGAGGTTCGCACCGCAACGGGACTGCCGCTAATAAACAGCAAGTTGTACTATCGTGTGAGGGAGACGGATGCTGGTGGTCTCAAGGCGGATTTGAGCGAAGTTAAGTCTGAAAACGAGGCCTCATCCGTCGTGACCTGCACCAACAAACGTCAATCTCAGGCGCAGCTGGCTGTTACCAAGCAGGTTTTGGGCGAGAACTACAAGGGCAACGAAGAGTTCGAGTTCAAGCTGGATAAGGTTGATCTTGGATTGAAGAAGTCTGATGTCCTTCCTCAAAACACCTCTGTTAAGGTAAAGGCTGGCGCAACTGGTACGTTTGATAACATAATCTACACCGAGCCCGGTACCTATTGGTATACCATTACCGAGGTGGAACCTGAGAACAAGACAACCGGCATGAGCTACGATACTACGCCTAACTACGTTGCTGTTACGGTTAACAATGATATGAGTACAAGCGTGCGCTACATCGTATCGTGGGATTCGTCCGAGTACACGGGCCTGAGTGCAATCGAGCGTTGGAACAAGATGAGCGAGCAGATTAGGAACGGCACATTCAAGGACGAGTTCAAGAATGACAAGCTTACCGTGAACAACCGTTACACGCCTCCTACAGAGGAGGGCAAGAAGACCACGACTGCTACTACTGCTACCTCCGGACGCGCTGGACTGGCCACTACGTCCGATCCGACGAGCTTCGTTGGCATCATCGCACTGGTGATTGTTGGTGTCGCAGGAATCGTCTTCGGTATCACCCGTCGGCGCAACAAGTAGCGAAAGCTACGAGTGTGACGTCGGACACTGACGACTGACGTGCACAGCTGATGCACTGCCAAGCCCGCGGGCTACTGGGAAAACCTCCCGGTGGCCCGCGGGCTCTTTTGTACTGTGCTTTTGACTACTGTATGAAAGCTCGTTACACGTTGTGTACCACAGGGGCCGTTTAGTGGACAGAACCTCGCCTAAGTGGCACCGTGGGTACACGTTACGGGTACCCGCCACTCATCATGTGTACCGGGGGGCCATTTAGCGCGCTAGGGCAAGCCTAAGTGGCGCCCTGGGTACACGTTACGATGATGGGTACCAGTAATGTGTGGCGAAGAGGACACTTGGCGCCCCGCGGCGTGTTGCTGAAGAGCCAGTTCTTGCGGCCGACGGCTCCAAATGTGGTATAATAAGACCGCCGGAGCACCAAAGGTGCCGAGGTTCCAAGCGCCAGGGGCAATCCCCTGGCATTTTCGTTTCGGGGGGTGCGCCAGCTTGCCAGCTCTTTCCGTTTTTTGCGATGAGGCGGGACAGCAGGACATGTCTGCGGGGTACTACCTGCTCACGCTCATTGTACATGACCAGACGGACTCCCTTGAACGACATGCTAGGGACTACCGAGCGCACGTCGCACGAAACCGGCTGCCAGATATCCCGTTCCACATGAGGGAGCTCTTGCACGGGCATGGCGACTACGAGGGCCTAGACCAGAAAACGAGAAAGAAGCTCCTCGTCCATTTCAACATCTTCATGCAGAAGGCACCGATCAGATACCGCACTTTCGCATACAGCCCTTACGATACTATAGAGATCGTAAGAAACATCGTTAGCGTGTGTACTCGCGGCGGTGGGGCGGGCATGCAGGCAGGTGAAGCGTGGACGGCCTAAAGTCAAAAGGCCGCGCAAGTAGCGAAGAATGTATTCAAAAAAATAAAGAACGCAAGTAAAATAATATAAGAATCGATGTATTTTACAGGGTGCGAGGAGCGAGCTAAAGGCGAGCTGATAATGTTGGAAATAAAGGCAAAACTACTCCTGACTTTTTTGAACCAATTGCATTTTCCCAGCTAAAGTGCGTCAAATGCATGTTACAATTCAATTACAACACCCTGCCAAAATTGAGGAAATACTTGGAGGAGCCATGCGTACCTCAAAATGCAACCGGCGCGGTTTATTGCGTTTGGTCGCAGCACTTATTATGTCAATTGTACTAATGTGGGGGCTGTTCCCCATACCCGCCGTAGAAGGATTCGCGGAGTCGATAGAGGGCAACGAAGAACCTTCGGCTTACGAGGAATCTACTGACGATCAGGCCGGGGGGCAGGATGTCCAATCTGGCGACTCTGAGGATGCCCAAACCGTCTCCAGTACCGATGCTAGCACGTCGGCAACCGGCATCACCGCACAATCGGATGTTACAGCGGACGACGTGGCATCCGGTGTTGCTGCCGGCCTTATGGCAGCGCTTTCGGACGTGCCGGAGAGCGAACGCCTAAGTGCGGCGTTCCATACGGTTGCCGATGTGGTGACTATTGCGGCAGACGATGGCACTCCTCTTAACGAGCAAACCATAGCGGCGCTTCACGGTGGCACAACTACCCCCGAAGGCGCCGCTAACGCATTTACGTTGCTTGCGAATCACATGGGCTTGAAAGCCGAACTTACTTACGTAAATGACTGGCCAATCCCTCGCGTGTTCATCGCGGAAAACTGGCTCAGCGTGGATGTGGCAACGGCCGTGCATGCTCGTGCCGAGGAGGGCAATACCGAAGCCGAGGAACCGTGGGGTCCGGAGCAGGTTACCATTCAGGAGCCCGAGGTCGTGGCAGAGGAAGAGCCTGTGGCCGAGGAAATGTCGGAGGAAACCGAGATTATCGAGGAAGCCGAGGACGAAGAGCGCGAAACCACTGAGGCAAACGCACCAACGCCCATCGAGGAGGATGCAGCGCGTGCCGAGGCGGAGGCGAAGGCGGAGGCCGAATCCCAGGAAGCCGAATCAAAAGAGACGTCGGCAACTACAAACACGGCCAATTCCGAAGCGGGCAAGGCTAAAGGTACCACGACCACTAACGATGCCAAGCCCGCCAGCGAGCCCGAGGCAGAGGAACAGGGTGTGTTGCTCAGTAAGCCTGCGCTCAGTCACAACGTGTACGACTGCGCGTGGGGTGTGGACAACTACCTGTGGGACGGCGCGCGATTCTCGGCACTGCATATCGATCCTTCGGGCAATCCCGAGCGCGTGGAGTTTGTGGATAACATGCTCGTGGTAGAGACGCTTTCCTCCTCCATGCTCCAAGTGAACAAGCAGCGCGTGGTTACCGCAAGCAATTATCAGCCAACCGGCTTGGTAAAGGCCAACTTTAGGTGGGGCGGCTTCTTCTCAGGCGCGTCTCACAACTATGTGGTGACGGGTCAGGACAATCCCAATTGTAAGGATTCCCTCGTGGTGTATCGCATTACGAAGTTCGACAAGAACTGGAACTTCGTTAAGGCGCTTGAACTCTCCAAGTCCAAAGTGAGCGGCGCGGATGGTACGGCGGTGCCCTTCTCGCAAGGTACTGTTGCGTTCGAAGAAGAGGGCAACCTTCTGCACATTCGTACGGCTCAGGAGTACTACGACGGATTCCAGTCCAGCATTCATATAGTGGTAAACGAGAGCAACATGAGCTTGGCCGATTCCATGATGTACAAGAGCAATCAAAACCAAACCACCTACGGTTTTGTGTCGCACTCGTTTGGTCAGCAACTTACGAATCTTAACGGTACCTTGTACTCGCTTGACTTGGGCGACTCGTATCCGCGTGCGGTTACCGTTAAGAAGCTTGGCACTACTGGTTCGAACAGCTTTGGTAAGCCGTTGGTTATCTCCGGCGAAGAGGGGGATAACTACACGGGCGTCATTCTGGGCGGTCTCGAAGCCTCGGCTAGCGCGGGCAAGGTTGTGAGCGCCTTTGCGTCCATCGACCAAAAGAGCTCCGAGCGTAGTGAGTTTGGTGCGCGAAACGTGTACATTTGTGCGACCGATGCGGGTAACGTTACGTCCAACAAGGTGTACAAGCTTACCAATTATCGAGTTAACGGCGATAAAGGCGCGGCACTCGTTAAACTCATAAAGCTCGACGATGCGGGAAGCCAGCTCATGGTGATATGGTCCGAAATGAACTGTGCGGATCCGTGGTGGAACGAGACTAACCAAAACGGTAAGGTGTGCTACGCCATTATCGATGGAAACGGCAACCGACTGAGCGACATTAAGTCGCAAAACGGGTATCTCTCCGACTGCGAACCGATTATGTACAATAGCCTCGTTTCTTGGTATGCGGAGGATTTTGAAGGCAATCAAAAGCCGGTGTACTACACAATTAATCCCGCGGATTGCACCCTGAGCTCACCCGATAACAAGGGGTCGCTTAACGATGCGGTTATCCTTCCCATTGCGACGCAAAACTACAAGAGTGGCAGTGCAGTTACGCCAGCTGTAACCGTGCAGTACTCTGGCCTTACGCTCACGAAGGACGTTGACTACAAAGTGACGTATTCAAACAACACGAATACTGGTACGGCAACGGTTAAGGTTACGGGCATCAACGGATACACCGGTTCGAAATCGGCCAGCTTCATAATTAAGAAGGCAGCTACCATAACCGTGAGCAACAAGACGATTCCCTATGGATCGACGGTTAACTTGGGTGCCACTGTTACGTCTGGTGCGGGCAAGCTTACGTATAAGAGTGCAGATAGCAACATCGTTAAGGTGGACTCTACGGGTAAACTCACGCCGGTTAAGATGAACGCAAGTACCAAGATTACTGTTACTGCAGCCGAGAACGGTACCTTTAATGCAGCGAGCAAGACGGTTACCGTAAACGTTACCAAGGGTACGCCCACGATAACCGCAAGCAACAAAAAGGTGAAGATGGGTGCCACGGTGACGATTGGTGCGAGCGTTACCTCTGGAGCCGGCAAGCTCACGTATGCGAGCAAGAAGACCACCGTTGCCAAGGTTGACGCTGCAGGCAAGATTACGCCTGTTGCTGTTGGCACTGCAACCATCGCCATTACGTCTGCCGCATCCACCAACTACAACTCTGCCACTAAGACCATTACGGTTACGGTTACCAAGGGCACGCCTACCATCACGGCAAGCAACAAAACCATCAAGATGGGAACCAAGGTTTCGCTTGGAGCCAAGGTGAGCGCCGGTGCTGGCAAGCTGAGCTACACCAGCTCGAGCACCGCCGTAGTGAAGGTCGATGCAAGTGGCAACCTCACGCCGGTAAAGGTCGGTAAAGTTACCATTACCATTAAGAATGCGGCCAACGCAAACTTTAGCTCCGTTACCAAGAAGGTAACCGTTACCGTCGACAAGGGAAAGCCCACCATCACGGCTTCCAACAAAACTGTTAAGCTGGGCACTAAGCCGTCGCTGGGTGCGAAGACGACGAGCGGTGCGCCCAAGCTCACCTACAAGAGCGCAAACACGAGCATCGCGAGGATTAGCTCCACGGGCGTTATAACTCCCGTTAAGGCTGGTACCGTAAAGATTACGATTTCCTCTGCGAGCAATGCCAACTGGCTTGCAGCCAGCAAAACGGTAACAATCACCGTTAAGAAGTAGCCAATTAACGGTGCTGGATGCACCTCGGCTAGCATTCACCGAATCCACCCGTCGTTCCTCGGACCGGCGGGTGGATTTTTTTCGCGACAGGCCTTTGTGTGGGAGCTTGTCTTGGTTGTCGTCCATATGGGATATACTAGGGTATATACTTTCTATTGACGAGGGGAGAACGTAATGCCAACGACTGTGGCAGAGTCGAAGGTCGTTAAGTGGGGAAACTCTCAAGGGGTGCGCATTCCGCGATCAATGTGTGATGCGGTAGGGATTGGCGTTGGAGATACACTCCACCTGATGGTTGAGGGCCATACGATTGTAATCTCGGCGGTTCAGGACCGACCGCGATACAAACGCAGAGGAAACCGTACGATTGAGGAGGTCTTTGCAGGATATGAAGGTCCTCCCATGGGTGACGAGTGGATTCATGGACGTGTGGGGGCTGAGGTGCTCGATGATTAGGCAGGGAGAACTCGGCTTTATTGATTTCGATCCTAGCGCTGGCCACGAGCCTACCAAACGCAGGCCTGCGCTTGTAATAAGTGTAGACGGCTACAATGCCTTTCTCTCGAACCTCATCGTTGTGTGTCCCATTACTGCAACGCCAAGCACGTATCCGCTTCATGTGCCAGTGGGCAATGGCCTGCCGGTACATGGTTACATTTGCGTGGAACAGCTCGCCGCTGTCGATCCAGTTGCGAGGTGTTATGAGTCCACAGGCGTTCTCGCTGGCGAGGAAACGATGGGAGAGGTGCTCGAGTTGGTTGGCAGCATATTTGGCTTGTAGGTGCCTCTCGCCTAAAGACGGCATGACGCATGTGTTGAGAGCCTTCTCATAGAAGGCTGGGCTCAGGAAGAATAGCGATGCACGAGAGGGAGCATCGCGCGGCTTACTGTATGTACACGATGTCCTGCGGGCGCAGCGTGTCGATGATGCTGATGAGCGCAGAGTAAATAAGACTCACGCTGTACACATCAACAAGTACGCTCGGCATCCGCAAGAAAACGACGCATGCAATGGCAGCCGCAATTTCGATGATGCCATGAAGAAGCTTGAGTTTCCAGGGAGATTTGTAACCCCGGGCCTCAAATGCGCGCGCGAACGCGACGGCACCAGCAAACATGCGCTCGGCGACGAGATACAACATAACGAACACGGGGGAATTATCAAGAAGAGTTAGCGCGAGAAGACTTGCGTCCAGAGCAATTACACCCACGAAGAGCAGGGAGAATCCTCCAACCATGTGTCGTGCCATACGGAGATAAAACACAAGCATGCGCATTCCCCAAACCAACAGCGCAAAGGCCATAACGATGGCAATTAAAAGGATAGCCTCCTCTTTATAGGGGCTAAAAAGAAGGACCAAGGCGACCAAAATCTTGAGGAGTTGGATTGCGATTCGCCGTAGCTTTTGCAACCTGCTCATCGTGTGCCTCTTTTCGCGTCGAGGGTTCGGCCTGCGCTACCGTAGTGATGGAGCAGGCTTACGTAATCGCGTATGCCAGCAAAACCATGCGTGTCGTAGTCGATGGACCTGCCAGCCAAAATATTGCCCGATGCATAAATCCGGTTTGTTACCATGCTCTTTTGTGCCAGTGCAGCAAGAATGTAGCGGCCTAACACGGTTTTATCGTGTTCGGATTGCGTGGCGTCCAGGTACTCGTCCACATGGCGATTCACATCGAAGGGTTCGAGCTCCACGCCGCTTATGCGAGCACCGAGTTCGCGCCAGTCATCAGAGGCTTTGAGCTGACGTCGCTCAAGCAGGGTATGGATTTGCTCTTCCCAAGGTGCAACAATATGCCAATCGTAACGATTCACCTCAAAGGAACTATACTCACCGCGAAGGTAGCGCAACGCATATACCATTTGCGCGAACGCATGGTAGTAGTCGGAGGGGTTGTCTTTTAGCACCATGGCATAGTCGCCCCATGCGGGCAGATAGCGATATCGCGCAAAGCTGTAGTCGGGAAAATGGCCGGCGCGCCCGTGTCCGAGATTCATAATTGAGTTCTCGTCGATTTGATACACACTTCGCACGTATATGCTGGTTTCGGGATTATCGGCTGGCTTCGGATTGTTCGTAAACCGCGTAGGCAATGCCCTATACTCACCCTCGTGCAACTCCCGCTCAACCCAAGCCGGTGCGACATTTGCCGAAGATGCCGAAGAGGTCGATGACTCATCAGGAGTCATGCTTGCCGGAGACGTTGATTCCGTAAGGAGGATAAGCTCCTCGAAGTGGCGACTAACGTTGTTGATGACGAGCGACGGCGTGCCGGCAAAGTAGCGATGTGCCCATGTATCGGCCAAAACATGCATTGCCAGTCCAGCAGCCTGCAAGCTCCTATCTTTTGCAAGCTTGACGGTATCGGCAAGTAATGGTCCGTTTGGATTGCAAATCAAGCGGTATTTTTCGCGATAGTTTCTGCTGCCTTTGGGAACCTCTGCGTACAAGTCGCCCGGTAAAAAGTGGAACGACGCCCAAATGCGTGTGATGTCCTGTAGGCCAATGGGGTCGGTGCGAGCTTCGGCGAGCTCAATAGGCGACTGAGTGGTTGCTGCCGAAAGAGGGGCATGCAGCTTAGACAAAAACGTGCGGGTGCACCAATCGGCCATTTGTGCGCTATAACAAATCTCCGTGCTTTCCGCTGGTGTATAACCGGCCAACAAAGCAGCGCAGTACGTAGCGTAATAATGAAAATCACCCTGCATGGTAGCCCCCTTTTCGGATGCGCACTGCCGCGACTATCATATAAACCATTAACCAAAAGAGGGTAAGGTCCATGACTGCTGTTATGAGACTCTCGATTTGAGAGTCCCCAAGTTCTGTAAAGGCAATTGCAATGAGAAGCACCGATACGAAGTGCCCAAGCGCAAGGAACCCCGCCAACACAAGGTACAGGTTGCCTTGGGGCTCTGACGTGCGTGCAAGTCCCTCGGCGCGTGCGTGCGAACACACATAGTATCGAAGCGCGAGATCAATAATATCGATTAAAACGAACGTTACAATAATCACAGCACGTGGAACGCCATCATTGCCCAATTCCGCATACCCATTTGCGCCCGTTGTGAAAAACAGCACCGTTTTAAACGAATTCCACAAGCCCATAGCCATGATGCCGGTACCAACGATGTACAGCACGTCTTGGTAACGTCTCAAGCTCTTGTCTTCTGCGGTGTTTGTCATGTTTGGCTCCACGTACCTTGCGAGTGATTGTTGAACCACAATGTGTAAGAAAAAAAGTCACCTAATCCATTATAGACTAGGTGACCAGTTCTTTTGCTAGCCGTTGCTCGATGTGGAGGAGTCGGACGAAGAGCTCGAACTAGATCCAGAACCCGAACCCGAACCCGAGCTGCTCTCGGAAGAGGTCTCTCCTGATGAGCTGCTACTAGACCCGGAGGACGAGGTATCACTCTCGGACGTATCGGACGTGCTCGACGAGCCAGAGGAGTCGGTATCCGAATCCGAGGTGGTACTCGTACCGGAGCTCGTGCCTGTTCCGGTTCCCGTGTCGTAGCTCGTGTCGGTACTCGAAGCCATGCCAACCGAGACTTCGATTTGAATGGTGGAGCCGGGTGTGGCGCGTCCGTAGTCCGATTGCGATACCACCGTGCCGGCTGGATCGGATGATGCAACGCTTACGGTAATAACGTTAAAGCCTGCGCCCGTAAGCGTGCTATACGCGGAGGACTCGCTTCTGCCAACGACGTAGGGAATCTCTGTGGTAGATGCGCCTGCCGAAACCGTAATGGTAATCGTGCTTCCGCGACTGGCCTTCTCGGTTGCGGATTGCGCGCACACGATGCCGGCAGCGTATTCGTCGTTCTCTTCGGTGGCGATTTGCACCGCAAAGCCGGCCTGCTCAAGCGTCGTGGTTGCTTCTTCGCGCGACATGCCTACGACGTTGGGCACGTCCACCTGGTCTCCTCCCTTCGAGAGGTTATACGTAACGGTGTCGCCGGCCTTAATCGTGGCATTGGGTGCGGGGTTTTGTGCGGCCACGCGACCAGCTTCGATGTGATCGGAGAATACCGTATCGCCTTCTTGCGCCTTGAGCGCCACAAGACCAAGGGCGTTGCCCGCCTCGGTAGGTGTCATGTTGGTGAGGTCGGGTACGGTTACGGCTTGTGCAGGCTCGGGTCCCTTCGAAACGACCAAATCGATTTTGCTGCCCTTTCGTGCGGCGTTGCCCGCGTCGGGGTTTTGGTCGAAAATCGTACCTTCGGGATAATCGTTGCTAAATCCCGGCTTAACCTCGCCTTGGGTAAAGCCAGAACTCACAATGCGGTTTATGGCCTCTTCCTGTGTAAGGCCAACGACGTCGGGCACGACGGTTGTACGTTGGCGATTTGCGATAAGGAGTCCTGCCATGGCAATGCTGGCAATGGCCAAAATCGTTACGATAATGCCTACTGCCACATGGCGGCGATGCTTGCGATCGAGCTCTGCCTCGCGCGCGCTGCGAATGCGATAGTGTCCCGTCGTGTTGCCCGCAATGCGTCCCGTGCCCTGGCGCGCGCGGTTGAGCGGCGTAGTGCGCTGCGTACGGTTGGCGGGCGTCGAGGTGACGGCGGCAGACTGGTTGACGGCCTGAAGCCTTCCGGCCAAATAGTCGCGCAGTACGCGATAGAGCTCCTCGGAGGTTTGGAAGCGGTCTTCGGGACGCTTTTGCATGCACTTGAGGATGATGGCCTCGAGTGCTGGATCTACGCGCGGATTGATTTGGCTAGGCGGCATCGGTGGCTCGTTAACCTGCTTGAGTGCTACCGAAATCGCGTCATCGCCATCGAAAGGCACCTGACCAGTTGCGGCTTCGTACATAACGATGCCGAGCGAGTAAATGTCGGTGGTAGGTCCGAGCTCCTGACCCTGCGTTTGCTCTGGACTTACGTAATGCGCCGTGCCGAGCACCGAGTTATCGGTGGTGAGGTGGCTGTTTTTCGCGCGTGCAATGCCGAAGTCCATCACTTTGATGTTGCCATCGGGCTGCACCATGATGTTTTGCGGCTTGATGTCGCGATGGATAATGTCGTGGTGGTGTGCAACGCTCAAGGCCTGCGATATTTGCGAACCGATTTGCGCCACCTTACGGCAGTCAAGTGCACCATGCTTGCGAATGCCGCTCTTGAGGTCGGTGCCACGCAGGTACTCCATGATGATGTAGTACGTGTCGCCGTCCTTGCCCCAGTCGTATACGCTTACGATGTAGGGGCTTTGCAGCGCGGCTGCAGCCTGTGCCTCCTGTTTGAAGCGTGCTGCGAAGGACGGATCGTTGGCGTACTGCGGCAGCATCGTCTTAATGGCCACGGTTCGGCCGAGGACCTCGTCGAGTCCGCGATACACGATGGCCATGCCACCCGTGCCGATTTTGTCTTGGACCGTGTAGCGGCCTCCCATTTGCCTCTGTGCCATCTGCGCTCCAATCGTCAGTGGCTCAAGCTCGCGTTTATCGTCTGGGCGCATCGCACGTGCGCCGCCCTGATTTCGTCTCGTCATATGGCCGCTCCGTATGCCTGAATGTTGAGACACTGCCCCAGCACGTCACCCGCGACACCCGCTGCAACACCTTGAACATCCTCGCCTTGGCCCTCGATGCATACCGAAATTGCCAGTGTGGGGTTGTCGTAGGGCGCGTAGCCAATGAAGAGCGAGTTGATAGATTCCGCACCCACCTGCGCCGTGCCTGTTTTGCCGGCAACGAGATAGTCGTATACCTGTGCAGCTGTGCCCGTGCCGTTGGTAACGACACCAAGCATGGCTTCACCAACTTGTGCGGCCGTCTCTTGCGTGATGGGTTGTCCGAGGACCTTCGGTGTGGTAGACGAAACGGTGGTGCCCTCGGGGGAGAGCACGTGGTCGACCACGTAGGGGTTCATGGCAGTGCCGTGATTAGCGATGGTTGCCGCAACAACGGCGTTTTGCATAACGGTTGTTTGGGGGCCGGCGGGACTCTCGTGCTCGCCAACGGGCTGTCCGCAGGCCGACCACGCCGTCTCCCATTCCGTCATTTCGTTGGGCTTGGGCATGAGGGACTTTTGGCAGGTGAAGTCGAGGCCAAGGCCTTGTCCGTAACCAAATCCATTGGAATAGTTTACAAGACGCTCGGATCCCAGCGTGTTTCCTAGCTGCGCAAATACCGTGTTGGCCGAAATGCCAAACGCGTCGCGCAAATTGAGGTCGCCGTATTCGCCGCCGTGATCATTTACCACCTGCTGCCCACCCACATCGATGGAAGCAGGCGCGGGATACACGGAATCGAGATTGGCGATGCCGGCGTCGATGGCGGCGGCGAGCGTTACCACCTTGTATGTGGAGCCGGGCGTGTAGAGCTGCGTGGTGCGGTCCACGAGCGCGCTCGAGCCCTCTTCGGGCGCCTCAATAACGGAAGCGATGTCGTCGAGGTCGTAGGTGGGGTTCGATGCCTTGGCAAGTACCGCGCCGGTGCGCGGGTCGAGCACCACAATGGCGCCTTGGTACCCTTCGAGTGCACGTTCGGCTGCCTGCTGCATTTGGTAGTTGAGTGTGAGCACCACGGAGGCGCCGGGAGTTGGACGCCCAGCCAGGGAGTTTATTGCCCCACGCCAGTTGCTGAAGTTCTCGCTGCCGCGGAGCGTGTCGTTCATGCGGGACTCGATGCCCGTGGCGCCGAAGCGATCGGAAAGATAGCCTACGGTATGTGCCGCAACGCTGCCGTTGGGATACTCGCGGTGGAAGGCGCCATCCTCGTTGGGCACGCTCTCGGCGAGCGTTTGTCCGTCGGAGGTTATAATGGCGCCGCGTTGCACATAGGCGCTCTTGGCGATGGTGTGGTTGTTGTTGGGACGCTGCTGATAGTTTTGTGCCTGCACCACCTGCACGTAGGTGAGGTTGGCAATGAGTGCCGCAAACAAAATGGTGAAGGTAGTTATGAGCGCGGTAAGGCGGTTGCCAAGCGCCACGCGCCCGAGGACGCCCGACTCGGGGGTGTCCATGCCAAAGCGACCGCGCACGTTACCACCATGGGCGACCGCCGCAACCTTCTTTGCCTCCTCTTCGTCAACGTTCAGTGAAGGCGTCGAGCTTGTATTGTAGTTGGCGATGAGCGCCTCGCGTCCGGTGCCTTCGTCGCCCGTGCGAAGCAGCAGACCAACTACGATGAAGCTTGCCAAAAGGGAGCTGCCGCCTTGGCTCATGAAGGGAAGCGTTACGCCTGTGAGGGGCAAAAGACGCGTGCAACCTCCAACGATAAGAAACGCCTGGAAGGCGATGGAGGTGGTGAGGCCCACCGCCGTAAAGGCCGACATATCCGACTTTGCGCGGGCGGCCGTTGCGAAGCCGCGTACGGCGAACAGCATGTACGCAATGAGCACTGCCGAGCCGCCGAGCAGGCCCATCTCCTCGCCAATGGCCGAGAAGATGAAGTCGGACTCAACTACCGGGATGAGACGCGGCATGCCCTTGCCTATGCCCGTACCCACGAGGTCGCCATCGGCGAGGGAATAGAGCGATTGTATAATTTGATACCCTCCATCGGGGTTCGCGAACGGATCTACCCAAATCTGGATGCGGTTGCGCACGTGCGAGAACGCGTGATAACAAAAGAACGCGCCCACGATGAGCAGCAGAATTGCGAAGAGCACGTAGCTCAAGCGTCCGGTAGCGACGTAAATCATAACCACGAGGAACGTGAAGAACAGCACGGCGCTACCTAGGTCGCGCTCGAAGATAACCACGAGCAGGCTGACGCCCCACATCGCGAGGACGGGGGTGAGCATTTGAGGTTTGGGCAACGCGAGTGGTCCAATGCTGCGCGTGGATGCGGAGAGCAGCTCGCGATTCTCGGAGAGGTATGCGGCAAGGAACAAAATGATGAGCACCTTGGCGATTTCGCCTGGTTGGAACGAAAGCGGTCCGAAGGTGAGCCACAGCTTGGAGCCTCCCTGCTCGGTGCCGATTATCATGGGCAGGACGAGCAGCACGATGCCCACGATGCCGAGCGTGTACTGGTACGATGCCAGTGCGTCGAGGTTTCGCACCACGAAGAGCGTGGCGACCATGGCCGCGACGGAAAGGAAGAGCCATAGCACCTGGTTAAACGCGAGGTCGGGGCGCAATCGCGTAACGAATGCGATGCCGATGCCCGCGAGTACGAAGGTGATGGGCAGTATTACCGGATCGGCGCCCGGCGCGAGGAAGCGAATGGCCACGTGTGCGACGGCGAATGCCGCGAAAAGGCCGATGGGCACCGCGAGCGTTTGCACCGAAAGCTCCGTATGGGTGTTTACGGTGTACATGGAATAAAGCAGCAACACTGGCAGCGCGCCTGCGATGAGCAGCAGCAGCTCGGTGGTGCGGCGTGTGAGCGAGGAGGTTCCCATGTTACTCGCCCTCCTGACCAACCGCACCCGAAGCCGCTTCCTGCCTAGCTGCCTCGGAGGCTTCGTCGGCTGCCTGTGCGCCAGTTTGGGCTGCGGCGGGAGGCGTAGAGTCGCCCGATTCCACTGCGGCGCCTTGGCTGCCCTGCTTGCCGACGCCTGAGGCGCTTTGAGCCGCTCCAGCGGTTTCGGCCGCGAGCGTTTTGGCGCTGTCGATTTGATCGCGATAGTTCTCTACCGTGTTGCAGCCCTCGTCCATGTTTGCGACGCCAATGCCCTCGTCGAGCTGACGTTGCAGGGTGACGGGCAGGTCGGCCACTTGCACGGTGCTAGTTTCGGCGACTTCATACAAGGGAACGCCAAAGAGCTCGTCGTTGATGCCGCGGTATACGGCAACCGTGCCATCGTTGTTGCCCACATACCACGAGTTACGCACGACGGCAACAATGGCGCCGCCGGCCAACACGAGCGCGGCAAGGGCAATGAGGGCCCAAATGAGCACGTAGCGCCGACGCTGCGCGCGATGGAGTTCACCGAGGCCATCGTCTACTACGTCTACGACCACGACGGTGACGTTATCGTGACCACCGGCCGTAAGTGCTGCCGAAACGAGCGTATCGGCTGCGGCCTGCGGCGTAACGCTCGAAACGGCCAGCTCCTCAATTTCCTTATCGGGAACCATGCTGGAAAGACCGTCGGAGCACAGGATGATGCGGTCGCCGGAGGTTACGTCGAGCGTGAAGTGGTCGGCGTACATGTCGGGGTCGGATCCCAACGCGCGTGTGATAATAGAGCGCGAGGGGTGTACGCGTGCCTCGTCGGCGGTAATCTCGCCTGCGTCAACAAGTTCTTCCACATAGCTGTGATCGTGCGTGATGCGCACGAGCGTACCACTGTGCAACAAATACACACGCGAGTCGCCAACGTGCGCAATCGACATGAGGTTGTTTTCGATGAGCACGCACGAGGCGGTACAACCCATCCCCGGCTTGCCCTTGCCTGTAAGAGCTCCCTCGAGGACCTCCTCGTTGGCAGCCTCCACGGCTGCGCCGAGCAGGATTTCGTCGGCATGCTCGGGCGCACGTTTGGCGATGGCCTCTACGGCAATATGGCTCGCCACTTCGCCCGCGGCGTGACCACCCATGCCGTCGCACACGACGAATAGCGGCGCCTGCGCGAGGAAGGCGTCCTCGTTGTGGGCGCGAACAAGGCCGACGTCGGAGCGTGCGCCCCATGCGAGGTTGCACGTCGTACCCGAGCTGGTTTCGGCGCCGGGCCGGTTGTCCACGGGCATTTGGTTGCGACCAGGAGCCGCCACAGGCATCATGTGCCGCGTTGTGGGAACGATGCCTCCTGCCGTTTCGGCGGCTTCGATGGGGTCCATCGCGCGAGCGTCGGGAGCATTTTGTGCGCTGCGCCTGTTACGCTTGCCGTGCTTGTTGCGTGCGTCGTGGTCGCCACGTGCGCGGGTTCCGTCTTCCTCGAAATCCTCCTCGGGAATGGATTTCGAGGCTGCCGCCTGCGCTTCGATGGTGGATGCTTCCGCGGCGCGTAGCGCGTCTGCTAAGAGCGCCTCCTCCGTATTCGCATCCTCTGCGTTCGCGGCTGCTCGCTTGGCCGCGAGTCTTTGGGCAGCTGCCTCTTCCTCTGCAGCTAGAATTGCCTCCACAATCGCTCTCTCGTCGTACTCTTCGGGGAGCGATGGCGTGCTGGCAAACGCTTCGAGGTCCGAATTGGGGTCTTGGCTCGACTGGACTGAGTTTGGCTGGCCAAGATCAGCTTCTGTTGCGGGTTGCGCATCGAGTGGCGCCGTGTCTTCGGGCGAAAGGGACTCCACAGGTTCGAAGGATGCGGTGTCGCTAGGCGACGCGTCCTGCACCGACTCCAGCGGTGCAGCGCCTTCGGAATAAGGGGTCTCCAGTGGCTCAAACGGGGCAGTGTCGTCGGAAGACTGGGATTCGAGTTCGACTGGCTCAAATGGTGCTGTGTCGTCAGGCGAGAACGGCTCGATCAGCTGGGACGGAGCAGTGTTGCCAAGCGCGTCATGGTGCTGCGTTGGTAATGCTGCGGCCTCGTGTGCCGCCTCGGGAGTCGCCTCGAGCGCGTCGAACGGAGCAGTATCCTCGGGTGTTGCCGCGCGTTGTTGCGACGTTGCGCCCCCGAAGTCGGGTGACGATTCGTTCGTCCGTTCGAACGTGGCCGTGGACTCCGGAGTTGCCTCCGGCGTGGTTTTCTCTGCAGTGCTTCCGTTTGAAGCGGCGGCAACCGATGTTTCGACCTCGGCCTCAACCGATGCCGAAGGACTTGGCGTGGCCGCTGCTTCGCTCGTCTGCACGGCCTGCTCTTCGATTTGTTCCGAATGTAGTTTGTTGGCGCTCATCGTCTGCTCACCCGCATAATGGTGTCGCCGATTTGTACTTCGTCGCCGTCGCGCAGCGTGACGGGCTGGCCAATGAGGTGGCCGTTGACCGTAGTGCCGTTTGTGGATCCGAGGTCCTCAAGCACGAGGGCGGGACCCTGCAGCGTAAAGCGTGCGTGTGTGGCCGAAACGAAAGGCTCGTCAATAACGATATCTGACGAAGGCGAACGTCCAGTCACAACCGGACCGAGAATGTCGACGTGCAAGCCACGAAGCTGCTTGGAGCCTTTCTCGACATCGACCGCCCATATAGCCGCATCGCGGCGCTGACCACGCACCAAGCCGATGCCCGAGCGCATTGCTGCGTACAAAAACAGGTACAGCATGGCTACGAGCAGGATGCGGCCCGCAAAAAGTACGAGGTCGACCATGTTATCCCGCCTTGAATTCGAGGTTTGTTAGACCAATGGTAATAACGTCGCCGTCGGTGAGAATCGCCTCCCGCACGTCCATGTCGTCCACGAGCGTACCGTTCGTGGAATTGAGGTCGCGGATTTGCCACAGGCCGTTTTCGAAAACAAGCTCTGCGTGGCGGCGCGACACGTTTGGATCGTGCAACACGATGCCGCCCGGCACGCGTTCGCGGCCGATTGGCGTACGACGGACGATGACTTGATACGTGCGCCCGGTGGCAACATCGGTAAGCGTGCACGTATCGTGCTGACGGCGCATGGGGATTACGCGGGTGGGAGGAACTTGGGCCTCTGCTGCCGCGGTGCGCTCGGAGGCGTTGGGCACCTCGTGCTCGTTGCGCGAGGTGGTTGCGATTTCGTGCATGAAGTCGGCTTCGACCGAAGGCGCGACCTCGGGCGCCGGCATCGGCATCGGTGCGGGCGCAGGCGCCGGTGCGGGAGCGGGAATTGACGTGGGTGCCGAGGCAGGCTTCGGCACCGAAACGGGTTCCAGCGCGTCGCCGGCGTCGAACATGGGCATTGGCATAGGTTTGCGTGCTGGTTCGGCCGTTGGTTCGGGTGCCAGTTCGGCCACATCGAAGGACGCTTCGGGAGCTTCGGCCGATGCGACGGACTCGACTGCTTCGGTAGCAAACACGTTGGGCTCGTCGAGTTCGCCTAGTTTAGTGGAAGCGAGGCCTTCAACGTCGCGTGTGCCCGCGGCCGCATCTTCAGCAATCGCTGCCTCTTCAGGAATATCGCTTGCCGACGGCGTAAAGTGAGCCGGGGTCATTGCGTTGTTTAGTGGCTCGCCAGTCTCGGGCATTGCGGGCGCAATAGTGGCTGCTGCGGCGATTTTCTCTGCGTCAAATCCGCTGCCAGGAGCTGCGGCGGGCGAAGCGATGGGCTCCTCCATAGGTGCGGGCTCGTCGAAAGCCACCTCGAGAGCCTCGTCGAGTGCGGCATCGAGCCACGACGGCCTGGAACTGGAGACGATGGGCGCCACTTTAGCAACTGGCTCGTCGAGTGGCTTGCTTGGCACGACTGGCTCGTCGAGCGGTGCGCTTGGTTCCTCGGGTGCCGGCTCGTCAAGTGCGGCAGCCAGTGCCTCCGGCTCGTCGAGCGGCACGTCCGACTCAACATCGGGCAAGGTAGCTGCTGGAGTGGGCAGCTCTTCCTCGGGCACTTCGTCGATGGAATCGAGGTCGAGGTCGTCCTCCACGAAGGCGACTTCCGAAGCGATTGGTGCCGGCTCCTCTTCCTCAACGGGAACGAAGGCGGGCACGACGTTAGGCACACCATGTGGTGCCGTTACACCCAAATAGGCGTTTTCCTCGTCGCGAAGACGGGCGAGCGTGCGCGGATCGATATTCTCTGCAAACACCGAGAAGCGACCGTTGCGCAGGGCCGGGTCCACCATAAAGCGCACGAGCGGCCGTCCCACAAACGTGTAACCACGCTTTTTTGCCTGGGCTTCCACGAGCTGCGAGATTTCGTCGCAAAGCTGCACGTACATCGGGCGCATGAGCGCGTCGTCGTTTGCCGAAACGAGTACCGTGTACAGAGCGGGTGCTGTGTCGATGCCGTCGATTACGAAGGTCTCGTCCTCCATTTCGCGCACGGCACGCTTGGCCAAACGCTTGAACGAGAAGGGCTTGCGTTGCCCGGGAGCGCCTTCCTCGAAGATGGCGCTGATGCGTTGGTCGAATATGGAAAGAACGTTCATGCTCGTTCATCACCCTTCTGGTTGATGCCTCCGTCTCCCGACAAGGCTCCTATGATGCACAGGGTAGCACCTAAGCTTAGCGCAATAACGAGAGATGTGGTGTTCAGAGCCGCGGCAATGCTGCCATTCTCCATGCGCAATGCCAATACATATATAGTTACCAAAAGAAGGCAGGTGACGAGTTGTCCTGCAAGTTTTCTGGAGGCCCGGCCGTCGTGCGAGATGGCTGCGCCAATGAGGGCGGCCGCACCGCAGGCGAACGCAATTATCCACGTGCGGGGCTCGAAAAAGACGTCGCGCAGCAGCGGAGCGAGCAAATCTGGCGCGAAGGCCACGCGCAGTCCGAACGAGACAAGAATCCACAGGAGGAAGCTGCCCGTTGCGGTAACGAACGCCGACCCGGGGTCGAGGCCGAAGGCGCTTAAACACACGCCGGTAAGAGGCGACGTGGTGCAGCAGGGGGCGAGGAGCGCGGGGCCGCTAAGGTGCGAGCGCCGTCCGGCGAGCGCCCACCACATGATGCCGAGCAAGCCCATTATGAGGGCGAGAATAACGGAGATTTGTGATGGTTGCGCGAAAAGTGCGGCCGTAATCGCGGCGATGCCGAGGGCGCCAGAGAGTGGCGGCCACAAAAGGCTTGCCACGCCGGCGATGGCCGTGCTGATGTACAGCTGCGTTTCGGGAAGCACGAAGGGAAGTACGCGCCAGGCAATCCAAGCTGCTGCGCCGGCGGCGAGTATACGAACCGTTGCCGTTACCAGCCAAGGGGCGCGGGCTTGGATGGGAACCTGCAAGCGCTCCCAGTCCTCAGCGGGGTCGGGTTCCTCATCGGGCTCGGCCTGGGTGAGAAGATCGCGCAAGGAAGCTGCACCCTCATGAGGATCGCCGAGTGCACGGGCAAGGGTGCGGCCGAACGAACGAACCGAGGCCGTGCGGTGCGCGGGGTTAGGATCGAGCGCGGCAAGGAGGGTATTCTCTACGCGGCCGGCAAGTTCGGGCTCTATTGTGGAGAGGGCGGGTGAGGGACCGCGTTCGATGAGGTCGAGCGAATCTTCGGGAGTTTTGGCGGCGAAGGGACAAGAGCCGGTGAGTGCCTGCCAAATCACGACGGCGAGGGAGAACACGTCGCAGCGCTCGTCCACGAGGTCGCCCTCGATTTGCTCGGGGGGCATGTATCCCACGGTACCGCCGCGTGCGCCGCCGTAACCTGCGGCTGACGCCAGGGACGCCATGCCAAAGTCGGCAAGCTTAACGTTGCCGGAACGGTCCACCATTATGTTGGCGGGCTTAATGTCGAGGTGCAAAACGCCGTTTTCGTGGGCGTAGGCAAGCGCGGAGGCGAGAGAATCTACCAGATGGGCGCATTCGTCGAAGGTGAGGATGCCGCCTTCGACGCGCGCGAGAAAGTCGGCGAGGTTCAGGCCGTCGACGTACTCCATAACGAGGTAGGAGAACTCGTCGTCGCGTTCGAAGTCGAACATAGTGACGATGTTGGGGTGCTGTAGCATTGAGGAGGTGCGCGCCTCTGCGAGCGCCTCTGCCGTGGTGGACGCCTCGCCTGGCGCACCGGGACCAAGCCGAAGTGGCATGCGTTTTATTGCCACGCGCCGTTGGAGACGAGCGTCCCAACATACGTTTACCGTGCCAAAGCCGCCGGTGGTGTTGGTTTCGAGCACGCGATAGCGGCCAAGCAATACCTGTGCGCCACCGCGGGCTGCGACGCCCTCGTTCGCATTCGATGGCGGTGCTGCGGGATTGGGAATTCTCTCGGTTTGTTGCACGACGGTTCCTTGTTCGTTTGAGCTGTGTTTGTCGCGTGGGTACATTGTAGCGCAGATTCGTGCTGTGCGCGTGCTCGTGCGAATTTCCGTTTCGCCGGGCGGGACTTGGACTATCAACCCTTGGGCTATCAATCGTTATGCTCAATACGATGGCGGTCTGTTGGTTTGGTGCGATAGCGGCACTCCTGCGCGTACGTTTGGGACCTACGGGGTGGACGATGAGTCAAGGCGCGAAAAAAATCGAAAAAAGTGGTTCCAACGCCTCGGTTTGTGCTATAGTATTGCTTCCACGGAGAGCTGACCGAGAGGCCGAAGGTGCTCGCCTGCTAAGCGAGTATGGCAGTGATGCCATCTGGGGTTCGAATCCCCAGCTCTCCGCCAGAGTATTCAGGACCCCGAACGGGGTCCTTTTTGTTATGTGTGATACACGGTGCCGCATGAAGTTCGACCGCTTGTTGTGCGACCGCGCACTGCGATGAGCTTGTTTTGCAATGTGGGCTTGTCTGCCAAAGCGGCTCGGTTTTATGAAACGAGTATTTATTACTGGTGGCGGTTGTTGGCAACATATGCCTTTACGGCTTTCATGGCGAAGACCGCGGCGCCCGCCCCTGCGGCTGCATCTATGTTCTGCGTAAAGTCGCCGCCGCAGCCATAAGCTTGACCAAGTTGCAAAAACACCTCGTCGGAGCAGGTGTAAAAGTGCTTGCTTATGTAGTCTTGAATACGCTTTGCCTGCAGCATGGCCTCCTCGTTTGCTGGATCCACCCCGCGTTTGGACATTTCGCCGAACGGAACGAAAAGGGTCATAAGCTCCTCGCCCATCGCGCTTTCCTCTCCCTTCGAACGGCCAGCGCTTATGCGCTCGTATTCCTTCCATTCGGGTGTGTTGCCCCACGAAGCCTTTGCCCGCGCGGCGTATGTGTCGATTTCTTTGGTGCTGAACGGCTCGAACGTCATCGTCTTTGTCTCCTTTGCCTTGAGGTCCTTTGCAAGCTTTATAAGATTAGATAATCGCTTTCGTTTGAGCTCAAGGAGCTCGATTTGTTGCTCAAGCGCACGCGACCTGTTGAAGTGCGGACTGTCCACGATGCGCTTGATGTCTTTGAGGGGGAATTCAAGCTCGCGAAAGAGCAAAATTTGCTGCAAACGCTCCAGGTCCGCGTCGTCGTACAGACGATATCCGGCCTCGGTGCGTGTGGCCGGGCACAGCAACCCGATTTGGTCGTAGTATTGCAGCGTCCGGATGCTCACGCCGCAAAGCTCGCTTACCTCTCGTACCGTCTTCATGCTGCCTCCTTGGTATGTGAAGAGCATAAACCATGACGTAACGTTAGGGTCAAGCGGTATTGAGCGGTTTTGTGGCTGAGACGTGGCGTTGCGGTTGGCGAATCTCGTATTGTGCATACGACCGACCATGCAGTGTCCGGAGAAAAGCGGTAGTCCGCACCAAAATAATGCTAAACAATGGGTGCCAAGAGTGCCATGGCACCCATTGTTGCCAATGGGTGCCATTATTTGCCTAATTTCGTCATAACCGACCATCCGGAAGTCCGGAGAGCCACTGGCGGCTTATTGCTCGACGAAGACCCGGCCTTACAGCGAAAGCCCTTCGCCCAAGGCGAGTGCGTGTATACGCTCAGGATTCTTGATGGCAGCTTCCAAGCGCTCGGGATCGCCGTTGAAGGGGGTGTATTCCGGCGCATCCACGCAGCCCCAGTGGATGAGTAGCAGCTCCGACTCGGGATAATGGTTTGCGAGTTCAACCGCGCCGGCAAAGCCGATGTGCCAGATGTTATCTGCGAAGTCGAAGAGCATCATATCGGGCGCCTTCTCCCACTCCAAGAACTCGGGCAGCGGACGCGAGTCCGAAGGAAGCCAAATCGAGCCATCTGGCGTATCGAACCAGTAGCCGCAGTACTCCTTGCGCTCCCAGGTGCGGTGCTGATACTTCTCGCTCGTCATGTGCTCTTGCCAGTTGTGCCACGTCGGGGTGAGCGTAACGTCCACGTCTCCTACACAAAAGTGCTCGCCGATTTCGTGTCCCACGGCACCTGCGACGTGCTCCTCGTCCGTTGCAACCTGCGCCACATAGGTGGTTGCGTGCACTTCGCTGGCTTTGTCCTTAAGGCCGGCGAGTGTTTCGCGTGCGAAGTGGTCGTTGTCGATGTGCGTGTAGAGAAGCGCATCGAATGCGGGCACGTCCTCGGGAAGGATGGGCGGCTCGACCAACGTGGGCATGTCGAATCCCACCAGCAGCGGGTCGCACATAATGGTGGTGCCACGACTGTTGAGAAGGAAGCCGGCGTTGCCCAGCCAATAAACGGTGGTTTTGTCGGACGGTCCGAAGGCTTCGGCGGGGAGGGCTACCGTTTCCCTTGGCATGGCCTGACCTTGTGCACTGCGACGAATCTGAACGCTCATGGGGCTCCTCCTTCTTTCGGTGCTTGAATCTTGGCCTTATCTTAGGGGATGCGTGCGGAAGATGCGACGGACGGTTCGAACCGCGCGTCCACAAATTGACGATTCGAGGGTTTTGTCTACTTTGTACGGACTGTGGGGCCGGGCCTCAGGCGCTACAGGGCATACGGGTTGCCCGGCGCTTGCGTCGCGAGAAACCCGGGTCGCGCGGCTGGCGCTACGACGCATACGGGTTGCCTGGCGTTTGCGCCCCCTCGAAGAGTCGCTCCATACCAATGCCGCGCATGCGGGTGATAAGATCGGCGAGTTCCGACTCCGGCGAAGGAAAACCCGAGAGTATCCACGAGAGGGCCATGTGCGTGGAGGCCATAGCGTGATACGTGGTGGCGAGCCTCAATTCCTCTGGCATGGGACTCGGACCCCACAGTGATTGGTGCCACGCGAGGTCGAATTCCTGTGCGCGCGCGAGCGCATGCTCCGTAAGACAGTTCTGTCCTCTCAGTTTTGCAGCCTGACGCATAAAAGACCCATGTTTACGCATGCGCGCGAGTGACCGCTCGAGTTCATCGCGAAACGCGAAACCGACCGGGGGTGCGTTGAAGGCCCGTACCATGCGCCTCTCGTACGTTTTGCATATGAGGTCGTTCTTGTCGAGGAAGTGGTTATAAAAAGTTTGTCGGCTGACGCCAGAAGTCTCCAAAAGGCGCTTTACCGTTATGCGTTCGAGTGGTACGTCCTCATCCTCGACGAGCGCGAGAAGCGCGTCGATTACCAAGGCCTCTACGTCAATGGCCATCGCATTTCCCTCCAGGTGGCGCAAAAGTGGCTGGAGGGCCATTGTACCGCTTATAATAACTTTGACACTATGGCGAATGTGGTCGGGCAGCTCTTCTGCGACATGGCCGGAATCACTCGTGCCGGGAATCCTCAAAACACGATGTCGTCGCGGCGCATGTTGTCCCACGAGAAGCGGTCGACGAGCTGGTCGGCACACAGCGTCTCGCCTTTCTCTGCGAAACCCGCGCATGCGGCGAGTTCGCCAAGTAGGCGCTCTGGTCCTGTGTCGCGCGCGCGAATTGCTCCGAGGTCGAGGTCGCGATCGCGCTTCGAAAGTCGCCGTCCGTCGGGCGCAACCAGCAATGGCACATGCGCGTACGTGGGCGTGGCGTACCCCAGCAATCGCTGCAAATAGATTTGCCGTGCTACCGAGCCCAGCAAATCACGCCCGCGCACCACTTGGGTAACACCCATGAGGGCATCGTCCACCACCACCGCCAGCTGATACGCTAGCACCCCGTCGCTTCGTCGTACCAAAAAATCGCCGCATTCACGAGACAATACCTCGCGCTGCGGTCCGAACACGACGTCGTCGAACACAATTGTGCCCGCGGGATCGTCCTCATCGGGCACGCGCAAACGCAAGGCAGGCGCACGCGTCTCCGAGCGGGCTGCAACCTCGTCGGGCGTGAGATGGCGGCATGTACCTGCATACACGAATGTGCCGTCGGACGCGTGCGGTGCCGTGGCCGCGTGCAATTGGGCGCGCGTGCAGAAGCAGGGATAAACGAGGCCGAGCTCGTCGAGCCGCTTAATGGCATCCACGTAGATTTCGGTTCGTTCACTTTGCCGATAAGGACCTTCGTCCCAGTCGAGACCAAGCCATTGCAGGTCGTCGAGCAGCTGTCGCGTTGCTTCGGGTCGGTGTCCGCGTGGATCGAGGTCCTCGATGCGCAGCACAAGCCGTCCGCCTGTGGTGCGCGCGCCCAGCCATGCCATGAGTGCTGCGAACACGTTGCCCGCATGCATCCTGCCGGATGGCGTTGGCGCGAATCTGCCGACGATGGCTTCTCTCATGTGTGATCCTTTCTACTCGCTCGTGGTGTGTTCGCTCGGACTCATGTTGCCACATTTGAAAAAAATGCTGATATCTATAGTTCAATGTGTACAATTATCGTTCCCAAAAACCGGCTCAATGTACAATTCTAGTCTCGAATTGTACATTGGGCCGGTTTTCTGGCGGGGAAATTGTACACATTGAAACTTTGATGCATGGCCATTCCGTGGAAAGCTTCGAGAGGACCTTTGGCGAGACGCTCTCTCTTGGGAAATCGGTTCCTTGGGGCAGATTTCAAGAAAAACCATATCGTAAGAGTGATAGCGTGTAAAGAGTGCTAGCATGTATGAGCTCGGGCTGGTTCGAGCGAGCCGATCGCGAGCCGACCGTTGGGGGCCATTGCCCGAGAGACAAACTCCCACGTGTGGCACCCCACCCGCGAGGCAGCCTGCCCCTTGTGAGAATCTCGCCATCTACCCCGTGCTCTTTTATTACTGTCCCAATTTGCGGTATTATGGTCTACGTGTGAGTATGGCTTGCCAGGGAGTGCGAGCCACCAAAGTCGAAGAAGGAGAGGACATGGCAAGAAAGTTTAAGTCCATGGACGGCAACAACGCAGCGGCATACGTGTCGTACGCGTTTACGGAGGTAGCGGGTATTTACCCCATCACCCCGTCTAGCCCGATGGCCGACTACGTCGACCAGTGGGCAGCCAAGGGCCAAAAGAACATCTTTGGCACGCCCGTCAAGGTTGTGGAGATGGAGTCGGAGGCCGGCGCCGCAGGTACCGTGCACGGCTCGCTGGGCGCAGGCGCCCTTACCACCACCTACACGGCGTCTCAGGGCCTGCTGCTCATGATTCCCAACATGTACAAAATCGCCGGCGAGCAGCTTCCGGGTGTGTTCCACGTGTCTGCCCGTACCGTGGCCAGCCACGCGCTCAACATCTTTGGCGATCACTCCGACGTTATGGCATGCCGTCAAACCGGTTTCGCCATGCTCGCCGAAACCAACGTGCAGGAGGTCATGGACCTCGGTGCCGTCGCACACCTTGCCGCCATCAAGGGCCGTACGCCGTTCCTGAACTTCTTCGACGGCTTCCGCACCTCTCACGAAATCCAGAAGGTTGCCATTTGGGACTACGACGACCTTGCGGAAATGTGCGACATGGACGCCGTCCAGGCGTTCCGCGACCACGCCCTCAACCCCGAGCACCCCGCGGCGCGTGGCTCCCACGAGAACGGCGACATCTTCTTCCAGCATCGCGAGGCCTGCAACAGCACCTACAACGCGCTGCCCGCCGTCGTCGAGGACTACATGAACCAGGTTAACGCCAAGCTCGGCACCAATTATCACCTGTTCGACTACTACGGCGCCGAGGATGCCGACCGCGTCGTCGTGTGCATGGGTTCGTTCTGCGACGTGCTCGAAGAGGTCATCGACTACCTCAACGCTCACGGCGAGAAGGTCGGTTTGGTTAAGGTCCGCCTGTATCGTCCGTGGTCCGTGGAGCACTTCATCGCCGCGCTACCCAAGACGGTTAAGTCCATCGCGGTTGTGGACCGCACCAAGGAGCCCGGCTCCATCGGCGAGCCCCTGTACCAAGACGTCGTCACCTCGCTCTTCGAGTCTGGCTGCAACGGCATCAAAGTTATCGGTGGCCGTTATGGTCTCGGCTCCAAGGACACGCCCCCCGCGAGCGCCTTCGCCATTTACGACGAGCTCAAGAAGGACGATCCCAAGCGCGAGTTCGTTATTGGCATCGTGGACGACGTCACCAACCTTTCGCTCGACGAGAATCCCGACGCGCCGAACACGGCCGACCCCTCCACCATCGAGTGCAAGTTCTGGGGCATCGGCGGCGACGGTACCGTTGGAGCAAACAAGAACTCCATCAAGATCATTGGCGACCACACCGACAAGTACGTTCAGGCGTACTTCCAGTACGACTCCAAGAAGACGGGCGGCGTAACCGTAAGCCACCTGCGCTTTGGCGACAGCCCCATCCGTTCGCCGTACTATGTGAACAAGGCCGACTTCGTGGCCTGCCACAACCCCAGCTACATCGTTAAAGGCTTTAAGATGGTCCGCGACGTCAAGCCTGGCGGCACGTTCCTCATCAACTGCCAGTGGAGCGTCGAGGAGCTCGACCAGCACCTCAACGCCGAGGCGAAGCGCTACATCGCGAATAACGACATCCACGTTATTCTGATTAACGCCATCGACCTGGCCCTCGAGGTCGGCATGGGCAAGCGCACCAACACCATCCTCCAGTCCGCGTTCTTCGCGCTGGCCAAGGTGCTGCCTGCCGAGGAGGCCATCAAGTACATGAAGGATGCCGCCGAGTACTCCTATGCCAAGAAGGGCATGAACATCGTTGAGGCCAACTGGCGCGCCATCGACGCTGGTGCCACCGCCTTCACCGAGATTGAGATTCCCGAGAGCTGGAAGACGGCCACCGATACCGATACCGTTATTCCTCTCGAGGGTCGCGAGGCCATCGTGAAGCAGGTCAAGGAGCTTCTCAACCCCATCGACATGATGGATGGCGACTCCCTGCCCGTCTCCGCCTTCAAGGACATCGCCGACGGTCAGTTCGAGCTCGGCGCTTCCGCGTACGAGAAGCGCGGCGTGGCCGTGTTCGTACCGCACTGGGATGAGTCCAAGTGCATCGAGTGCAACACTTGCGCCAACGTGTGCCCGCACGCCACCATCCGTCCGTTCGTTCTCGACGAGGCCGAGATGGCAGCCGCTCCCGAGCAAACCCGTACCAAGCCCATGATGCCGCCCAAGAAGTTCCCCGGCATGAAGTTCGTTATGGCCATCAGCCCGCTCGACTGCATGGGCTGCGGCGTGTGCGCCGGCGTGTGCCCCAAGGGCGCTCTCACCATGGTCGCCCAGGAGGACGAGCACGATCAGCAGGCCGTCTTCGATTACTGCGTTGCCAACGTCACCGAGAAGGAAGGCGCCGTTGCCAACAACCTCAAGGGCATCCAGTTCAAGAAGCCGCTGCTTGAGTTCTCCGGCTCCTGCGCAGGCTGCGCCGAGACCGCCTATGCACGCCTCATCACGCAGGTTGCCGGCGATCGCATGTTCATTTCCAACGCCACTGGCTGCTCCTCCATTTGGGGTAACCCCGCGGCTACCAGCCCCTACACCACCAACGCCGAGGGCCATGGTCCCGCGTGGAACAACTCCCTCTTCGAGGACAACGCCGAGCACGGCCTGGGCATGGAGCTTGGTTACAAGGCAGTCCAGGGCAAGGTGTGCGCACAGCTCAAGGCGTGGGCAGCCACCGACGAGTCCAAGGCTGCCGTTGACGCGTGGATTGCCTCGCTGAACGACGCCGACGAGTCCAAGAAGACGGCCGCAGCCCTCATCGAGCTGCTCGAGGCCGACGGCTCCGACGCCGCCAAGGCCATCCTCAAAGACAAGGCCTTCCTCACCAAGAAGAGCTTCTGGATCTTCGGTGGCGACGGCTGGGCGTACGACATCGGATTCGGCGGACTCGACCACGTGCTCGCTTCGGGCAACAACGTGAACGTGTTCGTGTTCGACACCGAGGTCTATTCCAACACCGGTGGCCAGGCTTCCAAGGCTTCCAACATCGGTCAGGTCGCGCAGTTCGCCGCGGCTGGCAAGGAGATCAAGAAGAAGTCTCTCGCCGAAATCGCCATGAGCTACGGCTATGTGTACGTGGCACAGGTCGCCATGGGCGCCAACTACATGCAAACGCTCAAGGCCATCCAAGAGGCCGAGGCCTACGACGGCCCGTCCCTCATCATTGGCTACAGCCCGTGCGAGATGCACTCCATCAAGGGTGGCATGACGCACTGCCAGGACGAGATGAAGAAGGCCGTTGAGTGCGGTTACTGGAACCTCTTCACCTTCAATCCGGCCGCTCCCGCAGGCAAGAAGTTCACGCTTACCAGCAAGGAGCCGGCGGGCGGCTATCGCGAGTTCCTGCTCAACGAGGCTCGCTACAACCGTCTTACCCGCGAGTTCCCCGAGCGCGCCGAGGAGCTCTTCGAGCGCAACGAGCAGGCGGCAAAGGATCGCTATGCGCACCTGCTCAAGCTCAAGGAGGTTTACGCCGAGGTGTAGGCGCTTCTAGCAGATAATACCGCTTGCTAGTAAGCGGGGCAGCTTCTTCGGAGGTTGCCCCGCTTTTGCTGATTCCAAGACTCGTGCGAGCGCGGCGTAGCGAGCATGGGAACCTGGCTCATCGTGGCTTAGCCCGTACGTTTGCGGCCGGGCTGCTGAAGATTGCGCTCAAGCAGCTTTTGGTAGCTCTGCGCGAACTTCTCTGCTCGCTTGCCACCATGGTCGCTCGACGGCACGATTCCATGCTCGTCCGAAACCAAAAAAGCCTCGCTACCTGCGTATCCATTCCATGCCACGTCCTCAAGCATGGAGTTGCTGTGCTGCACGGCAATGCCCATGGTGTGGGCGAGGTCGACTATGAGCGACGAGGCGCCGGAAGGGGCGAAGTCGGCAGACGTGCAGCGCACGAGGTAGTCATGACGTGCAATCCACAGTTCCTCTGGGGCGACGCCGGTTGTACGCGCCTCCTGTTGGGAAAGCTCCGCTCGAGTGAGGAGTTCGCGGGCCGAGGTGTTGCCCAGTGGCTGGTACGGGCCCAGCGAGAGGGCCGAGGAGCCCTTGGCATCAACTACGAGCATAAGAACCCCGTCGGGATGATCGCAAGTCGTGGGACTGAGGCCCCATTCGACGCGTTGCTTTACCCAGGCAACGAGCTCGGGTGTAATGCGGCGGCCCCCAACCGTTCGTGCCGCAAGCGCGCGCATATGACGACTTTGCAGCGGAAGCTCACCGTTATATAGCCGCCATCGGCACACGAGGGCTGGCGTGCCCAAGCTAAACGTTTCCTGCACCATGTTTCCTCCTTTGTGCCCAGTATCGCTCTCGGCATTGTAGCAGCTTCGCCGCGATGCACGCTTCCAGGCTGTTCGTCTCGCCGTAATACAAAGGATATACGCCCCCTGGGGGGCGCGTACCGTGCGTAAAACAATTTCGTGTGGTCAAGGCACTGCGCTTGTTGTAGAATCAAAAACCGTCTATCGAAAGGGGCTTGACTAATGGATGCGCATCGCATTGCTCGAATCGCCATGATAGCCGCTGCCTATTGCGGTGCTACGCTCGTGGCCATGCTGTTTTTGGGGTGGATATCGTGGGGTCCGGTGCAGGCACGCATTTCCGAGGCGCTTACGGTGCTGGCGCTTTTCACGGCGGATGCCATTCCCGGCCTTACGTTGGGCTGCGTTATTGCGAACATGGCCAACATCGCACTTTCGGGTGTGGGTACGCTTGGCTTGCTCGACGTGGTTTTCGGTTCGCTTGCGACATGCCTTGGTGCGATGTTCTCGTGGCGTTTCCGCGATCGCCCGGCGTTGGCGGTGCTCGGCCCCGTGATTGCGAACGCAATTATCGTGCCCCTGTACCTGCCCGTCATGCTCAAAGGCTTGGGCTTTTACACCATTCCGTTTACGAGCGTCGACTTGGAAGGCGCATATTTACCAATGTTCTTGTTTGGGTTCGTGGCTACCGGAATTGGTGAGGCCGCAGTAATGTACTTCTTGGGACTTCCCTTGTATTATGCTCTTAAGCGTACGCCGTTGGCCAAGCAGCTTTCGGGCGACGAGCAGCCCGCTATGAGAACAAAGGAGGCGTAGCGTCAGGTGAACCCCGTAATCGTTATCCCCACGTATTGGGCCGAAACCGACGATCCCGCTGGTATGGGTGAGGTTGGTGCCTACGACCACGCAACGCCCATTTCCAAACCAGTGCCCGAGCTCGAAACCTGCTTGGACTCGCTCGAACAGGTGCGAGGCGTGCTGCGCGTCGTCGTGCTGCTCGTAGCGCCGGCGAGCTGTGCGGACTCTGCCCGCGCCCGTGTTAACGGCATTTGCTCCACACACCCAAACCTCAATCCACTCATTATTGGAAATCGCGAGGCTAAGGTCATCGAGAACGCCATTCACGTGGTGGCACCAAAAATGGAGGGCGAAACCGTATCGCTTCGTGGCTACGGTGCCATTCGCAACATGGGCTTAGTGGTAGCTGCGGTGCTCGGCCACGACGTGGTGGTGTTTATGGACGACGACGAGGTGGCGCTCGACGAGAACTTCCTCATCGATGCGGTGTATGGACTCGGCTTGTTAACGCGACAAGATCTTCCCGTATCTGCAAAGAGCGGGTACTTCTTCGACCGCAACGACTCTTGCTATGCCGACGAGAGCACGACGCGCTGGTGCGATCGCCATTGGACAAAAAAGTCCGAGTTCAACGAGTGGATGCAACGTGCGCAAAGCTCCACGCGCATTTCTCGCTCGAACTACGTGTGCGGAGGGTGTTTTGCGTTGTACGCCGACGCCTTTTGTCATGTTGCGTTCGACCCGTACATCACGCGCGGCGAGGACCTCGACTACCTGTTTAACCTGCGCATGAACGGCCTCGATGTGTGGTTCGATAACGAGTGGGCGGTAAAGCACATGCCGCCCAAAACGCCGTCGCACGCAAGCCGCTTTATGCAGGACGTATACCGCTGGACGTACGAAGTGGAAAAGCTCGACGTTGCCAATCATCGCATTGGCTTTAGGCCAATCACCCCCGACTCGTTGCAGCCGTACCCCGCTCCTTGGATTACGCGCGGGGTACACAAGCGCATCTTCCGCACGTCCTTGCTACGCGCGATTGCCGGACCAGAGCGTTCCGAGTACTTCCACGTTTGGCTGCACGCGCGCAAGGACGCCAAGATTTGGGCTTCGCGCATGAGCGAAAGCTACCTTGCATTCCAAACGTACTGGCCGGGCATGATGTCGTCGCTTTGGGGTAACGAGCAAATCGCGGAGTCCATTATCGAGACGGGTACGCCGCGCTATCCGCGTCGTCGTCGCACGCAGCGTGTTGATCAGCCGTTAAGCCAAGACGTCGTCGACTGGGAAGACTGGAACGCTGAGTCATGAGACAATGGCTGTATGAGCGGCTAGGCAACTATGTATACGGCGGCATCGTAGTTCTCATCGTGCTGCTTCTTGCCCTGCTTTCGTGGGGCATCACTACGGGCAGCATCCTGGCAACCATGCTTGCAGGCTCAATTCTTGCCATCGTTATTGTGCTCGGGGCGTCGGTGCTGCTCATCCCCGATAACCAGCGCTCGCACGCCATGGAGCGAACGCTTCGTGTGGCCTCAAGTACGCTCGACCACATGCGAAACGGCCTTACGCCCGAAGGATGCCACGCGGTGTGTCAGCTCGTGTTGCCCGAAACTAGTGCGCAGGCCGTATCCATGACCGATACCTCAAGTGTGCTTGCCTACGTTGGTGAGCGTGCGCCCGACTATCCGCCAGGCTCGAGCATTACCTGGCCTACGATGGAGGTGCTCAAGTCGGGCCGAATGGAAACCTTCTCGACGCGCAACTCTGCGGCAATCGGGGAGGAGGGATTTGGCATAACGGCTTCCACTACGGACGTCGAAGGCTTCCCGGTGTGCATTATCGTGCCGCTTGTGGTGGCCGATCGCCCCGTGGGTACACTCAAGCTCTACTATCGCAGAGGCCGGCAAATCGATCGTACGCAGCTTACCATCGCGCGTGGCATGGCCAACCTCCTTTCGGCGCAGCTTTCGGCATACGAGCTGGATCGTCAGGCCGAGCTTACGGCGCGTGCCGAGGTCAAGGCGCTGCAGGCGCAGATAAACCCGCACTTTTTGTTTAACACGCTCAACACCATTGCGGCGTTTACGCGCACGGACCCCGCGCGGGCACGCGATCTGCTGCGCGATTTCTCGGTGTTTTACCGACGGACACTCGAGGGTTCCGAATCGCTCATCCCGCTCGAGCAGGAGCTGGAGCAAACGAGGCGCTACCTCACCATTGAGCAGGCACGCTTCGGCGAGGACCGCATCGTGGAGTCGGAACACGTCGAGCCTGGCCTGGGCGAGGTGCTTGTGCCGAGCTTTTTGGTGCAGCCCATCGTAGAGAATGCCGTGCGGCATGCCATGCGCGATGAGGGACCTCTGCACATCGACGTGCACGTGGCGACCGATGGGAGCGACGTGCTAGTGGCCGTGGCCGACGACGGGCTGGGCATGACGGCCGAGGTCGCCGATCGTTTGCTCGCGGCGGAGGGAACGCAGGGAAGCGGCGGCGGCACCGGCATTGCGCTGCGTAATGTTGCCGAGCGTATCGAACTCTTTTACGGAGTTGGCTCGGGCATCGAAGTTATGTCGAAACCCGGCGAGGGTACCGTGGTAACCCTGCGCCTTGCCGATGCCGTTCAGCGATGAGTGCCATTCCACAGGTGGGTGCGTTCCTTGGAGGTTCGTTACACAAAGCGGCAAACCTCCAGGGGACGTACCTCGTGAGTTTTAAAAATGCGTCATTATCACATAAAATGGTGGAGTACGGCGTTCAATTCGTGCGCTATACTCTTGTAGCCGACTGATTTTAAAAGGTAGTGGAGAAAACCCGTATGCTAAATGCCATTATTGTAGACGATGAGGCCCCCGCACGCTCCGAGCTAAGGTACCTGCTGGAAGAGACGGGTCGCATGGGCACCATTGTGGAGGCAGCGAGTGCTCGTGAGGCCGTCGAGCGGCTTATGGAAAACCGTGCCGACGTAATGTTCTTGGATATTTCGATGCCCAAGACGAGTGGAATGCAGTTGGCCGAGGCCCTGCACAAACTCAAGAACCCGCCTGCAGTGGTGTTCGTTACGGCTTACAGTGAGTACGCACTCGAGGCATTTGGCGTGGATGCGGTCGATTATCTTATGAAGCCGGTCGAGACGGACCGTCTTACCCAGGCGCTCGACAAGGTGCAGGCGCGCGTAAAGCCGCCACGTCAAAACACGCCGTCGGTGGATCGCATTCCCGTAGAGAAGAGCGGTCGAAAGGTGCTTGTGCCCGTCGATAAGATTCGTTACATCGAGGCGAAGGACGACTATTCCTGCATCTACACGGACTCCGATCGGTACCTCTCCACGATTTCGCTGGCCAAGCTTGAGGCCAAGTTGGGCGAGCACGGCTTCTTCCGCGTGCACCGTGGCTACATCGTTAACCTCGCCTTCGTTGAGGACGTCGAAACCATTTCGAGTGGCATCCTGCAACTTGGGATTAATGGTGTGGAGGACAAAAAGATTTCGGTATCGCGTCGGCGCGTCGTTGCGCTCAAGCGGGCACTTGGTCTTTAGGGCTTCGAGATGCGCTTCGATATTGTTTCCGATACGCACGGGCATCTTTCGGAGGAGCTTCTCGAGGCGCTTAAGGGCGCCGACGTCATTTTGCATGCCGGGGATTGCTGCTCGTATGGGGATTATCAAACGCTGTGCAACATTGCGCCCATGGAGATGTGTTTGGGCAACAACGACTGGGGTATGGACTATGGTCCGGGCGTGGAGCGCATGACGCGCGTGTTTCGCGAGGGATTGCGCTGGCAGCTGTGCCATTACGAGGATCGCTTGGATCTCGCGACGTGCGATGTTGCCATTTGCGGGCACTCGCATCGTCCGTTCGTGCACTGGGAGCCAAGTCCCGGCGGTTCGCAACGTGTGCTTGTAATAAACCCTGGCAGTCCTACGTTTCCACGTACCGCCGGCGGCCCTACGATTGCACGCGTGATGGCGCATGCTGGAACGGTTGAGAGTGCCGAAATCGTAAAGCTCAAGCGCCCCGCCAACGACGATGACGATTATGGTTGGAGCATCGCGCGTCTGTTCCGTCGTTGGTAATTTGTGTGGAGGTTGCGCAAAAACGATGGGTTGCGCTAGACTAGTGCAGCTTGACCGTTGAGGTGGCAGGTGTCCTGCCCTGTGCCTCGGCGAAGAATCGATGTCCTGGTCGGAAACCAGGGCCGACGTGAGGAGAAACCATGAAGCAAGGCATTCATCCCAACTATATGGAGTGCACTGTTCGTTGCTCCTGCGGCAATACGTGGACCACGCGCGCCACGGTGCCCAGCATGAGGCTCGACCTTTGCGACAAGTGCCACCCGTTCTACACCGGCACACAGAAGCTCGTCGATACGGGCGGACGCGTTCAGCGCTTTGCCGACAAGTTCGGTGGTGCCGCCGCAGCCCAGCTCGCTCGCGCTGCTGCCGCCAAGGAAGCCCGCGCGAAGAGGGCTGCCGAGCTCGCGGCCGCCAAGAAGGCTGCTGCCGAGGCCAAGGCCGCCAAGAAGGCTGCCCGCGCTGCCGAATATGCGAAGCGTGCCGAGGCTGAGGCCGCCAAGAAGGCTGCCGAGGAGGCCGCTGCAGCTGCCGATGCCGCAGGCGACGCTGAGTAGCACATAACGGTACAGCACAAGGCCGGCCCATCCGTGTTCGTACGGGTGGGTCGGTTTTTGCGTGGGGATGCGCTGCAGGCGTGCGGTGCCGCTGTGGGTTTTGTATGCGGCGCGCACGCGGGCATGAGCTGAGGTATTCTAGGAAGGCTACACATCGAAGCAAAAGGAGCCAACATGGGTGACAAGCTGCAAAAACTCATAGCAGCCTACGAAGAATTGGAACGGCGCATGGTCGATCCGGCGGTCGTGAGCGACCCCAAGGAGTATGCGCGCATTGCAAAGGAACACGCCGACCAAGCTGCGCTCGTGGCGAAGGCACGCGAGTACCTTGCCGCGATTGACGACATCGAAGTCGCCAAGGAGATGCTCCACGAGGAAACAGATCCCGACGAGAAGGCCATGCTGCAGGAGGACCTCGCGTCCAACGAGGCAAAGCTGCCCGAGCTCGAGCAGGAAATCAAGATTATGCTCATCCCCGGCGACCCCAACGACGAGAAGGATACCATCGTGGAGATTCGCGCCGGCGTGGGTGGCGACGAAGCCGCCATCTTTGCGGGCGACCTCTACGAGATGTATTCGCGTTTCGCTTCCGGGCGCCGGTGGAAAATCGAGGTTTTGTCGTCGAGCCCAAGCGAAGCCGGCGGGTTCAAAACCATCGAGTTCAAGGTGACGGGCGAGAAGGTGTATTCCGTTATGAAGTACGAAAGCGGCGTGCATCGCGTGCAGCGCGTGCCCAAAACGGAAAGCCAAGGTCGCATCCACACATCCACGGCAACCGTTGCTGTGCTGCCCGAGGCCGACGAGATCGACATTCAAATAGCCGAAGAGGACCTGCGCATCGATACGTACTGCGCGAGTGGTCCTGGCGGCCAAGGCGTAAACACGACGTACTCTGCCGTGCGTATTACGCACCTTCCCACCAATACCGTGGTGCAGTCGCAGGACCAGCGTTCGCAAATCCAAAACCGCGAGGTGTGTATGCAAATGCTGCGTGCCCGTCTGTACGAGATGGAGCTTGAGCGGCAGCAGGCCGAGCAGGGTGCGGAGCGTCTCGCGCAAATTGGCCATGGCAATCGTAGCGAGAAGATTCGCACATACAATCAGCCGCAAGATCGCGTAACCGATCACCGCATTGGCTTTAACGGCACGTACAACGGCGTGCTGCTTGGCGATACCCTGCAAGGTGTTATCGACGCGCTTGCCGCGGCCGACCGCGCCCAAAAGCTGGCTGAGGCGGTGTAAGGCGCACATGGCAGACGAGCTGTGGACAGTCCAGCGCATCCTTAACTGGACGGTTGGGTTTTTGGAGCGCAAGGGCGACGAGCATCCGCGGCTCTCGGCCGAGTGGCTGCTCAGCGATGCGACGGGGCTCTCGCGTGTGGAGCTGTACATGAACTTCGATCGGCCGCTCGTGCCGGCGGAGCTCGACATCATGCGCGAGGGCGTGCGGCGTCGCGGTGCGGGCGAGCCGCTGCAATATGTTACTGGCGAAATGCCGTTTCGCCACATCATTCTTCGTTGCGAGCGTGGGGTGCTCATTCCGCGGCCCGAAACGGAAGTGCTCGTGGATGCCGCGCTCGAAGGCGTGGATGCGGCGCTTGCCTCGGGCGTGAATTACGACGACGTTCGTGCTCGCGCGCAGAGCCGTGTCGAGGAGGAGAGAAAAGCCCGCGAGAAGCGCGTGGCCGATTTGCGGGAACGGTTGCAAAACTGGGAGGGCGAGTTGCCCGACGAGCGCATGGCAGACGAGTACATGCGTGCGCAAGCTGAGCTCGAGGCCTTGCCGGCCGCGGCTCCGTTGGGTGTGCGCGTGCTCGACCTGTGTACGGGGACTGGTTGTATTGCGCTCTCCATTGCGTCGGAGCGTCCTGGTACGTACGTGGTTGCGACCGATATTTCGCCCGAGGCAGTTGCCGTGGCCGAGCGAAATTGCAAAACCCTTGGTTTGAGTGACGCCGTCGATGTGCTTGAGTGCGATCTTGCGGACGCGGTGCCCGAGGAGCTGTGGGGCACCTTCTCGGTGCTTGTTTCGAATCCGCCCTACATACCTACCGAGATTTTGGACTACGACGTTCCCTCCGAGGTACGCGACAACGAGCCGCGACTGGCGCTCGATGGCGGCGATGATGGTCTCGACGTGTTTCGGCGCATTCTTGAGGTGGCGCCGCGCCTGCTTGCCCCTGCGGGCATGCTATGCGTAGAGTTGTTCGAAGATAACGTCCACGATGCGGCCGACCTCGTGCGTGCAAGTTCTGGATGGAGTCGCGTCGAGGTGCGCGAGGACCTCACGCACCGTCCGCGCGTGCTCGTTGCCGTGCGCGACGTGTAGGTAGCTACTGCGAAAGGCGGTGCGTCATGGGTGCCCTGTTGCACGTTGACCAAAACGTCCCGGCAAAGGATGTGCTGCGTCGTGCTGCGGATGTGCTGCGTGCGGGTGGCGTGCTCGTTATGCCAACCGATTCGGTGTACGGCATTGGATGTGCCGCGGTCGCGGAGAATCCCGGGCACGAGCAGATCTTTGCCATCAAGCATCGCGACCGAGCGCAAACGCTGCCGTGGCTCGTGGGCGATGCGCGGGATTTGCTTGTGTATGGGACGGATGTACCCGAATGGGCCGAGCGCATGGCTCGCGAGTTGTGGCCTGGCCCGCTAACGTTGGTAGTGCAGGCGAGTGACGCGGTTCCGCGAGAGTATAGGGCGGCGAATGGGACCATCGCGTTGCGTGTGCCCGACTCAAACCTCGTGCGTGAGCTTGTGCGCGAAGTGGGGCCATTGGCTACGACGAGTGCCAACACGCATGGCGAGGCTGCGGCCACGAGTGGTGCAGGTGTCGAGCCGCGAATCGTGGAGCAGGCCGACCTCACGCTCGATGCCGGCCCAGCGCCCGTTGGCGTTGCAAGCACCATCGTAGACGCTACGGCACTTGAGCCGCGCATTCTGCGCCAGGGCGCAATCGGGAAACACGAGCTATATGCCCAACTGTAAGGTTTTGGCGAACGGAACGGAGAGCGCCATGATTCAAGATATTGCACCGCATCGGCTAGCAAACGAGTACGAGTACGAGGCACGGCCGGCGGCGGGCGAGCGGGTGTTCTTTGTTCGTGGACAAGAGCTTGCGGTACGACGTGAGGGTGATCATGGCCTCGATGTTCCACGTGTTGGCGAAGAGGGCGTGCCGGTTGAGGGTCTTACGTACCTGTTCGCGCTCGATGGCGAGGCGTGTTGGCTCGCACCCAACGCTGGGGCTGCTGAACCGCCTACGAACTACGAGTATATTCACAACCGCGTGCTGCGTCAGGAGCGTCGTGGCCCGCGCGAGTTGATGTTCGCTGTGTATACGGCGGTGCATCTGGCCGACTGGTATGCCAAGACGCGCTTTTGCGGTGCGTGCGGACATGCGATGCAACCGCACGCTACGTTGCGTGCCATGCGTTGCTCTGCTTGTGGCAACACGGTGTTTCCTCGTCTTAACCCAGCCGTCATTGTGTGCGTATGCGACCCCGTGCGCGATAAGATCGTGCTTACGCGTTATGCCGCCGGGCGTTACTTTGCCATCGATGCACTCGTTGCTGGTTTTGCTGAGATTGGCGAGACGATGGAGGATTGCGTGCGTCGCGAAGTACGCGAGGAGCTCGGTTTAGAGGTAGCAAACATCCGCTACTACAAGTCGCAGCCTTGGGGCGTGGCCGGCGACCTTTTGTGTGGATACTGGTGCGATGTAGTGGGAGACCCTACGATTCATCGCGACAAAGACGAGCTAGGCCGCGCTGAGTGGGTTGGCCCCGATGCGATTCCGGGACAGCCCGACGACTTCTCGCTTACGAACGAAATGATGTGCCTGTGGCGCGACCGGCATATGGATGCCCGGGGCGAATGAATCCCATCCGTGTTTGAGAAAACGTTACTGCTTCAAGCATCCGAGTGGGAGAGCGAGCACTCCGTTGGCGAGGTGCGACGCGAATCTTCCCGCATGCACGACGGCCAGGAATGATGGCGATCCCATAATCGTTTGGTCTATTGTTTTAGCGAGGCCGGCAAGGGCGTTCGCGCCGTCTGCGACGCCCTTGCCGCCGAGCTTGACCTCGACGAGGGCCCAGCGGCCATCGGGCATCGTGATGACGGCATCGGCCTCACGACCGGCTCCGTCGTGGTAGTGATGCAGTTTCCCGCCAATGGCTTGCGCGTATATGCGCAGGTCTCGTACGACAAGCGACTCAAAGAGCTGGCCGAGTGTTGGCAAGTCGTGCAGGAGGTTTTGGGGAGTCGCGCCTAGAGCTGCGGCGGCAAGGGACGGGTCGACGAAGTGCCTCTTCGGTGTTGCGGTGATTCGGGCTTTGTCCCGCAGCGACGGCCGCCAGGAGGGGAGATCCTCGAATAGGTATAGCCTGCGCAGTGAACCTATGTAAGCGCTTGCCGTGTTTCTCGAGATGTCCTCCCGGGAGGCGTTTACGTGCCCACGGATGGTGGTTCCACTGGCCTGTGTTGCGGTACATCGTGCGTATGCTGCCATTATGAGCCTGACGAGCGTGGGGTCCCTCCGCACGCCGTCGGGAAGGCTCACATCTCTTTCGGCCACGGCGTCAAGGTAGTCGCGTGCCAGGTCGCCTGCTGTCTCCTCTCCTGCGGCAACTGCCTCCGGCCACCCTCCCCGGCAGACCTGACGCGCGACGTCCTCAATATCCCAGCTCGACGTGCCGGCGACGTCTTTGGCCCCCTCGAAGAGGGCTCCAAGCGAGACCTCTCCTGATGACTCCCTCGACTCGAATAGGCTCATGGGACGCATGGTCATGGACGCGATTCTGCCCACGCCGGAGTGCTTCGGTTTCTCATTCGCATCCATCTCGCGGGAGACTGATCCGGTAAGGATAAAGCAGCCCCTTTTGTGCTGACGATCGATGGCAAAACGTACCGCATCCCACACCTGAGGGAAGTCCTGCCACTCGTCGATGAGCCGCGGCTGGTCACCCGCCAACAGAAGCGATGGTTTTGTTTGTGCGGTGAGCAGGTTGTTTTCGTACTCATCGGGGTCCTGCAGGAATATTATGCTCCTTGCCTGTTGGATTGCCGTCTCAGTCTTGCCGCACCACTTCGCGCCCCGTATTACCACCGCACCTGACCTCTGGAGCCCCCTCCGAAGTTCGTCGTCCGCCAGCCTTGGGTAGTATTCGAATGACATGGATTCTCCTTGTGAAGTTGCTGTGCAGATTGCGACGAAACCGTTGGGCAGAATGCGATGATTCCGTTGTGCAGATTGTGACGAATTCGTTGGGCAGAATGCAATGATTCCGTTGTGCAGATTGTAACGAATCCGTTGGGCAGAATGCAATAGCCACGTTGTGCAGATTGTGACGAAACCGTTGGGTGAGCGGCAATGCCCGAGGCGAGCCCGACGGACCCACAACATGGAAAGGCGTGCGCCGTGGCTACTGGCGCGATTTTGTTTGCGCCACAATTTCATGGTACCGCCAATTAAAGAGAAGCCAAGCGGATGAAGCCGCAACTCAACTCGCAACAATAAATCTGGGGAACGGTGTGCCTTTTTCCATATACGGGTAGCGCGAACCGCTCAGGGCGTCTATACTACCGTTTGCAGTAAAATCTCTTGAAGGGCACACTATGGAACTCAAGTACATCTCTGCCTCCGATCCCGAGCTTGCTTCGGCCATGAACGACGAGCTCACGCGCCAGCGCAACTCCATCGAGCTCATTGCATCCGAGAACTTCGTGAGTCTGGCCGTTATGGAGGCTGCAGGCAGCCCGCTTACCAACAAGTATGCTGAGGGTTTGCCTGGTCGGCGCTACTATGGTGGCTGCTGGGCTGTTGACGTCGTAGAGAATCTCGCGCGCGATCGTGCCAAGAAGCTCTTCGGCTCTGCCTTCGCCAACGTACAGCCGCACTCGGGCGCGCAGGCTAACTACGCAGCGACCAGCGTGTTTGCCCAGCCTGGCGATACCGTGATGGGCATGGACCTTTCGAATGGCGGCCACCTTACCCATGGCAGCCCGGCCAACTACTCTGGCAAGCTGTTCAATGTGGTGAGCTATGGTCTTAATCCCGAAACCGAGCGCATCGACTTCGATGACGTGGCTGCCAAGGCCGAGGAGTACAAGCCCAAGCTCATCATTGCGGGTGCTTCCGCCTATCCGCGCATCATCGACTTCGAGCGCTTTGCTCAAATCGCTCACGACAACGGCGCCGCGCTCATGGTGGATATGGCCCACATCGCGGGCCTTGTGGCGACGGGCGCGCACCCCACGCCGGTAGGTGTTGCCGACGTCGTAACCACCACCACGCACAAAACCCTGCGCGGCACGCGTGGTGGCCTTATCCTTTGGAACGACGAGGAGCTTACGCGCCGCATGAACTCGGCTGTGTTCCCTGGCAGCCAAGGTGGTCCGCTTGAGCACATCATTGCCGCAAAGGCCGTGGCCTTTGGCGAGGCACTGCAGCCAAGCTTCGCAACCTACATCGACCAGGTGTGCGCCAACGCCAAGGCACTTGGGCGTGGCATGGAGGCAAAGGGCCTTCGTCTTGTGACGGGTGGCACCGATAACCACCTGCTGCTCGTGGACCTTACCACCGCTGGCGATGAGGTGACGGGCAAGATTGCCGAGCACACCCTCGACGAGGTGGGCATCACCGTAAACAAGAACACGATTCCCGGCGAGAAGCGCAGCCCGTTTGTGACGAGCGGCATCCGCGTGGGTTCTGCGGCCATGACGACACGCGGCTTTGGCGAAGACGAGGCCGAGCGCATCGGAGAGCTCATTGGCCAAACCGTAACCCACCTCGACGACGAGGCCGCACTGGCTGCCGTTAAGGCTGAGGTTGCCGAGCTCCTCTCGGCGCATCCGCTGTATCCCGAACTTGGTTAACGAATACGTGCCGAGGTGCCGCAAAGGTTCCTCGGCACGTTTTGTTGACAAGTAAAACGCGCTTTTGTCACGCGCTGCGGATGAACAAGTCGATTATTCGATGCATGTCCATACGTAGCACGAAGTATTGAATGTCAGTTTATAGTAGTAGAAGGGCACCCACGTGAGAGCCATACACATCACTTCAAACACCGCCTATCGCACGCCGTTTGGTGCTTGTCCTCTTGGGGAGCCCATTACGCTTTCCATTGACGTGCGCGACGAGGAGAGTCCCCAGGGCACGATTCGCTTGTGGGTTGACGGCGAGGGCGAAACGCTCGTCCCCATGAAGCCTACGGTGCGCGAGGAGTACGGCGAGCGCGTGGTGCGTCTTTCGGGAACGTTTACGCCCGAAAAGACCGAAATCATTTGGTACTTCTTCATGATTGAGTCCGACGCCGGCGACGTGTGGCGCTATGGCGCGCGTAACGAGTGCAGCGTGGGCGAGGGTGCTTTTGCCGATGGCGAGCCGCGCTCGTTCCAAATTACGGTGTACGAGCCGCGCGAGGAGCGTCCGCTTTGGTACCAGCATGGCATCGTGTATCAAATCTTCCCCGACCGCTTCGAGCGTGGGGCTAACTGGCACGAACTGGCGCAGGCGAGCCTCGAGCAGCATCGCAACGGTCCTGGCCGTGAGCTCGTGGAGGATTGGAATGCCACACCGCGGTACCATAAGGACCAGTACGGTCGCATCTCCACGTGGGACTTCTACGGCGGCACGCTTGATGGCATTCGCGAAAAGCTGCCCTACCTCAAGTCCATGGGCATTTCCGTGCTGTACCTCAATCCCATTTTTGAAGCCGCGAGCAACCATCGCTACGATACTGCCGACTACATGGCCATCGATCCCATGCTTGGCGACAAGGAAACCTTCGTGCGTTTGTGTGAAGCCGCCAGCGAGATGGGCATCTCTATCATTCTGGACGGTGTGTTCAACCACACCGGATGCGACTCGCGCTATTTCAACAAGTACAACAATTATCCCGAGATTGGCGCGTTCCAAAGTGCCGATAGCCCCTATTCTTCGTGGTATAAGCTTGGTGGGGCCGACGACGGTGAGTACCAATGCTGGTGGGGTGTGGACGACCTACCCGACGTGGACGAGGAGGTTCCCTCGTATCGCGAGTTCATTTGCGGCGAAAACGGTGTTGTGCGCACGTGGCTGCGACTCGGCGCCTCGGGATGGCGCCTCGACGTGGCCGACGAGCTGCCCGACGACTTTATTGAGGACATAAAGGCTGCGGCGATTGCAGAGAAACCCGATGCACTCGTTATTGGCGAGGTGTGGGAGGATGCCTCGCACAAGGTAAGCTACGGTAATCTGCGCAAGTACTTGCAGGGCGCCGAACTTGACGGCGTGATGAACTATCCCTTCCGTACCTCGATGCTCGATTACCTCACCAACAAGACGACAGCGGGCGCCATTGCGGATCGTCTTGAGGAGCTGTACGAGAACTATCCCCGCGAGGCATTCCTGAGCTGCCTTAACCTCTTGGGCAGCCACGACCGTGAGCGTGTGCTCACCATGCTTGGTGATGCGCCCAACAAGGACTCCTTCTCGGACGAGCAGCGCCGCGACTACCGCCTGAGCGACGGTCAACGCGGTTTGGCCGTTAGCCGCCTGTGGGTTGCGGCCCTCCTGCAAATGACGATGCCCGGCGTGCCGTGCGTGTACTACGGCGACGAGGCGGGTCTCGAGGGCTATACCGACCCCTACAATCGTGCCACCTACCCGTGGGGGCATGAGGACGAGAACTGCCGAACCATCTACCGCAACGCCATTGCGGTACGCAAGTCGCTCCCCGAGGTGTTTGAAGACGGTGACTTCCGGCCGTTTGCCATTAACGACGACGTGTTTGCCTTCACACGGACGCTTGGCGATACCACGGTGTGCGTGCTGGCCAATGCGAGCCTCAAGAACCCGCACGTCGTGAGCGTTCCGATGCACGGCGCCGAGGTGGACGACATCGTGCAGGGCAAGAAGCCCCAGGTTTCCGACGACGGCACGAGCTGCTCCGTGCACCTGTGGCCGCTCGGCACCTCGGTGCTGTACTTCCACGACGAGGTGCGCCTGCAGGAGCCAATGAAGCGGGGCATGGGTATTATCTGCCACATCACAAGTGTGCCGAACGATGGCGAGCAGGGCACCATGGGCGAGCCTGCCAAGCGCTTCGTGGACGCGATTGCTGAGGGCGGGCAAACGTACTGGCAGGTGCTGCCCGTTAACCCCACCGACCAGTTTGGCTCGCCCTACGCTGGGCTTTCGGCGTTTGCAGGCAACCCATACCTCATGGAAGGCTTCCAAACCGAGCTCGACAAGCTCATCGAGGGTCTCGACGAGGATTCCGCTTACCTCGCGTTTTGCGAGAAGAACGCCCAGTGGCTTGAGCCGTACGTGGCGTTCCAAGCCATTAAGGAGACGGTGGGCGACGAGGTGCCGTGGACGCTTTGGCCCGAGAACTATCGCGAGTATAGGCCTGGCCTTGCGGATGAGGGTGGTCTTAAGCCCATTGCGGAGACGCATCGTCGTGCGCAGTATGTGTTCCAAAAGCAGTGGGACGAGCTGCATGCCTATGCCAACGAACGCGGGATTTCCATCGTGGGCGATATGCCGATGTACGTGAGTGCCGATTCCTCCGACGTGTGGGCCGAGCGCGAGATCTTTGCACTCACCGAGGACGGCAAGCCGGCCGGCGTTGCGGGATGCCCGCCCGATAACTTCGCGCAGGATGGTCAGATTTGGGGCAATCCCACGTTTAGGTGGGACGTACTGCGTGAGACTGGCTACGATTGGTGGATGCGCCGTTTGGAGCGCATGCTCGAGCTCTACGATTACGTGCGTCTCGACCATTTCCTGGGATTCTCCTCGTACTACAACATTCCCGGCGGTCGTGGTGCAAAGGAAGGTTTGTGGTACTTCGGGCCAGGCTTGGATTTGTTCCGCGTGGCCAAAAAGCACTTTGGCGCGCTGCCCTTTATTGGTGAGGACCTGGGCACCATTACGCCTGCGGTGCGCTTCCTCGTAGCCACGACGGGCTTCCCCGGCATGGACGTGGTACAGTTCTACAACGAGGACGTGCGGCAGGGATACACGCCGGCACCTGGCAAGATTTGCTATCCCAGCACTCACGACACGCAAACGCTCGTCGGTTGGATTCGTAGCAAGTGGCCGTTCGAGCACACCGACGACGTGTATCGCGAGCTCATGCGCAAGTGCCTGCACTCTAGCGCCGACGTGGTAATCGTGCCATTGCAAGATATTCTCGTTTTGGGCGACGAGGCCCGTATGAACGTGCCTGGCGTCGCAGAGAATAACTGGTGCTGGCGCGCCGATGGCGACGCTGTTACGGCGAGCACGCAATACCTTGCCCAGCTTGCGCGCGACTCCAAGCGGTAGGAACAGGGACTGACGGGGGATGCTCCCATGGCACCGCATTTGTGCCGGGGAGCATCCCTTTTTGATGGGACAATGTTTTGCAGGCACCATGCCCTCACGAGTCGCTCGCGTCGCATGCGTTACGCGGGGTATGTTGCGTGCGGAACAACAGTTGAAAGGAAAGGACATATGAAACGCAGGCTGGCTGCTTTGATGGCGAGTGCCATGCTGGTGATGGGGCTCGTGCCCGCACCGGCATGGGCGCAGGTTGCCGAGCAGATAATCTCGAAGGAGGACGTGGCGTCGGGCGCTGTCGAGGCGCAGGGGACAATGCCCGAGGAAGAGTCGCAGGCGTTTGCCGCGACGCTGCGGGAGCAGGGAGGGTCGAACGATGACCTGCTTGCTGCGGCGTGGGATGCAATCGCGGGTGTCGCCGTGGCCGATGAAGACACGGACGACGTTGATGGTGCCATGACTGACGACGAGGCGGTACACGCCGCTCTAGTTGGGCAAACGAGCACGTCGGCCGGTGTGGCCCGTGCGTTCGCGCTGGTCGCCGACGCTCTCGGGTTTTCCTGTGAGGTCGCAGGCGACGTTGATGGCGTTGTACGACTCACGTTGGATGACTCGACAACCGAGATGAATGTAGCGCAGGGCGTACCCGGCGAGTATCCATGGCTTGACGACTCGGGCGATGATGCGGACAATAATGCCAGCGCCGACGACGAAGGCGACGAGGCCGCAGATAAGACCGAGGATGAGACGTCGGACGATGCAGATGCCGACGGCGAAGAGCGGGGCGATGTGGCAGGGTCCGAGACCGACGAGGATACGGAGGCCACTGAGCCCTCCGGGTACGGCGAGTCCGCCGGGCCCGAGGCGTCCGAGCAGGCCGAGGGCGCGGAGGGCGACGGCGAGCAGACGCCCGAGCGCGCGGCCGAGGCGG
>JAFWMH010000025.1 GCA_017510785.1 Atopobiaceae bacterium | reverse complement strand
CGAGGGGGCGACAAGCTGTCGCCCCCTCGTCCGTGGCACCTCCCGAGCGCACCTTGAAAACCGCATGCACCGCATTACGGCGGCCCCGCCGTCAAATTAAACAGTCTGCGTTTCCCCTACTCAGCAATTTGCCGTTCTACATTCAACCTGGAATGCGCAGGAGACAAGGCGGGCCTCTCGGGCATCTACAAGACAGCCGAGAAACGCTTCTTCAGTAAGTACCCAAGCGCAAAGAGGTAACAGCTACCCGCGCAGGATGTCGTCCATCAGCGCATAGCGTACCGCATCAATGGAATGGTCCGAGCCGTCGGGGATGATGTCGAGCCAAGTGCCATCCCTATTGCGCTCGTACTCTTTGGTAACAAACTCCTCGTAGGTGAGAGGACAGCGCATGGGGTCGATCACGATCTCCCTCAGCCCAGCCAGCCACTCGTACGAGAGCTTCCGCATGCGCCCCTTGCGAGCGGGATGCGCCCTTATGCCGAGGTCGCGCCTATACACGCTCGTCTGCACCTTACCGTCCGGCGTGTCGTCCACCCAAACCACCTGGTCATGGTAGTGGGGCTCCTCGCCGGGCCCGTCCGCATAGGTGAGAGAGTCGAGCACGATCTCGCCGCTCTCCTCAGGCGTCAGCTTGTTGGCCGAGTGCTCCTCGAAGATGATGAGCCTCCGCGCCCCGGGCTGCCATTCGCACCTCACGAACCGCTACGGGTCGGGCCACCAGCCCCAGTCGAGCCCGTTCTTGATGCGCTCGAAGCAGCGGATCTCCTCATCTGTGACCTCGCGCTCCACCACGTTGGAGAAGACGTTCCCTCCGGTGCCCACGACCTCGCCCAGGAACTCCCATCTCCAGGCGACCTCGTTCGCCTCCCGCAGGTACTCAGCCTTCTCGATGAACGGCCCTCCCAGCCACTCCGGATGAGACCCGATCACGTCGAGGTAAGACGAGCGGCACACCAGCGTGTCCTCGCGCTGCCTGCGTTCCAACGTCTCCCTGTTCACCCAGCTCATCGCCGTCTTGGGCGGATTGAACGAGAAGAACACCCAGAACCTGTCGCCGCCTCGCCGCAGAGAGTTGAGCACCGACCTTACGTCCTCGATGCCTGCATGCTGGTCGAGTTCCTCGAACCATATCGCCGCGCAATACCCCCGCGCGAACTTGGTGGACTTCAACTTGATCGGATCGTCACAGCCACGGAAGCCGATGCGCTGCCCGGTCGGCACGTACACGATCTCCAGCGGAGAGACCTTCGCCCTGAAGTACGCCGACAAGCCCAGCGCGTCGATGGCCCACAGCACCTGCGTGTACACCGAGTCGCGCAGCGTGTTGCCGAACCTTCTCACCACCACGACGTTGCACTCGGGATTCGCTACGGTGAGAAGTACGAGGCACAGAGAGATGAACGAGCTCTTCGTGCTGCCACGCCCGCCGTACAGCCAGCAGTTCTGGTGACCGTGGCACATCACGTCGCCCAGGATGGGGTGGAACTTGGGGATGTAGAGGTCAGCCGCGCTAGTCTTTGACATCTTCCGACCTCGCAACCTTGAGCTCCACGCCGAGCGTGATCTGCGGGACGTCCTCCTGAGGCTTCTCCTCACGCCTGCGGTCGGGTCGCCCGAACTCGTCGGGATAGGACCTTTCGAGTAACCAAGCAGCCGCTGTCCAGTGCTGCGTCTTCTCGAGCGCCGCCGAGCGTATCGTGGTTAGCAGCGTCCGCTTGAACGCCGCCTCCTCTTTTTTCAGACGCTCACAAAACTCACGTTGCAGCTTGTTCTTGGGGTCGCCCGTCCAGCGGTAGAAGGTCTGCTCGGAGATGCCCACGGCCCGGCAGACGTCCTTGTTGGACAGCCCGTCGGCCTTGAGCTTCGCCATCTGCTCGATGAGTTCGTATGTCAGCTTAGGTCTCATGGTACCAGCTTATAGGCGCGTCACACGGTCGCCTTGCCCTCGCGCCTGCGCTCGGAGAGCGTCTTGAGCCCGTGCTTGCGGCAGAGACGCGAGTTGCGCTGGCGCATGGCGTCGTACCCGCGCCGCATCTCGTCGGTCATGGTGCCCTCGGCTTCCAATCGCTCCTCGATGAGCAGGTCGTTGAAGGCCGTGGCCTCCTCCAGGTGGAGCCTCTCGGTGCAGCGAGGACAGAGCCCGGTTTGACGGTTCACCCGAAGTCCCACCACGCCGCAGTCTGGGCACACCTGCTGGACCTTCAGTGGGGTATGGATGCGGGATGCCATCATCTCCACGGCATGGGTGGTGTGGCTTACGCCATAGCGCCGCTCGATCTCGTCACGAACAGCATCGGCACCCAGGTGTCCGAGCTCGCGAATCGTGTCCATCTGTGCCGTCGTCCACCTCATCGTGCGTCTCCGAGTCGTTGCCGTTGTTGCCGTGTTGCCGCAAAAAGCCAACGACCCTTCGCGCGCGCTGCCGCAAGCATGGGCGTATGCAATAGGAGCTTACATGGATTTGCAAGCTTCTTAGTGTTCAGCGGCAACGGCGGCAACGCCAACGCTTCGCATGATGCGTGAGCTGCGATTACTCTTGTTGCCGGCGATGCTGCCAGCGTTGCCGTCATGCCACATCACCAGCCCTCGTGGGCCGGAACTCCCACACACGAGTCGTGCCATACTTGCCGCAACGTTGCTATTTCTCGTTCCGCACCCAGTCGGGGAAGAAGTTGTCCAGATTCTGCGCGATGTCTGTCATCACGTACTTATTTCGCTCGAGGGCCTCGTCGTCGAGCCTGAGTGCTTCTTCGGCAATCATCCGCGTGCACACGCGAGCGGGTATGTTGTCCTGTTGCCTCTCGAGCCATGTCTCAATCACGCCGATGCGGGTGTCCTCTACAGAAGAGGCCTCGCGCTGGGCATTGGCCAGCTCCTCCATCTCGTCATCGAACATCATCGGGTAGAGCTCCAGGAACTCGTCCTCGGTCTCGGCCTTGGCCTTAGCATCTTTGTACTTGAACACGATCTCCGCCCATGCCTGACCAATGAAGTCCATAATCTCGGAGCTCATCGTCACGTCCCAACCCATACGGTCCTGCGACACGGCGCAATCGACTGGGAGGAAGCGCCTGTTCCCAGTCTTGTCGGTGAGAAAGTCATGCTCGTTGGTGGTGGCAATGAACGCGCAAGACCTAGGTTGGTCTATGGGGAAGTATCCGTATGCTGGTCTCACGGTAATCTTCTGGGCCGTCAGCGCCGCCTTCACAGCCTCGAGCACCTTGCCCTTGATTCCACTCAGCTCGCCAAGCTCCACAATCCACTTGCCACCAATCTGCTCGGACGTGGTCTTTGCGTTGGTGATGTCGGTGACCGTCTCGCAGAAGAACTCCTCGCGCATAGCGAGCCTCCGGCCCGCCATCGACTTCTTCACGCCCTGGCCACCCTTGAGCACGAGCGTGTCGTCGAACTTGCAGCCAGACTCGTATGCCCTGCGGACAGCGCCCCTCATCCAAAGCTCAGAGGCAACCCTGGCGTACTCGTTCAACTCCGCACCAAAGAGGGCCCAGAGCATGAACTGCGCATGGGGCTTCCCGTCCCACTCCGGAAGACCGTCCAGCATGTCGGCGATGGGGTTGAACTGATTCTCGGCGCATATGATCTTGAAGGCCCCACGCACGTCCTCACGACTGAACGTACCGAGCTTCTCCTGCGCATAGGTGAACAGGTACGCTTCATCGGCATCGTTCCAGCGTCGGTACTCTTGCGAGCGTGTCCAAGGGAGCTTGCCGTGCACGTAGTAGCCACCATCCAGCACGTTCTGCCCGAACTTGCCGCAGATAGCGTCATCGCCGCGCATGTAGAGGGCAATCTCGCCCTGCGTTATGGGGTCGAACTTACCTCGCTTCGAGCCCGGAGGGAACTTGAGCACGCTCTCGATGATGCGGTCGACCTCGCAATCGTCGAGAGGGACCTCGCAGCGCCGCGCATTGGCGTCGCGAACCTTCTCGCGGACCTCATCCTCGTCGGCGCCACGAGATCTCAGCGAGCAGCCGTATGAGAAGAGTCGCTTGTTCCGCTGCCGCAGTGGAATGCTGCCGTTCTCTAGGGCGTCAATCTTGCGCTGCTCGGCCTTCTCCCTGCGCTCGCGCTTGCGCTCCTCCTCGCGCTCCGCAAGAGTCTGGTTCCAGAACCCGAGCAAGGCCATCGGAAGCTGTGCCAGTTCGACATCGTCCGGGGAGAGTCCGTCCTCCCAGTGGTAGTGGTCGCTCTTGCCCTTTATGACGGACGGCGGCATGATCTGGGCGTGCCCGTCCCCTAGGAGGTCGACCCGCGTCATGGCACCGACGGCATCCTTTGGCATGGATGCGCCGTCGGGCAGCCTATAGAGGCGGTTGATGCCATCGGTCGCGGTTCGTATGGTCCAAGTGGGTTGGAGGGTGACAGACTCCTTGGAGAGCCATGCGTCAAGAACGGTCCACCCGTCCTCGCCGGTGGTGCCGCTGGCCTTCTCCTCGGCCGTGGGATGCGCCTTGGCATCATCGCAGTCTACCGAGACGAGCATCGGTTCGCACATCTCGAGACGGATGGCCACGTTGTTCTGGGGCTTCTCGTCATAGATGGCCGCCAGGGCATCGAGGTCGTGCGTGGCCGTCGCTGTGGTGCGGCCAAGAATTCCCGATGTGCCCTTGTTCGGCACCTTGCTGCCCCACGCTGGTGCCCAGACTGCAAGCCCGCGCTCAGCGTAGTCGTTGGCGGCCTGTCCAGTCGGGCTAGGCAACATCGACCCCCATCACATAAGCGATGAACTTAGGTTTGGGCACGAACCAGGCACCCGAGCCGAGCTGGACGGCGGGGGCTTGTGCTCGCGGCAGAGGCGGCGGACATAGTCGACCGAGAAGCCCGACAGCGCGGCGATGTGCTTGGGCGTGAGGAGGTCAGGGTATCCAGCGATCATCTCGTACTGGCCGTCGGCGATGATAGCGAACTTCTGGCGGGACTCGACAGGATCGTTGGCAACCGTAAGTGTGGTGGACTTGCCAATCGAGCTCATGCTAGGCCACCTCGCCCTTACGGCCCTCGAGGCGCTTGAAGGCAGCCACGATCTTCTTTATCTGCCCGGGGTAGGGCACGAGGCGACCGCTCTCGATCTGCGATACGGTCGAGACATGCAGGTTCGCCTCGCGCCCGAATGCGGACTTGGAGAGTCCCAGTTCCTCACGGCGCATGGTGATCTGCTCCCTCGTCAACGTCTGCTCCATCTTGGTGAACCTCCTCAAATCGAGTTAGGTGTTGACGCACCGTGTTGGTGTTGATGCCATCTTATCAAGCGGAATCAACCGTCCGCTTTGGTTTACGGGTGATTTACTGATTATAAGGAGTTACGGTTGATATGAGGTTCGTAGCCCTCAGCGAGAGTGTCGCGGCATTCGTGCCGACCGGCCCCAACAGGGAGGCGGACCCCGGCGCCGCCCTCAACAAGCTCATGACCGTCAACTCCTGGCGGGTACTCATCGACTTCCTGAAGCACGAGGGCTGCAACGACCTCTTCGCCAAGCGCGAGGAGAAGCCGCTACACACTCAGACTGAGTTTGAGGTCGATGGGAAGACCTACAGGAACGATCGCGAGTTCTACTATGCAGACCTAGCGGGCTCCCTCAAGGCGCGCATCGACAAGGATGCGTCCATCGACTACCTCGATGCCCTCACCCGAGACGACCTGCTGGCTCAGGGAGACGTCTACGAGCTCTACATCCCGGAGCTGCTGAGCTGGCGAGAGGACATGTCCTGCTTCCTAGTCCTTGCTACAATATCGAGGGGTGCGGACATACCCGAGGGCATGTTCGAGGACTTTTCCTTCGACATGTACGAGTGGGACAAGGACGATGACTTCGACGAATGGCTGGACGGGTACTTCGATAGCTACTTCGGTGCCCATGGTCCCATTCGGGGCATGTCCATGAAGATGGGCTATTGGCCGGTCACAGATTGTGGGCCTTTCTGGTACGAGGGCCCTTTCAACGAGCGTTTCGGCGATAGCTACCAGGAGGACTGCAAGGAGGAGCGGGCGGTGGGCATCCTCGGCGGCACGACCTACCTTGGCGAGGATGCGAGCGGCGAGGACATGGACTTCCACGTCATCTTCTACGACAGCTCTCGCTACAGCAAGGATGAGGCGTGCAGGATGTTCTCCGGTCTGACGGTCGCCAACATAATCGATGAGACTGCGCAGCGCCCGGTGAACGACGGCCCCTTCTACCACCACTACCTCGACGAGCCAGATTTCGAGCAGCGGACGCACTTCGACTTGAATGGGGGCTACCGGCACCCCAAATACGATGACAGCTTCGAGCGGTGGCAGCTCGCCCTAGTTGATGTGGCCGAGGACGCGGTGTTCAACAACCGTGTCACTCTTTGCCCCATCTGCGGGACACCGATAGTAACCAAGTCGGACTACAGCCGAATCGAGTACTGCTGCGAGTCGCATAAGACCATCGCCAGCAAGCGTCGCCGCCAGAGAGCCCATCAGCTCTACCAGATGGGCATACCCATAGAGGATGCCGTCACCGAGATCGGCACCGCCTACCGCTCCTCTGTCGAGAAGTGGTATCGGGAGGCATCGGCATTCGTCAACCCCGCCCAGTAGGGCGTGATTGAATAGCAAGTTCCCAGCTCATCACGTTCGCCAACCAAGGAGGTGAATTGCTATGGCACAAGGAGACGGAAGCATAACGGAGATCAAGCAACCCAACGGGAAGAGCTACAGCCCCAAGAACTGGCGCGTAGCCGTGTCCTTCAGCACCGACCCGCTCACCGGCAAGCGCCTGAAGGCCCAGCGCAACGTGCGTGGCACCAAGTCCGACGCCTGCAAGGTGCGCAACCAGCTCCTGGAGGACTTCAGGAACGGGCTTAACCCCAACGCGGCCAACACCACGTTCGGCGACTTCGCCAACCAGTGGCACAAGAACCGCGTGGCGGCCGAAGCAGTCACCAAGACCCGCCTCAAGCGCGAAGAGACCATGGTCCGCGACCTCTGCGAGCATCTGGGAAGCGTCCGCCTGCGCGACATCACGCCGCAGACCATCGAGACAGTCTACGCCCGCATCCGCGAGCAGAAGGTCGAAGCGCGTGGCAAGTGCTCGGGCACCACGATGAACATGTACCACAAGCTGCTCAAGCAGATCCTGGGCAAGGCTATGGACTACGACATCATCCTTCGCAATCCAGCCGCCAAGGTGGAAGCACCCAAGGTCGACCCCGTCAACCGTCGCTCACTCAAGACGGAGTAGGCTCAAGACCTCCTCGCCAAGGCTAATGAGGCGGAGGAGGAAGCTTACGCCAATCGTATCCAAATCGAGGAACGCCAACAGAAGCGCGGCATCACGTCCGAGCGAAGCTACCTTCGCGGTATGTCCCAGATCAGCCGCGTGATGGCGGTCCGCATCGCGATGGCCACGGGCCTTCGTCGCGGCGAGGTCGTCGGCCTCACGTGGAAGTACGTCGACCTCAAGCGCGGCACCATCCGCGTGGCACACTCATTCACGGTCTACAGCGAGGTTAAGGACCCCAAGAGCGAAGCCGGGAAGCGCGTGCTCAAGATCGACGAAGAGACGGTGAGCCATCTCGCGCGCTGGAAGGCGTTCCAGCAGGAGGAGTTAGCTGTGCTCTGCCTCGAGCAGACGAACGACACACCGGTCTGCTGCAACGACAAGGGTGAAATCATGAAACCCACCAACTTCAGCCGCTGGTGGCGCGACTGGTCCAAGAAGCAGGGCTTCGAGGGATGGCGTTTCCACGAGATCCGCCACTCGCACGCGACGCACCTCATCGCGAGCGGCATGGACTTCAAGACCGTCTAGCATCGCTTGGGCCACTCGTCGGACAAGCTGACCATGGACCAGTGCGCCCATGCGATGCCCGAGAACGACGAGCGTGCGGCCGAGATTATTGGAAATCTGTACTCCTCTGGGCCTAAGGCGAGCGAAGAGCTGCAGAAGACGGCCTAGAGACTTCTTTGTTCCGTTGTCCCCAGTAAGGAGGTGGAGATGTACCGAGATAGCAAAACAGGCCAGAGACGAATCCCTGACCTGCATCGAATTCTTGGTAGCCCGTACCGGATTCGAACCGGTGATCTCCGCCTTGAGAGGGCGGCGTCCTAAACCGCTAGACGAACGGGCCGTTGTGCGAAGAATGGCTGGGACTGAGAGAATCGAACTCCCACTGACGGAACCAGAATCCGTTGTCCTACCGTTAGACGAAGTCCCATTTCCTGCTTCAACGCGAGAAGATACTATACCGGATGTCTTTTGTCATTGCAAGCGTCATTTGCAAGTTTTTTCGAATATGTTGGGAATCGACCTCTCGCGTAGTACGATAGAGCAGAGGGAGGGAGGACTCATGTGCCATCGAATCGTGCCCATGCAGTTAATAGAGGTGGAGTACCTACTGGAGCAGCGACGCAAGACGGGACGGGCCCGCATGCCCGAGCGTGACGGCTCCGTCGTGGTTCCGGATGCCTACCCCGGCAAGCAACTGCCCCTCATAGTGCAGGATGAGTCGGGAGAGCTTGTGGCGGCCGAGCGAATATGGGGATTCCAATCGACGATTGGCTCCAGTTCGAAGCTGGTGTTCAACACGCGCATCGAGACGGCGCTTTCGCAGGCGCGAAGTGGTCGAGGCATGTGGGCGGCGGCAATTGCGGATGGGCGTTGCCTGGTGCCGGTGCTTGCGTTCTATGAGTCGTGGACGCGTAACCCACCTCGCCGTGGTGCTGAAGTGCGCTTTGGCTTGCCAGGACATCAGGCGTTCTTGCTCGCCGGTGTGCAGGCGGAAAACCGTGTGTCGATTGTAACGACAGAGCCCAACGCGGACGTTGCTCCTCTGCACAGCCGTATGCCGCTCGTGCTTGGGCCGGGTGAGTCGTCGGTATGGCTTGGCAACGATTACGCCAGCCTTGCGAATCGCTCTAGCATTCGTCTTTTCGCAACTCGGCCATCCTAACGTTGGCCTTGCGCGTTCGGTTAAGCGTGTTTGGTTAAAGCGCTGACGGTAAAGGGCGAGCGGAATGGCGGGTAATAAAAGCGCCCGGCGCCTGAGCTGAGGTGCCGGGCGTTCTTATTACATGGGCGATCTTATCACCTAGCGTTACGACGTATGGTTCGCTACTGCGCAATCACCATGTTGTCGCCCCACGGCATGCACTCAAGCACCTTAACGACTTTACCGTCGTGGAAGCGCACAGCGTACGAGTGGGCATTCGCAAAGTTCCATACCCATTCGTCGTTTCCGGTCTCGGTGGGCTCGCCCATGAGCATGCGAACTTGGTCCATGCTCATGCCAACCGTAATGCGGTGTACGTCAGGCTCTTCGGCCAACGAATGACTCGGACTTGTGGTGTGTGCGGGCATGCCGATTGTGACTTCCCCCACGTGCGTCATCTCGTGTGCGTTGTCGAGACGGACGGAAGTGAGGCGTTGTTGTTGGTTCGGCCTGCCCCAGTCGGTGAACACGGCGAGGGTGCACGTCGCCGGCCCGAATATGGTTTGTTGGTGCGAGGCATAGTAGTGCGCACGAATCGTGTAGGTGCCCTTGGGCGCCTTGCGAACCTCGTAGAGTTCGGGTCCGTAGCCATCGGTGATGTCTTCCGAAACGCGTCCGCCGCAGGTGGTGTTGCGATGCCGGTAGTACGCCTCCTCGCCGGATGGCTCGGTAACGTGAATGTCCACATCGGTTTCGTCGGCGTCCCACGCAAGCGTTACGCGCAAATCGCAGGAGAGAATACCTTCGAGCTCGCGATCCAACGACGGCAGTTCTGGTGGCACGACCCAAAGCTGCTCGGCTGCCCAAGCGCGGAAAATGTTGTACTCCTCGACTGCGAAGAGTGCTATTGCTGTTCTGCGACGAGCCCAAGGGGTGAGCGCCGTCTTTCTATACAGCTCTGCGGCCTCTTCGGCATATGCGCGTGCAGCGTCTTCGTTGCCTCGCCGATGGTACTCGTGGGCGAGTTCGTCGAGGACAAGAGCGAGATCGCGATGGCTTTGCGAATCTTCCGGGCGTAGGCGCGCGACGCGTCGGAGAATAACAAGAGCGCGCTGCAGCTCACCTGCCTCGCGCAGCCTCCATGCCAGGACGCGGAGCAACGCGGCGTCCTCGATGCGCAGCTCGGCAAGGTTGGTGAGGACTTGTATGCCAAAGGTCTTGTCGTCATGCTGCATGAACCAGCCCGCACAATCGACGAAAAAAGATGGTGACGTGAGGTAGTGGACCCGCTGTGCGAAGTATGCATCGCGTGCTGCCCAGATGTCGGTTGCATAGGCTCGATTGAGTTCTTGCAGGTAGGATGTGTTGGGCGACCAAGGTTTGACGGCGACGGTGGGGGAGGGACTGAAAATGACGCCTTCGTCGAGGATGAATGCGGGACTGCTGGCAGTGGTGGCCCTGCTCGCCGCAACGGCCCCGCTTGCAGAAGCGCTGGCGAAGAGTGGTGTTGGGCCGCTGAAGGCAGAGTCGGCGGCCTCAAAGCTTGCGGATTCGCGAGCGCTGGGGGCGTACCGAGCCGCTTCGAAGCTGTGCGAACTCGGAGCGGGCGCCGAGAATGATTCGCTCACGGCATCAGCGCCCCATCGAGGAGGCGTCATCGTTGGCGCGGCATCAAGCATTACCGTATGAGAGGACCCAGTTCTACGCTCTTGGGGCAGGTAAGGAGAGTCGTGAGTCTCCACGATATGGTAACAGTTCTCGCAAAACGCTAAACTGGGATCGAGCCTGGCTCCGCAGTAGGGGCAAACACCGGGAGCTGTGTAGTTGCGCGTAACCGAAGGATGATTCGCACTTTGCAGTCGGTTGCCACAGCTCGTGCAATATAGGCTTTCCCCATCATTGATGCAACCGCAGTTTGGACAAAACAGACGCGAGGTGTTGGATTGACGCATTGACACGGAATAGTCGCGGTTCCACCAGCCCAGCAGTTCTCTCCATTCCCGCCTCAGCGCGGCAAGGTGAGCATCCTCGTCCGATTGCGAAGGCTTAAAGCGCAACTGCCTCTGCTTGCGTTCTCGCCATGCGTCGCGCATATCCGGGAGCGTCGCGGGAGGCTCGATATCGTATTCAAGCCACTGGTCGAGCCTCTCGAGCACAAGCAGTGACGTGGCGGGTGAGGCCATGCCAAACCTCTTGCCCAAGCGAAGGAGCTCGTCGGCGTACTGCTCTGCACGCGGGGAGAGAATGGAAACGCGTCGTGCTCCCCAGGCACACGCGAGGACGTTGCCGTCTCGTGCATCGGCGGCACGCAGCAAAAGGGGATGTGTACTGTTGCCAAGGAAGATGGTCGTTTCGTCCGCCACGAGCCTGCCTATTGCCGCGCGCCGGTCGTCCGTAGGCGAGCTTACGTCGCACACGTCCGCAATTCCTTTGCCGTTGACGTCGAGGCTTCGATGAGCGCTGCCTGCGGCAAGTGTTTGGGCGAGTTGCTCTGCGTCGCGTGGAGCAAGCGACGCATCGAATGCAAGGCCCCTGCATGCTTGACGGGTAGCCTCCAAATCGCGCTCCGACCCGCTTACGATGGCGACGGCGTTGAGCTCGCGCGGAAGAGAGAACACCTCGTCGCTAAGGGTATCGAGACCGTCGGTAAACAATACGCATGCACTGCTCTGCGTTGCATCCCGGAATTCGCGAGCGAGCCCTTCCGCGCAAAGCCGTAGGGCTTCGAGGTCGGTACCGCCGTCGTATTGCAGGTTGGAAACGTGCTTTACAAGTTCCTCAGCAGAGAAGAACTCGCGCACTTCGTGCACATCGTTGGCGAAAACCACAAGCGTAAGGCGTCGAATGTGGGGAGAAGAGGCGTAGGCCTTAAGTAGCGCGAGTTCGGCGGAATGGTCTTGCATGGCTCGGGAGCCCGAGGCATCCCAAAGAACGGTAAGTGACGTGATGGGTTGCGCCGCGATGTGGGTGGTAGGCGTCGTCGCCTCGGAGGCGCAAAACCAAACGTCACCCTCATCGTCGCGCTCCAAAAGCACGAAGGAATTGGGCAGGTTGGGAAGGGCTATGCGTACTGCCTCGGTTGGCACGACGTCGCGTTCCTCGGCTTGGAAGCTCCAGCCGGTGCGATTAAGCAGTTGGGTGGCGCTGATGCCGGAAACAAGGGGGCGAGGGGCATCGAGTTGCTCAACGTCGAGCCGAATGGCACGGCGTGTGAGACGGTCGGGCGGCATGGGAAGGTCGAGCGTTGCCGATCCGTCCGACGCGAGCAAAAGTGGAGTGACGTAGCGAAGACGCACGCGCCGCGTTCCGCGCTGTGGCACGGGGTATACGCGCGTGCGGTAGACGTTACCGCGCACGGCCTCCACAAGGCCAGGGTCCACGCCGCGGTGCTGCTCGGTTTCGAAGATCACGCGCGCTCGTTCTTTGGGGACCACAACGCCGTCCACCATTTGGTTGCCGATTTCGAGGGCATAGCCGCAAACGACTGCGCGGTCGGGGAGGGGGACTGTGAGAGAGGCGCTTATGGGGCGCGTGTTGGGATTCTCAATTTCGATGGTTTGTAGGACCTCGGCATGTATGCCGCACACGTGTGCCTGCACCTCAAGTGAGCGAACGGTGGAGGGAAGGTCGTTAGACTCCGTCGGCGTTGTGTCGAGCCAGTGCACGAGCATCGTTTGCGATACGCGCGCTGTTTGCTGAGTGCGACGAAAGAACCGGTTGAACATGGCGACTCCTCTGGCTGGCGTTTTTCATGGTTCTTATAATACTTGTTCGGTGGGACAAGAATGTAACTTGGTGGGTGACATTCCGGGAACGTTCGGTGGGTTGGTGGTGATGCGGTCGCCGAAGGGCTGCCGGGCAGGTGGTCGCAGGTCGCGTAAACTGTAAGCTGCGTAAGTCGCGTAAGCTGAATATGAGGTCGCGAGAGAATTCGAGAAAAAAGTTCTTGCATGCACGTGGGCAGTGCGCTATATTATTTTCCAGCAACGGCCCGTTCGTCTAGCGGTTTAGGACGCCGCCCTCTCAAGGCGGAGATCACCGGTTCGAATCCGGTACGGGCTACCAAATATTCGCAGGTCAGAATATGTTTTCTGACCTGTTTTCTTATACGCGCCCAATTCTCCTCCTCTCAAGACGCTACTAGTACACAACGGTGACTAAGACTTTAGAACTGGTCAGAAACATGTGGACTCTGGCCTGCAAATACTGGTTGGGATGTCCGTGCGCACTTGGAAAGAATGGTGAACCTCAGCTCAAAAACGTTTGACCACCGAATTACACCTAGAAAAGTGGGTATTTAATGTAAATAATAGAATTACATGAACAAGTGAGGAAAGAGGGGAGGCATCATGTGCAAGGCAGTCGATGTCGCATCGTACATACTACAGGAAAAAGGTCGGCTCACCGGATACCAGCTGCAAAAGCTGCTCTACTATAGTCAGGCATGGTGCCTGGTGACACAGGACAGGCCGCTGTTCAGCGAAGAGATCAGGGCCTGGGACCATGGCCCCGTTGTCTACGAGGTGTTCCGTGAGCATGCCCGCCAGCGAAGCGTCGTCCAGTCAGACTTGAGCGGCAGGCCAGACGCACTTTCGCCCGAGGACGTAGTGGTCGTTGACGCGGTGCTAGACTCATACAGTGGGATGAGTGGAGAGGCGCTCGAGGACCTGTCGCATCATGAGGACCCGTGGCGCGATGTCTACGACGGAACTAGCTCCGCCCGCTCGCCCGTAATCTCGGATGAAGCTATGACCAGCTACTACTCCACCCTCATGTCCTCCGACAGATGGACGACCGAGACCCATCACGCGCCACATTTTTCGTACGCGCCACGCGTGTTCGTCAGCGACACAGAGTACGACTGGCTCGCCAGTATCGTCTAGGAGGGTCATATGCTGAATAGGGTGGTGCGGTACGAGGAGCTGGACGAAGGCGTTCTCGACGGATTCACGTGCGGCGATGAATGGATGGATGACTGGCTGGCGAACAAGGCAACAAGTATTGAAGTAAAATGAGGGGACATTCGTGACCAGAACCTTGCCTTTCTTCCATACCGTCAAACAACGTAAAACACCCATTAGCCCAGCTCAGACGACCGTTGCGTATCGTCCTCGGGAACATCCCATATCCGCATCGCCGGGTCCTTGTGGGCGTTGATGATTGCCATGTTGGCCACGAGAACCCTCTTACCCTTGTCCGTGATGGCGTAGGTCCTATTCGGGAAAGCTGCTTGTACTGCTGAGGGCTCAACCTTGGTTAGAACCCTTCTTATGAGGTCGTTCTTCTTGCCACCCGCCTTGCCCCAAGGCCTTGTATGTGAGATACTCATATTGGCTACTTGCGCCAGACGCAGGGGCTTCCTAGTGCGCGGGGCATATCCCTGCGCTCCTTTTTTGCTCCCCAAGGTGCTTCATAGCCGCGGGATTGTCCGCCTGCGGAGCGTCAGTGCGGTCGGGCTCCGGCCCAACGGGGACGTCCGAGCGAGTCGTCCGGCCCAAGTGTACATTCTGCTAACCTCCGAGAATCTTTGCTGAGCAAAAGCGCAGGTAGATGGCCACATGCTAAAAGGTAATGCGGCAGAATGCGCACTGAAAGCAACCCAAAGTGTACATTCTGCGGCCCCCGAAAAGTGTTTATCAAAGAAACCGCGGGTAGACGCCCACATGCGTAAAGGTGATATGGCAGAATGTACACTCGCGGATTACCCTCGGCATTGCTGGTCAGGGCGGAGCGGCGCAGATTGGGCGGTGCAGACACCCCCAGAAATCTGCATCATGTGGAAGTGGATAGTCACGCATAGAAGGGGATTGCATGTTTTGCAGCAATTGTGGCAAAGAAATCAGTGACGGCGCCCGTTTTTGTGGGGGATGCGGAGCTCCGGTGGGAGTACCTTCCTCGGTGTTGCAGCCGTCTGCAACGCAGCCTGCGACTCCACCGCGGCAGCAATCAACCGTCATAAGGGTCCTTGCAATTGTTGCCGTTGTCCTTTCGGTTGCAATTATCGCCTTGCTCGCTGTGTTTGCAATCAAGATGCAGCCCCGTGTTGAGTCCACGAGTATGGAGCAGTCGGTCCAGGTCGAGGAACCAGCTGTCCGGGACGAGTCAAGCGACTCGAAGGTCGCAAAAGAAGACAAGGACGACTCCAAGCCCGCCGAGTTCGCCGAACGCGCCGAGCCCGCAAAGCCTACGGTCGAGCAGCAAGCCGCCGACGCCTACGATGCCGTTCTCAACAACGCCGGCTCGTGTTTTGCTGAGGCGTGGTTCGACCAATACCCGGATTCTGAGTTCACCTACACCTTGCGCAATCTTTCGGATGACGATCTGCCCGAGCTGCTTCTTTGTGCCCACTACAGCAACGTGGGAAGTCACAAATCGGGTGGTCTGCGCATGATTCCCTTTGTGTTTGACGCGCAGAGCAACACGGCAGTGGAGGCGACGAGTGACGAGTTCTCGCTCTTTGCCGAGCCTTGGAGCGTGATGGAGTATAGTGCCGATCAGCACGCCTTTATGGTGGAGCTGCGCTATGTTAGCAATATGAACTCCGAATTCTACAAAGAGTACGTACGTGACACATCGCTCGTACGTGACCAGATTTCCTCGGAGGAAGCACAGGGCGGCGAGACAATCGACGACTGGACGTCCGTGGGCGACCACTCATTGGTAGACAAGTTGCGAGGCAAGGCAGCTGGTGGTGGCAAGGATAAAGAAGCCGATACGTCTCAGGAACAATCCGCAGATAAAACCTACCCCATGCAAACGGCGTCCACCTTCGAGACCGAAGACTTCATTGTAGAGGTGCCAGATTTTTTGGAGGGTAAATTCAGCGTCGAGAAGCAGGAGGGTGCTGTTACCAAGTGGTTGTTTAAGACGGACGTGTGGAAGAGCGATAACCTCGTATACGGTGGTGTCCTCTGTGTGGCAGACTCGGATATCGGCTCCAAGCACGTCTCGCACTTTGGCTGCACGTCGAGCGGCAAGTACGTGTATTCCGATGTGGGCGTGCAAGGTCGCGAAGACATCTTTTATACGTCGCCAAACAATGGCGGCGGTACCCTTGCTACGGTAACGCTCAAATAGCAAGTGGTGCACATCTAACGGGCTGTGCCATCCACCCATTGATCGGCGGAGCATCGCTTCGAATCGGTATACAGGAGCTACCCGGCAACGCAAGGTGGAAAGAAGTGGCTCTCCCTATGATGAACGGCTATGTCGATTTCCTTGATATGCTCCCCAAGATGCTTCATAGCCGCAGATGCATGAGGGTGCGACGCCCAAGCGCGTCGCTGCCATGCGGGATCGCGGCCTGTACTGCGGGCGGGTTGTCGCCGGGGTCAGGCCGAGGGAAAATCCTGACGAAAATGCGACCTGTGCAACTGAAAGATTTGCACAGGTCGATATTCCGTCAGATTCTGCCCCCGCGATTTGCACAGGTCGAAATTCCGTCCGATTTTGCCTCAGATGGTGCGCCGTGGGGGCCATCCGAAGGAAAATCCTGACGAAAATGCGAGTTGTGCAACTGAAAGATTTGCACAGGTCGAAATTCCATCCGATAACATGCCCAGCGATTTGCACAGGTCGATTTTCCGTACGGTTCCGTGCGCCGCGATTTGCGAGGGCAGTGTTCCGTCCGGTTTCACGCGTGCATCGCGCCGCGATCTGCGGGAAGGTGGTGTTCCGTATGACTCCATCGCGGGGCGTTGCAGGCGATGCGGTCATCGAGCCCCGCTGCGGGCGGGCGAGGGTCGAGTCTCTTGCGACCGGCTGCGAATCGTGGCTCGCCTTGGAGAGCATATTATTTGTTTGTAATAAATCGTCCGTCCAAAGAACCACGTCCTCGCGTTGGCCTAGCAACCGTTACCTTGAGAGCGGCCACGTCCTCACGCAGGTCGGATTCCGCCAGCCGCGAAGGACCGAAGGAACGCACGGGAGGCCTCGTTGCGCCGAGATGGCTTATCCCGAGGGTATGACGGTCCCGCCACATAAAGTTCCGCCAGCCGCGAAGGACCGAAGGCACGCACGGGAGGCCTCGTTGCGCGGAGCGGCAGATCCCGAGGGCACGGCGGTACCGCCATAAAAATAGTGGACACGTGGTTTTGACCGTTTTGCAAAACCCCAGCTAGAGGGTGCGACGCCATAAGTTCCGCAATATATCGTGCCCACTGTGTATTTTAGCCAGTGGGCACGTGATGTTGCGACATTTATGAACTGAACAGCGCGAGCTGGGCTTTTGCGCGACCGTTCAAAACCACGTGCCCACTATTTTGGGCGCGGGGGACCCCGCATGGGCCCAGCGGGACCACCCTGCAGCTTTGGCAGGACCTCCCAGGTCCGTCCGGTTCGGGTAATATCGTCTAAAGAAGCGTCAAACCGAAAAGTAGACCGGAGGAGCAGCCGCGCGCAGTTACGCAGGCCCGATAACTGTTTGAGCTTTTAATCTCCGGGCCACAGACGGGGCAGTTGACCATTCTTTAGGGGCGGGGGGCCACGAATTGCGTCCGAGGCAGCTTTCAGATGGCTATAACGCATCTTGAGGAGCATTTGCTTTGAAAGCCTGTTCCCCGCGATAGGCCACATACAGCGCGGTGCGCAAAGGAAGTATTAGGTAATATAATATAGTAAACGATAATGCGGGGACATTCACGACCTCAACCTCGTTCTCCTCACATATCACAACCTACCGCAAAAAAGCGATGCCAACTCAACTCAACTTTTTTCGAAAATGTTGAGCCATAGCGCCCCTTCGTGCGTATTAGTAGTAGCAATGCAGAACATGCTGCAGACTAGCGCGTTCGCCCTAGGCGGCATGTGCTAGGCTGGGGCCGGGCATGCGACGAAGGGTCAATCGACGAGGAGGGCAAGATGAAGTACAGCGAGCTGACGGACGAGCAGAAGTGCAGGATTGACGACGCGAAGGGTCCCGAGGAAATCCTCGAGATGGCCAAGGCGGAGGGCTACGAGCTTACAGACGAGGAACTCGAGGACATCGCTGGCGGCAGCTTCTGGATGAACGAGTATTATTGCCCCATGTGCGGGAGCCATGACGTCGCCGTGTGGCAAAACAGCAACTCTGGCCACTGCTACAACTGCGACTACAGGGGACCCTTTCATCAGTTCAGTCACTAGACGGATCCATTACGCCCGTGATTATCGCGGGAAAGTCGGGTATCTCCTCGTAGCCGTGGATGGAACGACGGGAGCCGGACCGGTTGTGATTTGAGCTTTAGAGTACAATCGTGAGTCAGAAGGGGCGGAGCTACATGGCTCAGCCCCTGCTTAAGATTTAACAAGTCGTTCGACGCATAAGGTGTGGGGGAGAACATGGACGCCAAGGTTGTGGCAAGCTTTGTAATAAACGTTGCAATAGTGGTGTTCACGGCGTATTCGTGGCTGCGCCTCATGTTCGGCAAAGCAAGTAGCAAGGAGCGGCTCACGGCCAGAGGCCTTCGAAGCCTGCGGTACTTCACCGTGCTCTCGAACCTGCTCTCGGGGGCAGTATCGCTGGCGTGCATCATTGCATATGCAGTGGGCGGGCCTTCGCTTCCCGCGTGGGCGCTTGCGATTCGGCTCGTTGCGGCGTCGGAAGTGATGCTCACCTGCATAGTGGTAATCCTGCTGCTCGTGCCGGTGTATGGTGTGGGCCCGATGTACAGGGGCGGTAACCTTTGGATGCATCTCGTGCTGCCCCTGCTCGCCGCCCTCGATTGCTGCGCGCTCGTTCCCGTGGGCACGCTTCCCTGGTATGCGACGTTTCTTGCCGCCGTTCCCGAGGCGCTCTACGCAACGTACTATCTTCAGGGCATCCTGCGCCATGGCGCCGAAGAGGACGGCGTGGTGTACGACTTCTACCACTTTTTGCGATGGGGTACAGACAAAATCCCCCTCATTTGCGCCGCCTCCATCGTGAGCACGTGGGTGATTGCCCTCGGCTTGTATGGCTTGAACCTCCTTGTATGCGGATAGCCGTTATATTGTGTTGGTGGGAACACGCGAGCTCCGAGGAAAACGAGCTCCTCATCTCCTCGTGGGTCATCGACGAATCGACTCCGTGCTCACGACGACTTGCGATCGCTTGATTATGTGTCATCATGTTAGTCCGACTAACCGGGCGAGACCAGCCGGACGAGAGGGGAGACATGATCGCCAAGTACTTCGACGTCAACGAGCACGGGTGCAGCATACGCTGCAAACTATACTGCACCGATCCCCGCGCGGTGCGACGTGTCATCGTGTTTTGCCACGGCTTTGGTGGCCACAAGGATACCAAGGCTGCCGAGACCTTCGCCACGAGGGCTGTGACCAAGCGCAAGGGTACGGCGGTCGTCACGTTCGACTGGCCTTGTCATGGCGCGGATGCTCGCAAGAACCTGCTGGTGGAGGACTGCGACGCCTACCTCACCACGTTAATTGAGTACGTGCGGGCGCGATTCAAAACCGACGAGCTCTATGCGTACGGAACGAGGTTCGGGGGGTATCTGCTGCTCAGGTACCTTATGGACCACGGAAACCCATTCCGCAAGGTGGCGCTGCGTTGCCCCGCCATCAACATGCTTGCCACGTTGCTGGACGCCATCGCCACCGACCAGGACAAGGCGAACCTTGCCGCCGGAAAGCCGGTGCTCGTGGGTTTCGATCGTAAGGTGAAAATCGGTCCGCAGTTCGTGGCCGCCCTGCAGGCGGTGGACCTCTTCGAGGTGCCGTTCTTCGACTATGCGGACGACATCATAATTATTCATGGCACGGCCGACGAAATCGTGCCCTTCGAGGATTCGGCAACTTTCGCCGATAACAACGTGATTGAGTTCGTGCCCATCGATGGGGCCGACCACCGCTTCCGCGATCCCAAGAAGATGGACGCCGCCGTGGCGCGGATCATCGAGTTCCTGGGGTTGTAGCCAACCGATGGCATGCAGAGCGGCGGCAGCTTTTGGGCGCAGCTTCCGGATTGCGTCGTTTCGGGGTCGGGGCGCAGGGGCCTGATGCCGGCAACTACAGCCCCAACAGGTAGTCGACCACGTTCTCGTAGACAATGCCATCCTCTACGCAGGGATCTCCGCGGTAGAGCACCACGCGCTTTCGTATTGGAGCGACGACGCGTTCGCACATCTCCTCGCATCCCTTGTCCTGCAAGAATCTGCGCTGTGCCGGATGGCGATCCTGAGCGTGCTTGATCTCGTACACGTCACATGTGTCGGAGTCCTCGTCGTAAATCACCATGTCGTACTCGCCGACGGCGAATTCCAGCTTAAGACTCTTCGGTTGCGAAGGTGGGGTCGGCGTCCCCGTCGTATGAGTAGGGTTCGTCGAGGTTGTTTGCACCCATGCGCAAAGTGCCGCCATACTCAATATACTCATCGATGTCTTTTGTCCCCAGAAGCCGAGCATGCTCACGGAACGGAACATGCGTCGTATGGATAATAACCGCTCGGTCTACAAGTGCTTGCCCGACGCGCACCGTGGTCTCGAACTGAGGAAGGTCCGGGCTATGGCCATTCGTGTTGTTTTGCATTGCGTCGAGTTCTTTGAGTCGCATGGCAAGCTCTTTTCGACGAGCGACCTGTTGGGCGACGCTCTCGCGCTCTGTAGCTTTGAGGTAACGAGAGCGTACCTTCCCGCCTTCCCGCCACTGCAAGTAGGGCTGCTCCCGACCCGCGATGTGCTTGGTAACAATAGTGCCCGCTGGCAGCGTTGACAGCTCCTTTGTGATGCGCTCCCTCTCGGTTTGTGCGTCCATGGATGCTCGCTATAACCAACAAATTACAGTTGTTGGTTATAGTATAGGCTATAAAGTACGAGAGGTGAAGTTCGTGCTGAACCAGTTGCTGGGGTGGTGGGTGAGGCAAACTGCTGGGATGTTTGCCTCACCCACACGAAGCCTAGTCCAAATCAGCCCCGTTCGACTTAATGACCTTTTGATACCAGAAGAACGAGTCTTTGCGCGCGCGATGCAGGTCGCCCGTGCCGTCGTCGTGCTTGTCGACGTAAATGAAGCCGTAGCGCTTGCGCATCTCGCCGGTGCCGGCGGAGACAACGTCGATGGGTCCCCACCAGGTGTAGCCAATGAGGTTAACGCCGTCATCGACGGCCTCGCCCATGTCGCGCACGTGCTTGCGCAGGTAGTCAATGCGATACGGGTCGTGGATGCGCTCCACGCCGTCCTCCACGACGACTTCGTCGAAGGCGCCGAGGCCATTCTCCACTACCATCAGCGGGATGTTGTCGTAACGGTCGGCGATCTCGTTGAGGAAGATGCGCAGGCCAGTCGGGTCGATTTGCCAGCCCCAGTCGCTCGCCTCGAGGTAGGGGTTCTTGCCGCCCATGGTCATGTTGCCCTGCATCTGCTCGGCGTCCGGGTGCGTGGTTACGGTGTTGGTTTGGTAGTAGCTAAAGGTGTAGAAGTCGATGATGCCCTCGGCGAGAATCTTCTCGTCCTCGGCCGTAATGGTGAGCTCGATGCCCTGCTCGGCCCACATGCGCTTGGCGTAGTAGGGGTAGTGTCCGCGCACCTGTACGTCGGAGCAATACCAGTCCATCTGACGCATGTTCGCCTGGTTGGCCAGCACGTCGGCGGGATCGCACGTGAGCGCATAGGTCGGGATGAAGGCAATCATGTTGCCCATCTTCACCTCGGGGTAGTTCTCGTGCGCGTACTTAATGAGCTTCGCGCTCGCCACGAACATGTGGTGCACCGCCTGGAAGCGCTCGGTGGCCGTGCGATCGATTTCAGCCATGGTGCCCGTGAAGCCTTTGATGAGGCCCGTGGAAAGCGGCGCGCCCATGTTCATGAGGCCGATGTTAATCTCGTTGAAGGTGAGGAAGTACTCTACCTTGGTGTGGAAGCGGTCCAGCACCGTTTTGCCATAGCGGAAGAAGAGGTCGATGAGGTCGCGCGAGAGCCAGCCGTCGTACTTCTCCACCAAGGCGTAGGGCAGCTCGTAGTGCGAGATGGTGACGAGCGGCTTGATGCCGTGTGCCGCACAGCAGTCGAACACCTTGTCGTAAAAGGCGAGACCTGCCTCGTTGGGCTCTTCCTCCATGCCGGTGGGGAAGATGCGCGTCCAGTTAATGGACATGCGGAACACGTTCCAGCCCATCTCGGCAAACAGCGCGATGTCCCCCTCATAGTGATGGTAGAAGTCCGTTGCCTCCCAGCTGGGGTACAGGGCGTCGGGGTCGAACTCGGCATCGATTTGCCGCGGGGTGTTAATGTCGCCGCCGCGCATGTGGTCGGGCACGCTTGCGCCCTTGCCGTCTACGTTCCATGCACCCTCGTACTGGTTGGCCGCCGTCGCGCCGCCCCACAAAAAGCCCTTTGGAAATGCCATGAATCCTCCCTCGTTCGTGTGTGGCGCAGACAAAAAGCGCTTCGATTGCACCTTGTCCACGCACTACGGGTAATAATCAAAACATCATTTAAAGGCATAATGCGCACGTTGTGTGCCTGCGCTTAGGTGCGTGGTGGCTGGTGCCCTGCCAACGGTTATGCAACAAAGAACAGGCGTCCCGTCTCAAGCAATTCTGAAAAGAGACGAAGCACCTGTTCCTGCGATTCTTGGCGTTCCCGCGTTTATCTAAAGAGCCTAGAGCATGTCCTCAAGCCGCCCGTGGCGTTCGTACGTGGTAACGCGCGCCGGCCGATTGCTCTCGTCCACGAACACGACTGAAGGGCGATGGTCGCGAGCCTCCTCGGACGTCATCTGCGCGTAGCACATAATGATGACCTTGTCTCCTGGCGTCGCGCAGTGGGCGGCCGCGCCGTTGAGGCAAATCATGCCCGAGCCACGTTCGCCCGCAATGGTATACGTCTCGAGCCGCGCACCGTTGTTCACGTTAACGACCTGCACCTTTTCGTATTCAAGAATCCCGGCGGCATCGAGCAGGTTCTCGTCAACCGTAATGGAGCCCACATAGTCGACCTCGGCCTGAACAACGGTCGCGCGGTGAATCTTGCCCTTGAGCATTTCGAGCATCATGCGCTATGCCTCAACGCTAAAGTTGTCGATGAGGCGCGTCGTCCCGATGTACACCGCCATGGCAAAGAGCGTGGGCGCCTTAACAACTGAGACGTTCTCCATGGTGACGCCGTCGACGGCCTCCACGTAGTCGATGCGTGCGAGGGGCTCGGCTTGGATGAGCTCAGTCATCGCCCGGACGACCTCGTCTGCGTTCGCCTCGCCTTCCGCAACCATGGACTCGCCGAGCCGCACTGCCTGCGAAAGCACGAGTGCCGCCTTGCGTTCCTCGGGGTTGAGGTAGGTGTTGCGCGACGACTTGGCCAGTCCGTCCGCTTCGCGCACGATGGGGCACCCCACGATTTCGATGCCATACAAGAGGTCGCGCACCATCTTGCGAATGACGGCAAGCTGCTGGGCGTCCTTTTGGCCAAAGAAGGCCTTGTCGGGCGTCACGATGTTGAAGAGCTTGCTCACCACGGTGCATACGCCCCTAAAGTGGATGGGACGCGTTTTGCCGCACAGCTGCTTGGGCATGTTGTTGAGAATCTCCACGTAGGTATCGGTCGTGCCGCCGCCATCCGGATACATCTCGTCCACCGAAGGGTAAAACACGAGGTCGCAGCCGTGTTCCTCGAGCAGGGCGCAGTCGTGGTCGAAGTCCCTGGGATAGCTCTCCAAGTCCTCGCCGGGTGCGAACTGCGTAGGATTGACGAAGTCTGAGGTCACGACGCGGTCGCAGCTCGCGACGGCTGCGTCCACGAGACTTGCGTGTCCCTCGTGCAGGTAGCCCATCGTGGGTACCAGCCCAACCGTAAGGCCCTCCTGTTTCCACGCGCGGACGGCGCAGCGTACGTCTTCGATGGTCGTTGCAATTATCATAGGTGTATCTCCTAGTCTCCTAGTGATTTCCTAGTATTCGTCGCCAAGTTGCTGCAGAAACTCGTCGCCGCAGTCGCTCTTCACGTACGATTCGGCGGCGGTGGGGAAGCTGCCGTCCTTTACGGCCGCGTCGTAGGAGCGGTACGCCTCGGCCATCAGCGCGCCAACCTGCTCGAACTGACGAACGAACTTGGGCTTGAAGTCGGCCGACATGGCCAAAAGATCCTGGCTCACCAGCACCTGTCCGTCGCATCCCGCCCCGGCACCGATGCCGATGGTGATCATGTTTACCTTGCTGGTAATGAGTGCGGCAAGCTTGGGCGGCACGCATTCGAGTACGCACATGAAGGCACCCGCGCGTTGCACGGCAAGCGCGTCCTCGAGCACGCGGCGGGCGTTCGTCTCGCCCTTGCCCTGCACCTTGAACCCACCAAAGACGTTCGCCGACTGCGGCGTCATGCCGATGTGCGCGCATACGGGAATGCCGCTCTCCACGATGGCGCGAATCTGCTGCACGACGGCTGCGCCGCCCTCGAGCTTTACGGCGTTCGCGCCCGTCTCCTTGATGAGTCGGCCTGCGTTCGATACGGCTTGCTCAACCGATACTTGGTAGCTCATAAAAGGCATGTCGATGATAACAAACGCATTCGGGGCGCCACGAACGACGCTGCGACCGTACACAATCATCTCTTCCATGGTAACAGGCAGGGTGTCGGAGTAGCCCTGCATCGTCATGCCAAGGCTGTCGCCCACAAGAATGGTGTTAATTTGCGCCGCGTCTACGATGCGCGCCATGGAGTAGTCGTAGCACGTCACCTGCGAGATTTTCTCGCCGCGCTCGCGCATGGCAATAAGTGTTGAAATGGTATTCTTCATGATGCATTCCTTTCGTACGAAGCGAGACTTCGGAATTAGTCGTTGAGCATGCGCGTGAGGGGCGAATAGTCGACGTCGGGGTGCCGACGTTGCGCCATCTCCACCAACTTGAGGGAGACGGAGCGATAAAGCTCGCGCTCGGTTGGGGAGTCGAAGCACGCCAAGTGTGCGGCGACGGTCGCGACGTCGTTGCGCTCGATGGGACCCGTCAGCGCGTCCGTAGGCCCGACCTCTAGTATGTGATCCATGTTGGCGCGCATGAGCGGCGCGAGTGCGGCGCGTGCGTCAGCCTCGGAAAAGCCGCAGGCGCGCAGCATGTCCATGCCTTGTTGGGCAAGTCCGCACACGAGGTTTGCGGCAACGACGCATGCGGCGTGGTAGCGCTTCTTCTCCTGGCTGGGAATCACCTGCACGGTGGGTCCCAAGGCCGAAAGAAGACGCTTCCATTCGTCGAGGTGCTCTTCGCTGCCCTCAATGCAAAAGTAGGCTTTTGGGAGCTCCGTATAGCTGTGTTGCTTGCTGCTTACGGGGAAGAGCGGGTGAACGGAATAGCCCGTCGCGCCTTTCTCCGCAAGAGTGGGAAACGCTTCGGCTGCCGAGAGCGACCCACTGCAGTGGCAAATCTGCTTGCCGGTGAGGTCGTACGCACAAAGCTGATCGTATACGCGTGTTATGGCGCCATCGGGCACAGTGATAAAAACCGCGTCGCTCGCCGCCACGAGTTCGCCTAACGACTCGAAGCACGAGCTTCCCGTGAAGTCGGCTGCCTCGCGTGCGGACCGTACGTTCCTGCTAAAGTAGCCCGAAACGTTAAGCCCGCCCAATGCGAAGAACTTACCCATCGAGAATCCAACTTTTCCTGCGCCAACGAACCCGATGCGAATGCCGTTTTGGGATTCGCCGGTTGCCGAGGTCCTAACCACGAGGCCTTCTTTCAAAATCGCTTTCCTCCAACGGAAAGATGCAAGGTCGAGTTAGTATATCCCTTTAGGTTGCGTGTGGCAAAGGATGCAGCGCCCATCACGTTGCATGCACACACGGGCGAGCGTCCTGAGCGAGCGCCTGACCCTAAAGAATAGTCAAATGTCCCGTCCGTGGCCCGGAGGGCAAAGCTCAAACAGCTATCGGCCTGCGGAACTGCGCGCGGCTGCTCCTCCGGGCCACTTTGCGATTTGACGCTTCTTTAGGGGCAGGAGCAAGCGCTGCGTGTGCCGCAAGCGCTGCGCGTGCTGGATGCGACACGTTACGCGAGGAGTTCGGGTACGAGCCGCTCTAGGGCGTACGCGATGCCGTCGGAGTTGTTGTCGAGCGTAACGTAGTCGGCCTTGGCCTTCACCTCGTCTACGGCATTGCCCATGGCAACGCCGATTTCGGCCCACTCGATCATGGTGAGGTCGTTTTGCGCGTCGCCGAAGCTCATCACTTCAGACTGATCGATGCCGAGCACCTCGAAGGTGTCCTTGAGCGCGCGGACCTTGTCTACGCCGAGCGGCGTGAACTCGTAGTAGACGGGCGCGGTGAACATGGACGAGAGCTCGCCTTCGAAGGGTGCCGCCATCTCCCGCCAATGCTCTTGCAGGTAGGTGGGGTCGCCGGCGGTGAGGATTTTGTTGAGCGGGAAATCGCAGAACTCGGCTAGGTCGCGCTTCTCGCACAGGAGATAATTGTTCGAATGACCTTCGTACTGGATGATGAGCGTGGGATACGTGCTTTGGTTGGGAAGAGAGAAAAACACGTCGTTTACGTACATGTATTCGCCGTGGTCGATGACGGGCGCGACGTCGAACTTCTTCATATGCTCGAGGACGCGTTTTCCCTGCTCTATGGTGAGCGCCTGCTCGAAGTACACCTCGCCCGTTTGGCAGTTGAGCGACTTGGCGCCGTTGTAGCACACGAGCACGCCATTGTGGTTGGCGAGGTCGAGGTCGGCCGCATAGGTCGAGAGGCCCGTGGCGGTGCGGCCGCTTGCGAGTACGAGAACGACGCCTTTTTCCTGTGCCTTGAGCAGTGCCTCGCGTGTGCGTGGCGTAATCACCTTTTCGCTGTTGGTGAGCGTCCCGTCGATGTCGAGCAGAATTGCGCGGATGCCGTGAGCCATGGTCCCTCCTCCGTGTGTATGCTTGCTCCATTATCACCAAAAAACCATGCGGCATGGTGACGCATCGCCGTTTCGCAACAAGTTTTCCGCGAGTGAGGGTTTTGTTTCAAGCGCGGCAGGCGCATGGCAACCGAATGGCAAGAAGGATTCGTTGAAATTGGCGCACGAGGTGAAAAGATACGCTACCATTGGGTTTAATGATTGTAGGAGGTGTTGCATATGGCTCAGCACGGTAGAAGATTTGCAGAGGAAGAGCGTACAGTCCGCCCGGGTGTCGTCATTGGCATCTCGGTGGCGTTGTTGGCCGTTGCCGTGGCGGCAATCGTGTTCGTAAACGTTCGAGACAACGGTGCGGGCACGAATAACAACAGTCAGTCCACCCAAACCGAAGTTGTTTCCGACAAAGGCTCCGATTCTGCGACAAGCACGAACGGGTCGGCGGGAAACGACGCAACCGGTTCGAACAACTCGACGAGCAGCTCGTCGAGCACGTCGGCAAAAGACTCCACAAAGAAGGATGGTGAGGGGTCGGGCTCCAACAAGAACGGTTCCTCGAACTCGTCGGGCTCGGGTACTTCGGGCGCCTCGGGCACTGCAGGCTCTGCGACGGATGGCGAGTCCTCCGGCTCGGGTTCGTCGGGCAACGGCTCGGCAAGGATGGGCAATGCCTACTTGTACGGCGACGATACCTCGGCAGGCGACGGGTCGTCGGAAGGCGACGGAGGCTCTGAGGGAAGCGCGAGCGCAAACGGTGGTTCGGGATCGAGCGACGAAACGGCCTCGGGCGAGGGCGGATCGGGCTCTTCGGGCTCTGGCTCGGGCGCAAGGTACTCCGCGAGCACCACGCCTACCTACTCGTCTTCGGATGGTTGGATTGAGGGCGAGGCATGTGCCACGGAGTGGACCACGACGGGCAATATCTCGGCGTCCGACATCGACTGGGACGACGAAGCGGCTCAGGTTGGGCTTGACATGTCGTCGTACCCTCACGCGCACTTTGGCGATTACGTCGAAATCCAGTACGGCGACGTTACCGTGACGGCTCAGGTGGTCGACTGTGGTCGCTACAATGCGGGCGATACCGGGATTATTATTAATCCTGGCGTATACGAGGAATTCGGCTTCGACGATTCTGACGAATGGGGCAGGCGCGACGTCTCGTATCGCTTTGTGTAGCGGGTATGCCTGCCCAGGCAGCTGCGTGGCTCGGGCATAGATCCTAAGGCATGCAGCTGCCCGTGTTGGCTCGGTGTCAGTTGAGGTGTGTATGGCGCTTTCACAAAGAATAAAACGGTTCTTGGGTTTGGACGAGTTGAGTCCGTATTTCATAGCCTACATGCAAAGGACCAATGCCAATTTGGCTGTGTATGCGGGTGTGGCAGTGGCGTGCATCGAGTTGCTGCTGCTCGTGAATACCATGTTGCACAAGGGCATGTACGATGCCGTTACGAATCGCCTCAACCGCACACACGGCATTACGCAAATCGCCTTCATTGTGGTTTCGCTTCTCCTCACGTGGAAGGCGCAGCGCGCCACAAAGCAGGGGCGAACTAGCGAGGTGGAACTGCCGGTCGCCGCGTACATTGTGTTCGCCATGAGCTACGGGGTTTTTAACTCGTGGATTGACGCGCTGTACGGCGAGCCGCCACTCACATTCATATTTTGCAGTGTGGCATGCACCTGCGTGTTCGTGATGCCACCGGTGGGGTCTCTTCTCGTCAACAGCATCGCGTTTACAGTGTTCTTCCTGCTTTCGAACTTCTCTGCGACGTTTTCGGGCAACACCGTGTTTCACTATTGGGTGGGATGGATTATTGTGTGCTTCGTTTCCATGCTGCGCTACCAAGAGTGCAGGAACGGTGCGACCCACGAGCAGCGGTTGCACGATGCTTCGGAGCTCGATGAGCTTACGGGGTTGCGCAACCGCCGATCGCTGCGAGGGGATTATCCCAAGCTGGTGAATCGTGACCTCTTTGTTGTGATGTGCGACATCGATAACTTCAAGGGCGTTAACGACACCTATGGCCATGTAGAGGGCGATCATGTGCTCAAGGCGTTTGGACGTGGCATAGAATCCGCGTTTGGGCATGACAATTGCTATAGGTATGGGGGCGACGAGTTTCTTATAATCTCGCATAGCTGCAAGAGCTTGGCGGAGTTTCGCCAACGTGTGGCCCTCATGAGAATAAACTTTGCAACAAATATGCGCGCGGAGTGCAAAATTGAGGCGCTGCCCACCTCGAGCGTGGGCTATTGCTCGGGGTTCGCGAAGTCGGAAGACGACCTTCGTGCCATGATGCACATTGCCGACTCGAACCTGTACGACGTGAAGCGCTCGACGAAGGGCGGTACGCGCGGTGAGGAGTTCCAGGCCATCTCCTCGTAACGGCTGCGCTCGCAATGTCTGCGCTCCTCGCAACGGTTGGGCTCCTCCTAAAGGCTGTGCTCCTCGCAATGGCTGCGTGAAACAGGACGGGTGTTGGCGCCGGCTCGTCGAGCATCATGAACCACGTAGCTCGCAAAAGTCGAGTGCGCCAGGACGGGCTTCGCGTGCGACAGGACGGGCGTTAACGAGGCAGCATGCCAAGAAGGTCGCGCACGACGTAGGACGCCATCAGGATGCCGGCTGCGGGCGGCACGAAGGGCGTGGAGCCCGGAAGGCTTCGGCGGCTAGACCCTTCGGGTATGGGTTCGTAGGTTTCGTCGTCCATTATTGGCGTGAGGGCCGGCTCGGTGGAAAAGACGACGGGGAAATGCCCAAGCCCGCGTTTGCGTGCTTCCTTGCGCATGACGCGCGCAAACGGACAAATGCTCGTCTTGGAGATGTCGGCCACGCACAAAAGGCTTGGATCGAGCTTGTTGGCGGTACCCATGCACGAGATGACGGGCGTACCCGCTTGTTTGGCACAGCGCACGAGTTCGAGCTTTGCGGTAAGCGTATCCACCGCGTCAAGCACGTAGTCGTATGCGGAGAAGTCGAACGACTCGGACGTGCTCGGCAAAAAGAAGCACTGATGCGCGGTGACCTCGCACTCGGGGTTTATCTGCCGTATGCGCTCTGCCATTACGTCCGTCTTGGCCCTGCCAACGACGTCGCGTGTGGCGATGAGCTGACGGTTGACGTTGGTGAGGCTCACGTCGTCGTTGTCTACCACATCGATGTGGCCGATGCCGGCACGCGCGAGCGCCTCAACCGCGTTTCCTCCCACTCCTCCTAGTCCGAACACGATGACCCGGGTAGCTTCGAGCCGCTCCATGGCTTCCTTGCCCAGCAAGAGCTGAGTGCGGGCGAAGGGCTTTAGCGGAGCGGCAGCGCCTTGGTGTGAGTTTGTCTGCTTACCAGCCACGGGCTGCCTTTTCCTCCTGGTGAACATACGCATCCCGCGGAACCATGGTGAAGTCCCACAGCTCGGCAATAACGTTGAGGAGCGCGAGCTCTTCCGTATTGCCAATTCCGTTGCGGGCGATTGTGATGAGCGCGGAGACAATTTGCGAGGTAGGTCGTCCGTAGATAATGGCGTCCCAGCCGCGCACACGCAGCTCGTACGACGCAAGCGAGACATCTTCGTCGGTAACTTGCCCGATGAGGTCGGCAGCAGAGTCCAGTGCGAGCGGGTTGCAGAAGATGCCCTTAACGAAGGCGGCGTAGCCCACCGCCATGCGCGGGCGAAGCGAATCGGCCTGCAAAAGCTCCATGCGCCTGCCAAGACGCACGTTGGGATAAACCGTCGTGAAGAGGCCAAGTGCCTCGGAACCGGTAAACACGCGATCGCCCATCACCTCGCGCAGCGTGCGCTTGCCGGTGGATGTGGTGTGGCCAAGGGAATCGGTAAAGAGTATGGGGCGAAGGCTTTCCAGCCAATTGAGGTACGTTGTGGTGTTGAAGCCCTCCGCGAAGGTTCCGGGCACCACGCCGCAACGCGCCGGATCGACCTCTTCCCATACCAGCGAGCGCGTCATGCGAGGGCATCGCCGGGCGCCCGAAAACCTGAAGCTGCGAACGTTGTCGGTGAGGAACATGAAGATGGGGGAGAGTGCCACGGCGATGCGATACGCGTCAATGCCACTGCGGCCGCGGGCATAGTCGAGCGAAATTTGCGTGGCGCAGCAGCAACGCATCATGTCGCGTGCGTAACGGCCAGTTTGGGCCAAATAGGCGTTGAGCAGCGTGTAGCGCGTGCGCGGTACGAGCGCCACGTCCAGTGGAGCCTGCACGAAGGGGTTGTATCCCTCGGCTACGAGGTCGTAGTCGCAACCCATGCCATGGGTCGTCACGTGAAGCTGACGATCGAGGTGCTCGATGGCTTGCAGAATCTCCGCAAGGTGGGTGCATGGGCCAACTTCGTAAACGATTTGTCCGCCGGCACCGAGCGTTACGCGCACGCCTACGATGATGCCTCGCGCGGAGATGAGCGAGCCAACCAAGCCGGTGAGGTGTCCGTCGCCATGCTCCTCGTCGAAGGCGGAAAGACGATCGTGCAGGCGTGTGAGCACCGCCTCGATGCCCGTATCGCCTTCGAACGAGACGGGCTGCTGACGAACGTGATCCACGAGAATGCGTTCCAAACGAATGCCGACTTCACCGGTTTCGGGCGCGATGGCGTCGGCCCTGCGTCCTCCGCTGAGTACGGAGAGAAACGTCTTGTGATTGTGGGTGTAGTTGACTTCGCGTTCGTCGAAGCCGGCGGGCTTTTGGTCGATTTGGTCGGGCTGCATGCGCTTCCACCCCTCTTGCGTCTGTGTTATAGGCGTGCGTGCGACTCACGAGCATTATATTGTAGATGTTCATGAGGTAAAATGCTTCAACAACGCAAAGTTTACTCCATACGAAACGAACGAGGAGCGACATGCCTAAACAATCCGGGCAACACGAGTCTTTGGGACACACCAACCCTAAGCTCAAGATGGGTGTTGGGGGTTCTGCCCCTACAGCTAAGTCCATGGGAAACGACGACGAGGCCGAAAACAAAGCGAAGGCTGCCCGAGGTGCTATTTTCCTTGGCATAGTGGTCGTGGCTTATCTGCTGTTTCTTATCTTTACCGGGCAGATGATCGAGTTCATCGCGGCACTCGGCAGCGTCGATCTTGGCTGGGTGGCGCTTGCGTGCCTGTGCTTCGTTTCATATTTCGTGTTTGGCGTTATGGCGTATGCGATTGCAGTGTACATCGACCACGACTCGCCGGTGGGCATTCGCGACCTCATAAGCGTTGAGGCCAGTGGCATATTCTTTGGCAACCTAACTCCCATGATGGCCGGTGCCGTCCCGTCGCAAATCGTGCGCCTCACGCGTACGGGACTGGACGTGGGCGAGGCCTCTGCCACACAGTTCACGCGCTTCATTATGTTCCAGTTCGGCGTGGTGCTTTTTGCGGCGATTATGCTCGTGGCAAAGCTTGGCTTCTTTTTCGACACGTACGGCGACATTGTGATGATCAACGTCATCGTGTTTGGCGTGCACTTTTTGGAGCTTGCGGGCCTGTTCATCATTTGTTTGTGTCCTAAGTTCGTGATGCGCGTGGGCAACGGGTTCATTCGCTTTTCGTCGAAGCGCGGGTGGCTCAAGAACAAGGAAAAGTGGCACGACATGGTCAACGTGCAGGTTCAGGAGTTCTCCGATGCGTTTATGACGGCCGCGAAGGACCTTCCCTCGATGGGTCTTACCCTTCTTGTTACCATGCTGCAGCTGGCGAGCTTTTACATGATTCCGTGGTTCGTGCTGCATGCCTTTGGCATCAACGCCGATTTCCTTAATTGCCTGGCGGCTGGTTCGATGGTTCAGATGGTTGCTACCGCTGTTCCTTTGCCTGGTGGTACCGGCGGAACTGAGGGCAGCTTCTTTATGTTCTACGGCGGAATGTTTGGTGCGGCGAATGCAAGTGCTGGCTTCATCGTGTGGCGTTTGGTTACGTTCTTCGGGCCAACGTTTTTGGCGGTGCCGCTGCTCGGCATGAAGTCGCGCAACCGCTCGATGAGCTTGTATCAGCGCGTGCAGCGCATCATGCGTCGGCTTCCCGGCAGCAAGAACAAGTCTACGGGTGCCGTGGGCGGAGTTACGTTTAGGCCGCACAGGAAGAAGTAGGCTGAGGTCGGCGGCCGGGCAGGATTTGCTGCCCGGCCGCAGTCTCGTCGCCGCGCACGATGCGCTCTCGGACAGGGGTTGGCGGCCGCGAAGGACGTGCTACCCGTACGGGCTCGTGGCGAGGCGCTGCCGAACGATGGTTGGCAGCCGGAAGAACGTGCTGCCCGTCCGCGCTCGTGGCGAGGCGCCCGACGCGCGACTCGTGCCTGGCCCATCCGCAGCAGTGTTCGACGGCGGCTCCGCCGCTGGACGCTCGGTATGGAAGCGTACGGAAAACCGGCCTCCGCAGTGTCCCGCCCGCGGCGGCGGTCGCGACTCCGTCCGGTGTCGACGCACTGGCCGTAGCGAGCAGCATGCGTCTGCGGCTGCGAGCTATCTTGGGGAGCATATTGTGCGCAATTATCTGAGTTCAGAAAGATTTGGCGTTATGAGGGGTATGTAAACTACACATTGGTTGAGTTCTAGTGACTTATGTACAAAAGCATAGGCTATTTACCTGCGCTTTTGCAAATGCGTGTCTCTGAACAATTAACCAATGGGTAGTTAACACAATGGAAACATTACACGATTATGCCGTTGAAAGAATATTTTGGGAGAATGAACAGGAAAGCGACCGCTAGGAGTAGGTTCCTAGCGGTCGATTCGTCCTGATTTTATGGCCTACGAGACTCAAATGAAGCATTGCTCGTGTTAGTAGACGAGCCAGCACGGCGTTGCGTACGTTGCGCAGATGAACCAACTGTGGGTTCGAAGAGAGCGGACCTAGCGCAACGCCGCGCGTGGGCAAAGACGCGCTATGCCCACATCGCGGCGCCACTGAGGGCGGATACGGCACGAAGCTGCGCGTGGCCAAAGACACGCGATGCGATATCGCGGCGTCTTTGAGGGCAGACCCGGTGCAGTATTGCGCACGGCAAAGAGTCGTGCCGCGCTACTTCTCCAAGCCAGTTTGGCCTGGCATCCGGGAGGCTTGGCAAAGGGTCCCGCCCGGCCAGCCCGCCAGGTTGGCGATGCGCGCGAGGACGTGGCCGCGGGTCCCGCCCGGTCAGCCCGCCAGGTTGGCGATGCGCGCGAGGGTGTGGTCGCGACCGAGCAGTGCGAGGGTTTCTCCGATGCCAGGGGAGGCGGAGCCACCTACGCAGGCAACGCGAATGGGCTGGAACACCTTGCCCTTGCCCATGCCCAGATTGGCGGGCAGGGGGTCGAGCGCCGCCTCGATGGCCTCGGGAGTCCAAGAGTCGGAGCTAATGGGCGCAAGTGCCTCTTGTGCGGCGGCGAGCGCCTCGGGTACGCCTTGCTTGTTCACCCAGCGCTTGAGGGCCTTCTCGTCGTACTCGAGGGCGTCATCGGCGGTGTAGAGATATGCCATTTGCGCAGCTACGTCGCGTGAAACGGTGCAACGGGGTTTGAACGCGCTTGCGGCGAGCCCGTACCAGGCATCGTCGTGTGCGGTCCCGTCGTCGAGTCCGGCAGCGGCGAGCTCGGGCTTTATTACGTCGCTCGCAAATGTGGCATCGTCCATCGCATGAAGATACTCGGCGTTAATGAAGTCGAGCTTCTTGGGGTCCATGATGGCGGGGTTCTTCGAAACGTGATCGAGCGAGAACTCGCTGGCAAGGCGCTCGCGCGAAATCACCGTGCTCTCGCCGTCGGGTGCCCATCCCAAAAGCGCGAGGTAGTTTACGAAGGCATCCGAGAGGTATCCCTGGTCGCGATACTCCTCCACGCTCGTGGCACCATGGCGCTTCGAGAGCTTCTTGCCGTCGGAACCCAGAATCATGGAGATGTGCGCGAAGATGGGGACCGGAGCGCCGAGCGCCTCGTATACGATTACCTGTCGCGGCGTGTTGGAGAGGTGGTCGTCGCCGCGGATGATGTGTGTTATGCCCATCGCGGCGTCGTCGACAACGGTAGCAAAGTTATAGGTGGGTGTGCCGTCTGTTCTGAATATGATAAAATCGTCAAGCTCGCGCGCATTGAATGCCACCTCACCATGCACGGCGTCCTTCACAACCACGTCACCGCGTCCGTCTGGCACCTTTATACGAATGGTGTGCGGCTCGCCCGCGTCCACACGCGCTTGCGCCTCGGCGGGATCGAGATTGCGACAAGTACGCTGATAACCTTGGAAGGAGTCGCCACGCTCCCGCGCTGCCGCGCGATCGGCCTCGAGCTGCTCGGGGGTGCAGAAGCAATAGTATGCCTTGCCCTCGGCGACGAGACGCTCTGCCGCCTCGCGGTATTGGTCGACACGCTCGGTTTGGAAATAGGGGCCGTAGTCGCCGCCCACTTCGGGCCCCTCGTCCCAGTCCAGACCAAGCCAGCGCATGGCCCTCAGAATGATTTGGGTGTTCTCCTCGGTCGACCGCGTGGGGTCGGTGTCGTCGATGCGCAAGATGAAGGTTCCGCCAGTCGCGCGGGCGAACGCCCAGTTATAAATAGCGGTGCGCGCGCCGCCCACGTGCAGCTTGCCGGTGGGAGAAGGCGCAAAGCGAACACGCGGTTTCGGCTGGGCCGTTTGGGTGGGCACGGCCGACTTGGCCGTCGTTGCCTCTGCCGAACCTATCGGTTTTGTTGGCTCCATTGTCTCGCTTGTCGCTATTGTCTCAGTGTTGGTGGTATCGTTCATGGTTACCTCTCTGTTGAGTGTACGTGGCGTAACAGTATAGCCTACCGGGCGGGTATCGTTGCTTGTTGGGTTGTGCTTTTGTAGTTGGTTGGCCTTTCTAGCAACATCTTGTAAGCCATGCGTAGCCAGGCACCACTTAGGCCGGCTTTTGTCCGCTAAACGGCCCCGTAGGTGCACAAGATGCGTAACGTGTACTCACAGTGCCACTTAGACAAGGAACGGCCGGCTAAACGGCCCCGTAGGTACACAACCTTGCTGAATGTGCTTACGGTCCGGGACCGAGCCGTTACGCGTGGGCCTAGGTCGCACGCGGGTGGGTCGGTGGGGGCGTGAAATCGGCCTTCTTTGCGAACCCATCCCGAACCCAATCCTGAAGTTATGAAGCACCTTCGGGAGTGTATCGCACGGTTTGCGTTGTTTTGTGTACACTGTTCGCTGCGTGCGCCGGGTCGCATACCCCGTGCGACGGGCAAGCATGGCAGGGGTTGTCGAGCCAGGTTGCGTGCGGCGTGCACGTATAAGAATAATGAACGAGGATTCCGAGTTGCGACTTTGCTGGAGCAGTTATCCGGGTAGGGCAGCTACTGTTGGGTTGTCGCGATAGGATGGTGGCTATATGAATGACGACAAAATGATTGACGAAAACTGCAGGACGAACGGCGCGGGCCATGGGACGGCGCACGATCCGCGCGGCACGGCTAACGGCGCAGGCCATGGGACGGCGCACGGTCCGCGCGGCACAGCGAACGGCGAAGGCTTTGGGACGGTGGACGGACCGCGCATTGAGGCGGCGATTCGCGAGCTGCTTGCCGCGATTGGCGAGGACCCGAATCGCGAGGGCTTGCTGGAGACGCCGAACCGTGTGGCGCGTGCTTGCCAAGAGGTGTTTGGTGGCATGCAGGAGGACCCGAGCCTTCACCTCCTTAAGCAGTTCGACGAGCCGGGCAACGAGGAAATGGTGATTGTTAAAGACATTCCGTTCTCCTCCATGTGCGAGCATCATCTCCTGCCGTTTACCGGACGAGCGCACGTGTGTTATCTGCCGCGCAACGGACGCATTACCGGTTTGAGCAAGTTGGCGCGCTGCGTGGAAGGGTATGCGCGGCGTCCCCAGCTGCAGGAGCGTCTTACCCGCCAAATCGCCGATGCCATCGAGTTGCGTCTGCGGGCGCGCGGCGTTATCGTAGTGATCGAAGCGACGCACACGTGCATGACGATGCGCGGCATTCGCGCGGCGGGCTCGCTCACCGTAACAAGCGCTGTGCGCGGGTGGTTTATGCAGGACCTCAAGGCGCGCGAAGAAGCACTGCGCCTCATCGGCATTCGTTCTTAGGAAGCGACATGGGCGTATATGCGATTCCTTTCGACGTGCCGGCGCTCTCGTATGACGAGTCGCTCGCCATGCTGCATTCCGCGTTGCGATTCGGCATTGTGCCGCTACTCGAAACGGTACAGGACATGCTTGCTGAGCTGAGAAACCCCGACCAATATTACCGCAGTGTGCAAATTGCAGGTACCAACGGCAAGACGTCAACCTCGCGTTATGTGGCGGCGTTGCTCGCGGGAGAGGGCCTAACGGTCGCGCTTTACACGAGTCCGGAGCTGGTGCATTACACGGAGCGCATGGAAATCGGTGGACGACCAGTGGACGAGGATTTCTTCGCGCTTGGCCTCTCCGCTGCGAACACCGCGGCTCAACGCGTGAACGCCCGTCGCTTGGCAGCGGGAGACCGCCCTTACGACGTGACGGAGTTCGACATGCTTACCGTTGCGGCATGTGTGGCCTTCGCGCTGTGCGGTGTGGACGTTGCCGTGTTCGAGGTTGGACTCGGCGGTCGCTGGGATGCGACGTCGGCCGTTACGTCAATTGAGTCGGTGGCCATAACGGGCATCGGGCTCGATCACACGCGCATTTTGGGCAACACTCTGGAAGAAATTGCAGCAGAGAAGGCCGCCGTCGTGCGCCAAGATCGAACCTGTGTACTGGGGTGTGGGACGAGCGTAACAGATGGCGTGCGTGAGGTTATTGCGCAACGGTGCAAGGAGCAAGGCGTCGCGCCGTGGGTCGTGCGCGAGGCTGACGCCGAGCATGCCGAAGCCGCCGACGCGAGGGCGAGTACTATTCCGCACGTCGTGCGTGAGTCTGACGCGGAGCGTGCCGAAGCTGCGGTGGACGTGGAGATTGCCGTGCCGCAGGTCGTGCGCGGAGCTGTCGATGACGGGGGGCAGGGCCTCGCGCCGCGAGTCGTACGCGAGAACGACGCTGAGGCGACAACGCCCGAGCATATCCTAAAGAATAGGCTACAGGTCGGTCCTTGGACTGCGGACGTGCCCGGATTCGAGGTACCTTCAAACGAAAACGTGACGTTTGGCATCGCGAACAGACCGTCGCATCTTGGTGACGCGCTCGAGCTGTGGGTACGAACGCCAAACCAAACGTACACTGGCATTCGGGCGCTCAAACCAACGTATCAGGCACAAAACATTGCGTGCGCCATTGCCGTGGCCGAGCAGTTCGTCGGGCACTCCCTCGAACTGGCCGCCGCTCGCGCGAGCATCGCGTCATGTCCGACGCCGGGCCGTTTCGACGTCGTGCGCGAAAAACCGCTGGCGCTTGTGGATGCGTGTCACAACCCGCAGTCGGTTGAGGTGTTCCTCCGTGCCCTTGACGATGTTGAGCCCGACGTACGCAAGCGCCCGACGCTTGTTTGCGCCATGCTCGCAGACAAGGACACCCAAGGCATGGCAAAGCTTTTATCTGCGGCGTTTCCGCGCGTAGTTGTGACGCAAACCGAGTCGCCCCGAGCGCTTGCGGCCGCGGATTTGGCCGAGCTGTTTGCGGCATGCGGTTGCGAGGTGCGAGCGGTGTGCGAAACCGTGGCGGAGGCCGTGGCACTTTTCGAGCACGAGCCGTTCGTGGCCTGTGGCTCCATCACTACTGCGGGCGCCGTCGTCGGGCTGTTGCGCCAATGGGCTTCCGAAAGAATGGGGGAGTAACATGTTTGGGCTAAAGACTGAGGCGTGCTTCGATAGCGCGCATTTCCTTACCGAGTATTATGGTCGATGCGAGAATCTGCATGGGCACCGTTGGCGTATGGTGGTGTATTTGGAGCAGGACGAGCTGCAAACCGAAGGCACCATGAAGGACATGGTGATCGATTTTGGCTGCTTCAAGCGGGACGTTCGTGCGTTTGCCGAAAGGCTCGACCATACATTTTTGGTTGAAGAGGGCTCGCTGAGGCCCGAAACCGTTGCGGCACTGGAATCCGAGGGATTCTCACTTACGATTCTGCCGTTTCGTACCACGGCCGAAAACCTTGCGCGCTACGCATGCGAGCAATTGCGCGCTGAAGGCCTGCCGGTGAGCCAAGTCGACATGTACGAAACGCCCAACAACTGCGCCATCTATCGGCCGTAGCTGCCGGGCGAAATGCCGAAGCCGGCGTGGCGCAAGGGCCGCAGGGACATCGGCCGTAGCTGCCGGGCGAAATGCCAACGGTCTCAGCGCTATGCACCCCGTGCGTGGGGATCACGCAAAACGTGCGCTTGCCCAGACGACAAGCGCGCACCGATGCCAACCAGTTATTCGATTCCCCTAAAGCAATTCTCAAGGTTGTCGAGCGAGCCGGAATCGGAAGCCATGGCACCGACGTAGAGGCCCTGCAGCCCGTCATCGGTATTGGCAACCATAAAGAAGTAGTCGCGATACTGCTCGGTTCCGTCTGCGGCCTTGCTCTGGCACTCAAGAATGATGCAGGGGACTCCGGCGAGCTTTCCTTCGCTCGTGGTCATGGAGATGTCGGTGTCGCCGTTTGTCTCGAGCGCCTCCTTGAGCGAGGTGGCGTATGCATCTGCCCACGGCTGAGGTCCCTCGAACGTTGGCTCAACGGTGAGGTCGCGCCACTTTATGAACACCGTGTTGCCTTCGATGTTCGCTGCGTAGAGCATGGTTTCTTCGCCGTCATTGCTGGTTTCGGGTTCCGTCTCGACGTAGTCTTCGGGAAGGGTGGCCTCAAAGCCAAACGTCTCGTTGACGTAGTGCAACGGCGCTTCGGAAGCAGTTTCGGTGGAAGTGGTGGTCTCGGTCGTCGTGCTGCCGTTCTCTTCGGTTTGCGTCGTGGTGGTGGAAGTCGTTTCGCCACCGTCCGTCTGGGTAAAGGTGGTCGTCTCGGTTTGCGTGGACGACGTGGAGCATCCTACGAGTCCAATGGCCAGAACTCCCGCGAGTCCTGCGGTTACGATGAGGCTCCTTGTTGAATAACGCATGACATTCCCTTCTCTGCTCTTGAAGCATGGACTTGCTTGGACTTGCTTAATTGTAAGTGATACAAACTCCCCGGGAGTTTGTCTCACGTATGGGGATTTAGCGTGTTATAATCCATTTTGCAACACCGCTGCAGTCAAATCGCACCCGAGGAGGACTCTTTAGATGGGCGAACTTATCAGTCAAATTCTTACTCCCCAAATCATGATGGTGCTTATCCTCATGGTGGTTTGTGTCGTCTCTGTGTACCTTCTCTCTATTGTGTACGTTATTCGCGACTCGGCTCGTCGAGGTGCCGAGCCGCGTGCTGTGTGGGCGCTCATTTCGGTGGTGCCCATCGTAGGCATTCTGGCATATGTGATTCTTCGCCCGAGTTCGTACCTCATCGACCGCGAGGAGCAGGACCTCGATATCGCACTGCGCGAGCATCAGCTTTCGCACTATGGCATTTGCCCGAAGTGCGGCGCCCCCATCGATCGCGACTTTGTGGTGTGCCCGCTGTGCAACACTCAGGTGCGCAACGTGTGCCCCACGTGCCATCGTCCGCTCAATGCCGACTGGAAGGTGTGCCCGTACTGCAGGACGCACATTCAGTAGGGAATGCGTTGGATGCCCAGGAGGGCATAGGGTACGAATCGCAAAAAAGTGTGGCGGGGGATGCAGCGCATGTTGTGTCCCCTTTGTTTTATCCGTTTCTTTTCAATCGCCCTGCAATGCAGAGGGCGATGCAGCGCGATGAACATGCTCCCGGGAGCTGACGAGGCTTGTTTTGCATGTTCTGTGGCGTGCCGATGTATGATGGTGCCGTGCGCAACGGGGGAGGCGTGATGAGGGAGGTGCGATGCGCGAGTTTAACAGCACGGGACCGTGCGTGCCACGCAAGCACTACATGGTGGACATTTCGGGCCGTGTGGCACAAATGCGGGCCATGGTACATCATGCACGCGAAGAAGCCGTCGGTTCCTGCCTTTCAGTCGGTGGTACTTGCGGGCGTTACCGACGTGAAGCACCTCAAGGCGAAGATAAGACCTGATGGACAAAAAAGGTTGAACAGCCCCTGGAATATTGCGGCTGACTTTGACGTAAACCTGAGCTTTGGCGAATCCGACGTCGCTGGCATGCTTGCTGCGTACGAGACAGATCACAAGAAGGATTTGGATGTTGGTGCTGTGGCGGCCGAACTCGTTGCGTGGACCGGCGGTTATCCCTTCCTCGTGAGTCGGCTTTGCCAACTCGTCGATGCGCGGAACATGGGGTGGAATCGCAACGGCGTCAATCAAGCAGTGCGGGAGCTACTTGGAGACGACGACGTAAGCTTGTTTGAGTCCCTTATGGGCCAGCTCGAAGCTCAGGCCGAAATTAAGGATCGGCTTCGCGCCACCATTATGCTTGGGGAGGAGATTGATTATTCTCCTTACGACGAAACCCAAAAGCTGCTACGGATGTATGGATTTGCAAAGGTCCAAGAGGGCAAACTCGTCGTCGCCAATCGAATTTTCGAGACTTTGTTGTGTGACTATTTCCTTGCCGAGGAACGCGACTAAGCAACAGCCTCCCGCGGGATTTTGTCTCATGCGAAACAAATTTCCCGGGGAGGCTGCTTCAGCGTAGCCCGATGATTGCGCTATGCAGCGTTACTGCATAATGAGGAACTTCACAGAAATCTTCTCGCCCTTGTCTTGTGTTTTTACGGACTTGAAGTCTCCATTCCAGTAGAGGATGCGCTCGAAGTAGATCTTTTCCTTGCCGAATTTAACGAGTGAGCCCGTTTTTGGCCCGCCTACGTTCAGCTTCAGGTATTTGTCGAACAAGAGAGCGACATCGGTCCTAAGCCTCACCTTGCTCTTGGTCCACTTGCCGCCCATGCCGACGCCCGTGTTCGGAACCGTATCGAAGGTGGCCTTTTCCGCTGGGAAGGCAAGCTCGAGGTCCTCTCTTACCGATTTGCCGTGCAGGCGTGCCGTATAGGCAGTGACCTGGGCGTCGCTCACGGTGTTCGAGCTCTTGTTGGTGTCGCTCGTCCCAAAGTCCGAGATGGACCGTTTGAGCGTGTTGCTGTAGACTGCGGTGCCTTCCCTCCAGTCCGTGGGCGAGAGGCCTGCCGGATGGTCCTCGATGGTTTGGAGCGACTTGGCGAATCGCGCGGTGATGTCCTTGTAGCGTTCGGCGTTCTGCGGTATTTCGTAGTACAGGGAAAGGGTGCTGTAGGCGCGCGTGATTTGGAACTTGGCAAAGGTGCGATACGTCTCCCTCATGTACCATCCCTGCGTCTCCCAGTTGAAGTAAGTGGCCACGCGCTTGTCGTAGTAGTGGAAGGGATTGTAGTTCCAGTCCTTCTTCGCCTCGGTGGTCGCCGTGATGTAGTTGTTCTCGATGCGCGCAATCAGTGAGGAGTAGTTCTTGAACGCGCGGTCGCCGCTCTTCTCTTGCTGCTCAATGATGTCGATAAGGTCGTGGTTGTAGGCCAGCAGCTCTTCCTGCGAGGCGTTTTCGGACGGCACGGTTTTGCCTTGCTGCACGTAGATTTCCTTGGCGCCGCGCAGCATGCTCTCGGCACGCGAGCAGTCGGTGGAGAGGGCGTCGAGCGCGTTATCGAATCCGCGCACCAGCATGTCGTACTGGTTTTTCTCCAAAACGTCCATGCGCTGGTCCATCGTGCTCATCAGGTCCTTGAGCTCGTCCATCTTTTCCTCGACGCTTTGGGCAGTGGGCGCGTTGGGATCCTCGCCGCCCTCAAGCAGGCCGGATCGCTTGATGATGCTGCCGATGCCGGAGGCGACGCCGCTGATGTCGCCCATGTAGGCGGACGAGGCGATTTTAAAGATGTCGAGGCAGTATGCGCCAACTATCGCAGCGTCCCCGCCCACGAAGTTGAGGGCCTCCACGCCGTAGTCCACTACCTTCTGGCCGCGATCGACCTTGTCCTGCTTCCGTTGTCGCTCCTCTTCCTCTTTTTGCTGTTGCTTCTTCTTCTGCGCCTCTGCCTTCTTGGTGCTCTTGGTCTTCGTCTTGGCCTTCGCCTTGGCGTTCGCGCCGGCGTAGTACGTGGCATGTGAGTACTCGGGTGCTGCGGTGCCCCATTCGTCCACCAGGGCGCCCTCCGCCAGAGTGACCGTGCCAACGAGGTCGTAGTCGTCAACGGTCATGCCGTTTGCCGGTACGTTGATGGTTACCTCGGCATTGGTCTCGTCTTGGGCCTCCACGGAGGTTACCTTGCCGTCGGCGAAGTCGTCGGCCAGCGATACGCTCTCGGCGCTGAGGCCCTCGGCAAAGGTACCGTCTTCAGCGGTTAGCGCAAGCGTGAGCTGGAGCTCGTCGTCTTTCGCCTCGACGTTCTCGAGGTCGGCATCGAACACGGCGTGGGTGACGGGGCTCTGGAACTCCTGGTCCTTCACCTTTACCTTACCTGTGAGCTCGCCCACGTTGTCGGTGGCTACGGTTACCTGGAGCTTGTCGCCGTCGGCCTTGACATCGGTTACCTGTGCACCGCTTTCGAAGGAAACGTCGCTTGCGGTGATTTCGTCGGCCTCGGTACCTGGCACATAGAGCGGTATGGTGACGCTCTTGTCGCGTGCCTCGATTTCCTCGACGTCGAAGTAGGCCGCGGGAATCTCGACGTCCACGTAGGCCGTCTCGCTCTCCGCGCCGCCCTTGAAGGCCTCCTCGGCGACGGAGATTTGCCCTGCGGTGTAGGTGGTTGAGACGTCCGACTCGAGGACGGGGCGGCCGGTGAGCCTGAGGGTGAGGGTGGTGCCTGCCGGGCTGACCTCAGCGACTTGCATCTCCTTGAAGGAGCCACCAAGGGTGATGTTGCTGGCGGAGACGTTCTCTTCGAACTCGGCGCCGTCTACGGTGAGCGTAATGGTGTGATCGTCGCTGTCGCAACTCACGGACTCCGTGTCGGACGTGAGCAAGCAGTCCTTGATGTCGGGCTCTATGACTGCGAAGGCGTTCAGGCCGTTGAAGAGGACGTAGTAGAGGTCGGTGTCGTTAACGGCGGCGTCGGAATCCGTGAAGGAGAGGGTAATGGCGTCGTTCTCGTTCTTGAAGCCGGTGATCTTCGCCTCGCGCGTCTCCGGTTCGGACGTCTCGTCCCCATCTTCGGTTATGGGTTCGAATCCATAGACAATGTGTACGTCTTCTTCCTTGATGTCGGAAAACTTCACTGCTTCGGCCTTCTTGGCGTCCTCGTCCCACTGTGCGTAGAGCTTGATGTCGTACTCGGCGTCGGCGTAGTCGGTGAGCTTGACTTCCTCGTCCTCCTCGACGCTTCCGTCGTCGTTGAGGTCGTAGGCGCAGGAGAGGTTGCGATCGAATATCGTTCCCGCTGGGAATACGCGGTACTCAGGGCTGGTCTTTTCACCCTCCGCGGGCTTATCCTTGGCTGTGGCCCAACCAACGAATATGTATCCCTCGCGCGCGTCGGGCTCGGGCAGCGTGAGTTCCGTCTTAGTGGTAACTACTTCGCTATCGATGGGCTTTGCCAGCTCTCCGCCGTACACCACGGTGTACTCCGTGTCGTCGTCGCTCTCGTCGTTGGCTTCGGTCTCGTCGTCCCACTGCGCATAGAGCCGGATCTCCTCGCTCTCATTGGCAAAGTCGATGAGCTTGACCTCGCCGCCATCCAGCGAGCAGGTAAGGTCGCGCTCGAAGACGGTGCCCGCCGGGAACAGATGATACGACGGGTCGGATGCGGCATCTTCGGGTTTGTCGTCGAAGGTGGCCCAGCCGAGGAACGTGTGTCCCTCGCGCTCAGCGGGCTCGGGCAGCGTGAGAGGCGTTTCGTAGGTTGCGATTTCGCTGTTGATGGGGCTTTCCAGGTCGCCTTCGTACAGTACGGTGAACTCGATGGGCTCCCACTGGGGCTCGTCTCCAATCAGGCCCTTGTAGATGTAGCCCTCTTTGCCTTCTTCGGCGTACTTCTTGTCGAGCTCCTCACGCTCCCGCTCCTCGCGTTCCTGCTCCTCCTTTTGGGCCTCGTCGTCGGAGGACTCGGAATCGTTTTTCTCCTCTTCAGAGGCAGGCTGCTCGGAATCGGCATCGTTAGTCTCTGCGTTCGCCTCTTCAGGCGTGCTGTTTGCGGCCGCGTCTTCCTCAACGTCCGGCAAGTCTTCTTCCATGGACTTGCCTTCGTCGTCGTCTCCGCTGGGAGCTCCTGTGTTGTTGGATTCGGAATCTAGCTTAACAAGGTCGGATTCCTTGATGGTGACGGTGTAGTTGCCCTGCGTTTCGTAAATCACCCCTATGGTGTTCATGTCGTTTTCGGAGAGGGCTGCTTCTTCCTTGCCTTCGTCTTCCAGCGTGGCGGACGCATCGGTTGCGCCGGTAGAGGCTGCCTGCTGCGAGCAGCCGGTAAGGAGCGGACCAATCGCCATAACGGCGGAAAGGGCAATTGCTAGTACACGTTTGCTTTGCGGTGGCGATGTGCTTCTCATACGCTTTCCTCTCTAACGAAATGACTGGACCACTACCCGTGATTGTAATCCACTTGTTACTAGTTCTACCGCTGGCATCGGCAGGTGTCCCAGTTATGTGTGACGCAAGGGGGCTACCCCCTGAGTGCACGGGGCTCAGCGTCTGATCACTTGCGGAACGCTGTGCTAGGAGCTCAACGACGCCGTCCCATTGTGAACGTTGTAATAGGCGTAATTGGATGCAAATTGGTTTCCGAAGAGGTCGGTTACCGTCATCTGGAGGCGATACCGACCATCGGGGAGCGGCTCGTAGCTCACGTTGCTCTCGTCATCTGCCGCGGTGCCTGCGAAAACGAACTCGTCCTGAGGACGGAGGTCGCGACCGCTTTCGTTGGCTGCGGCATACACGCGGACTTTATCGCCGGCATTGAGGTCCTTGAAGTCGCGTTCGGGAATGCCGTCTTCGTTTACGCCGCCCCATAAGAACTCATGGGTAAAGAATCCCGCCTCGTACGAGTCCACATCGAAAAGGTAGTACGTTGTGATTGCCGTCTTCTCCCCGTTGGCCTGCACGGGCATCGAAAAAACAACGGAATAAGCAGATGTCAGCTCGATTTCGGTATACAGGGTGTGCTTCTCCAAGGAGGGCCAAAGGCCTTTGAATTCGCTCGAAAAAACGAGATTATCCCAATCCTGATGTATGTTGAAGCCCTCGCCCAGTTTGACGAGGCCGCCCGAGGCACCTTGTTCTTCCTTCCACAGCGTGAAGGTTATGGAGCGAACGTAGCGCTCGCTTCCTTCTGCCAGTTGGATTGCGAAGCGTCCGCTTTTGTCTGCGCTGCCAGGATCTTTGAGGGTGACGGTGACTTCGGGCTCGTTGAAATATATCTTAGAGAGAAGCTTTTCGTACGCCTTGGACGGACATGTTTGCAGGTAATACTTTAGCCTGTTCTTGTTGTACCTAAGGGGGTAATACACCGACACGCCAAATCCCTCGCGATTGAGGCCCAGCACCTCGTGTGCCACGAACTTTTGATGCGTTTCCAGCAAGGGGCTGAAGTCCTCGCTCGTCTCGTAGTGCGCGCCCGACGTGAAGGAGAGCAGGTCGATTAGGTTGACGACGTCCTTGGCTCCGTACAGCGCCGAGCCTCGCGAAGCGTTTGCCACCGTCATTATGCCGTCTCGGTTGCTGAGAAGACCATCCAAGTAGCCGCAAAATACGTCGAATTCCTTGAGCATGTTTTTGGTTTGCGAAAGGTCGAGGAGCGTCATCTCCACGCGGTCGCCTTTGCCCGCCGCCTTGCACTTGGCCATGAACGAGTCGCATATGAATTTGCCGAACTCCAAGTCGCCGCGCGCGGAAAACTCGCTTGCAATCGCTTTGTAGTCAAGGCCGGCAGACGGCACGATTTCCTGCGAGGCAACCAAATAGTCCGCGTAGCTGTCCAGTACGCTCGCGTTTTCGAGCGAGGCCATAAAGCAGGCGTCAAGCACGATGAGGTTGAGCTTCTTGCTGAGGTTTGCGCTTCGGAAGGCCTGGTCCATTTCGTCGTGGTCGATGCTTTCCATGTTGTAGTTCTCGTCGAAGCAAAGGGCGCTTGCCGACTGTCCGCCGTGGTCCCACAGCACGAGCATGGTGCGGTCGGACTCGTAGTTCTCTTGCGACCATGTTAGGAATTCGGTTAGCGTCGCGGGATTGCCCATGCTTGCGTTAGGCAGCTCCTCGACCTTTACGAGCTGCTTATTGCGCACCTCGTAGCGACAAAGCTTGTTGGAGGGGATGTCGTGGCTATGCCAAGTGGTGGAGCCGCCCGTTTGGATGACGACCTTCGTGTTTGGGGGGATGTTCGCTGCGAGCAGCTCGTCGATGTTCTTGCCTGCGTAGCCGTGCTTCGTCTCGAGGTTCGAGCCGCACAGGTACACGAGCAGCGTGCAGGACTTGCCTTGCGCGCTCGATGCGCATGCCTGCAGGAAGAGAGTGACGCAGAGAAAAGCTGCCGCAAGTGCCGCGAGCACGATTGTGCGTTGAAGGGCGCCGCGCGGGAAAGCAGGGCGTTTAGTTTGCTCAACCATTCGTGTATCCATTCTCTGCGACCGCCATCATCCAACCCTGAGATTGCCTCGCTCGATGTGCTCCTCGATGATTGGCTCGATCACGTCGCGATACAGCTGCTCGGAACCCTTGGTCGTGGGACGCTGACGACCATATACCTGTTCCGCAGAGACGCCGTGCTCGCGCCAATCCGAGCCACCGTTGCTATTATTGAGCAAAATTGGCTGAAGGTTGTCCATTGCGTGCGCAAACTTCGACTCGGGCGTCTCCCAAGCCTCAAATTCATCAAAAAGCGCCATAAGCTGCTCGGCTTGGTCGGGGGGCAACAAGCCAAAGATGCGTTTCTTAGCCGCCTCCTCGCGCGCGGCCTGCGTTTTGAGACCTTCGGCATCGTAGGCATAGGTGTCGCCAGCGTCGATTTCCACCACGTCGTGAATGAGGCACATAAGCATGACGCGCGCGATATCGACCTCTTCGTTGGCGTACTCGCGCAGCAGCCACGACATTATGGCCATGTGCCATGCGTGCTCGGCGTCGTTTTCGCGGCGACCGTGCTCGGAGAGGTGCGTTTGTCGCAGAATGTTCTTTTCTTTGTCGATCTCGAGTGCGAACGCGAGCTGTTGCTGAAGACGGTCGTTCATGCTGTTCCTTTCGGTCGCGCGGAAAACGGTTTTGGGTTTGTGACGTAGTGACATATCGTTGCTTTCAATCGGTGCCGGACACGTTGCCCGTGGCAGAGCGGTTTTGTCACAAGGCGTGCCTGCCGAATCGCCCCGCCATCTCGACCTGCAGTCGACCAGGCATGGTGCCCTAACACAGCCACGCGTGCATGTGCTCGGCCATGCGCTCGAACGTGCGCTGCGTGTCGGGACGCGCGAAGCGCTGCGAGAGCATGTGCTCGAGGTAGCCCTGCTCGCGAAGAATGCGTCGGCTTTCGGAATAGACAAGTTCCCACGCAAAACAAATGTGCCCGACGAGGACATCGGCGGGATAACGCCGAATGCTGCGGGGGAGCGTGCGGTGCTCGTAGAACCCTTCGACGACGGCAGGGGAGAGCTTGCTTTCGAACATGTCTTGCTCCGTCACGCCGTAGATGTCCTCGATGGGGCAGATACAGTTAACTTTGATAATATCGATTTTGTCTGCGTCGCGCAGGACGTGGCAATAGGCGCGCGTTTGCGGGTCGAGTTCCTCGGGGATGCGGTAGGCGCTGTGCGTGGCGATGGCCGTTCGCAACAAATCGTCGAGTCGCGTGAAGGACTCGTCGTCCTGCGGTGCGACTGCCTGTTGCGGAGGTGCGCATGGCGTTTCGTCCTTGCTCACGTAGGTGCGAATCTGTGGACCGCGTGGGTCGGCGTCGCCAAAGAGCACGTCGGCACCGAGCGCCGCATGCGACACCGAGACCGCGTCGTTAAAGGTATTGAAGCGGCGGACTTGTTCGAATCGCCCAACGTCGTGCAGGAGTCCGCAAAGCCACGCGACGTCGGAATCGAGTCCCTCGGAGCATGCGATGCGGTCGCAGAGCTCGGCCACGCGCAGGGTGTGGTCGATCTTGAGCGCTATACGCGGATTCGTTGGGTCGTAGGCGCCCACGTACTCGTCGAACGCCTGGCGCGCCTGTTCACGCGAAATCATCGAGTCCCTCCGGCTACGGGTGCAAATGGGTGGGCGGTAATATGTTTATAATACGCCTTTTTGGCTCGTCTGTTCTTCTCTGCCCTTCGATCGTGCGTCGTGCCGTGCACGTTACAGCGTTTTGGCCAAGTCTTTGAGTGCGCATACCAGGCCATGCGAGGTCACGAACGTGTCGCCGCCCGCGTACACCACCATCCTGTGTGTAACGGGGACGCCGAGCTCTTCCGCAACCGAGTCGAGATGACGGAAGTACTTCGGGAAGCAGGTCGTGGAACTTATGACCTTGATGGCCCACGCCAGATTTGGTCCTCGCTCGATTTGGATGTGAGTCTCTCGCTGTGCCGAGTCTCTCGCAGTGCCGAGTCTCCCGCTGTGCAGAGTCTCTCCAATAGTACAGCTTTGGCACACGGCCCCTCGCGTAGAACGCCTTTATCACTTCGGCCAGCACGGCCGTCTCGAACAATGCTCCTCTGCCGGGGTACGCTCGGATGTCGTCGGACTCCTCCATGCCGACGAGGTTGCTCGCCAAGCTTTGGTCGAGTAGGTAGAGTTTGAGGGCTTTGGTCAACCGCTTCCCGAGGTTGCGGTGATAGGGACGAAGGAGGTGGACGAGGAAACTGGCCTCCAGTACCGACATCCATTCCCTTACGGTGTTGACGGCGACGCCGCAGTCGCGCGAGAGTGCTTGCACGTTGAGGGTCCCCGAAGTCCTTGCCGCGCAGAGCTCAAGCAGCCTCTGGAATTCCGTGAGCTTGCTTATGCCCGTCGTCGTGCGCACATCGCGTTCGACGTAGGTGCGCAAATAGTTGGGGTAGTAGTCGGCGGCCGCAATGGACCGGTCGTAGATGCGAGGATATCCTCCGCCAAGGAACCAGTCGTCGATCTCCGCAGGCGCAAGATGGGCGTCGCGAAGCTCCGCATAGGAGAGGGGAAGAAGGTCGAGAACAGCGACGCGTCCTGCCAGCGACTGGTCGATGGCCGCCATTAACAATGTATATCACACTTTGGACCTGTCAATGCTGGGCTTTTGTGCCTGTCAATGCGGCTGGGCTTCTGTACCATATGCTCCCCAAGACTGGCCATGATGCGCGACCGACGGACGGACGCTCGACCCGCGCCCTCGCTCGTCCACAGCGGGGAACGATGGTTGCCGTACCGTCGTGACGCCCGCAATGGAGTCGTACGGACAATCGACTCCCTGCAGATCGCAGCGCATTGCATGCGAGGAACCGAACGGAACGTCGCCCCCGAAAATCGCCGGGGACGGAACCGTGCAGAAAAACCTTTCAGTTGCACAAGTCGCGATTCCGTCAGGATTTCCCTTCCGATGGTCCTCGCGGCGCACCGTTCGGGGAAAAATCGGACGGAATATCGACCTGTGCAAACCTTTCAGTTGCACAAGTCGCATTTTCGTCCGACTTTTCTCTCGGCCCAGCTCCGCCGACGACCCGCCCGCGACACAGGTTGCGATTCCGCATGGCGCCGACGCGATTCCGCATGGCGCCGACGCGTTTGGGCGTCGCACCCTCATGCGTCTGCGACTGTGAAGCATCTTCGGGAGCACGTTGTACCAATAAAACTCTCCCGGGGAGTTTGTCTGACTATAAATACATTAAAGAGTCCTTAACCAAGGAACATGCGTGCCGTATCGAGCTTCGCGACGAGTGAGGCCCCGCCCGCGGCCGAGACGCTTGGCGATTCAAGTCTTGATGCCTACCCACCTGCTTCTCCCTATGCGACTCGATTGTTCGTACTACGTATCGATAATATGATGTTTGTTAATCAAGAAGGTTTTATGATTTGGGTATTGCGCAGACAAAAACGAGGCATATTCTATGTCTGTGTTTAGGTAGCACTGAAGAATTGCCGTATACGCTAGTTGGTCCCACATGAGTGCCCGGCGGTTATCGGGTCGCCGGCGGTCGCTGCCGGTCGCCATTGGTCGCCGTCGGTCGCCATTGGTCGCCGGCGGTCGCCATTGGTCGCCATTGGTTGTCGTCGGTCGCCGGCGGTTGTCGTACCCAGGTGCGATTCACGTCTTCGCCTGTCTGGGGGCGTCTTGCCCAGTGTCAAGAGCAATTCTTCGGTACTTCATGATTTGGCATTCACACTAAGAACGGAGGCAACAATATGAAGGCGAAATTCATTCACCGGTGTACCCATGTGCTCGACAAAGAGGCGACCATCGCGTTTTACGAAGAGGCTCTTGGCTTCCACGTGGTTCGAGAGACGGGGCCAGAAGACGGTTCTTGGACAAACACCTTTATGGTGAACGACGAGAGTCCGGTCGAGTTGGAGCTCACATGGAACCGCGGACGCACGGAACCTTACGAGAATGGTGGCAAGGACGTGCACATTGCATTTCGCGTAGACGATTACGACGCGTATCACGACCTGCACGAGCGTATGGGCTGCATCGCGCGTGAGAACCCACGCATGGGGCTGTATTTCATCACGGATCCCGACGGCCAGTGGATAGAAATCTTGCCGACGCGCTAGCGCGCTGTGGTAGTGCGGCCAACGCGTCCGGCATCGCGACCGGGCCGCGGACGAGGCATTTGACCATTCTTTAGGTGCCATGCGGCAGCGGTCTAGCCACCCCATGGCGCGGGCGAAAGGACGCTGCCATGGGGATGTTGCGGTGCCACGCGGCACCGGCCTGGCTACCCCATGGCGACACGGGCTAAACGACGCCGCCATGGGGGACCGGCGCAGTTCGCGCTACAGCGCCGACTCGTAGATGGCGCGGGCATCCTCCATCGTAAGCTTCATGAATGCGCCAAACGGCTCGCCCTTGGTGAGCAGAAGCGTTTCGAGCATGGGGTCGATGTCGTCCGCTGCAATGCCGAAGTCGGCTAGG
>JAFWMH010000024.1 GCA_017510785.1 Atopobiaceae bacterium | reverse complement strand
GGAATGGGTGCCAGGAGCACCCAGATAGCAGACAAGCCCGCCCTATCTGGCGCCCATCGGCACCCAACGCCGGGAATGGGTGCCAGGAGCACCCAGATAGCAGACAAGCCCGCCCTATCTGGCGCCCATCGGCACCCAACGCCGGGAATGGGTGCCAGGAGCACCCAGATAGCCGGTTCGATGCTCCTATCTGGCGCCCATCGGCACCCAACGCCGGGAATGGGTGCCAGGAGCACCCAGATAGCCGCACCGGCGCCTTTATCCGTGCCCCATCGGCACCCAACGCCGGGAATGGGTGCCAGGAGCACCCAGATAGCCGGTTCGATGCCCTTATTCGTGCCCCATCGGCACCCATTGCGCGGGAGCCGCGCAGTCCGGGGAGGCCGCGAAGGCCGCGCAGTCCGGGGAGCCGCGCAGTCCGGGGAGGCCGCGAAGGCCGCGCAGTCCGGGGAGCCGCGCAGTCCGGGGAGCCGCGCAGTCCGGGCAGGCCGCGCAGTCCGGGCATGCCGCGCAGTCCGGGCAGGCCGCGCAGTCCGGGGAGGCCATGAAGGCCGGGAGCCAGGCAGTCCGGGAAAGCAGAGGCCAACTCGGGAGTTCGACGTTTGCGGAAAGCCAGCGTCCAACGTTGGGTCGATATGCGATACTGGGCTTGTCTCATCATTTTGACTCGGCTTTCGCTGGAAAGGGTTTTGCTATGGAATCATCAGCCTCTCGATATGCGAGCCGATGCGTGGTTTGCGGCAAGCCCGCACGTGTTAGCATGGGGGCTTCTGCCTACTGTCTCGATTGCTACAATCGCCTTACCGATTATTTGGCGGGAGTGGAGACTCCGACCAACGACAATTACAGCATACTCGCGCTCGATCCTAACGGGCGTACTGTGGAGTTCGCGGTTGAGCGGTTCGCATTTGGCACCTCCTCCACATGGACCGCAGTTGAGCAGGTGGCCGATGATGATCCGCGAAAAGAATGGGGCTATGTGGGCAGGTCGATAAGCATCGCGGCGGACGCGCGCCTCATGACGCAGGAGCAGGCGCTCGACGCACTCATGGTTAAGGTCCAGCAACTGGTGGGGCATGCGGGCATGAGGCCGATGCGGATTCCATCCGGACAAATATGGGAGACGTCGGCACGACGAGAAGGCCAGGTCCTCAGTGCAAACGAGACCGGAGTTGCGCGCATTACGTGCGACGCACATGGCGAGATGTCGTTTGTGGTGGACGGTCAGAGTCTGACGCCCGACCAGTTCGCCGACTTCATGAGCTGCTTCGAGGGGTTCGACCTGTACTGGCAGGTTCGCGACGCGTCGGACGAGCCGCCGGACTGGCTTTAGCGTTCGCGACGCGTCGGACGAGCCGCCGGACTGGCTTTAGCGTTCGCGACGCGTCGGACGAGCCGCCGGACTGGCTTTAGCGTTCTGAAGCGTTCGGCCAAGCGTCTCATGCTTGGCATGTTGTGTTTCCGTGCCAAAAGGCTTCGGGTTTTGTCGCATACATCAACGCGAGTGCCTAGCATGATGGGCGATCGCTCGTGAGGAGCAATCACGTGTCCTTGTCATCAACTGCCTTGCTGCGATGCGGGTAAGTGAACTCCGGGAGCGGTGGAGCAGCATTACCCGTAGCCAGACTCGCCCGCCCTCGCGTGCAATTCATTCCGGCTAAATGAGTCCAGCCGAATGCGCAAAGAGAATCATTGCGACGTTCAGCGCGAAGAAGACGGGTAGGCCCCATACGAAGTACCACTTCTTTGTTTTGTGACGAACGAGGCGCATCGCGAGCATTCCTCCGATGGAGCCGCCGACGAGGCTGAACCCGAGCAGACGCGCCTCGGGACTGCGTCTTCGGAGGTCATTTCCGCTTGCCGCCACGTGTTTATCCCAAGCGAACACTACGAACGTAATAATGTTGATTGCGGCGAGATAAATGCCCAGAACTTTAAGCCTTTCGATGTGCCAACCCGAGAAGAGCCCGTCGGCAGTCACATCAAGCGCTACGAAGCCAAGGCGCGTGGCGACTACAAGGCCCCATGCGATAAAGCACACGATGGCGAGGAACCACCACGCAATGTTGTCCTTGTTCATGCGATGGCCGCGACCGGTTCCGGTAAGTACGAAAAGGGCAAGCAGCATTCCGGGTGCGCCGCCCGCGATGGGAAACAGGTCCATGACGAGCGAGTTTGCGGCCGAATCCTCGAGTGCGGGCCATCGAGCGCAAAGAAGGAAGTCGAGAGCGAACGCAAGGAACGCAATCACGTTGATTGAAATCAAGTAGAGAAAGAACGAGTCCAAAGACGCCTCCTCGTACCGATTGTTTGCCGAGCGTGTAGCATACCATCTCTGCCGCCGCTTTGGGAAGCCACCAAAAAGCGGCTGTCGCAAACAAACGCAACGCAGGCGGAAGGTATACGTGGCATGATGCGAGCCTCAACATCTTGTGCTTCTTCGAACGAGGCCCGTCGGCAGAAGTATAAACATTGCATCTTTCCGCACATTCCGGACGATTCGGGAGTGTCGTGAATACAATTCGCCAAAACGGCCATTAGGGGCCCATTTTTTGCGTTTTGCGAGTTTGGCAACCTAAATTTGGGGTTTTGCGCACCATGGTTTACCTGCGAAAATGCAGGTTTTCGCTCAATTGCTGCTCAATATCCGCTCAATAGCGGTAACACGCACCCAAAAAATCCCGCGTGCCGAAGCACGCCCGCCGTAAGCTAGATGGCAACAAAACGTACGGGCGTTAAGCAGGTCGTTAGGTCGAGCTCCAGCATCGCAATCCACAAGCACGATTGGTAAGGCACCTTCGGAAGGGGGAATCATGGCGCATGTCGCAGCATGTTCGGAACGGGGCGTCGGGGATGGCGTGAACCAAGACGCCACATGCGTAATGGCGGCGAAAACACGCATTGGCGAGGTCGCCATGGCAGTGGTGTGCGATGGCGTGGGTGGCCTCGAAGCCGGTGAGCTTGCAAGCGCAACGGTGGTGAAGCGCTTCGAGAGCTGGTTTGCCCAAGAGCTTCCGGCAAAGGTGAGCTACGCTGCGCTCGATGCCGATCCGCGCCTCAACACTATCGAAAACGACTGGCGCGCAATGCTGGCTCGTCTCAATGCCGATATCCGCGCGTATGGAAAAAGCACGGGATGCCTTTTGGGAACGACGTTTTCCGGCATTTTCGTAGCTTGCGGCAGGTATGTGGCGGGGCATGTGGGCGATTGTCGCATCTTGAGAGTTGGTTCAGAAGACGTCGAACAAATCAGCGAAGACCAAACGCTGCTTGCGCTTAAGCTGCGCACAGGCGAAATAACGAGCGCACGGGACGCGTGCCCTGGCGATGCGAGCACCATATTGCAGGCCGTAGGATCTCAAAAAACCGTGCGGCCACGCTATTATCGCGGAACCGTGACTCCCGACGACCTTTTGGCAGTGGTGTGCGACGGTGCGTGGCGGAAGCTCGAAAACGACGGCATTGCGCGGATTCTGCGTAAGGCCGACCCATGCAACGAGGAGCAACTCGCGAACGCCTGCCGTGCGGTTGCCAAGCGCGCCATCGAGCGTGGCGAAACAGATAACATCACGGTTTCTTGCATAAGGGGCGACCTCGAAGGCACGTGCGGGGGCGATGCGTGATGGTCGAGGGTACTGTGCCGCGTGTCATTGACGACAAGTACGAGCTCGTGGCGGAAATTGGCCGTGGTGGCATGTCCGTCGTGTGGCTCGCCCGAGACGTGCGGTTGCAAAAGATGTGGGCCGTGAAGGAGGTTCGCGCCGAAGGTGGCGGCGAGCACGATCGCGTGCTGCGCCAAGCCATCATCGACGAGGCGAACTTCATGAAGCGACTCGATCATCCGGCAATCCCCAGGGTGGTCGACATCATCGATACGGGTGTCGCGCTCTTCGTGGTAATGGATTACGTAAACGGTCGCCCGCTCAGTCGTGTGCTTGCGCAGCAAGGCCAACCGTTTCCGCAAGATGCAGTGGTCGCTTGGGGTATCGAGCTGTGCGATGTGCTGGGCTATCTGCACGCCTTCGTTACGCCTGAGGGCGAGCATCACGAAATCGTGTATCGCGACATGAAGCCCTCAAACGTTATGCTGCGTGACGACAATCACGTGCGGCTCATCGACTTCGGGGTGTGTTGGGAGCGTACGGACGACCGGCCTAACGACGGCATGGTGGTCGGCACGCCAGGATATGCGGCTCCCGAGCAACTCCCGTGGGGATTGGATGTCAAAGAATTGGCTCCGGATGCGTTGGTGGATGGTCGCTCCGACGTGTATGCCCTTGGAGCGACGCTCTATAGCCTGGCTTGCGGCCACGTGCCGAAGCTCGTGGAGAGTGAGGACGGGCAAAGGAACGTGTTGTTCGAGATGCGTCCTCTGCGCGAGTGGGATCCGCACATCTCGGAGGGGCTCGAGCGCATCGTGGCGAAGGCGACCTGTGTCAGTCCTGCAGATCGGTATCAATCGATGGAGGAGATGCGCTACGACCTCGAGCACTTCGAGGAGCTTACGCAGGCGTATCGCGAGGCACAGCAACGAAAGATCGTGCGGTTTCGTCGGTGGCGCCGGGCTGCGGTCGCGTCGTTTGCCTGTGCGCTTGCGTGCTGCGGGGTTAGTGCTTTTCTCCGCGACACGAGCTATGCCTCGTCGATGCGCGAGGCGAGCATGGCCTCAAACACGTCGGAAGACGAAGCGGTTCCTTCGCCAGCCGAGGTTTTGTACCTGCAGGCTATCGATGCGGATCCTGCCCACATCGAGCCGTACGAGGCACTCGTACAGGACGTGTACGAAGCGGATGGCGTGTTTACGCGCTCGGAGGAGGAGCGATGGAGTGCGGTGTTTCGAGCTCACGAGGATGTGCTTGCGACGAGCGAGGGATACGCTCAGCTGTGCTTCGATGCGGGCGTGTGTTACTTGTGCTTTTACGGCGTTGACGCGCAAGCGAAGGCGGGTGCCGTACTCGGGCAGGAGGCCATTGCGAATGCGGGCAACGCGCGTCCCTGGTTCGAGCGTGTCGCACAGGCGTGCAAGATTCGCCGAGTGGACGACCCGCAAAACAACGATGTTCCGCTCACGTTTAGCAAGGGCACGCAACGCATCGAGGACGCGGACCTCATGTCGGCCGACGCATACTTGCAAATCGCGCAGTTCAACGATCTTAAGCAACGTGCTGCCCGGGAGGGAAGGGCAGCGGGAGACGCTTATCGTCAGTTTTGGGACGCGCTCCGCACCGCGGTGGCATCGTCGTCTTCCTACATTGAGGGCGTGCGCATTCGGTTGTGCTGCATCGCTTTCGAGGCAATTGCTGCCGACGACGTGCTCGATGGCGTGTATCGCAAGGCGCTTGAGGATGGTCGCGTGCAGGAGTCGCGACGGGAGGCGGAGGAGCTCCTTGCGTCCGTACTCGATATCGTGCGATCCGACGGCATGCGTCGGTTTTGCGAGGCGCCAGGCATGCGCGACATTTACGGGCCCATATATCAGCAGATAAACGCGAACGAGAGCGTGGCGCGTAAGAACATCGAGTTCGTGTACGAAAACCCCGTAGCGCGGATTGATGCCAGCCAACAGGTAACGGAAGGAGAGGAAAACTAATGGAGGTAACGACCCAAAGGATGCTTGTGTATTTGGCACTGCTTGCGGTTATGACGGGCTTCGTCTTGCTGGCTGTTGCCGTGCGTACGTATGTGAAGCTCGACATTCGAGGCGTGCAAGACGACCTCTCGGGTCGAGCACGGCAACGAGCCATGGCGGAGCAGCGCGTGCACGTGGCGGCTCTTTCCGCGTCTTCTGTTCCCACATTGGCGGTGCGCGAGATGCGCGTCGTGGAGGATGAGCTCGTAACGCACGTGAATGATGGCACGCGGTCCGACGCAACACTCTTCTCGTCTCCAGCGTTTACGCTCACGCGTGACATTTGCTGCGTACATGCCGACGCCGTTATCGCCGCGGGAGAGGTGGAGTAGTCATGATGCGCTGGGGCAAAACGATGCTGAGTGGCTTGCTCTCGGTTACGACTGCCGCGCTGCTCACGCCAGCTACGACGGCGCGTGCGCGTGCGTGGTCTGCGCGAGGCAACGAGTGGCGGGCCTCGCATAAGGTTGATGCGCTGAGCATCCCGGGGCCGGGCGAGCCCGATGCCGGCGAGCGGGGAGAATCGCATGTTGGCGGTCTGGACGACTCTCTCGGTAGTGGGGCGGATGGCTGGACGCATCCCTCGTCGTTCGATGGTGGCTGGACTCACGACGATGCGGGTGACGATAACCCTAGCTCTGCGATTTACGGCGATGGGAGTTACAGCGGCGACGGTCGTGGCGAAGGTTCCTATGGCAGCGACGCAGAAGGCAGTGACGGCAAGCCCGGTGATGGCTTAGGTGATGAGAGCCATGACGAGAATAACGAAGGCGATGTGTGGGACGACGAGGGCGACGGCGATACGGCCAACGGTGGCGAAAACCATGCCGATGAGGACGGCGAAAGCGAAAACCCTGATGGCGAGGCAGACGGTGGCGTAGGAGACGACGAAAACCAGCTGAGTTGGGAGGTACGCCTAGGTGATGCCGAGCTCGTATCGAACGAGCGCTTTGCAAGCGGGGAACTCGTCGTCGTGCTCCGTAGCGCGGCCGAACTTGCAGATGGTGGCCTGCTCGATGCGGACGGATGCGCACAGCCGCTAGACTTCGTCGTGCGCGATGATGGCGCGTACGAGGCCCAGGCGACTCTGCCCGATGGTCTCTACGGTCGAATTTGCGTGCGCGTGACGAGCGTGACGGGAAAAACAGACGAGCTGGCATTCGAGAACGTCAAGATTGATGCGGTTGCGCCCCGCTACCGTGCCACATGGGACTGCGAGGACGAGGGCGTGGTACATGATGGCGTGCTGCATGAAAGAGATGCCCGCACGCTCACGGTAGTCGTGGAGGACGTGGATGCGGCAGACGAGCTGTCCCTTACCCTCAATGGCAAATCAATTGAGGCCTTGGCTGAGGGTGGCGTGCTAACGTACGAGGTGCCATGCGAAAGCGACGGCGACTACGAGCTGATTCTTGAGGGGACCGACGCATTCGGTCGTGAGCCGACTTGGTCGGGGGATGGCTTAGAGTTGCCGCTGAGCGTCGTGGTCGATACATGCGAACCAACGGCACGTGTTCTGTACGACGGGACGGAACTTGACGACGCCGATTTGTTTGGTGGGGCGTTGCACGTACAGGCAAGGCCAAGTGTTGTGGTAGAGGTGTGCGACGCTCATTTGGATCCAGAGAGTTTGCGCATAGGGGGCGTCTCGTATGGGGGCTGGGAGCGCGAAGGCGATGTCTGGCGTCTCGAACTGCCGCATTACGTCCCGTTTGATGCGCCGCTCGTAATAAGTGGTTGCGATTGGGCAGGAAACACTGTTGCGACGGGATCGCTCGTCGTGCCGGTGGTGGTTGACGCGACGGCGCCAACTGTGGAGGCGGAGCATGTGACGCCCGACGTGGTGGCGGTTGACGCCGATCTTGTATCGCTCTTCTTTGCACACGATGCGAGCGTGCGGCTGTTCGTGCGTGACGACAAGGGGCTGGCGAGCATCGAGGTGAATCCTAGCGATGTGTGCGAGGTCAGCCAAGGCGGCTTTACGGCTGGCGATACGCAGGCTACCCTCACGCTCGCGCTTCGAGAGGGCGGCGAGTTTACCTCCGAGGTCGAGGTTCGTGCTACTGACCTTGCCGGCAATTGGCGAACATGGAGCATAGCCGAGGAGGGCATTGTGTGCGATGCGGGCGAGGAGCATACGGGTGCGAATGCCGCCGTGTACCTGGATGCCGAAGAGAGTCCCGTCTACCCGCTCGTGCTGTTGCTCGATACCGTGGCGCCGGTGGTAGAGGTGCGCGGCGCTGAGGAGGGATGTGTGTACGCCACGCCTCGCGACATGGTGGTATCTATTGATGAGACAAGCTTCGCGCATGTGCTCCGTCACCAAGGCGTTGCGTACGCCGACCAAGTCGTCGCCTCGTGGATGCTCAGCAATCCCAAGGCAGGTGAAGCCGAGAAACGCATGGAGGCGCTTCGTGCGCGCGACTTCAAGCGCAATGACGTGACGGGTCGCTGGGAGGCAACGCTTAACGTCGCACAAGATGGCGACTATACGCTGCTCGCACATATGACGGACGTTGTTGGTAATGCGTCTGCCGACGTGGTGCAACATTTTTCAATCGACGCGACCGCGCCCGAGTGCGAGGTGACGTTCGTGCAAGATGAGGGGCATCCCGAGGAGCACGAGGGTATGTATTATCGCTCTCCTCGCATGGCCGTGGTACGTGTGCGCGAGCACAACTGGGAGTCGATGAAGTCTCTCGAGGTGCGCTACGTTACCGAAGATGAGCGGATGCATGCCATTGCCCCCTCGCTCTTCGAGGAAGAAGGCGACGACTGGTATAGGTGTGAGGTGCCCTTCGAGCACGACGGATCGTATCAGCTGCTCGTCGATGCCGTCGATGGCGCCAACAATCGCATGAAGCCGTACGTGTCGCAACCGTTTGCAATAGATACGACCAATCCCGTCATACGCGTCTCGTACGCACCGGTTGCCAGCCGTCGGGGACGCTATCACGCCGAGCCTCGCAAGGCCACCATTACTATTGTGGAGCATAACTGGGGTGACGACGAGCGCTACTTCGTTAAGGTGGACGCCCGCGATGTGGCGGATGGTTACGTGCCGCATGTCTCGCGATGGCACGTGCCAAACGAAAACAAGCCCGACGAGCACGTGTGCACGGTGGACTTTGCGCGCGACGGGGCGTACGAGCTTCGCGTATGGGGACGCGACTTGGCAGGACGCGACGCGATGTGTGGGAGTGCCGTCGGATACGACGACTCGTTCGTGGTCGATCTCGAGGCGCCGGCAGTCGAGGTAGGGTTCGCTCCCTCGTCCTACACGACGTTCGAGAACACGAAGTATGTGCACGTTCCCCTCGATGTGCCGGTGAGCGTGCGCGACCGCAACCTCGATGCCGAGGCAACCACGCTCTCTTGGGATGGGGCTGCCCTGCAGGGTGATGAGCGCATCGGATGGACGTGCGAGCGGCCCGATTCCACGGGAGAGGTTCGGCGCAGCAGAGTCGTGCAGTTCTCGCATGGCGAGCACATCTCGCCCTCGGTCGATGCTCTCGACAAGGCGGGGAATCGTACGCGCGTGGAAGGCGAGCGCTTTGTGGTGGACCTGGAGGCGCCACGCATTGTGGGTGTGTCTACGAGCACGCGTCCGGTTGCAACATATGAGGGGGAGCTTGCGGGCGAGCACGGCGAGGTGCAGTTTTTCAATCAGCCCACCGAAATCGTGTTTGAGGTTGCTGATGAATTCGGCATCGATGGCGTAAGTCTCTACGATCCGGATGGTGAGTACAGCATTGGTGATGCCGTCGAGCGTGGGTGTGCCCAGGCAAGGGTCTCCGTTCGGCTTGCGCAGCAAGGAAACACCCATGCGGCGGATGCCTTCGAGCGCAACATCGTGTTCGAGGTGGCCGACATAGCGGGCAACCGCAGGAGTTGGACGCTCAACCGACGGGGCGAGGTTGTGGCCGAGCGCGTAGACGAGGGTGAGCAAGCCTTGCTCAACGGTAGTGGCGAGCCAGCGGGGCTTGTCTACGACGGCATTGCCCCGCAGGTTTCTGTAGAGGGTGTAACAGAGGGCAGCATCTCCAAGAGCACACAGATGGCGCGCGTAAGCGTGAGCGAACGTAACTTTGCGTACCTACGGGCGTTTCGTCCTTCCGAGGTCGTGGTTCGCGTTACTTCGCATGACGCGACGCCACAGCGATCCGAGCATGTGGAAGAAGTGCGGGTGGGAGCCTTCGAGGGAGACGACCCCCAGTGGACGTATGAGCATGCATTTGCAACAGATGGTCACTATGCCATCACCGCTTCGTTTGCCGATGTTGCAAACCATCCCTCGAATCGCGTGGATGTGGGCGAGTTCACCATAGATAAAACCCCTCCACGTATAACCGTAACGTGGGACCACGACTTGGCGGAAGCGAACTATGCGAACGGGCAGTATTACTTTCGTACGACGCGCGAGGCTACCGTGGTGGTGCACGAGCACAACTTCCGGGCGGGCGACTACAAGGTGGATGCGGGTGCCGTAGGGGCAGTGGGCGCTTGGCATGATGCGGGTAACGACGATCACGTATGTACCGTGAGCTACGTAGGCGAGGCAAAGGACTGCGAACTCAAGGTGAGCGGGAAGGACGAGGCGGGCAACGAGGCGGCACCCTACGAGCAGCGTGGTTTCGTTATTGACCTCACGCCTCCTGTGGTGGAGGTACTCAACGTGGTGGGACCTAACGGCGAGCGCGCGTTCTCGGGTGCGGTGTCGCCCGCGCTCGTGTTCGACGACGGACCATCGGGCAACTTCGACGCTAGTGAGGCGGGCTGGTCGTACGAACTAAGGGGGATGCGGGACGCAAACTCTGCCAGTCGTGGCAACACGGGGCGCTTTGGCCAGCGGGAGGAGGTTGCGAGTGGGGGAGCTACCGTTACGTTTGAGGACTTTGGTGCGTTTGCCGAAGCTGCGGGAGGCTTCGAGGTAACCAGTGATGACGTGTATGTTCTCACTGCGAAAGTGCGCGACCTCGCCGGTAACGAGGGGGTGCCTGCAAACGTAACCTTTTCGCTCAACCGCTTTGGCTCGAACTTCTTTGTTGAGGATATGGCAGGGCTTGTTCGCCAGGGTGGTGAAACCTCGGACGCGGACGCGGTGCTGCCCCTGGCAACGGCGCCAACAATCGTGGTGCACGAAATTAACGTGAGCGGTGCCAGGAGCGAGGCGGATCATAGTGTGATTCGCGATTACGCCAACGCGCCGGAAGAGCTCGTACAAGACGAGCGTGGGGCTCGGCCAAAGGCGACTGATGCAGGGTATAGCCTTCAAGCATTGAGCGATCCCAGTGACTTCAACGCCTATGGAGGATGGGCGGAGTACGTGTACACCATCCGCAGTGGCAACTTCGGGGAGGGAGCCATTGGCGAGGGTGATGGCCAGGGATTGTATCGCATAAACGTGGGGTCGGTCGACGCGGCAAACAATGCAAACACGACCAGCCGTTACTGGGCATCCGATGCCGGACGCAACGACGCGGCAGATAAGAGCGCCACGGTTGCTTTCACACTTGATGAGCTCGGCCCCGTTATTGACGACCTCGACGTACGGCAGGGAATAACGGTTGGTGCGGAACGGTCGGTAACCTTCCATGTGACGGACGACATCAGTTGTGGCGATGAGGTTGAGGTGCTAGTCGATGGCGAGCCCGTTGAGGTTCGGTCCGTGGGCTCTGGAGCACCTGTGAACGAGGCGGGAATCTCCACGGGTACCTACTCCTTCGTGCTGCCATCGCGTGCGTTTGCACCTCACAGCATATGTGTGCGCGTGGCGGACTACAACGGTCGTGTCGCACGGCGCTCAGGCACGCTCTACGTAAGCACATTCGTCGTCGAATCGACGCTCGTCGCCCTGTTCGTTGGTATGGGCGTTGCAGGGCATGCGATGTGGCGGCGACGTAAAGACGCTGAGGAACCAGCGTATCCATCAGTTGTATAGGGAGACACAGGGTCGCCCTAGCAAAGAGAAAGGAAGCACCATGGCAGGACAAATCAGGATCACCCCGGATCAAATGCGGACGCGTGCGAACGAGTACCGCGTGGAGGCGGGACACGTCGAAGACGTCATCGGCAAGATGGATCGGCTCCTCACCCAGCTGCAAAGCGAGTGGGAAGGCGAGGCAAGTCGAGCATATTCTGCGCGCTTTGGCGAGCTTCGTCCTGGCTTCGTTAAGGCCAAGGAGCTCATCGACGAGATTGCGCGTGCGCTCGATACCACTGCGGCGGCACTCGAGGATACCGATGCTCGCATTGCCGCTGGTATGTAATGTCCGCATGAGGTAGGACGCTTTGCAAGGCCGTGCGGTGCGCGGTTTAAGGAAGCGTCAAAGCCTTACGCGGCCCGGAGGTCTCCGTGCCCGAGCCGTCCTCGTTCCTGTGGAACTGCGTGCGGTAGCTCCTCCGGGCCGCTTTTCGATTTGATCATTGTTTAGGGCGTTGCGCTGGGTTGCCCTCAGTGCACGGCCCTCCCAAGGAGGCAACCATGGCACATACACTACTCATAACCGTACGCGCGAATGACGTGTGCCATACGCATACGTTCGACGGCACGATGCAGTCTGTGCTATGGCTGGGGCCAGCGGCACGGGCGGCGCACGACGACGCCTGGTGCTGCATCGAGTCGGGTGGGCCAGCTGTCGTGCTCAGAGCGATTGCGGACGCGAGCATTGTGCTTCAAAGCGATCCCACGCGCGAAAACAACTACGTTTCGCTCGCTTCAGACGACGAGTGCATTTGCTACGTGCGCCGCGCCGACGAGATCATCACAATTCATGTGCGTCCGGTGAGGCCTGGCATGAGCGACTTCTCCGTGCTGCGGGTGACGCAGGACGTGGAAATCGAAGTTGGTCGTGGACGGGCAAGCACCGTCCGCTATCACAATCGACTGGTCTCCATGCGTCATGCGCGCATTCGCGTGCGTGATGGCGGGTTTCAAGTATGCGATTTGCAGAGTGCGAACGGCACGTACCTTAACGGCCGGCGCCTCGTGCCCGCTCAGCCGGTTGAACTCAAGCCGGGTGATGTGGTTCAAATACTCGACGTAACGATGTGCGTGGGCAAGGGACTCTTGTGCATCAACCATCCCGAGGACGTATCGTTCTCACGCGTCGACGGCCTCGTTCCACTCGAGCACGAAACAAACGAGCTGGCTGGGTTGCGGGATGGCGCGCACGCCGTGCCGTCGGCGGAGGTTACCTATGTTGGCGATTCGCATGCGAGCGGAGACGAAGGCCACGGAGAACGCGCGCCGTTTTACCCCGCCCCGCGTCTCACGAAGTCCATACATCCTCTCGTGCTCGAGGTGGACGACCCGCCTGCAAAGTGCGAGGAGGACCGCCAGCCCGCTCTTATGCAAATAGGACCATCTTTTTTGATGGGGATCTCATCCGTATTCATGGCGATGAGCTCAATCTCACGCATGATGGCTGGGGACGCCGTGCTGCAGGTGGCACCTTCTCTTGCGATGGCGGTTGCCATGGTGGGTGGCTCCGTCATTTGGCCGCTCGTTTCGCGCTCGTATACGCGCAAGCGAACTCGACGCGACGAGATGCTGCGTGCCCAAACGTACGTGGCATACCTGGATGGAATCGAGAATGTGCTCGCGCGGGAAACGGAGCATCAGGCGCAAATTCTCGCAGAGAATCGCAGGCCGGTAGTCGAGTTGCTCGAGCGTGCGGCGAGCCTCTCTCCCTTGCTCATGAACCGAACGAGTGTACACGACGACTTCATGGAGCTGCGCGTGGGCATTGGTGATGCCAACGTGAGGGCTGAGGTCACGTGGCCGAAGCGGCGGTTCACGCTCGTGGAAGATCCCATGCTCGATAGGGTGGCAAGCCTGGCACGTAATCCGCCAACGCTTCGCAACGTTCCTCTCGCATTCAACGCGGCACAGCACTATGTGGCCGGTGTGTTGGGCGAGAGAGCGCAGGCGTGGGGGTTCGTGCGCGGACTCGTTGTACAGGCATGTGCGCTGTACAGCTACCGCGATCTTAAGGTGATGCTCGTGGCTGACGAGCGCGAGCGCCAGGAATGGGATTTCCTCGATTCGTTGGAACACTTCTACGACGCGCGCGGTGCGCAAAGGCTCGTAGCGCTGCATTATGCGGGCATGGTGGAGCTCGATCAGCTTATCGAGGCCGAGCTTGCGGCTCGAGCTGGCGAGAGAGCTGAGGTTTTGGGAGACTTCGGCACGTATTATCTCATCGTATGTGCGAACATTGCCCTCGCCGAGCGATCGGAGGCAATCGCTCGAATTATAAAACTGCGAACGAATCACGGATTCTCGGTGGTTTACGTGGGCCGTGACCTGCGCGACCTACCGCGCGAATGCGCATATCTCATCGACCTCATGCCTAAGGGAGGCATCGGCCTTGGCATCAGCCTCGATGGTGCGGACGTCGCGCACGACCGACGCGCTCGCATGTTCGAGCGCGTGGACGTTTCCGGTACGCTGGCGCCCTTCGATCCAGACGTGTTTGTTTCGCGCGAGCATGCACGCAAGTTTGCCCTCAACCTTGCGCGAGCCCGTCTCGATGCAGGAGAGCGACAACAGGTGATGCCTGAGTCCCTTCGTTTTTTGGAGATGTACGAGGCGGGGAGCGTGGAGCATCTCAACATAGGCCAGAGATGGGCCGAGCATGATGCGTCTCACTCGCTACAGGCGTGTGTGGGGGTTGACGGACGTGGTGAGTTGGCGTACCTCGACTTGCACGAGAACATCCACGGTCCGCATGCGCTCATAGCGGGAACTACGGGCTCGGGAAAATCTGAGTTCATCATTACGTACGTGCTCTCGCTCTGTGTGACATATGCTCCCACGGAGGTCTCCTTCGTGCTCATCGACTACAAAGGTGGAGGTCTTACGGGCGCGTTCGAAAACGAGCGTCATCGTCTTCCGCATCTTGCGGGCTCGATTACCAATCTCGATGGCAACGCAATCCGCCGCTCGCTTGTATCGTTGCAAAGCGAGCTCAGACGACGGCAGCGGCTGTTGCGCGAGGCATGCGAGCGCACCGGAGAGTCCACCATGGATATATATAAGTACCTCTCGTTCTTTCGCCAAGGTATGCTTACACAGCCCCTGCCTCATCTTTTCGTCGTGGCAGACGAATTTGCCGAGCTTAAGCAACAAGAGCCTGAGTTTATGGAGGAGCTGGTTTCGGCCGCGCGCATTGGGCGCTCGCTCGGCATCCATCTCATCCTCGCAACGCAAAAGCCCTCGGGTGTTGTGGATGATCAAATATGGTCTAACGCCCGCGCTAAGGTGTCGCTCAAGGTTTCGGACGTCGCGGACTCGCGCGAAATGCTTCGGCGTGACGACGCCGCATCCATCGTGCGACCGGGTATGTATTATCTGCTGGTGGGATACAACGAGTCGTTTTCCTGTGGCCAAGCGGCGTATGCGGGAAGTACCTATGTGGCGACGAAGCAGTTCGAGCAGCGTCGCGACCAAATGGTGGAGCTTCTTGATGCCGAGGGAAAAGTGGTGGCAACGCAACGCGTTATGCCGCGCTCCGCGATTGGGAAGCGCTCCGAGCTCGATGTTGTGCTCGAGCAAATCGAAGAATGCGCGAAAACTACCAAGTGCCAGGCACACTCGTTGTGGTTGGCGCCGGTGCCCGCATTGGTAACGCTTGCCGATCTTCGCGATCGCTACGGTGACGTAACGCCGAGTGGCATGACGTGCGTGGTGGGCGAGCTCGACGATCCCGAGCGGCAGCGCAAGCTGCGCTTCGAGGTGGACCTTGCATGTGCGGGAAACGTAATGATGTACGGGTCGCCCGCCTCCGATGTGGACGGTTTGCTTGCGGCGATGCTCTTTTCGCTCGCGTCGAACCATGGGGCGGACTCGTTGTGGGTGTACGGAATCGACGCGGGACCGGGGGAGCTTCGAGCGCTCGAGTCGCTTCCCCAGGTGGGTGGCATGGCGCGTTCGGACGACGAGGAGCGGGTGAACAACCTAATTCGCATGCTCGAGAAGGAGCTGTTGCGTCGGCGCAATCAATGCATGGAACAAAAGGTGGATGTAAGCGCATTGCCGCACGTCGTGGTAACAATAGCGAATCTCGGGGCCTTTCTGGATGTGTTCTCGTCGCTTGAGGACCGGTTGGTGGCGCTTACGCGAGACGCACCGCGCTATGGCATGTCGTTTATTGTAACCGCGATGGGTGCGGGAACGCCACGGATGCGCCTCAAGGCGAACTTCGGAATGGCAATCGTTGCGATGCTTAACGACGAGGGCGACTACGCGACGATTTTGGGGGGCGATACGAGGCACGTAGGACTTCCGCATGGGGAGCGTCGTGGGCTTGTGCGCATAGACAAACGCATTCTTGAGTTCCAAGGCGTGCGCATTGCGGAGACGAGGGATGAGGAGCGTGCTCTGTGCGAGGCACTTGCTTTGCGATGCGAGCATGAGGCGCCCAACTTGCGTGCCCCCGCGATTCCCGTCCTTCCCGAGCACGTGACGTACGAACACATGGAACCTGGGGTGACCAGAACGGATAGCCGTTTGGTTCCCGTGGGCTTCTTGCGCGAGGAAGTAGCGCCCGTGTTCTTCGACTTCGGGGCCTCGAACACCATGCTGGTGCTCGGTGACGACATCGAGGCGATTGGAAGCTATTTGCGGGGCATGTGCGAAGCGTGGGGCCAAATGGGTCGGGAGGACGTTTGCTTTGTTGACCCGCAGCATGTGCTCGGTTTGGTTAACGACGCTCGCGTGCTTCAGGATGCGGACGAGGTTTGCAGCTTCGTTCGCGAGCTCGAGAGTGGAGGCGCATGCGCGCGCGTCGTCGTGTGTACGAGCATCGTGCAAACCATGAACTCTCTTCCTGCAGAGGAGCGGGCGATGTTCGAAGCATACGTCGCACAGGAGCGCGATGCCGCCGAGCGTTCGTTCGTCTTTGCTACGGAACACTGGCGCACCAAAGGCTTGTATTCGGACTGGTATCGCGTCGTATCGGCATATGGCAACGGCGTGTGGGCGGGCAGCGGCTTTGCCGACCAAACGACGTTTCGCTTCGCGCGTGCGCTTCCAGAGTATCGGCAAGCGCAGTTCTCGCAGGATGGCTTCTTGGTGGTGCGTGGCAGCGTTAAGGCGGTGCGCTTGGTTGAGGCGTCCTTTACTCATACGAAGGGAGGTGAGTGAGATGGCACAAGACCTCTATGTGGACTCCGGCGAGATGGCGGGCAGGGCGATGGAGATTACGCGAGTCTCGAGACGTCTGGGCTCGTATGCGGCGAACCTGTCGGCGCTCATAACGCGTGTGTATGAGTCGGGTGCTCTCGTGAGCGATCCCACCAAAGCGGCGCTCGACGAGGTTTCGACGCAACTGCGTGAGGCTTCGAATGCGTTGGTTGCGGTGACGGGTGGCATCGATGGCCTGGCCAACAGCTTTTTGGCAGATATTGAAGCAATTGACCGTTACGAGTAGGAACGAGTGGGGGGTGCACATGGCAAACGAGATTGTGGTGAACAGGGGCAAGATGCTGCAAATTCGCAGCCGGCTGGCAGCGATGCGTAGCGAGATTCGGGAATCGGTTGACGTTCTTGATCCAGGAAACCTTTCGGTAAGCAGGGGTGCGGGAGCTCGTGCTCTTTCGGACCTAAGCGTCGCAACGGTGTGGCTCGCCGCATCGCTCAGCTATTGTGCGGGGTGCTGCGACGCAATGCTTGCGAAGGCTCTTGAGGAATATGAACAGGCCGACAGAGAAGCGGCGAGGAGGATTCAATGAAAAGAGGCACGAACGAAAAGATGATGGCATCCGTCTTGGCCGCGCTGGTTGCAAGCATGGCCGCTGCTGGATGCTCGACGCCGGCACTTGCGGGTTTAACGCAAGCGCATGCACAGGTAGCGTATGCGGACGAGGAACGTCTCGTCGATATTGCAAAGGACCTTGGGTGGCCCTCTGAGCAGATTTCCACTATGGAACGCGACGGTGTGAGCGCGCGCGACTCAAACGTGCTTTCTCATGCCGCCCAGATGCTCGACCACCTTGAGGAGAAGTACAACACGCCCTTCACGGTGCTAGAGCTAGAGTCACCGTCGTTCGGTACGAAGCTTTGGCGCATGCGGGCGAAGCCGCAAGGAGATGCATTCGCGGGAATCGTTGTTGCTTCTCGGTGGCTGGGAAACGATGCCCCTCCCACGGACGACCTGGTTTCGCAGGTACGTGCCGACGAGCTCGAGGAACTCGTGTGGGGCGTGCTCCAAGATGTGTATGGGGGAACTGGGGCAAAGGCAGTGTGTGACGTGACTGTTGCCAACGTACAGCTTGGTGATGATGTGGGACTCAACATGTCCGTTGAGGAGCTAAGCCACCATGTTGCTCCTAGCGCCTGGGTGTACATCGCACACGACACGAAGCTCGACGAAAAGGCGTATCGGGAGTGCGCCACGAACCTCTCGTGTGCGCTTGCGACGCGCAAAATCCAAGCGGGGTTCTTCCTGCGACGGTTGTTGCGCGGTCCTTCTGGTGACGTCATCACGCTTGACGAGGCTCAAAGCATTGTGCGCGATGGCAAACGTGGTGAGGATTGGGACATGGCCATTGTGGGGACGTCGCAGGGATGGGAGGAATAGATGGGCGAGCAGGGCTACGGAAGCTTGAGCGACGACGATTTGTGCGTCATCAACGCGCTTCTCTACAGCGACAAGGTGTACGAGCGCATGAGGGAGTCGTGCCAAGGTGGCAATAGCGTTTCCCTCTACGAGCTTCTTTCCGAGCTGGAGAGCGAGGGCGGATCTTTCGATGCCGAAAGCCTCGCCGGTGTACATACTACGCGTGAGGACTGGGACCGCTTGGTTCAAGGTGTGCTGAGTGACAAAAACAGCGAGCTGGCGATGCTGCAGGTGTACGACTTCGATGCGGATGAGCGCATGGGCGCGCGGAGCGTGTGTTTGCGTGATGCGGAGGGTGTGCCGTACGTGGTGTTTCGAGGTACCGGCACCGACGAGGACGGAACCGAATGGTACGACAACGCCCTTGGCCTAAGCACCTCCGATACGTCTCAGCAAATTGGTGCGCGAGCCTTCACGGAATACATTGCGCAGCAGACGGGGTTCGACGTCGTGGTTTCGGGGCACTCCAAAGGCGGAAACAAGGCGATGTACACTGCCGTTACGAGCGACCATGTGGCACGTTGCGTCGCGTTTGACGGGCAGGGCTTTGGCTCCGAGTTTGTTGACGCATATGGCGAGCGTATTGGCGAGCGTTCGGGTATTATCCGCAACTACTTCGCCGAGGGAGACTTCGTGAGTCCGCTTCTTAACTCCGTGGCGGGCGAGAACATTTGCATTAGGCCAAGCCATTTGCAAGGAGACTACGCGCGCAACCACGTGGTGAACTGTTTGCTTACCGACGATCTTCGATTGGGTGAACGTGGAGAGCGCAGTGCCGCGGCGCAACGGATTAGCGATTTTACCGTATGGCTCGATCGCAACGTGTCTCCACACGATCGCGAGACGATTGGTACGTTCTTGGCGGAGGCACTTGGTGCCGGCTTGGGCGATGGTGATCTTGTTGCGGCGCTGCGGAATAATCCGGAGGGTCTTGGTTGCCTGCTTGGTTATGTGACGAGTTATCCCGAAACCGAGGGATTGGTGCACGACTTGCTTCTTGAGCTCATGCAAACCACGCTCCTTACGGGCGAGGTTGTGTTGCCCGAGCCGGGATTGGCACCGCTTTTGCGAAATGGGTCCTTCAATACGCGCGACACCACTTCGTGGATTGTGTCGCTTTTGGGGGTGGAGCTTTTGCGATTGGCAGGTCCGGGTTCCGCAATCGGGGCACTCAACGTGGTGGGCTTGCAGTCGTTGCTTGCTTCGTTTGGTTTTGGAGATTCGTACATAAACAAGGTGTTGCGGGCGTGTGCCGCCACGCGCGCCTCGATTGGGGCACATGGCGAGACTGGCCATTCTGGTACAGGTGTTTCGTCCGGGCAGGTGCACGACCTTACGGACGAGAGCCTCCAACATGTGCTGAGCGCAATCGATGCCATCGAGGTGGCACGACTCTACGATCCTTCGCGTTGGAATGCGTGGGACAGGGTGAACCGCGCCCTTGGAGGCCTTGGTCTTGGCGGCTATCAGGACGACATCGTGCATCGGTACCGTCAGGTTTCCGATGAGGAGTGGCAAGCAAAAGAAGAAATAAAAGGTATGTACGTGCGTGCGTGGGTTCGCGACGACGAGTTCGCGCGAAGCGTCGACCGTATAAGTGACGAGGCACGAGGGCTGCGGACACAGCTCGACGCCTTGGCGAATTCGCTGTGAGGTGAGCCATGGAGCGATGGGAGCACGAATGCGCCATAGAGAATTCGTGGGCAACGATAGGAGCCATCGAGCGCGACCGCGATGACCTATGGTCGCTCGAGCGTGAGATTGCGTGCGGAAAGGACGACTTCCTGTGTCAGCTGGGGTATAGGCGGGAACGAATCGGACGCATCGCGCATGCGGCCGAATGCGGATTGGCTCGTCGTGCCTCGGTGCGCATGGACGAAGCCCATGGGAGGGGCTTCGAGGATTCGGTTGTGCAGGACTTGGATGACGCCATTCGCTGCATATTGTGGCGCATACAAGAACTCGGCGAGCGCATTGCTGCGGAGAAGCATTGCATTGCCGAAAACGAGGCGATATTGGCGAACTGGGAGGATTGAGGTGATGCTATGCGGAACAGGCTGCTGCTCAAGGTGCTGCTTCCAGCGAACCAAGCGACGTATGACTTTCGTGTGTCGTGTGATGTTACAGTTTCCCAAGGTGCACAGCTCATGTCACACATTCTGGGCACGCGCGAGCGGGCACGCTACTCAACCTCAAGCAAGTGCGAGCTCATGTTGATGGAGGGCCCGTCATCGGGTTGTTTGCTCGATCCCAACATCACGTTTGCACAGCTATTGGCAGACGAATGTCTTGTGAGCGGATCGTTGGTTGCCTTGTTGTGAGTGGCCTCACGGGGAGGCGTCTCTCGTGGAATGCGGGTGCTAGGAGGATTGCATGAAGCTTCGTTTTACGAGGAACGGGCGAAGCCATGCGCGCGAGCTGGTCGTTTCGCTCAGACGCAATGACGCAGTGAGTTCTCGGTGCCTTCGTTGGCTTTTGTCTTCTACGCACAAGAATTTCCTGCCGTTTCGATACGAGCACGGAAGGAGGGCTGGCAGTACGATGTTGTTTTATGACGTGACGGGTTTGACGAGCCTTAAGAGCTTCGTGCGGCGAACGAAGCTTACGGTTGAAGGGATTACCCGCATGCTTGTGAGTCTCGCGGAGGCGCTGACGTTTTGCGTCAACGGAGGCAACCGCTTCGCCACCATGGTGTTCGATCCCGCGTATGTGTTTGTGGGTGCGACCTGCGAGCTACATTTCGTGTTCGTGCCCATTGCGGAGAGTTGCATAGATAAGCCCGGAAGTCCGCTCGTGCTGCTCGAGATGCTGGGGGATGCCGAGCGGCTGCGTTTTTGTTCACCTAATGCCGCAGAGCTTTCGCGACACCTTTCGGATTTCGTTTTGGGAGAAGACGGTGTGTTCTCGCTTAATTCGCTACGCGCGTTTTTGCGCTCGTCGTGCAAAGTTGAGGTTTCGGCGTCTGGCGAAGCTGGCGCGGCTCGCCGCTCGACCCGTCAGCTGCTTCGTGTGTCCACGGGAGAGCGATTCGAAGTGGGGGAGGGTACGACGCTTCGCGTGGGCAGGAGTTCGGCCTGCGAGGTGTGTGTTTTGGGCGAGACGGGTGTGAGCCGAAATCATGCATGCGTTTGTTGCGAGCGCGGGGATGTGTACGTGTGGGACGTCGGTTCGAAGAATGGGACTACGTACGATGGGAGGAAGCTAACGCCCAATACGCGGGTGCGGTTGTGCCCAGGCGACACGTTCTACGTGGACGCAGTGGAGTTTGAGATTCTTTAGTGTTTGATTTCTTTGGAACCCCGCCCCCGACGTACGTGCTTCGGGGGCGGGTTTTTGATGCCAAAGAATAGTTGGGAAACAGGCCGAATGTGCATATAACAAAGCCAAATATGCTTTAAACGACCGTATACCGAAAGACAAGTTTCAGCCACATAACCTTTTCCTGTACCATATACTTAGCTGTAAGCAAGTTTGAATAGCTTTGTGTTTGTGAGTTGGAAGCGTCGCAAGGAGATGCAAGGGGTTTGCGACGTCCGGGGGAAGGAGCATGCAATGGCATATGTTGCCGCTTGCACCGATAAGGGTTCGAAGCGACGGACCAATCAGGATGCTTGCTGCATTCAAGTTGCCAACACGGCCTTTGGTGAAGTGCTGATGGCGGTTGTGTGCGACGGTGTGGGAGGATTGCAGGCAGGCGAGCTTGCAAGCGCTACTGTAGCGTATCGGTTTGCCCAGTGGTTTACCGACGAGCTGCCAACCCTTCTTCAGAACATGGACGTAACTCGGCCCCTCAACTTCGATATGGTCGAAACGGTGTGGGGCGTATTGCTCAATAATCTTAACGAAGTGATACAAAACTATGGCCGTGAGCACCATGGAAAGCTGGGCACCACGTTTACGGGCATGCTGGTGAGCGAGGGGCGCTACATTGTTGGTCATGTGGGCGACTGCAGGTTGTACCAAATTGCTCCGCGTGGTGTTCGCCAGGTTACCGTGGATCAAACGTTGCTCAACAAGATGCTTGCGTCAGGCGAATTGAAACCCGAGGAAGCCAAGAACTTCAAGCAAGGCCACGTTATTTTGCAATCCGTGGGTACTGAGGGGCTACTCCGTCCAGTGTTTTATCGTGGAACATGTACGCCAAACGACTTGTTTGTGCTCGCATGCGACGGCGCGTATCGAAAGGCCGAAGACGTGGGAGTGGCATCGTTTTTCCAAGGCGTGAACCATCACGATGAGGACGCACTGAACCGAGCGTGTCGTGAAATGCTGCAGTACGATCTTGCGCATGGAGAAACCGATAACCTCACGGTGGTATGCGTTTCGGCCGAGCTCGAAAGCCGCGGGCAGGTTGCCTCGCAACTTGCGTCGCAAGCTGTGGCAGGCCCGGCTGCCAGAGCGCAAGAGCTTGGCGCGGATGCGGCACGTGTCGCACGCGATGTGGATGTGGACGACGACCCCATCACCATGCTTCACGATGAAGAGCCGGATGGCGACGACGCGCCGACGATGGTCGAGCCGGACGACGCGCCGACGATGCTGGACCCCCAAGACGACGACGCGCTGACGATGGTCGAACCGGACGACGACGCGCCGACGATGCTGGAACCCGACGACGCGGATCTTCCTACGCGTGTTGAGAGGGATGAGTCGTGATGGCGGAGACGGGCGTCGGTCGTGTAATCGATAACAAGTACGAGATTCTTACCTCCATCGGCCGCGGAGGGATGTCGTACGTGTGGCTTGGTCGCGACAAGCGTCTCGACAAGATGTGGGCAATCAAGGAGTTCCGGCCGTCTGCGGTTAGTTCGCAAGGAGCCGCAAACCGCCAAGCCATTATCGACGAGGCCAACTTCATTAAACGCCTCGATCATCCGGCAATTCCTCGCGTTGTAGATATTATCGATACCGGCGCGTCGATTTTTGTAGTGATGGACTTCATCGACGGCACGGCACTCAACAAGGTGTTGCGTCAGCAGGGTGCCCCATTCGAGCAGGAGCGCGTAATCGAATGGGGCATCGAGCTGTGCGAGGTGCTCGAGTACTTGCATGGATTGTCCGCACCAGTCGTGTATCGCGACATGAAGCCCTCCAACATCATGTTGCGGGGCGACGATTCGGTAAAGCTCATCGATTTTGGCATCTCCATGGAGCTGCTGCCTTCCGGGCCGAGCGATACGCGCGTAATTGGTACGGGCGGCTATGGCGCGCCGGAACAGGTAGACAAGGAAATCCATCGCGTCGTGCCGGTGGACACCCGAGCCGATATTTATGCGTTGGGCGCGACGCTCTACTCTTTGGTTACTGGCCACACGCCGCGCACACGTAAAACCGAAACGGGCAAATCGGTCATTGAATTCGAGATGCGTCCGATTCGCGAGTGGAACGGACAGCTTTCGGAAGGCCTGGAGCACATTCTGCAAAGGGCTACACAGGTCGACCCGGCCAATCGGTACCAAACTGTTGCCGAGATGCGCAATGACCTCGAACACTACGAGGAGCTAACGGAGGAATACCGTGAAGCACAACGTCGCAAGGTTCGAGGTTTTCGCCTTCGTGTAATCGCCTCGGGAGTCGTCTTGCTCGTTGGCGTGCTGTGCCTCATCTTGAGCTATGCGGTTCGCAATTCGAGCTACGATACCCTCATACACGAGGCGAGCGTCGCAAGCACCGAAGAGCGCAACGCACAGGTTGAGGTTTCGGAAGAAGGCATACATACTCGCAGCGCCGATTCCTCGGAGGCGGAGGAGCTGTACACGCGCGCTATTGAGGTCAATCCTGCTAACATCGAGACGTTCGAAAAGCTCATCGACCTCTACGAAGCGGACAGTCTGTTTACCGTTACGGAAGCGCGTCGTTGGACGGAGCTTTGGCAAACGTACGGTCAGCAGCTTGAATCGAATCCCGGATATGGCAAGCTTTGCTACGACGTCGGCATACTGTATCTCGTGTACTACGACTACATGGATGCGCGCAGCATCACGGGCGAGAACACCACAGAGGCGGCCACGGGTCAGGGTGCCGTCGAGAATGCAGTGAAGTCCATGCGTTGGTTCAGAATAGCCAAAAGCCACCCGGAGTCGCTTAGCGATAAAGAGTTAAACGCCGCCGAGCGATACGAGGTTCTCGGCTCGTTCTACGAATCGGTGGCCAAGGCAAATCGCGAGGGCGCCGACGCGAGCGATGACTACGAGAGGTTCTGGAACACGCTGGAAGAAACGATTGTGGGCACAGATGACGCCGCGCCGCTCATCGCCGATTCGGAGGACATCGTAAAGCTGCGCATTTATCAGGTTGCCTTCGAGTCCGTAAGCTCGAGCACGTATCTTACGGGATTCCGTCGTGCGGGTGTGAGTAAGGAGCGTGCGGACGCAATGCTCACGACCGTATGCGAAAACACAAAGAACGAGGCGTCGTTTGTGGAGGTCAATCGCGACGCTGCCGGCTTCTTGTACGACGAAATCATCAATGGCGAGGAGGACGCGCGCGCAAACATAACGCGTGTTTACAAGAATGCCCTCGTGCAGCCGTCCAATACCGACGAAAAGGAGGGATAACACATGCCGAGTTTGCAAACCATACTCTTTTTCGCTGGTATTGCGTTTATTGTGCTGGCGGTAGTGCTGGCAATCGTTGCGATTGCGTACTACGTGAAGCAGGACATCCGTGGGGTTATGGACGACCTTTCGGGAAAGGCGCGTCAGCGGGGAGGCGTGTCGCAAGGAAGTGCGAGTCGGCGCTCTTCGGCACGCAGGCGCAAGCGTACGCCAGCAAAGGCAGAGGGAACGATGCCAGCGGGAGCCGAAGTGCGCGAGGCACAAGTCAAAACATCCGACTCGAAGGAAGACGAGCTCGAAACGGTATTGGATACCAAGTTGCGTAAGGTATCCCGTGTATCCACAGGCTCAAATGCGAATGAAAATGAAGCGGCCGACGAGGCTCCCACGCTCGTGACGTCCACCGACGGGTACTATAAAAATGGTAAACCTGAATCTCGTATTCAGATGGGTGATGAGGCGCCAACGCAAGTCGAGCGCGCCCTTGGCAGGGCATCGTCGACGTTTGTTGTTACGCGCAGCATTATCTCCATCAATTCTGGCGAAGTCATTGCGGCTGGTTAGGAGCATGTCATGGTAAGGCCATCCACATCTGAGCAGCGTCCTCCGCTGGGATCGTTGGAGGAGCAAATAAAAGAGGCGGGCCGTAAGGTCCTGCACGGCACGATGTCGCTTATCCTCGCGGCATCGCTTGTTCCCACGCCGCCGCACTATGCTTTTGCGGAATCGAATGGTTTGAGCGCCCAAACATCGCTCGAGGGATCAAGTGGCACTGACGACGGCGGTGGAAGTGGAAGTGCGGTGGCGACGCTCGATGGCGATGCCGGCGGAGGCGCCGGCGGGACGTCAGGCGATGCTGCTGACGACGGCAACGAAAATGCCGGGGGTGTAGAAGACGGCGAGACTGGTGGCAACGTACTCGAGGGCGAAGCCGGCACGGATGCTGATGCGCCCGAAGAGGGTTCCGATAACGCTGGCGATTCCGACGAGCAACCGAGCGAGCCTGAAGGCTCCGAGGAGCAGGCAGACGACGTTGACGACGGTTCGCAAAACTCAATCGAGGGCGAAACCACGGCAGGCGATGCGAGCACGGGTGATGGCGGCTCGAAGAGCTCCGGAGAGAAGAGCTCCGGAGGGAAGAGTACGGGAGAGAAGAGCGCAGCAGAGAAGAGCGAGGGAGAGAGCAGCTCCGACGACACCAAGAGCGAAACACCTGCCAAGGACGACGAGAAGAAGGACGCGGAAAAGCAGCCTGAGGGTAGCGAGCAGCAAGAAGAAGAGCAGGTAACGCTGCGGGTGGAGGCGTCGAGTCCGGATGGCAAGCACGCCAAAGCTGGTTCGGGGGACAATGCAACAACATTCTATGCCAAGGGGACTAAGGTGACGTTCTCCTTCGACGAGAGCAAGCTGCCCGAAGGTGCCTCTCTCAGGCTCGATGGTGCCCAAGTCGAAGGCGAGGGCGATGCGTTCGCGGTGGAGCGGGGGAAGAAGGACCTTACGCTTACATTTAATGCGACCGGAACCTATAAGGAATTTAGCATTTCTGGTGTGCAGTACACCAAAGATGGTACGGATAAGGACGCTACGGTGGAGGGCGCCTCGCTCGAGTCGGAGTTGCACATAGATGCGGATGCTCCCGCTAGCCCGAAAATAAAGATTGGCGATGTGGAACTTAATCCCGATGATTTGACGCCAGACAATCCCCGCTACATAAATGCAAACGGCAAAACCCTCTCAATCGAGGTGGAAGACGTACTCTTCGATGCGGGTGCGTCGTCTGTCGCAGTTACGAGTACTACTACCGATGGCTTTGTGGCGACAGGGGCAAACAAGTACGTGGCGACGGTGGAGAACTTGTCTGAAGGGCCGCTCGGCATCGCTTTGACGCTTGTCGATCAGTTGGGCAACGAGTCTAGCGTGTACGTTGGTGCCGACGAGAGTGGTACGGCGAACGACGCACTCATTATCGATAACACCGCGCCAGTGCTCAACATAGCGGAGATTGGCAGCAAAACACTCGAAAACGGCGGCTTGTTTAATGGCAAGGGCGTATACCTTGAGCTGAACGCATCGGATTCGTCTCTCGATCAAAACGAATCGAAGGTTACGATTTCGAAGGATGGCCAAGAGGTTAGTTCCACGCCATGGTCCCAGTATGGTGACGACTCGTCATCCTACTTCCCCATCGACGAAGAGGGAACGTACACCATAGCCGTGTCGCTTGTGGACAAAGCGGGAAATCTGTTCGGGGATAATTACACCAATGTAGTGGTTGAACAAAAGGCGCCTGAAATCACAACCATTGTATCGAATGCGACCGAGACGCATCAGGTACTTACCGACAAGACGCTCGTTACGGCAGCTCCGGAGTCCGGTTCCGCCGAGGTGACCGTTCGCGTGCTCGATAGCGGGTTTGCTTCGGGTGCGGAAAACGACAAAACGACGAACGTGAAACTCGTTGTTTCGGGCACAGACAAAAACGGGAACCCTTTGCAGGAACAAACGATAGACGACATTGCGGCTTGGACGTTTGTTCCTGGAACAGATGGAAAAGAGGGGGTATGGGAACATAGCGTACAGCTGCCGAGCGAGGGCACGTACGACTTCCATCTTGAAGGAGCGAGTGCCAGCGACGTTCCCGTCGACGTGCACGACGTGTGGACGGCAGAATTCGATGCGACAGCACCGGTGTTCCAGCCCCTCAAAGTTAATGGCGAAGATCATACGGCGGGCACCGTGTACGCTCGCACGGGCGATAACCAGAGCGTGACTCTTGACTTTAAGGTGACGGAGGAACACTTCGTGCCCTATTCGGAGGCGGCACCTACCGGCACGAAAGTGACGGTAACTGACGCTGCGGGAAATGACGTTACTGCAACAACGTCCGAAGATGCCTGGGGCGTCGACGCGGATGGCAACCATACCTATTCCGTCGAGCTCACGGAGGACGGTACGTATACTGTCGTCATGACGCCAGGCGTGGACCTCGTGGGCAATGCGAACACGAGTGAGGACGCGGGTGTTCAGCGTATACCCATCGAGGTGGATACCGAAGGTCCCGTGATTAAGGGTTTTGCTGCCAAGGACGGAACCTACAAAGGCAAGGTCGAGGAAAAGGACGGCGACAAAATCACCAAGCTCGCGCTTTCCGAGACGGAAAATGCGGAGAGCAAGCCCACGGTGGTCGTTACGCTTGACGAAGCGCACGTCGGTGAGAAGACGGGTGAGATTACCGTAACGAAAAAGCGTGGCTCTGGCCGGGCAGGTGGCGAGGACTACACCGTTTCGGAGTCCTGGGCTGGTGATGGCCCTACCAAGACGAGGGAAATCACCTTTAACAAGGAAGGCTCCTACACTGTAACGGTGAAGCCGGGAACCGATGCCGTGGGCAACAAGGGCTCCGATGAGCCAACAGAGTTTGTTGTGGATGTTGATAACACGGCGCCGAACGCAACCGAAGAAAGCATCGTTGTTAACGGCGAGCCGGGTAAGGGAAGCCTCTCCAACGTATACAAGCGCAAGGAAGGCGCCAAAAAGGTGATGGTTACCGTCACGGTTGAAGACGAGAACTTCAAGCCCTATGAAGGCTCGGAACAGGAGAACAACGGTGGTACGCTCGTGCTGGTTACGGGACCCGATGGTACGCCCCTTGAGTATGATGCTGCGGCATGGACCCCTGTTGAGGGAACTGACGCATGGACATACGAGGTGGAGTGCAGCGAGCAGGGAGATTACAAGATTGAGTTGAAGCTTGGCGAGGATCAGCTCGGTAACACTGTTCCCGATGCCAAGGTTTTGAGGGAGTTCACAGTCGATACCGTTGGACCGCAGACACTGGGCATTACGCTTGCGGATTACGATGATAAAACTGCGATGGAGGGTACGGATGGCGAAAGCAACACTCCGAAGCTCGTATGTCGCGGTGCCGAAGCCGGCGGTGGAAAGCGCAAGAATGTTACCGCAACGATTTCGATGAACGAAGCGCACCCGGTTGTTCCCGATGCAAACAAGCCGGGTTCCCTTAGCGTTGCGGTGCAAAAGACCAAAACGACGTTTGCCAAGCGCGGCGAAGAGCCTGTTGGGTACAAACTCACGTGGAATAGCTCCCATACGGAGGCGAACATCGAGCTTCTCGGTGAGGGGACATTCACAATTACTGCCGAGCTCAACAACGATGCCATGGGTAATGAGCCGGCTGGCGAAACGCGTAAGCTCACGCAGGTGGTTGTTGTAGATAATACCGGACCTGTAATCAGCGGCATCGATGCCATAAAGTACGATCGGGAAACGGCCCAACAGGTTCCCAATCCCGGAACTGGCACGGGCACGCATTTGCTATGCCGCGGTGTTGGGAAACCGGGAGCACGCGAGGGCGTGGAAGTCGAAGTGACCGTTGACGAGGTTCATCCGGACGATACGCAGGGGCCGGTTGCCGTCGTTAAAGTCAATGGCGTGGCACGAAGTGATGTTTCTTGGGAACAAGTCCCAGGAGAATCAGTCATGAAGGGCAAGTTTACGCTCGAGGGCGAGGGTACGTTTAAAATCACGGCGACTCCTAGCAAAGACTTGCTACAGAACGAAAACAACAGAGCGGTTTCCACCACAATCGAGGTCGACAACACAGAGCCACGGTTGCCCACAAAGGACGGGCAACCCGACGCCATCCAAATACAGGGCAAAGCGTCGATGCAAGATGCCGACGGCCACGACATGTATACAACGGCGGAGAAAGAAAGAAACGTAACTGCAGCCGTGACCGTAAACGAGCCACACCGCTCGAAAACCGCAGATGTAGCCATAGTTACCGTGTATGCCGGCGCGAACGTCGGTGCGCCCGTGGCGAGTACAGAACAGTGTGCCATCGGTGATTGGGGAGGCAGTGCGCCAGACTGGACTAAGAAGATTACGTTTAAGCAGGACGGCACGTATACCATTCAAGTTGTAACGGGTGAAGACGCCGTTGGAAACACGGGAGGCGCAAAGCAAACCAAGACGATTGTGGTCGACACAGAGCCGCCTAGCATCACGGGTGAGTTCACCGGTAAAGAGTTAAAGGTTCAGGGTGACGACCATGGCGTGCACGTAGGCAGCAACAAGAAGAGCTTGAGGTACTTCTCCGCTCCAAAAGACGGTGTGGTAAAAGTTAAGGTGAGCGTCAAAGATGCGCACTTTAAGGAAGGAGATCCCGGTACGCACATTGTGGTGACAAACGGCAGCGGTAGAGAGCTCGCTCCCGGAGCATCGACGTACACTGCAGGCGAATGGCAGCACGACCAGAATCAGCATACCATTACGCTGGAGTTTCCCAATGGTGGTACCTACAAGGTGACGGCGGTCGCTGGCCAGGACGCGCTAGGCAATCCCTCCGACGAGAAGAAGTCGACCTGCGAGTTCGTTGTGGACAATACGGATCCTAGGGTATCCCTTAGCTGGGATTCTTCGTACCAGCCCAAGATATACCACGACGGTGGTACGAAGACTGCCTATTATGGGCAGAAGGCAAAAATAGTTGCAAAAATAATCGATGCAAACCTCGATGAATCTGCCACCAAAGTGAATGGCGTTACGCTTAACAAGCTTATACCGAACGGCGTGGGAACGGCCGTGAAGGACGGGATTACGTATAGACGTAGCGGCAATCCCGTAACAGGCCTCAGCATAAGCATGGAGTATCCCGATGGCAGGTATGACGTGCCAATGGTGGAGGCACACGACTTTGCTACGCATGTGAGCGTCGCGCAGCCTCTTCCCGACATGGTGGGTTGCAAGCAGTTCGTTGTCGATACTCTCGCACCCACAACACAGTTGGATTGGCAGGAAGACTCGGACAAGACGCCTAACGGAACGGCGCTGGTTGAGACGAGGGGTGGTGCCAAGAAGACTGCCTTCTATAATCACCCCGTTACGGCCATCGCCACCTTCAAAGATGCAAACCTCAACGAGAGTGCTACCACGGTAAACGCTATGCCTCTCTCGAGCATTTTTAATCAAGGAGAACAAAAGACAATAGGCGTGGTTTCGTATAAGCGCGAAGGAAACGCAAGCTCCGCCAATGGGCTGAGAGTGTCCATTACGTATTCGGAAGCTTCGGATGCAGCTCCAACGGCCGCGGGTGTGGCTCCAACTGCTCAGGCGGTAGATTACGTTAAGCTTCGGTCCGACAAAAAAGTCCTCCTCGTGGCTGATGGACCAACACAGGAAGAGAAGAGGCCATACGATCAAATCATCGTGGACAAAACAGCGCCGCAGGTAAGCCTTGCGTGGAAGGACGGTATAGCGCCAGCTCAAAAGGGCGAGACTCAGAAGGGCGAAACGGTGAAGGGGGAGAATCCCTCGAAACTCATTCACTACGATGCCGAAGTTACGGCCGTTACTACGATTCGAGAGCTTTACCTCAATGAGTCTGCCACAACGGTGAATGGCATTGCGCTTACCGAGCTCTTCCAAAATGGTGCCAACGAAGTCACAAGGGATGGCATCACGTATGTTCGTTCTGGTGATGCTGCGAATGAGGGCCTTACGATCGAGATTACCTATTCCGAGGGCCAGTATCGCGTGCCAACGGTCCATGCGGTGGACTATGCCACCAATTCCATGGACGCCACGTCTCTTATACCGGGCTATGCTGAGCTTGTTGTTGACAAAACCAATCCGCAGGCGTTGCTCGAGTGGAAAAAGAATAGTAACGGGGGCGACCCAACAATAAAGGGCAGGACTGGTACGAGCCCCGAGCAAGTTGCTTATTACGACAAAAGCGTTACTGCAATCGCCACCATCAAGGAGACGTACCTCAACGAGGACGAAACCAGGGTGAACGGTTTTGTGCTTAGCGAGCTCTTCCCCAATGGTGTGAGCGAGGCGACGAGGAATCTCGTCAAGTATGTACGCTCTGGCGACGCCGCAAGCGAGGGCGGTCTTAAGATCGAGATTACATATCCCGGGGGCGAACACACCTTTGCGGTACCGACAGTTCATGTGGTTGACTATGCGCAGCGTAACGGCGATGCCAAGAACCTGCTCGATGGCCACTCGAAGCTAGTGGTCGACACAATAGCGCCGCGCATATCTACCAATTACGAGGACCTACGTGACTTCAGCTCGCTTGCAGGTGATGCTCGTAACTTCTTCAATCACGACATCGACGTGGAAGTCACCATCGAGGATGCGTATCTCGATATCTCAACGGTAGTGCTTACCGGTCCCGATGGCGAGAATGATGTTTTGCCCAGCGATAGCATAACGTGGTCGCAGGGTGAGCCCGATGCAAATGGCGTGGTAAAGTACACCGCGGTAGTGCACATTGGCGAAGCGGACGGCGATCGGTTCACCCCGAGTGTTGTAGTTTCGGACTTTGCGAAAAATACGAGTACAAACGCTGCCGACGTTAAGCATCTCGTCGTAGACAAAACCGCTCCGTCAATCAGTGTGAGCGTGGACCACGAGCCTGTTTCCTCGGGCAGCTATGGCGGTGACGCCGTACACTTCTTTAACCAAGCGACGTCACTGGTCTTTACGGTTAAGGACATTCACGAACTGCGCTATGCGAGTGTGGACGACCCAGACGGGCAATACAGCATTGCGAGTGCCGAAAGCATACAAGAGGGCGTCAAGGAAGGTACGGTTGTTGTTGCGCTCGTCGATGGTACGCAGTCGGGCAACGACACGGAGTACGATCGTCTCATCAAGTTTAGGATAACGGACGTCGCCGGAAACTGGCGCGAGTGGACACTCGACCGCCAAGGCAACGTGCAGGACGAGAGGACGGGCACCGACCACTACGATACCGAGGCTCTTGGGGGCACTGGCGTCGCGGACGACCACCCCGAAAAGCTCATCCAGGACCTTACCGCGCCCCACGTTGAGCTTGCTGGCGTGACGCCAGGAACGTACTACAACACGCCACAGGTCGTGCGTGCAACCGTGAACGAATTCAACTTTGGCTACCTTCAGGCGTTTGATGCCAACAGGTCCATCGTGTTCATAACAAAGTACGAGGGCAACTACACGCGCGCAGAGTCTTCGTCCACAATTGCCGCCTCGCAGTTCGTCGGCGAGCGGCCCGTCCACACGCACGACGAAGAGTTTGCGAGCGACGGCCACTACGTCATCCGGGCACAGTTCAAGGACTTTGCAGAGAACCTTTCCAACCTTGCCGAAATCGGCGAGTTCACGATTGACCGTACCCCACCCGTGATTACGGTTACGTGGGACAACCACAATGCCGAGAATGGCAACCACTACAAGGCGAGTCGTACGGCGACCATCACGGTAACCGAGCACAACTTCAACCCCCTCGATTTCCAAATCGTTACCGGTGGCATCATTGGCGGATGGAGTACCGTAGGCGACACGCACACCATTACGGTTCTTTATTCTGCGGATGGTACGTACACCCTCAGCGTTTCCGGCAAGGACAAAGCCGGCAACCAAGCCATTGCCTACAACGAGCCCCCGTTCATCATCGATACCACCATGCCTCAGGTGAGCTTCAAGGGTGTGGTGCAGAGGTATGGCGTAGACGAGAAGGGTCGGCCAACGAGGTCCTACAAGGGCGACATTGCCGATGACGGCGTCTCTCCCGAAGGTGTGCAAGGCGAGAAGGTGGACCAGCCTCGCGAAGAGGTACTTCAGGACCACCATGCATACAACGGAGTGGTTCGGCCCATCATCGTGTTCCGCGACGACAACTCTGCGGATGGAACGCTGAACTACAATGCGCGCGGTGTTTCCTATACCGTAACCGATGGCGGCGGCAACGATGTTACCTCAAAGTTCCAGTCAACGGAATCGCGCGGAGGCATCAATGGCCCGGGCAACGGCGAGGAATTCAGCTTCGGCGACCTTGGACTCGTCGTGGACGATGAAGGCAATCCTGTCGTAGACCAAAACGCCAGTAGCGAGGGCGACACCCGGTACGTGTACAGGCCCGAGATGGATGGCATCTACACCATGCATGCCGTTATGACCGACCTTGCGGGCAATAAGGCCGCAAACGACATTACCTTCTCTGTTAATCGCTATGGCTCTACGTATGTGGTCGAGGTCATCGACCCCGAAACGGGAGAGTCCATGGACATAGAGCAAGGCATTGACGGTTTGAACTATCACATCGTTCCGAATTCTCCGCGTATTGAGGTAACGGAAGTTAACGTGAGCGGCTCGGAATCCGAGGATGACCATCAGGTGCGCAAGGAGTATGCGAACGTGCCTGCGAGCATCAAGGCAATGAGCGATGCGGAGGCGCTGCGCGAAGCGAGGAAGGCAAAAGGCGCTCGCCCTGCAGGGTATCGCCTGACGTCGGGCAAGGATTCCAATGAGGCCAAGGACTTTGGCTGGTCGGAGTATCACTACACGATTCGTGAGGGCAATTTCGGCATGGGCAGCGATTCCGATCACGAGGATCGCGGCCAGGGTGAGTATCGCGTTAACGTGTACTCGGTCGACCGTGCCACCAACGACGTGGGCACCGATAACTATCTTGATACCGGTGCGTATGGCGAGGGAGACACGCAGGCATCGATTGATTCCGCGCGCCGCAATGCTCAGGTTTCGTTTACGCTTGACGAGATTGCACCTACCATTGAAGACGTCAAGCTGCCAGGCCTTTTGCACGTGGGCTCTTCCTACGAAGCGTCCTTCTACGTTAACGACGTCATCACGGATGGTGACGAGGTTACGATTGAGGTTGATGGCCGAAGGCTTGGCGAAGGTGATTTCAGGCGTGTGAGCGAGGCGAATGATGGTACGGGCGAATATAGGTTCGCCATCAATACGAACTTCCTGCCGTTCTCTCCCCACAGCGTGAAGATTTCGGTTTCGGACTCGCACAGTGGTTACGAAGGCCATAAGCCGGTGACGTACGAGTCGAAAGTGCCGTTCTTTGTGAGCATTCTCGTGCCCGAAATCGCGCTTGTCGCGCTCGTCGTGAGTGGCGTTACTGCCGGTGTGGTGTACTTCCGCAGGCGAAAGGATGCTGCCGAGCCAGAAATGCCGGGCAGCTATGAATAACGTTAGCAAGAAGGAGGCGCAGCGATGACTGCAACGAGAACGAAAGTCTGCAAAAACTGCGGCATGCCAGTAGACCCTAGCTTTATGTTTTGCTTGAATTGCGGGAGTCGGGTAGACGAACAACAATACTCGTCTTCTCAGCAGTCGTTTTCGAGTGCTCAGGACTCGCAGAGTTCGCAAGGCTTTGGGTTAACGAATACGAAGCCCACGCCCGCATCCGCAGACGGATTTTGCAAGGAGTGCGGTGCGAGGACGCGGTCGGGATGGTTGTTCTGCATGAACTGCGGCTCCTCGCTTTCCGGCCCGAGCAATGCCGGTGCTGGCAAGGCGGCCGAGCAAAAGGTTGGGCCAAGAACGGGCAGCGCATTCTCGTTTGGTGGCAGCGCGTTTAGTGGGAGTGCGTTTTCCGGTGCCCCCGCTGGCGAATCGTCGTTTGGCGATTATCAAACCGAAGAACCGTCGAGGAGGGGGGCAACACAGGATCGAATTCGACCCCATACGTTGGTAATGCCGACGGGGGTTGAAAGTGGCTCCTCGTCCTACTCAAAGGCCCAGGCAGTCGCCGTGGATCCGTTCTTCGTCGAGAGCCCGTCTTCGCTGGGCATTGACCTGCCGACTGAGTTCGGAACGGGCATGGACGATTGGGATAAAACCGATGCCGGCATTCCCGACGACGCACCGACGACCATCTACGATGACGATGAGGACGACCTGGACGCACTCACCATGGTGTACGACGAAGAGGAGGAGCCGAAGAAGGTATTCGTGCTCACTCGTCAGGAATCGGGAGAGCGTTATGTGCTTGAGCTGCCCGCCACGTTGGGGAGGGGGACCAAGGCTAGCGTGCGCATTGCCGGAAACCCATTTATCGGCCGAGTGCACGCGAGCGTATTCGAGCGGGATGGCGAGCTGTACGTTAACGATGAGGGCTCCGCAAACCACACCTTTGTGAACGGTACCATGCTCACAAAGGGTAATCCTGTGAAGCTTGCTGAGGGCGATACGCTTAGGCTCGCTAAAGAGGATTTCGCTGTGACCATTGAGCAAGCTTAACGCATCTGCAAGAGGAGAGTCGTAGTATGGCGCAATCGCAAGCCTCGCATGCACTGCTTGTTTCGCTTCGAAATGACGACATCAGCAAGACGTTTTCGGTCGACGAGGTTTCGCATTCCATGGTGTGGCTTGGACTTGCGGACGTCGTTACCGTCGAGAATGCCATAGCGGTAATTCTCGTTACGGACGAAGGTCTCATCTTGCGTCCGGCACGTGGCTGCAAGTTGATTTCTTCGCAAAAGCAGATGGTGGCGCAACAACGGTTGTCGCCGACGGCGGATTCCGTCATGTTCGTTTCGAGCAATCAGGCATCTTCCATGACGCGGCTCCACATCCGTCCGGTAACCGAGGGAATGCGCGAGTACGGCAAGCTCATGTTCACGCGCGACGTTACCTTTACGGTGGGACGCGACCAGCGCTGCGGTATACGCTATATGAGTCGCTTCGTTTCTGGCGAGCATGCAGAGGTGAGTTATCACTCCGGACTCTTCTCGATTAAGGATTTGAATAGCGGCAATGGCACGCTTGTAAACGGGGCGTTCCTGCCGCCCGGACATCCGCACGATCTTGCCGTAGGTGACGTGGTACAGGTTCTCGACCTTACCGTTATGGTAGGGAAGGGCTTCCTCACCTGCAACCGGCCGAAGGGCATCGAGCTTCGTGCGGTGGGCGGCATCACCTTCATTAGTCACAAACAGCTCGTGACGCGCTTTCCCGAGCCAGGCGAAACAAGCGCCGAATTGGAATTGTTCTATCCGGCCCCGCGCCTCTCGCGTTCGGTGGCCAATTACGAGTTGCAGGTCGACGATCCACCCGCAAAGAAGGCGGAAGATACTACCCCCTTCATCATGCAGCTTGGTCCGTCGATGTTTATGGGCATATCCTCAATATTCATGGCGGCAAGTGCTATTTCGCGCATCAGCGCAGGAGCCGACCTGCTAAGCACGCTGCCGCAGGTGGCGATGTCGGTATCGATGCTCGGCGGTTCGCTTATTTGGCCCGTTATGGCGCGTCGTTACAACCGAAAGCGCGATATTCGTTTGGAAGAGCAGCGTTCACGTCGCTACGTTGAGTACCTCGACGGCATCGAAAACCAGTTAGTTGGCGAGGCGGCGCTGCAGGGCGAAATACTGAGGGAAAACCGTCTCCCCATGCAGCAGGTTACCGACCGAGCGCATCGTCTCTCGCCGTTCATGATGAACCGTATGAGCACGCATGCCGACTTCATGGAACTGCGCGTCGGCATGGGCGACATGGACCTCTTGGCCAACGTGCGCTGGCCGTCCCATCGGTTTTCGCTGAGTGAGGACATGCTCCTTAACAGGGTAAAGGAGATGTCCGAGAATCCGCCGCGAATCGATGACGTGCCCATGGCGTTCAATCCCGTCGAGCATAACTTTGCCGGCATAGTGGGACCTCGCGACAAGGGCTGGGCCTTCCTGCGAGGGCTTCTCATACAAATAGGCTGCGAGCTTACGGTTGGTCGCTCGCCGACGTGCGACATCATGTTTGGTGGCAATCCGTATATGGGACGCAAACACCTTACGCTCATGGTAATGGATGGGGAGGCAATCATTACGGATTGCGGATCTGCGAATGGGACGTATGCGTACAACAAGCGACTCACTCCCAAACTGCTTGTGCGGATAACTGCGGGGAATTGTTTTCTCGTTGGTGGCGAAAAGTTCTATTTTTTGTCTAATCAGGCGTAGTGGGCGAGCGGTTGCATGAAGAAGAAGTTCACGCGAAATAGGCGAACGTGGAAGCGAGAACTCGTTATTACCTCACGGCAGGACGAGACGCTCGATACGCGGAGGGCAAAACTGCTCGCCGATCATCGCTTCGACGTGTTGCTTCGCTTTTGGTGCGAAATGTCGCGTGATGGAGCGGGGGCCACTCTCCATTATAACGTGCAGGGATTGGTTAGCTTAAAGAGCTTCGTAAGGCGTCAGATTCTCGACGAAGTGGGGTTTGTGCGCATCCTTGCGAGCGTCCAAGACGTGCTGGATACGTGCGCGGCGAATCGCATTCCCACCGAAATGGTGCTTTTTGATCCTGCATACGTGTTTGTGGACGACCAAGCCCAGCCACGGTTTGTTATTGTGCCGCTTGAGAACATGCCATATGCCGTCGATAATTCTCCGCTCACCATGTTGCGTGTGTTGAGCGAGAGCCGGCATCTTGCGTTTACGTCGCCGGCTCCCGAGATGCTCTCCAAACGCCTTGAGTCCTTCGTTCTTAACCAGAACAACGTGTTTTCGGGCAATGCGTTTCGAGTGTTTTTGCGTGAGCAGTGCGGCGTGGGCAGATCGCGGCGTCATGTGCCGCAAGACTCTCAGTTTGTGAATTCGGGGGTGCAGTCGAGGGAGCATGGCGAAACCAAACTTCGCATGTGGAGTCCGTTGGACAAACAAGGACAGGTGCCATTGGGCTACGTGTTGCAGCGAGTGAACAATGGCGAAACGTTTCCGTTGCCCGATTCGCAGCAAGTGGGCGTGGGGAGAGGTTCGCGAAATAGCGTACAGATAATGGGCAATCCAAAACTCAGCCGCAACCATGTGCTGCTTCGCTGTGCGAGCGGGATGGTACGCATCATCGACCTTGGTTCCGCCAACGGCACATGGGTGCGAGGAGAGCGCCTTATGCCCAACATGTGCGTTAATGTAGCTGTTGGTGAGCGCTTTGCACTTGCCAACGAGGAGTTTGTGGTGACGAGGGGATAGGAGGCGGTTGCTGCTCTAACGGAATCTCATCTTCTCAAAGAGATACTAACAGGAAATAGGTATATGAGGGTATGGTGATAGAATGGCTCAAGCAAATGGTGGCGTGGCAACGACGATTGCCGATATTGTGACGCAGACCCTTGATGCGGCTGGTGTGGGGGTGCTGCGCGACCCCCAGAGGTTTGTGTCGTTGGCGTATCAGGCTTCCGGTGGTGCGCAGTCGCAGGATGTGGATGTGTTTCTTCGGTACTGTGATGCCAATGTGTTGATGCCGTTTGCGAATGCTACGGCAGTGGCGAATCCTGGCGTTCAGGATTTGCAAACGGCGGCGGTTGAGGCTGCGGACTTGCTGCAACGTGAGCATGGCCTTGATGTGGGACTGTCTCAAAGAATCGCAGGCCAAGTGATGGCGGGCACTGCTCGCCATTTGGGAATGGTGCCGCGCAACAACACCCAGGCTCCGGCACCAAATCCTGCGCCTGCTCCTGCGCCTGCGGTGACGGCAGCGCCAGCCTCGGTGCCCGAAGCCGCGCCGGGACCAGCGGTCGCGCCTATGGCTGCATCTGCACCTCCTTCGGGGCAAGCGCAAAGCAAGAAGCCCCTTATTATTGGTGCAAGTGCGCTTGTGGTGAGCCTCGTGCTCATCGTGGTATTTGTTGTAGTCCCAAAATTCCGTACGAGCATTTATCTTTATGATTACTACCAGTCCAAATCATCCGACACCAGAGTTGAAGGCTGGAAGTTTGGCACAATTACGTTGCCGGAGCCATTTGTGGAGCACGAGAACAGCGAATTCGTTGGATGGATGCCGAGTGACGAAGATGACAAAGAAAAGATCGTCGAAGCCGGCACAGAGGTTTCGCCAGAAGAGTTCACGTCATATAGAGCAGTGTGGAAACCGCTAGTATCCTTCGATGGCAATGGCGCAGATTCGGGAAAGATGGAACCTGTTCCTGCAGAGACTGACGGCAATTACAAGCTCCCAGAGTCGAAGTTCAAAAAGAAGGGTTACGTGTTTGCTGGCTGGTCGACGAAAAAAGACGAAACAAGTGGCAGCGCTCCGGGAAGCGAACAATATGTGGGTGAACCCACGACCTACTATGCGATTTGGAAGCGGCAGCTCGAGATTCCACGCATATCCATTGCGGGCCTCGACACGTCTACGGGCGAGGTTGAAGGATGGGACGAATCGATGGGCGCTGTGGCCTTCTGGCTTATAAACGATACTGGCAAGGAAGTTTCGCTTAAAACTGAAATCGCGTTGCGCAATGATAAAAACAATAAGCTTGAGGAAAGCACGGACTTTGTATCTTGCATGGCTCCTGGAGAATCTACGCTCGTAACCATGCCGTGCAACGAGCCGAAGAAGGCGACAAAGGCTGGCTACTCTGTAGAGGTCAGCGAGACGGGCTCATATTATACTCCTGCAAGCGGGTGGCTAAAACAGGAGGTTTTGTCGCAGGAGAAGGATTTAATCACTCTTCAACTCACGAACACGGGCGACAAAGAGGTTCAAGTCCAAAATACGGTTTGCATAGTAAAGGATAAGTCCGGTGCGCAATACGTGCTCAATCCCTACTACTACGCTGGTCTAAAGCCTGGCGAGAGTGGGGAGGTTGTTTTTAAGAGTACAAATTCGATTGTGCATGGACTCGACATTCCCGATTTGAGAAAAGCGGAATGTGCTTACTACACTAACGGCTATGCTAGCAAGCTTTAAGGGATAACTGTAACCCATTCCGAAGTTTGCCCGGAGGGCGCAAATCCCTCCGGCGCCTGCCCCTAAAGATGAGCCAAATGCCCTGTCAGTGGCCCGGAGGGCGCCGTGCTCAAACAGTCCTCGCTTCGCTGCGGAACTGCGCGCGGCTGCTCCTCCGGGCCACTTTTCGGTTTGACGATTCTTTAGGTAGGAGAGTGTGGGAAGGCGGTCCTCAATACGTTGTGTTTGTCCTCTGCCCGCTAGTTCACGAACAAATGCCTGCGCTTTCCGAAATAGGCAAAAATAATTATGAGAGCCGCGATTCCCAGGCCAGCTTCGCGGATGACGGTAGGTATGTCCAGCTTGCCGATGAGGCTCATGGTGAAGACGCTAAAACAGAGTCCTAGCACAATGCTCGAGATTGCGATGATGGTATACATGAGCATGGCCTTCCTGCTGAAGCGCCACAGGAGGAATCGCTCGTACACACGAAGTCCGCCAAGAATGATGAGCAGGGTTCCGTCAAGCATGAATGCGAGCGTGGTTGTGGACTCTGCGGCAGGTATGGTGGATAAAGCAAAGGCGGTAATGAGATTAATTATGCCGCTGATAACGTAGAGTGCCGCACTCAGGAAGAGGCCTGGCGTGGCCAGAAAACTGTAAAACTTCATGCCGAGGCCTTCGCTGGCGGCACGGGCAAGTCCTTCGTTGTGCAACGAGCGCAAACGAGGTTTGTGTGCGGCGCTGGGTTCGACGTTTGCGACTGGCTGATTAACAGGGGGCATGCCGGTTTGGGGGGCAACCGTAACGGGAGCATTCGCACTGGGGCTGTCCTCGTGAGGCATGCGATATGGGTCGGGCTCGGGTTGTGGCATCCAATCCTGCTCGGGCTGCTGCTGCCAACTCGGCTCGGGGGGAGCGACCTGGCCTCTTGGCAAGGTATTTGCTTCGGGTACGGCGTTTAACTCCGCACCGATGTTAGCGCCACACGCGGGACAAAAGCGTGCGGCATCGGAAGTAATCGAACCGCAATATGGGCAATGCATGGCCTTCCTTTCCACGCGAAAAGAGCATTCGCCTCCATCGTAACCGTTGCCTCGCTGCTTTGGTTGCCGCAGCTTAAGATTTACGTCTGTGCGGTAACAACGATTACCGTGAACGATGCTGAATGCTCGCGAGAATGCTTTTGTCATATAGTCCAAAATGGACTTGGTTGCGCAAGAAATCCGCTATCATAGATGCATATGACTCTAAACGTACGCGAATTGAGGGGACGAGCTCATGAAGTACACGTATCCGGGTACCGCGCGTATGGCTGTTACTGCTGCGCTTGCGCTTTCCATGTCGTTGGGGGGAGTGCCGGCATCCGTGTTCGCCGAGTCGATTCCTGCGGAGGGAACGGATGTGACGACTGCTCAGCCTGCGGCGGAGGAGACTCCTGCGAACGGCAATGCTGCTGGTGCTGACGTGAGCCAGGCGGCGGAAGAGCAGGCGACGGACGATGTTCAGAGCCAAACGCAAGAGGGCGAAAGGGCAGATGCTCCCGAAGAGCCCGCCGCGCAGGTGCAGGACGAAAACCAAGCGGAGGGGCAGGACACCGTTCCCCAAGGCGCGGAGAATGGCTCGGACGAAACGAATTCCGAGAACGGATCCGATTCTGGGGAAGAGAAGAATGGCGAAGAGAATCCCAACGCTGAAGGCGAACAATCGCAAGTTGGCGTAAAGACGGGCACATGGGGCACGTGTCCGTGGGAGCTCGACGAGCAAGGTGTGCTTACCATCAAGCAGGGCGAAGGCGTTAACACTGTGGGCAATCGTTCTCCTTGGAAGGAGTACGCCGAGTCCATTGCGCAAGTTAAGTTCGAGGCCGATGGCGAGAACAAGGTAGTGGCGCCCGAGTACTTGGGCTACATGTTTAGGGATCTTACGAAGCTTGAGTCGGTGGATTTCGCCGGACTCGATACGTCGCACACGACGAGTTTGCGCAGCATGTTCAGTGGATGCACGGCGCTGAAGTCGGCAGACCTCTCTGGTCTCAACACATCCGCCGTTACGGAAGCGAATCATCTCTTTTTTAAGTGCTCGTCGTTGGAATCGGTAGTGCTTACTGGGCTCGACACCTCTGGCGTCACAAGTCTTCGCAGTATGTTCAGCGGGTGCACGGCGCTGAAGTTGGTTGACTTCTCCGGCCTTAACATGTCCGCCGTTACCGATATGAGCTATGTTTTCTATGACTGCCCTGCATTGGAGGCGGTCACGCTTGTCGGACTCGACACGTCTAACGTCACGGATATGAGCTATCTCTTCTATGGCTGCTCTGCATTGACGTCTGCCGATCTCTCTGGGCTCAACACGGCGAAGGTCACTACGATGGAGGCCATGTTCGACAAGTGCGAGAAGCTTACCGACGTTAAGGTTGCGGATCTCAATACCTCAAGCGTCACGGATATGAGCTATTTTTTCAAGGATTGTGCGCTACTCGAGCAACTTGATGTGGCGAAGTGGGATACGCAGAACGTCACGGACATGACGTCACTCTTTAGCGGGTGCTCTGCGCTCAAGAAGCTCGAGCTCTCGGAGTGGAACACGGCAAACGTTGACAAAACGCGCGCAATGTTCCAGAAATGCTCCGCACTGGAAAGTATCGGCGAGAAGGCAGGAGCGAACTTCAACGTCTCCAAGGTCAAGGATTTCAATTTTATGTTTGAGGACTGTTCTTCTCTTAAGGCCCTCGACGTGAAGGATTGGAGCACCGAGGCGGCGGAGACTATGGGATTTATGTTCCAAGGTTGTTCTGCGCTCACGGAACTCGACGTTTCGAAGTGGAATGTTTCGAATGCCACCTACTTCGCATGGATGTTCTATAAGTGCGCGGCGCTTACCACACTTGACGTTGCGAGCTGGGATACATCGAAGGCAGTTAATCTCGGCGGAGTGTTTGCGGGCTGCTCAGCACTCAAAAAACTCGATCTTTCGAAGTGGGACACGTCAAAAACAGTTCAAAAGAAAGAGGACAATACCACTAAAAACGAGATTAAGTACATCTTCTCGGGCTGCAAATCGCTTGAGGAAGTGTCGCTTGGCTCGAAGGTCAATCCCATCGATACGCTTCCGTCCTACGAAGTCAATGGCCACAAGGATTGGCTCTCGCAGGCTGATGGCACGTGGTATACCGCAGCCGAGATTAACGAGAACCGCATGGGTATAGCCGACACCTACACGAAGGGTACTGCCGCTTCCGAGTCGGGTACTGAATCGGGCGAGGACTTGGACGAAGAGGCGCAGGAGCGGATTAATGCTACGGTGCTTTCGGCGTCCCAAAGTGCCCCGAATATCACGTGGAAAAACAAGGACGCTATCAAGAGCAAACTCTTTACTACCGAAGAGTTGGTGCGTATAAAGAACGGCGAGAAGGCCAATGTGTTCCTCAAGGTGGACGTGGTTGGCGAGGATAACGAAAACTACGCTACGTACAAGGAGGCCCTCGACAAGCTGCGCAGTGTGCTCGACGGCGGTATGTGCGAGGTGTACGACATTTCGTTGTACAAGGTGTTCGACAACGACGTTGAAACCGCAGATAATAACGGAACGAAAGTTGATATACCGATTTACGATACGGAAGGTACTGACCTCGAGTTGGAGCTTGAGGTGCCGAGTTCCTACGTAAAAGAAGACGAGGATGCAAACACGACGCGCACCTATAGAATTACTCGTCATCATGTGGACCAAACCACGTCCGAATACTCAAACGACGTGTTGGCCGAGACCACTGAAACCACCATTCCATTTAAGAGCAGCAAGTTCTCGCTCTACTCGCTGAGTTACTCCGATTCTAACAACGATGATGACGACGATAAGAGTGACGACAACGGCGGTAGCGGGAATAACGGTTCCGGCGGTGGCAGCACGAGTGGTGGCACCACGAGGAGTAGCGGCGGATCTTCCGTGGGCACGAGTGGCTCGGGTACGTCATCCGCATCGCGTGCGAGCACTCCCTCCACAGGTGATGCGACGTCCGTTGCGAGCATCTTTGCCGCACTTATCTCGGGTCTCACGTTTGCCGGAGCTGGCCTGAGGAAGAAAAGCCGTAAGTAGCGTAGCGTTTGCCACAATTCGTACGTAATGCTGCGGGCTACGGGGTAAAGCATTCCTCGTTGGCCCGCAGTTTTATATTGGGGCTAACGCAATACGTGTGCGATGGATTCTTGTATACTTCATATGACAAACGACGAAGGGAGGCAAACATGCAGTGCCCACATTGTGGACGTCAGATTGCTAATGGTGCGCGGTTCTGTCCAGTTTGTGGCAAAGAGGTGGCGGCGAATGCTGGGGCACCTCAGCGGGTTCCGCAACAAGCGTATCAACAGAGGCCACAGCAAATGCCGCGGCAAGCAGCTCCGTATGCGGGGCAAAACCAGCGTCCAAATCCGTACCAGCGCAATCAGCCAGCTGGTGCACCCCCGCAAATGCGACAGGCTCCCATGCAACAAAACGTACAGATGTATGGTCAAGCTGGTTCTGGCCAAAGCCAGTCTGTTGCTAGCGGGTCGGGCAAGCCGCTAGCCATCGTTTCGCTAACATTGGGAATCCTGGGCATGATTTGTGCCATCATCCTGCATCCGGTGTTTGGAGCTCCGCCTTGGGTAGAGGTTATTGCTCTCGTGTTTGGCGTGGCGGGAATCGTTACCGCATGCGTCGCTCGTCAGCATGGCTTTAAGACGCCGTTGAGTATGGCTGGGCTTGTTTGTTCGATTATTGCTACGGTTGCATCCGTTCTCGTCCTACTGTTTATACTTGCTTTGGTTTCATTATTGACGGGACTTGGGGTGGAAAGTTCCGGGCAAGCGAAATTTATATTGTGAGCTAGGGATACGCGTAGTAGCGAGTCGACCTAAACGGATGCTCCCCGCCGCACGAGTCGTTGTTCGTGCGGCGGGGAGCATGTTTTACCAGGTCCAGCGAACTACTACGCCCGTTTCAACACAAATGAACGCGCAAGTAACGTGCGCGAATCCCTGCGAAAGAAGTACGTCGGCATAAAGCTTTGCCTGCGATTCGTGGCGCTCGTACACTTCAGCCTCCGAAAGGTCGAGGTCGCCGGTTTTGTAGTCCACCACAAGCGCATCGCCAGCGCAGTCGTTGCTCTCGGTGCATAAGAGGTCGATGGCACCCTCTACGTAGGAGCCATGGATCGCATCGAGTGCAGGAATAAAAAAGGGAACTTCCGCACGGCGGCATGCATACTGTTGTGTTTCCCGGCGCAAATCGCTTGACTCCCAGCATGCAATGGCTGCTTGCAAACGTGTGCGTTGACGTTGCGAGAGCTTCCACGTTCGCGCAAGTGCTTCAAGTCGTGCCGGTTCGTGATTTTCATTGGTGTGCACCATGGTTTCCGCAAGCGCATGGAAGGCCGAACCCAAGGCAGTTGCCTTGTCGAAATCGCCGGTATAACCTGCACCTTCCGCCTCGGCTTCGTACTGGGCTTCGAGGAAGGCGGCATTTGGTTGCTCATCCTTCTCGCGTTTTCGAGCAAGTTCCTCCGCACGTAAGGAGCTGTAGCTGTATACGTCATCGCGCATGCCCCATGCATGTGCCATTGTGGCATGCCGTTGCGTATCGTACAGGTCAAACGAGCTGGTGACCGACGTTGATTCGGGGCCGTCCTCCCTCTTGATGCCGTGCGCCGCCTGTGTTCCCAGCAACGGGATGAGCGAGATGGATTCGGGTAGCTCGCCATCGAAACCGGGGAGTGAGTGTGCCGAAACTGCTTGCCATGGGTCTTCCTTGGTGGCACCCCGCTGCAGCTCGACGATGCGTGCAATTCCGGGGAGTACCTCCATGCGTCGGCGAACAATAGTTGTGTTGCCAGCACCGTCATCCTCGCGGGATTCGCATTCGATGCCCGCGTCAGGCTCGATTGAAACCTCACATACACCGGGAGCGAGCGTGTCGAGTTCCTCAAACGCACCGAGCATGGCAAGAGCCAAAGGCGAACGATAGCGTTCCTGCGAGGCTACGGGTAGTCCCACTACAAGCGCCTCTTCTGCGCGCGTGAGTGCCACGTAAAGCAGACGCGCCTTCTCGGCCGCACTCGCGCGGTACTCCATGTCGTTAATGTAGGCGGCCCACTCCGCAACGCTCATGCTGGCTCGCGCCTCTGTGGGGGCTTCTATGGCGCGCTGGGCCTCCGAGAATCGCTTCGAATCGGTTTTGGGCGCAAGACACACTACGCGACGGTCCTTAACGGAGCCGATCGCAAGGCGTCCGGGGTTCTTTGGCTTGGACCAGCATTCCGCAACGGCAGTAACGCCAAATTGGAGACCCTTCGATCCGTGAATCGTCATAACGCGAACCGCATTGATTTTGTCGCCAGATAAACTTTTGGGGGTGAGCTTGGCCACCGCAAGCCATTGGTCGAACTCATCGGCGGTTCGTGCCACGCCAAGGCCAAGGTTGGATGTGAGCTCGCGGATGTAGCGTACCGCGGCAAGCACGTTGGCTGCTATTGCAAGGCCGTCGGGGCCTTCCGCCTCCAGACGCGCAAGCCAGCCACTTTCCTCGATTACGGCCAAACATACGTCGGCAAACTCCCAATTGGCGAGACGCGAAAAGGCGCGTCGGATTACGTTGTGTGCGGCAACGAGTCGGCGCGATGGCGTGGCGCTGCCGTACAACGTGAGGTCGCCGGTAAGGAAGCAAGCTTCGATGGGACGTTTGCATGGCTCGTCGAGGACGTCTTGCTTTTGTGTGCCCAGGAGGCAGAAGTCGTCCGCATCGAGTCGAAACATGTCGCTGGAGAGGAGACGGAAGAGCCCCGTCTCTGTGTCGCGTGGGTTGGCAAGGGTATGCAGCAGCGCCTGTATGACTCCGACCTCATGCGTGGACGCGAATGACGAGCCGCCGGTGACGACGGCAGGCAAACCTCGCGCTCGCAAGGCATCGAGGTAGAGGCTTACTTTGCCAGTTGTTCCGAGCAAGAGTGCCATACTCCCGATGGGTTGCCCGGCTGAGGCGAGTTGAGCCAGGCGGTCGGCAAGCTGTGCGGCGAGCGTTGCACGCTCAACGTCGGCCGTACCTCCCGTGGCGATTTCCAAGAAGGCGCGCGGGGGCGTTGCGCCCTCCTCGGTGCGGGCAACGTAGCTGCTCGTGCGTCCCGCATTGCCCGCAAGCTTAAGGAAATCGTCCAAAACGCCTGCGTCGCCGCACACGCGCTCGACTAGCGCAAGCACATGGTGGTCGCTTCGATAGTTCACGTCCATTTGCACGTGCGACTCTGGTGGAAGTCGACGGCCGCGCTCGCGAAACACTTCCACGTCGCCACCCCTAAAGCGATATATGGATTGTTGCGCATCGCCAACGGTGGTAAGGTGGCGTGCGCCGTTGCCAGCGAGTAGGGAAATAAGGCGTAGCTGTTTTTCGTCGGTATCTTGGAACTCATCAATCATCACGAGTTTGAAGCGACCCTCGTAGTCGCGTGCGACTTGGGCGTTGGTTTCCACGGCACGTAGCGCAAGCTCTATGAGGTCGTCGTTATCGAGGTACGAGTGCTCAAACTTGAGTTGCGCATAGCGTTTGTCGACGCGTCGGGCAAGCTCCACAAGCTGGGGCGTTAGGGTTTGCACGCGCTCGTAGTGTGCGCAAAGCACGGCTTCCAGCAGCATCGCCTTTGCCTCGTTTTTGAGGTCCACTATGTCCTTTTTACGTATGCCGGGAATACTCACGGCGTCGAGTGCGTTGCAAGCTGCCGCGAGCGTTCGCTCCGATGGTGGCAGGTTGCACCATGTTGCCACAGCATTCAGGGAGCTGTTGATTTGCTCTGCTTGTTTAGCGGTGAGTTTGAACGCCGCGAGCGACTCCAGACTGTTGCGTAGGCGAATCATGTTAGCGGGAGTCTCGTTTGTTTGTGGACAAACCAAGTCATCGTAGCTATGGGCGCACTTGTTCGCTTCGCTTCTTAGCTTGCGAATCATCCCAACGATGGAGCTGTCGCTGCCTTGCCCCCACAAGGGAAATGATGCGAGCAGTGTTGCGAATGACTCGTCCTGTTGTGCCTCGGTGAGCACTTCGTCGAGGGCGCGCGCCAACAACGCCTCGGCCACGCTGCCCTCACATACTTCAAACTTGGCGTCGATGCCGAGCTCGATGCCATGACGCTTGAGAATGCGCGAGCACATGCCATGAATAGTGGATATCCACGCGCCGTCTACACGCAGCGACTCTTCGCGGAGGAAGGGATCGTCTTCGCCTGCGGCACGTAGGGTTCCTCGAACGCGGTCCTTTATCTCGAGCGCCGCTGCCTTCGTAAAGGTTATAACAAGCGCCTCGTCAATCGAGTTGAGGTATCGTTCGCCATTGGGCCCGGAGCCCTTGGAGAGCGCGTGCACAAGGCGCGCCGTGAGGGTAAACGTTTTGCCCGATCCGGCGCCGGCGGCAACAAAGAGCGGCTCGTCGAGTCGAAGTACCACATCGCGCTGGGAAACGTTGAGCCGTGAGAGGTCGATTGCAGGCATTATTGTGCCACCCTTCTCTCGCATTGCATGACGGGACAAAAGTCGCAGGAGCGACGGTCGCGCGGCCGTGCCTCAACGTTGCCGGCGAGCATTTGCTGTACCTGTTCGGCAATGAGTTCCTCGGTACGATCGAGCAGGTCGTTCATGCCCGGTTCGCCCGATTCGTTTGACGGCACGCTTCTATAGGGAAGTCGCCGCGGGCTCTTGGGACCAAACACGAGGTCGGCCACGTTGGCGTCGGCAACTCCGGCCAGTGCATGTGGTGCCTTCGTGCTTAAGTACACGCTGCCCACTACGCGCAGGTTGCCATCGAAGGCACGGCGTACCACCTGGCCATAAATGAGCGATTGAACGCGTGTGGGAAGCTTCGCGCCATCGAGCACGCCGTCCTGCAACGCGTCGTATTCTGCGGCAAAGCCATTTGGACTCTTGTGCTTGTAGTCAATGATGACGGCCGTTCCGTGTTGGCTCACGTCGATGCGGTCGGCCGTACCGGTGATGTAGGCGCCGGCATACGGCACGAGGTCCCCATGCCGACCAAAGTCCCACTCGAAGAAGCGGGGTTCGAACCCTTCGAGAATGCCCGTTTGATACTTGAGCGACGAGAGAAGATCTTCCCTGAGCTGCTGCTCCTGTGCACGCTCCGCAGAGTCGTGGGCAACAAGAAGCTGCTGAGACGCTCGGGGATTACGCTCCAAATACATGTGCTCGCGATGAAGGTCGAACTCAAGCTCGAGGGCTGCCTTGGCGGCCTCGAGGGTGGTGGCATCGATGCGCGAACCGGGAATGTGCCTGCACGGGTTTGCTGCCAACTCGGCTAACAACGCCTCGCGGTTCGCCTCGTCCTGCACGGGCGGCTGGGTGCCCAAAGCACGCTGTTCTTGTTCCAGAGCCCGCGCAAGCAACTCCGTATGCGTTACCTCCAACACGCGATGTGCAAACGAGCCCATCTCCAAACCGGTGTGCCCGGCATCGAGCGAACCGAGGCGAAGACGTCTTAGGCTAAACCACTTGTAAGGGCAGTCGAGGTAGGTTTCAATTTGCGAGGCGGAAAGAACGGGAAGGCCGTTGGGCAATGCCTCCTTACCGGCTTGTGGAACAAACACGAGGTTACGAGATGCGCTTGTGAGTTTGCCCGCAGGAGCCGGCGTGACCGTGGCAACGCGTTGTGAAGCGTTGCCGTCGTAGTTGAGGTTTTGTAATAGGTCGCGCTCGCTGCGCGACTCGTGGGCGAAGGGGAGCTTGGCAGGGGGTGTGGAAGCCGAGACGCCATAGGCGCCAAGGAGTTCGGAAAGCATGACGGACGGATACGTAGGTGCCCCTTCGGCATCGGCCAGGGCGCGTTCGAGTACCAGCTGTTCGCGTGCGACGCCCAGTAGTTTGCGAAACTCGGTTCGCGCCTTGGCGAGCGAATCGGCCTTGGGCTCTACGCCCAAAAGTTCCAGCATGGCATGGAGAACGTCCTCTTTGCCTTCGAGAGGCTGTTCCACCGAGGTGAGTCCGCATACGACGAGCGAGTGGGCAGAGCCGACGGGAAGTTGTGCGGCTTGGTCGGCTGTTGTAATGAGTACGCGCGAGTCGGATTGTGAGGCGCCTACACCCAGTCGCGAAACAATTTGCTTGCCGCCCGCAGCCCATGCCAAAAGCGAGCATACTTCGCTGAGGGGACGTTCTTCCAGATGATGCGGATCGTACGAAACCCCCAGTTCGCGGAGCGTGCGCGTGAGTTGCAGCATCGCCTGCAATACGGCGCGCGATTCGTCGGCTGCCGCGTTGCCAGTGTTGACGGTAGAGACGTAAGGCGCGAGGAGCTTGGCGGCGGCGCTGCCAAGGCGTCCGCGAAGGATTTCGAGTGTGGCGCGAGCAACGGGGGGAGAGGTGAGCTTCTCGGACTTAAGCATCTCGAGCACACGCTCGGGGGTGAGCAGGCGGTTGCCGCGCCACAAGCCATCGAGCTTCCATACGTTGCGTGGTTCCATATGGGCCATATCTTCAAACAGGAAGTCGATGAGCTCGCGTGGGGGCCACCACTTCATGTCGCCTAGTTGCGGTACGGGTCCCTCAAGTCCCTGGATTGGTTCGGGCCAGGATGCGGCAAGCTCGCTGAGTTGGGCGACCTTCGATACAAATGAGATAAACGCCTGCGCGTGGAAGTTCTCCGTCATGGGCTGCGTCCACATGAACTGTGCTGCCACTCCACGCGCTTCGAGCTTCGGTGCAAGCTCGCGCCACGCACGCGCGACATCGGGTACCACGACGACAATGGGGTTCTCTGTTGAGGTCGACTCTGCTGCAAGCGTTGCTATGCGTGATGCTATGAGCTCTGCCTCGGCTACGGGACCTGCGGGCAATAGCAGCTCGATGGGTGTGTTGCGTGTAGTGGGGAGCGTGTTTTCGCTGAACAAGACGTCGAGGAGCTCTTGCAAATCATTGGCGTGAAGCGGGGCGTCGTTCGCGGCGTCAACCACGTGACGAACCTCGTCAACACCGTCGTTGAGCAGCTCTATGAGGTGGGTGACCTGTGCTGCGGCTGGGCCTTCAGGCAGATGCGCGAAGAACGAAACCTCGGTAATGCGTGCCAGAGCACAAACTAGCTCGCGCTCCGTGCGTTCCAACCACGAAAAGCCGGCTACCACAATATGCGGTGGCAGGACGTGTGCCTGCAGGAGCGTGTTGGGCAACAGTGCTGAGGCTTCGGATGCGCTCACATAGCCATGCTCTTGCAGCATGCCTGCAACCGACGCGGCAAGCCGAACAAGTCGCGTCTCCGCATCCGCAAGGCCTGCCTGCGCGTACGCCTCTTCATCGAGGCCTGGGCTCCGAAAGGGAAGCCAGGGAAGCGAGCGACCCACGAGTTTTGCCAAAACCTCAACGGTGCCGGGCAATGGTGCCAGCGGACCACGCTCATCGGGCGCCGCTCCGCGAATGGCCTCGTAAGCCAAAATGGAGAGTACGGCTCCGTTTGCCAGACTGCGACCGTCACCCCACAATTCCCACTGACTGCGCACCCATGCGGAAGGTGTGGTGGTAGTAATGCCTAAGGTGAGTCCGTCAACGGTGGCAAGGGCACGCTGGGCTTCGGCTGCTTGGGAAAAGCTCGGTACGAGCAGTACTGCGCTACCGCTTGAGTCGAGTGCTCGTCGCAGCGTTTGCTTGACGGCAGAGTTTATCAGCCGTTCGTTATGGGTTCGTACGATGGTAAGTGCCATAGTGTACCTCTCTGTGGTTTTGCTACCGAAACCATCATAACAGGGAGGTGGGACAAAAATTGCCGTCTGTACGTCGTTTGTTTGCGTGGCATTTCGCGAGTCGTTTGCGGCGTAAACGAGTGTATTATGTACAAGTTCTCGATTCGTTCTTCGAAAGGAGCGACATGTCGTTTATTCTAACGTGGCTTTCAACCGCCGTTGCGGCTGCGGTCGCTACGTGGGTTTTGCCTGGCCTCGTCCCGATGGGCGAGACGCTCTCGAGCATACTCATTTTTGCCCTAGCTATCGCCTTGGTGAATGCAAGCATTCGGCCAATAATGCACACGCTCTCGATGCCTCTTACCGTGCTGACGCTCGGGATTTTCCATCTCGTCGTCAATGGCGTAGCACTGCTAATCGCAAGCTGGCTTTCGACGAGCATTCTTGGCATGGGAGTGTATGTTGTGAGCTTTTGGGACGCACTCCTCGGATCGATCATCATCTCAATCGTCTCGAGCATTGTGGGCGGTATTGTGGGAGCGGACGACTAAGGCATGTGCCAGTCTTGTGGGCTGTTTTGCGGAGCAAAAAACGAGCGCCAACCTTCACGGGAGGCGCTCGTTTGCTTTGAGTCGTGCGTGGTTTGTTACGCCATGATCTTGCGGAAGAGTTCCTTTACGGTTTCGTGATCGGCTTCACGCGGGTTGCCGGGATAGCAAGCATCGGCCAAGGCGTCGCTTGCGAGCTGGTCGAGGTCAGCCTCAACCAGGCCGTCGCAGGTTTTGGGGATGTTGACGTCGGCGGAGAGCTGGCGTACGGCTGCGATGGCGGCATCAGCGGCCTCGTCGGTGCTCATGTCGGTGGTGTCGACGCCCATAGCGACTGCAACCTCGGCAAGCCGCTCGGCAACGACGGGCTTGTTGTACTCCATGGCGATGGGGAGCAGCATGGCGCAGGCGACGCCGTGCGGCGTGTCGTAGTGAGCCGAAAGCGTGTGTGCCATGGCGTGGTCGATGCCAAGGCCGACGTTGGAGAAGCCCATGCCCGCAACATACTGGCCAAGTGCCATTCCCTCGCGACCGCTTGCAGGCACGCCACTCTTGGCCTCGGCATAGGAGTCGCGCAGATTCTTGCTGATGAGCTGAATGGCCTTGAAGTGGAACATGTCGGAGAGCTCCCAAGCGCCGCGGGTGGTGTAGCCCTCGATGGCGTGGGTGAGCGCATCCATACCGGTGGCTGCGGTGAGGCCGGCAGGCATCGAGGCCATCATGTCGGGGTCGACCACGGCGACGTCGGGAATGTCGTTAACGTCGACGCATACGAACTTGCGCTCCTTCTCGGGGTCGGTGACGACGTAGTTAATGGTAACCTCCGCAGCGGTGCCGGCGGTGGTGGCAACAGCGATGGTGAACACTGCGTGATTCTTCGTGTCGGCGACGCCTTCGAGCGAAACGACATCGGCGAATTCGGGATTGGTGGCGATGATGCCAATGCCCTTGGCGGTATCCATGGCGGAGCCACCGCCTACGGCCACGATGCAGTCGGCGCCGGAAGCCATGAAGGCGGCCACGCCGTCCTGGACGTTCTTAATCGTGGGGTTGGGCTTAATGCTGGAGAAGAGCTCCCATGCGATGCCGGCCTCATCGAGCAGGTCGGTAACCTTGGTGGTAACGCCGAACTTCACGAGGTCGGGGTCGGAGGCAACGAAGGCCTTCTTGAAGCCGCGACGACAAATCTCGCCCGGAACCTCCTTTATGGCGCCGGATCCATGATACGAAATGTTATTGAGAACGAAGCGTTGAGCCATGCTATACCTCCTTAGTTATGCTTTACACGAACGTGAGCTATTATAGAGGAATATGCGTGGCTTCAACGACGATTCACGTTAGTTTACTTGCGACGCCTACGACGCCTCGACTTGCGTTTGGAGCCCGACTCGGATTCGGCCGGTGGGAGCTCCGCGCGTGCCGTAACCTTGCGTGGGGTATCGGACTCCCATTCGAGGTCGAAGAAGGGGGCCCATGGGTCTCCGCGACTTACCTCGACGCCATAGCGCGCATCCGAATGTGCTTGCTCTACGCGCATGATGAACATGCCGAATACGAAAAGCAGTCCCGAAATAAAAGAAGGCCCAAGCCAAACGGCATAATACAAAACGTCATGTACGTTGGCAAGCAAATCGAACACGCCCGTAAGAAAAACGGCGTACATCACAATGAAGTGGAAAAACCCGATGCGCCACGATGTGCGTCCCGATGCTCGAGTGCGATGTTGAACGATTTCGCCCAATATAAAACCAAGGGGCATGCATCCAATGGAAAACGGCAGGAGGAACAAGAACACCCAGTGTCCGCGTGTGATGCCCTCAAACTGACCATAGTGCGAAAGTAACGGTCCGGTTGCGGCCATTGCGAACAGGAGAAGATAGATTATCCACACCGGTGCCATGCGTTTGAAGGATTTAAACATAAGCCCTCGCTTCGAATAGGTATATGCGAAACAGAATACCACAAAGCGCTTCGTACGCAGCATCCTACCCGAAAGAATCAAGACCTGAGCCAAAGTGACAAAAACGAGCGGCAAAAACGCACGCCAGCCCATAATGGGCCGACGTGCGTCGTGCTCTATGAGGGAACTGCCCCTTAGAACATAAGGTCATCGAAGGTGTGGAAGCCGACCTCAGCTTGAAGCAGTCGTTTGGCGCAGGCAACAGCGCCGGCAACGAAAATCTGACGGCTATTGGCGCGGTGCGTAAGACAAACCTCTTCGTCGGTGCCGAAGAAGTGAACCTCGTGTGTACCCGCAACGGTTCCGCCACGCAAGGCATGCATGCCAATCTCGCGCTCGCCGCGAACGCCTACGATGCCCTCTCGACCATATACTACCGGGCTGGTGCCCTCGGGGTCGACGGCGTGGAGCAGTGCCACTGCGGTGCCGGATGGTGCGTCGACCTTTTGGTTATGATGCGTCTCGGCAATCTCGATGTCCCAGCTTGCAAGTGCCCGAGCGGCCTCAGCCGCTACGCGGCGCAGAACCGCTACGCCAAGCGAATAGTTGGACGACCACACGACGCGGCTCGCCTTTCCGAGCGCGCGCAAAGTGGCAAGGTCTTCATCGCTCAGGCCCGTTGTTCCGCACACGAGCGCGGCGCCCGTGCGCTTTACGTAGGCAGCAACGTGGGGAAGGGCAGCGGGCTTCGAGAAGTCCACCACCACATCGACGGCGGGTGCCACCTCGTCGAGCTCGTCAATGTTGTTGACGTCGTATCCGCCTGCCAGTTCGAGTCCGTCCGTGGCCTCGATTTCGGCGCTGAGGAGCGTTCCCATGCGTCCAGCGGCGCCGACGACGATTGCCTTAGCCAAGGATACCAGCCTCCTTCAGGACGTTTTCCAAGTTGCTGCGCGCCGCAGCCGACATGGTGTACAGCGGTGGACGGTACGTCTCCTCCATCATGCCCATCATGGCGAGGGCGGCCTTAACAGGAATGGGGTTAACCTCGCTGAACAGTGCGTGCACGAGGTCCAAGCCACCAAGCTGAAGCTCGAGCGACTTCCTTACGTCGCCGTCGAGGTAGCTCGCCACCAAATCGTGGCACAGCTTGGGCTGCACGTTTGCCCAAACGCTTATGACGCCCGAGCCACCGAGCGAAAGAATCGGAACGATCATGTCGTCGTTGCCAGAGTACATGCGGAAGCCGTCGCCTAGGTGGCGCGCAACGCTTGTTGCGTAGGAGATGGATCCGGACGCCTCCTTGATGCCCATCACATTGGGATGCGTGGCGAGCCGAACGACGTTTGCCTCGCTAATGGCGCATCCCGTTCGGCCGGGGATGTTGTAAAGGATGCTGGGAATCTCGGTTTGGTCGAGAACCGTAGTGAAGTGACGATAGATGCCCTCTTCATTGGATTTGTTGTAGTAGGGCGTAATGAGGAGCAGCGCGTCGCAGCCAATCATCTGGAGACCCTTTGCCTTCGTAAGGCTTTCGGCCGTTGAGTTCGAGCCAGCGCCGCCAATGATGGGGATGGCACCGTTCACGCGATTAACGACGTGCTGGGCCACCGCAACGTCCTCGGCGTCCGTCATCGTACTGGACTCGCCGGTTGTTCCAAGAACCAATATGCCGTCGGTTTCGTTCTCGAGGTGGAAGTCCACGAGCCGGTCGATTGCGGCAAAATCGATGTCGCCATTCGCTTTGAAGGGGGTTACCAGTGCCACAATTGAGCCGGTAAGGTTTCGTACGTCACATGCCATGCTGCTCTCCTTGCTCGTTTGCGCAGAGTTGCCGTTGCGGGCGAAAACACGACGTGTGCCGTCCAACAAGATAGCTCCCCTGCATGTGTAATCACAAACTGCAGACAGTCCTGTGGGTATTTCCCACCGGCCCACTGCTCCGCACCGCCGCACGCAACAGTTCGGCAATGGCGCCTCCGCCCGAGTTCTGCGCCTGCCGGCTCGCTCGAGAATCTTCGCACATCGCACCTCTATCTGTGGGATAAAATGTAGCATGAGTGCGCTCTGTTGGCAAGATAGGCCATTGTATCTTCGAAAGGGGCATGCCATGACGCTTCAGCAGCTTAGGTATCTTATCGCCATCGCCGAATACGGATCGATGAATGCAGCCGCCTACAATTTGTATGCGAGTCAGTCGAACCTTTCCACTGCCATTCGCGATCTTGAGCGCGAACTGGGCGTCACCATATTCAAACGTTCCAATCGCGGTGTTACGCTCACGAGCGAAGGCACTGAGCTCTTGGGATATGCGCGTCAGGTGGTCGAGCAAGCCGACGTACTCGAAAGTCGCTATGCAAAGGGCGATGCGGGGCGAACGCGTTTGGCGATAAGCGCACAGCACTACGCCTTCTCGGTGCAGGCGTTCATGGACGTAATCGAGCAGTGCGATTCTGAGGACTACGAGTTCATTATGCGCGAAACGTCTACCGGGCAGATTATTGAGGACGTGGGCAGCTTTCGAAGTGAACTGGGTATTCTCTACGTGGACGACTTTAACCGACTCGTGCTGCAAAAGGCCATGCGCGATGCCGATTTGGTGTTTACGCCGCTCTTCGACGCAAGCATTCACGTATTTGTGGGACAACACCATCCACTGGCAGGGCGCCCGTCCGTTCATCCCGAAGAGCTTGAGCAGTGGCCGTGCCTTACCTTCGAGCAGGGGATGGAGAACTCCTTTTATTATTCGGAGGAGCCGCTCTCATACCTGCCGCATCGCCGATTCATTCGTGTGAGCGATCGTGGAACGATGACGACGCTGCTTTCGCATGGTGATGGTTACCTGCTCTCCTCCGGTGTTCTCTCCAACGAGATGCAGCTTGGCAGCATCGTGGCCATACCGCTCGAAACCGAAGAGCGCATGCGCGTGGGCTACGTTATGCATCGCGAGCGAAAGCCAGGTAAGTTGCTCACAAGGTACATCGAGCGCTTATCGGAAATCGTGCGCGAAAACGTAGGTCCTACAGCCTATTTGGGGCAACGTGCATAAAATAACGTATTAAAGTGGTACACAAATAATGCTGAAACGGGAAAAACATGCAACCGTTTGCGCGAAACGCCTTTTGTTGTTGTAGGTGGAATAACTATAGAGTGATATTTTAAGAGCGTAGTATTACTTTTAACAACTATTTCGTTACATATTTTTGTTCGTGTCACAAATATAGTGCACAATAAAGCGAATCATTCTATAATCTACCCAAAGGGACAGCGCGAGAGGTGAGTCGAAGGGACCTTGAGTGTGGAGACAAGCAACAGGATTATAGCCGTAGTTCCCGTTACTGCCACGAAGCTAATTGTATGGTTCGATGGCGGTGTGGCACGGGAATGCGATATTTTATCGTTTGGTGTGGACGAGGCCGAGATTGACGATTTCCAGATTTCCTTTGGAGGGGAATTGGTGACGTGGCCGAGTGGGGTAAGGCTTCCGGCGGAAGATCTTTACGAGTGCGGACAAACGATCGATATTATCCAAGACGAAAAGCAACGGATTTTGCGAGAGCTTTCGCTCATACGCAAAGAGGCAGCTTTCTCGCAAACACGTCTTGGCGATGCGGCGGGCATTCGGCAGTCTGTGATTAGCCGAATAGAGGGTTGCGAGATTTCGCCGCAAATCAACACGCTCCTCAAGCTTTTGGCACCACTTGGCAAAACGCTTGCCATTGTGGACCTAATTGGCGAGGAGTAAGAGTCGCCAAGTTTTGGTTTTGCCCGTGCTGGTTTTGGGCGACATATGCGAGTTTAAAGGCGAGCCGTCAGGAAGTGCCTGATGGCTCGCCTCATATGTTTCGAACTGTTCTGAAGGCCACTGGATGGCAAGCCCAACCGGAGGACGGGTTGCGTATCCCGTCCTCCGGTTGTGGGGTATGAACAGCGTTTATGCCTCAAGTCGCTCGCGGAGCAGTTGGTTAAAGAGCTTCGGGTTGCCCGTGCCGCGCGAGGCCTTCATGCATTGGCCCACGAGGAAGCCTACGACCTTCTTGTTGCCCTCTTTGTATTGACGCACTTGGTCGGTGCAGCGTGCGAGGACCTCTTCCACGGTTGCGGAAAGCGCGTCGGTATCGGTGCTTTGGCGCATGCCGCGTTCGTCCACGATCTTCTCGGGATCCATTGTGGTTCCGTCTATGACCTCAAGGACCTCGCGTGCTTGCGCGAAGGTGATGGCGTCTGCGGCGAGCAGTGACGAGAGGCTCGCAACTTGCGCGGAGGTTACTGCCTTGGTTGCGGGCACGAGATTAACCACCACATTGGCTACCGTCGGCACGACCTTGTCTTTAACAGTCGCAACAGCTTGCTCGAAGAACGTTGCGGTGGCAGGATCACCGGCGATTTGCGCGGCGTCGGCGCGCTTGAGTCCGAAGTCGTTGATGTAGCGGTCGCGCTTGGCGTCGGGCAGCTCGGGCACGCGCGCACGGCAACGCTCGACGAACTCGTCCGAAAGGTCGAACGGTGCGAGGTCGGGGTCGGGGTACATGCGATAGTCGTCAGCCGTTTCCTTTACGCGCATCACGACGGTGCGACGCTTGCTCGGTTCCCAGTGACGTGTTTCCTGATACACGATGCCGCCCTCCTCGAGTACCTCTGCCTGGCGGCAGATTTCGTACTCGAGCGCGTTGTGCAAAGACTTGAAGGAGTTGATGTTCTTCATCTCCGTTTTGGTGCCAAACTCAGTGGTGCCACGACGACGAATACTCACGTTGCCGTCGCAACGCATGGAACCGTTTTCCAGCGAGCAATCGGAGATGCCAAGTGTGAGGAACGTTTGGCGGAGCTTCTCCATGAACAGGCGTGCTTCCTCGGGCGTGCGGAGGTCGGGCTCGGTAACGAGCTCAATAAGAGGCGTGCCACAGCGGTTGTAGTCGATGAGCGACTCCGCCGCACTGGTAATGCGACCCTCCGTTCCACCCACGTGAACCATCTTGGCCGCGTCCTCTTCCATGTGGATGCGCAGGATGCGGATGGGAGCAACGTAGCTACCATCGGAGGCTTTGCTCACCGTGGAGTCGGGGCGCTCCTTTGCACCTTGGCCGGTAACCTCGAGGTCGAGATGCCCGTACATGCAAAAGGCGACCGGACCTTGCGTGGTTTGGTAGTTCTTGGACATGTCGGGGTAGAAGTAGTGCTTGCGATAAAAGTACGAGCGCGGCTGGATTTCGCAGTTGGTGGCGAGGCCAGCCATTACGATGGACTCTATGGCCTTGCGGTTGGGGACAGGGAGGGCGCCCGGCATACCGAGGCACACGGGGCACACGTTCGTGTTGGGCTCGTCGTCGTGGCTCAGCCTGCAGTCGCAAAACATCTTGGTTTCGAGTGTGGTGAGCTCGGTGTGGACCTCGAGTCCAATCACGGCCTCCCAGTCGCGCAGGACCTCTTGGAGCTTCTTCATTACAGCTCGCCTCCCTTCCCGGCAAATGCGGGTGCAACGGTGCCAGGCTTTGCGAGGCCGGCTTCCTCGATGCTACGCTCGAGTGCGCGTGCCATGCGTAGCAACGTGTGATCCTTGAAGGCGGGACCTTGGAGCTGTGCTGCGATGGGCATGCCAGAGGTGCTGCCCAAGCCAACAGGTACGCTAACGCCGCCGTTGCCCGCAATGTTGTTGGAAATGGTGAACAGGTCCGACGCATACATTTGTGTGGGATCGCTAATCTCGCCGAAGTGGAATGCCGAGGTGGGTGACGTAGGCAAGAGAATTGCGTCGCAACACTCGAAAGCCCTGCGGTAGTCGTCGGTAATGAGCGTGCGAACCTGCTGCGCGGGATAATAGTATTTGTCGTATACGCCGGCTGCGAGCAGATACGCGCCGAGCATCTGGCGTCGCTTGGCCTCTGCGCCAAAACCGTGTGCGCGCGAGAGGGCGGTTTGCTCGGCGAGGGTGGTGCAGTTTGGCTCTTGGTAGCCAAAACGCACGCCGTCGAAGCGGGCAAGGTTGCTAAAAGCCTCCGACGGTCCGATGACGTAGTATGCGGCAATGGCCGACGTCATGTTGGGCAGCTCGACCTCCACGACCTCGACGCCTTGCGCCTCAAGCGCCGCACGTGCCGCCTCAAGACCTTTACGTACTTCGTCCGTAACGGCCTCGTGCTCCATAAGGGCGGAGATAATACCTACGCGCATGCCCTCGACGGAATCCTCAAGGCCATCGAGGAAGTTTGCAGGCACTTCTTGCGAGGTGGAGTCGAGATGATCGCGACCGCCGGCCACGAGGGCGTTCATGGCAAGTGCCACGTCGGTAACGGAACGGCCGAATGGACCAACCTGGTCGAGCGACGAGCCGAAGGCCACGACGCCGTAGCGGCTCACGGCGCCATAGGTGGGCTTCATGCCTACAACGCCGCAAAAGCTTGCCGGCTGACGAATGGAACCGCCTGTGTCGGAGCCGAGGGAGAGGGGTACTTCACCGGACGCGACTGCCGCGGCGCTGCCGCCGGACGAGCCACCGGGTACGCGGGTGGTATCCCAGGGGTTGCAAGTGGGGTGGAAGGCACTTGATTCGGTGGAAGAGCCGAATGCGAACTCGTCCATGTTGGCTTTGCCCACTGGCGTGGCACCCGCGTCAAGCGTGCGCTGCACGCAGGTTGCCGTAAACGTGGACTCGTAGTTATAGAGCATCTTGCTCGCGCAGGTCGTGCGCGTGCCCACGAGATGCATGTTGTCTTTGTAGGCCATGGGGACGCCGGCGAGTGGGCCGAGCTCCTCGCCAGCGGCGCGCGCTGCGTCAGTGGCTGCTGCGGCCTCCAAAGCAAGCTCGGCGCTTGTTTGAAGAAATGCCTGCACCTCGCCATCGCGTGCTTCGATGGCGTCGAGTGCGGCGCGAGCCACTTCGGTTGCCGAGAAGTCGCCTGCCTTAACGCCTGCCGCGATGGCTGCGGCGCTCAAAGTATCGAAGTTTGCCATTATCGGTCGCCTCCCTCGTCGCCAAGAATGGATGGCACGCGGAACGTACGACCTTGCGAGGCGCCTGCGTTGCTCAGCGCTACGTCAATATCGAGCGAGCGGCCATGCGCGTTGGGCGTGTCGCCGGCCATTACGTTGGAAAGGTCGCCAATGGGGTGGAACGTGGGCTCCACGCCTTCAAGATCGTACTCACGGATGGGTTGGAGCATCTCGACGGCCTCGTTCATATACGTGGTCATCTCGTCGAGCTCCTCCTCCGTAAGCGCGATGCGCGCGTAGTCGGCGATGCCACGCACGTCTTCTCGTGTGAGGGCCATTTTTCTCCCCTCTCGTCGTCGGACAATCCGCACTATTCTACGACAAAACGCCGTGTGGTGTTTGCAAAACGAGTGCGCGGGTACACGCGTCGGTTATGTGTACCACTGGGGCCACTTAGCCCGGGTTTCGCTGGCTAAACGGCCCCTGTGGTACACAACATTGCCCAACGTGTACCAGGAGGGCCACTTAGCCCGGCTTTTGTTCGCTAAACGGCCCCCTCGGTACACAACATGAGCCATGTGGCTGGCGAGAAGACGTACGAACAACTCAACCGATGCGTCCGGACAGTAGGCGATTGAGCGAGGCGGATGCATCTTCGTCGGCGCGCATGATGGCCTTTATATAGAGTGCGTTGCCGTCGATGTCGCACCAGGCGCGTAGTTCTCGCATTGGCTCCTGCTCCGCATTGCCTTGCTCCGCATTGCCGGTCTCAATGAATGCGGTAAGGACGCGGGCGTGGTAGGTGCGCCCGTCCACTTCGTGCTCCTCGATGTCGGACACGTCCACGGCGGTGTAGCCGTGTTCCGACCTATAGTTTGAGGTGGATGCCGTCGCGTCGGGCATGTTGTTTAGGCCACCTTCTGGCGCAAAGTCGAGCGTGAGGCCTCCGGACTCCGTCATGAGGAGGGCATTGTGCCTGCCATAGCTTGTGAGGTCGGCGCCGTTTCGGTGAACGACCACACTATGGGCATCGTCGGCAGACGTAAGAGTGACGTCGGCATAATAGGGCGCGGCGTCCGTGGTGGCCTCGGCGTTTTTCGCGTTGCCCGCCACGTTCGCGGCGATAAACTCCAGCGGCGCATACGCATCGGCTAGCAGCTGCTCGCCCGAGAGGTCGTTGGCAGCATCCGTGTTTACCTCGCAGTTAATGAACGTCGTAAATGCGCAGTTCTCGCCGCGCGATTCCCAAGCGTTGAGCGTGACGTAACGATTCGATTGGTCGGAATCCTCGTTGCTGCCAGCCTTCGATTCGAGGTCGATAATGCCAAAGGCGATTTGTTCCTCGTCCGTGTTACTGAGTGCGTACGCGACGTTGTGGTCGCCAATCTGCGTGTGTTCGGTTGCGAGGCCTTCTCCGAAATAACCTGTTTCGGTCGTACGCGAAAGCTCGGTGTTGGCAACTTCGCTGCCCGTCTCGTTTATGTACTCAAAGCGATAGGAAATCGTGCCCCAATCGGTCGTGATATTCTCATATCCAATGCTCGACGGACTCCAGGAAATCGACTGTGCTGTGCTCCACGAGTCGGGAGGACGCACGGCGCAGAGTTCGCTGACGCCTTCCACGCCGTCGGAAGCCTCTGTTTTTGGTGAGCTTGCGATGTACTTGGCGCCGTCGAACGTTGCGACGGGGACGCTAGCGGCCTGATTCGCGGGAGCCGAGGCGTTTGCCCCAGTGCCGGTGGGAATCTCTGCGGCCGATGTGTTGCTCGAAACCGACGCGTCCTCAGTGCCGGATGAGGCATTTGTTTGCTCGGGTGCGGTGCTTTGTGATGGGACTCCGCATGCCGCGAGGACAGTGGCAATCGTTGCGACTGCGAACGAGCGCGTGAAGAGACGAACGGTTCTTCTCATGGTGTTCCCCCTTGTTGCCGCATTAGCCGAGCGCTACTCTGCGACCTCATTGTTGGCGTATGTGCAAGCTTGCATTGGGAAGAAACTTGGAAGCCAGAGTCAATTTCCCGTTGCGCAAAGTCGTGCACAGTCTTATGGTATATGAAGGATGTGCATTATGATAGCTAAACGTCGATGACATGTTTTCGTGCTCCGGTGCAAATCCTCCACAGATAAAAGATTCGATTTGCCGCGCGTTCGAGGCGTCGCGGTGTTGCATGAGATGCATCGAGAGAGATACGGGAGGATGCGATGAACTTTGTCGTGGGACACGACATCTCAGTCAAAGGTGTGAAGTACCTCGTCCTGGGATCCATCCTGTATAAGGACCGCCAGCAGGGCGACGAGTGGGAAGAGTATCGTCTCCGCAACAGCAACGACGAATCCGAATGGTGGCTCTCGTTCGATACGGGCAACGACGAGTACGAGATGTCGTTTATGGTGGGTAGGTCTAGGCCGCCAGCGGGATTCAGTCGCGTGGACTCGGGCACTCAGGTCGTGCGTATTCGTTACGGAAGCGTGGACGTGGATAACGGTGAGACTGCTCGATACGAAACCTGGGAGGACGCTGCGGGCGTGCACACCTTCTCGGTGGAGCGCTGGAGCGACGGGACGGAGTACTCGCGCGGCATGTACGTGGAGCGCGGCGACATCCAGGACCTGGGGCCGTCGCCCGATGTGAAGGACGCTTCTAAGTTCAGATCGGACAAAAGCGGTGCAAGCGGCTGCAGCATAGTCGCCTGTATCTGTATTGTAGCGGTAGTGAGCGTTAGACTTTTATTGATGATTCCGAGTAAAAGCGAATACGAAACGGATGTCTGCTCGCTGCTCGACCGTGATTCTACGTACACGGTGGTGGAGGAGGCGTCTGATGCCAGCCAGCCAGACGTAAAGACGTATGCCACGTCGTACTCGGTCGACGTTGCCTCAAATTACATAATCCAGAAGCTCGAGGGCTATGTACGAAACGTACGAGAGAATGACGACAAGCAGACGGTCGCACTTCTAACCGACAACGAATACATCCTCGTTTACAAGGACGCAGGAGAGGACGGCCTAGGCGTGGACGAGGAGAGAAACGACGTGGAAGGAAGCACGAAAACGCCAGCAACGGGCTCGGAAGACGCGGCCCCGGACGATGGGGCGCAGGCGCCCGAAGATGCGTCGGCGCAGGATTCTGCGAGCGCCGAGAGCACGACCGAAGCGGCCACCGCAGAGACTGCTGACTCCGAAACCAACGGCGAGAGGACGCTCGTCCAGGTCTCGAGCCGAAAGTACGCGTACACCACCGACCGGCGCCCGTATCACGCGCGCCATAGCTCATACCTCTGGTATCGGCGATTCTACAGGGCGATTGCGTATGCGGGCGACAAGGAGAGCTTCAAGGGCACCGAGTCATCCTACAGCCACTATACAGGTGAGACGGCCATAGATAGCGCGACGACGAGCTCGTACGAGTCCTACGCCAACAGCATCCGCCAGGAGAGCATGGGGACCAAGCGCTCGTCGGACGGGGGCACATCGTATGGAAAGTAAGCGCGACGGAGCGGAGGGGCGAATCTCGGCAAACTCCGAAGCGCTCGTTCCGTCGGTATCTACCGCTTGCGACGCTTCCCAAAGAAGCGAGGGTCGCGTGCCGCGGCGTCGGCCATCGGCGCAGCGTTCCACGTGGGCGTTTGTCTGCTTGCTTGCAACACATGTGAAGTCTACGTCGCAAGGAGCGTAAAAAGGTAACCTGTTGGGTGACATTTAGGCTGTGAAACGAATGGGATGCTACATCGGGACGAAGTTGGGAACTCCCGTCACTCCCCATTGCACAATGCCGTACACAGTCTTATGGTATATGAGGGATGTATATTATGGTAGCTAAACATCGGCTAAAGGGGCGGTGATGGCACAGGAGATCCTAATAGACGCGTACGGCTGCGACGCCACGGTGCTTGACGATGCGAAGAAGGTTCAAGAGGTTGCGACGCAAATCGTGGACAAAATGGAATCGAAGGTCGTGGAGCAGCGTGTGCACCACTTTGCGCCGCAGGGCGTAACGTACGTCGCCATTCTCTCAACATCGCACCTTGCCATTCACACGTGGCCGGAGAGCGGCTATGCTGCTGTTGACGTCTTTTCGTGTTCGCGGGCTTATCCCCCGCAGATAAAAGAATCAATTTGCTGCGCGCTTGGGGCGTCGCGGTGTTGCATGAGGTGCATCGAGAGAGATACAGGAGGAAGCGATGAACTTTAGCGTGGGACACGACCTTTCAGTCCAAGGTGTGAAGTACCTCGTCCTGGGATCCATCCTGTACAGGGACCGCCAGCAGGGCGACGAGTGGGAAGAGTATCGTCTCCGCAACAGCAACGATGGATCCGAATCGTGGCTTTCGTTCGACACGGGCAACGACGAGTACGAGATGTCGTTTATGGTGGGCAAATCCAGTCCGCCGGAGGGGTTCAGTCGCGTGGACTCGGGCACGCAGGTCGTGTGCGGCCGCGCTGGAAACGTGGACGTAGATAATGGCGAGACTGCTCAATACGAAACTTGGGAGGACGCTGCGGGCGTGCACACCTTTTCGGTGGAGCGCTGGAGTGACGGGGCAGAGTACTCGCGCGGCATGTACGTGGAGCGTTCCGACATCCAGGACTTGGGGCCATCGGCCGACGCGAAGTCCGTGAAGACCAGCTCGTGCAGCAGTGGCGGCGGTGTGGGCGCTCTAGTGGCCTGTGCCATAGCGTTGGCGGGGTTCGTGCTCCTAATGATGTCGTCGTTCAAAAGCGATTACGAAACCAACGTTTGCTCGCTGCTCGACCGTGATTCTGCGTACACGTTGGTGAAGGAGGCCTCCGATTCCAGCCAATCAGACGTGAAGACATACACTACTTCGTACTCGGTTGATATTGCGTCCAATAACATCATCAAGAAGCTTGAAGGCTATGTCCGCAACGTACGAGAGAGTGACGACAAACAGACGGTCGCGCTCCTCACCGACAACGAATACATCCTCGTTTACAAAGACGCGGGGGAGGACGGCCTGGGCGTGGACGAGGAACGAAACGAGGTGGAAGGCAATACCAAAACGCCGGCGACGGGCTCGGAAGACGCGACGAGTGCGGACGATTCCACGAATTCCGTCATCACGTGGGACATGATTGAAGGACGTGCGGACGACGGAGCGGAGTCGCAGGATTCTACGACGAGTGCGGAGAGTGCGACCGAAGCGGCCACCGCAGAGTCTGCCGACTCCGAAAACAACGACGGACAAACTCTCGTACAGGTTTCGAGCCGCAAGCATGCCTACACTACCGACAAGCGCCCGTATCACGCGCGTCACAGCTCGTACCTTTGGTATCGACGCTTCTACAGGGCGATTGCGTATGCGGGCGACAAGGAGAACTTTAAGGATGCCGAGTCCTCCTATAGCCACTACACGGGCGAGACGGTCATAGATAGCTCGACGACCAGCCCATACGAGTCCTATGCCAACAGTGTTCGCCAGCAGAGCGCGGCGGCCAAGCGCTCGTCGGGCGGGGGCACCTCGCATGGAAAGTAAGTGCGACGCAGCGGGAGAGCAAAACCCGATTGACTCCGAAGCGCTCGTCGAGTGGCGTCCGCTGCTCTTTGTGGTGCTCATAATATCGGGTTGCTCGATTTGCTACGAACTTATCATTAGCGCCATCAGCACGTATTTGCTCGGGAACAGCGTGCTGCAATACTCGGTTACCATCGGGCTCTACATGGCTTCGATGGGGCTTGGTGCCTATCTTTCGAAGTTCGTTGTACATCACCTGTTTCGGCGGCTGGCGCAAATCGAGCTCTTGGTGGGGCTTTTGGGAGGCACGAGTGCGCTTTTGCTCTTCGTGTCGTTCCTATATTTGAGGAGCTTTAGAATAGTAATGTACGCCGAGGTCATCGCCATCGGCGTGCTCGTCGGCGCGGAAATTCCCATTCTCACGCGAATTGTGGAGGCAGATAAGCGCCGTTTGCACGTAACGCTCTCGTCCATCTTCTCCGTCGACTACCTTGGTGGTCTGCTGGGCTCGATTGCGTTTCCGCTCCTGCTGCTCCCACAGCTCGGGTTTTTTGCCACGTCGTTTTTGTGCGGGTTCATCAATGTGGTGGCGGCGTCCATCATTTTGTGGCGCTACGGGAGACGGGTCGCTGGCGTGAAGTCATTGCGCGCCGTGGCTGCGTGCTTGCTGGTGGGCATGGCGGCGGGCGTCGTGCTTTCGGGGAGCATTTCGGACGCCATCGAGGGTGGGCTGTATCGCGATACTGTAATATTCTCGGAGCAAACGCCGTACCAAAGAATCGTGCTTACCAAGCGGTCGGACGACCTGAGGCTCTTCTTGGATGGCAACATTCAGTTTTGCTCAAAGGATGAGTATCGCTATCATGAGGCGCTCGTGCAAATACCCATTGCGATGGCCTCCTCGCACGAAAACGTGCTCATACTTGGCGGTGGGGACGGCCTTGCGGCGCGCGAGATTCTTAAGCACGATGACGTGAAGAGCATAACGATTGTAGACATCGACCCCGAAATAACGCGCTTGTGCTCCGAGCATGAGGCAATTGCTGAGCTTAACGGCGGCTCCCTTACGGACGAGCGCGTGCAGGTGCGAAACGAGGATGCCAAGCAGTTTTTAACCGAGAGCCACGACGCTTATAACGTTATTATCATTGATTTGCCCGACCCAAACAACGAGGCGCTCAACCAGCTCTATACCGGTGCGTTCTACCGGCTCGTTGCCGCACATCTTGCGGATGGCGGCACGTTCGTGACGCAGTCGACAAGCCCGTACTACGCACGCGAGGCGTTTTGGTGCATCCACGACACCATCGAGAAGGAAGGTCTGTGCGTGGTTCCGTACCATTTGCAGGTACCTTCGTTTGGCGACTGGGGGTTTAACGTGGCGTCGCGTGGCGAGCTGAAACGCGACGTGCGGGTGCAAGTCGAAACCAAGTACCTAACAGATAAAAACATCGGGGCGATGTTCGAGTTTGGCAAGGACGAGGCGCGTCCCGACGGCATTGTGGCGAACACCATGGATCGTCCGGTGCTCATCGAATACTACGATAAGGCACTGACTTCGTGGGGCTAAACGCGAGCGGCAACATACCCTTATGTATGACGCCTTCCAAAACTTCATGCCCCTGACTTCGTGGGGCTAAACGCGAGTGACGACGAAGACAAAGCCTGATGATTCCCGGTACATGTGATGTGATACCATGCTATTGGTAAAGCTGAAACTTGGAGGTGTAACCCATGAGGCTCCTTATTGCGTTGGCGGTTTTGCCTGCCGCATTCCTCATTTGGTACGTGTACGAAAAGGATACCGTGGAGAAGGAGCCGTTTGCTCTGCTCGCGAAGCTGTTCTTGTTTGCCGTGGCGACGATGGGTGGCGTGGTTGTCGCCGAGCTTGTTTTGGGCGGCATCATTGGAGTCGCGGTGGGGAATGAGAACGTGTTGTTTCATCTCCTAGAGAACTTCGTTGGCGTGGCACTCATCGAGGAGGGCGCGAAGTACTTGGTTGTATACGCCGAAACGTGGAAGTCGAAGGAGTTTAACTATTTGTTCGACGGCATTGTGTATGGCGTGGTCGCTTCGCTGGGATTTGCCACGGTCGAAAACGTTTTGTACGTTATTCAGGGTGGCGTTGGGGTGGCATTTTTCCGTGCGATTCTCTCCGTTCCTTCGCATGCGATTGACGGCGTTTTTATGGGCTACTTTTATGGGCTTGCCAAGCGTGCGGACATGCTTGGAGACGCGTCGACGCGTAAGCTCAACCTCGTGCTTGCGCTTGTCGTGCCCGTGTTGTTGCACGGGACGTACGACTTCCTCTTGTCGATAGAGGCGATTCCCGTGTTCCTCTTGTTCGAGATAGTTATTGTAATTTTGGCGGTCGTGCACGTTAACCGCATGTCGAAGGAAGCGGAGCCGCTGTAAGTCAACCTCCAAGCCTGCCCCAAAAGAATAGTCAAGTGCCTCGTCCGTGGCCCGGAGGACGCCGTGCTCACACAGTCCTCGTTCTTGCGGAACTGCGCGCGGCTGTTCCTCCGGGCCACTCCCCGATTTGACCATTCTTTAGGGGCAGGCTTCGAAGGGAGTTTCTCACAGCGCCTCGTTCATGGCGCCGGAGCGAAAGCCCGCCAGATCGAGGCTGACGTATAGAAAGCCCAGGTTGCGCAAGTGTTCGACAAGCTGCGAACGTGTTTCGGGTTGTGCGAGTTGGGCGATGTGCTCGGGCTCCACCTCGATGCGGGCGAGCGTGCCCGCCTCACCATGGACGCGAACGCGGGCTTGGGCGATGCCTAGCTCGTGAAGGTATGTTTCGGCGTTCTCGACGCGCGTGAGTTTTTGTGCCGTTATGGTTTCGCCGTAAACGAACCGCGAAGCCAAGCAGGCGGCGGACGGCTTGTTCCATGTTGGAAGTCCGAGTTCGTGCGAGAGTTCGCGAACGTCGGCCTTGGTGAAGCCGCATGTGCTTAGGGGACTCAGCACTCCGAGTTCGGCGAGTGCCCGCATGCCGGGCCGATAGTCGCCGCGGTCGTCGACGTTCGAGCCGTCGACTACATGCACGATGCCGTGCCGTTGCGCTTCGTCGAGCAGTGTGGAGAACACGGCTCGCTTGCATAGGTAACACCGGTCGGGTGGGTTTTGGTCGTAGCCGGGAACGGTGAGCTCGTCGAACGTTACCGTAACGTGTGGGATGCCCTGTTCGGCACACCACACGTCGGCTTCGGTGAGCTCGATATGCGGCACCGCCCGAAGTGCGGCGGTGACGGCAATCATGTTGGTGCCCAGTTCGTCGTGGGCAACTTTGGCAAGAAGCGTGGAGTCCACACCGCCCGAAAATGCTACGGCAACGCTGCCAAGCCTGTGAAGTTCCGTTTTGAGCTGGTCGTATTTGTGTGCGAGGTCGATGTTCATATCAATCCTTGATCGTTCGTGTCTTTGCCCACGTTTCCTGACTATATATTACTGCTGTGCTCGCGAAGCGTATTACGAAAGAGCGTCCAAGGCGCGCAAAAAGTGTTGGTGCCGGATTCCCTCGCTGTCTTCGATGAGGACGAGGTGGCGTCCGCACACCTCGGGGCGTTCCTCGAAACGTGCCAGATCGTCGATGATCGCCCACGCTTCGCAGGGGTGAGCATCGAGCCAGGCGCCAATCTCGGCCGATCGGTCGCCACCTGGAAGGCGCGGCGTCACATCGGAGATGGGGGCTCCAACGGCCTCGAGCTGATGGCACAGGTTGTCGATGATGGCGCGCAGGTAAGGGTCGATGGTGTCGAGGTCTTCGCGCCAGGTTGACGCTAGCACCACGATGGCACCGGTGAGTTCGACCAGACGACCTACGTACATGAGTGCAACACTGTCGTACAGCTGGTTTTCGGGGGTTCGCCCAAGCACGTAGTTCTTCCGCACGCTTGCCGGTGTTGCGATTACCCCGTCGATATCGGGGAAGATGGCCTTCACGTGGTCGCTCCTTTCCTGTTTGCTCTTACGGTTGGTCCTACGGCCGCTCTTGCTATGGGCATATCTTAGAGGTTATCCACGCCGTTCCGCAAATTAATCACGCTATGGGCGCACCGCGCGGTCGCGCCCGCAGTACGTACAGTACTCCCTCGCGCGCCGCCCCGGCGCCAACAGGCGTGGCGCGCCCTCCCGTCCAGCCCTACAAACCTCGCCGCGGGGTCCGTTTTCCGCGGTTTCGCGAGCTTTGTCGGATTTGGAATCTGTCCAATCCGACAAACTTAGCCAAGGGGCTCGTTTTTCGGCGATTCCACGAGCTTTGTAGGGTCGTCAGCACTCCGACCTCTGCCGACCCGAGGGAGCGACACGGGTTGGCTCGCGCGTGGGGTCAACCACGATAGCGTCATGGAATCCGAGACTGCTCGTTGATGCCGGGAAACCTCGGCGCTTGACAGCTGCGCGTTCGCGCCACCATCACTTATCACCGATGCGGGTGAGTCATCGGGCCAGCCCGAGGGAAAATCCTGACGAAAATGCGGCTTGTGCAACTGAACAGCTCGCGCAGGTCGACATTGCGGCAGATTCCGTCGCGGGCGGTCAGCGGCGGAGCCGCTGTCGAACCCCGCTGCGGGTGGGCGATAGCGCGGGTCGAGCGCCTGTGGATCAACTGCACATTATGACTCGCCTTGGAGAGCATATACGGGAAAATGGAAGCAAGTTGCGCAGGTGCGGCACAGCTTGATGTGCCCCATGCCACAGAAAGCGGCGAACCAAAGAATTCCTACCGGTCGAAGCGAATGAGTTCCCATGGCTCCATCTCGAAGATGCGTGCCAAGGCGATGAGGGTCGAGAGCCGTGGGTTCATGGGCTTGCCGGGATTCGACTCACCCTTCTCGAACTTTTGATACGTGAACGTTGAGATGCCCGCATTCAGGGCGACGTACTCTTGGCTAAACCCATGCGCGTACCTAAGCACACGCAGTCGCTGCGCAAGTTGGGCGGCGTAATAGCATTCGAGCTCGTTATATGCGTCTTCCTTATCCATACGCACACTTTTGGGCAATTAGGCATTGCCAACCACCATGTATACATGGTATTAATGATAGTAAGGTTAAATTTGGGTTCCTGTGTAATACATAAAAGCCATATTGGAGGTGGTGCCTATGAATGGTGGACGCAGTTACGGGCGGGGCGGGCTCTGAATCCAGTTTGAGTCAGGACGTTGGATCGAACAAGAGAAAAGCTCGGTGCAATCCGCTACGTTGAAGAGCGGTGCAGCAGTCGATGACACTTTGTTGGATGAGTCCCAATCCGCCGATGGAAATGATGACGAAGTGAAAACGAGTGACTCGGCGAGAAGTGAAGGAGATAAGGGCAATGGGCGGGGAAGTTATTCACTCTATGATGAAACGAAGAATCGTGGCTATCGTACTACTCGTGTCTGCTTTTGTAATAAGTGGTCTAGCGGCGCAAATCGCACATGCTGCTCCATCCGGTTATGGTTATGTGTGGCCAGTAAAGAACAGTGCCGCGCCAATCACTGCGGGATTGTACTATTCTGATGGTAGCTATCACGGGGCGACTGACATAGGGGTTGGTGTTGGTACCGAGATTATTGCCTCAAAAGCTGGCACTGTCGCTCTTACCCAAGCCTGGGATGGATACACAACGAGCGGGATGCAATCTTACGGCAACCTCGTGATTCTCAATCATCCTGATGGAACGCAGACATACTATGCGCATCTTTCGCAGATACTTGTATCAAATGGACAGGCGGTGGCTCAGGGGCAGAGGATTGCATTGTCGGGCAAAACTGGCAATGTGACTGGTCCCCATCTGCATTTTGAGATACGTGAAAACGGGAATCGAGTAGATCCGCAGACGCGTGTTAGTCCTGCAAATCAATTTGCTAATGAGTCGGAAGCACCTGTAATCTCTGACTTTTGGGTGGGCGAATTGCGTGAGGATCGGTTCACGGTGCTTGCCAAAGTGACTGATAACGCTGCCATGGGACACGTAAATTACGCCATTTGGAGCGATAAGGGAGGGCAAGATGACCTCGTCTGGCATCCTGCCGCTTGTACCGATAATAACGATATTTATTGGGCGTGGGTATACTTTAAAGATCATAATAATGAGCGTGGAAACTACATTATTCATGCTTATGCAACCGATGCTGCTGGAAATGAAACCTCCAAAGGTCTTAGCTACTATTTTGATAGCGACGGCCCAGTTATCTCAAATGTATCTGTTACGGATGTATGGGCGTCTGGCTATACTGTTACCTGTACAGTTACAGATGATACTGGCGTCAACAGGGTACAATTCCCCACTTGGACATTGAATGCTGACCAAGATGATATCGTGGCAGACTGGTACTCGAATCCAAGCATGACTGGCTCGCGAAATGGAGATACTTGGACCTTTAAGGTTTGGGCAAAGGATCACAATTACGAGACTGGCAACTATGCAACTCATATCTATGCGATTGATTCGCTGGGAAATCAGTCCGTTTATACTACGGGCGCTAATGTCGACGTGAGCGGAAACGACACATCTCTTCCGGAGGGAAGGTATTCAATCAGATCCGCGGTTGATTCGAGCAGGGCCGTTGATGTGAATGGCTGTTCTATGGTAGATCAAGGAAACGTTGCTCTATGGCAACGGACATCGGGTACGAACCAACAGTTTGATATAGCCAAATTCGGAGAATGGTCATATACCATTACAGCCGTTCACTCGGGGAAGGCAATCGAGAATTATTATGCAAGCGTTGATCTTGGTGCAAACATTAGTCAGTACACGTTTAACCAAACTGTTGCACAGCGGTGGGTTCCTGTTGCTAACGACGACGGTACGTACTCTTTCCGTAACAGGGTGAATGGCTACTACATGGATCTGGAGGATGCTGGTACAGAAAATGGTACCAATATCCGCCTATGGCAGGGAAATGGGACCTTGCAGCAGAAGTGGTACCTTGTTCCCGTGGATGCTTCCAGGTGGACGATCAGCATCGATGACCAAGAGTATTCGGGAACAGAACTGAGACCTAAGCCGTCAGTAATGGCGGGAAGCCTACAACTTATCGAAGGTGTCGACTACGAGCTTTCCTATCAGAGTAATGCTGCTCCGGGCATCGGTAAAGTGATTGTTACCGGTACTAACGGATACACTGGCTCAAAAGAGGCGACCTTCAACATTACGTCTGCGCACAAGCACGAAGCCGATGAGTCCGTTCGCGAAAACGTTGTTTCGCCAACATGCATGAATGATGGTTCTTACGACAGTGTTATCTACTGTGCCGGTTGTGGCGATGAGCTGAGCCGCGAGACGGTGAAGGTGGACAAGCTCGGGCACGATGCGGGGAGACCCGTCGAAGAGAATCGACACGAACCTACCTGCTCGGAGGCTGGTAGCTATGACCTTGTCACCTACTGTACGCGTTGCGGTGAGGAGCTGGACCGCGAGGCCAAGGCGCTCCCCAAGGCCGACCATACGCCGACGGGCCCTGTGGAAGAGAATCGGGTTGAGGCAACTTGCAAGAATGCGGGTAGTTATGACCTTGTCACCTGCTGCAAGGTGTGCGGTGCGGAGCTGGAGCGTGAGGCCGTCGCGATCCCGAAGGCAGAGCACGCGTGGGATGAGGGAGTGGTCACGACGCAGCCTACCTGTACTGGTTCCGGTGTGAAGACCTTCACATGCACCAGGTGTGGTGCGACCAAGACGGAGGAAGTCGAGTCGACGGGGCATAAGCCCGCCACGCCCGTCTCCGAGAATGCAAGTGCATCGAGCAACTGCGAGGCCGGCGGAACATACGACGAGGTCGTGTACTGCGAGACGTGTCACGAGGAGCTCAGTCGCGAGCACAAGACGCAACAGGCTGGCCAGCATGTGCCCGTGACCGATACTGCCGTTGCACCTACCTGCACGGAGGAGGGCCTAACCGAGGGCAGCCACTGCTCTGTGTGCGGTGCGGTATTGGTCGCACAGGAGAAGATAAGCGTACTCGGGCATGACGGGGAGACCGTGGAAGCTGTGACGCCCACCTGCACCGCGCCAGGAACGACTGCAGGTGTTCGGTGCAAGAGGTGCGGTGAGGTGTTGGAGGGTTGCGAGGCGATTGCTGCCCGCGGCCACAATTACAAGGAGACTGTCGTCGGTCCTACCTGTGCGCAATTTGGCTACACCGAGCACAAGTGCTCGAGATGTGGCGACACTTACGTTACCGACCGTGTGCCCGCAAAGTCCCACACGGCGGGCGAGCCTGAGGTCGAGTCCGAAGAGCCGGCGACGTGTGAGTTGGCGGGGACGCGCTCGCTGGTTACCAAGTGCGCCGACTGCGGAAAAGTTCTGTATCGTAGCACCGAGGTCGTGCCTGCCACCGGGCACAAGGCGGGCGAACCCGAGGTCGAGTCCGATACCAAGGCCACCTGTGAGGGTGCCGGTCGCAAGGTAATCGTCACGAAGTGCAAGGACTGCGGATACGAGATATCACGCGCGGTAGAGGTGACGCCTGCCAAGGGCCACGAGGCCGGCGAGCCCGAGGTAGTATCTGAGGCGCCTGCGACCTGTGACGAAAACGGCACCAGGACGTCCGTAACGCATTGCAAGACCTGCGGCAAGGAGCTTTCGCGTGAGAGCGTAATCGTTCCCGCAAAGGGGCACTCTTGGGATGGCGGAAAGGTGACCAAGCAACCTACCTGCACTACGGAGGGCACCAAAGAGTTCACGTGCGAGGCCTGTGGCGTCAAGACGAACGAGCGCGTGGCGAAGGCCGCGCACACCCCCCGCGCCGAGGAGCACGAGAACGAGGTCGCGTCCACCTGTAAGGCTGCGGGGCACTATGACGCGGTGACGCATTGCGAGCACTGCGGCGTCGAACTCTCGCGTAAGACGGTGGCGCTTCCTCTAGCCAGCCATACGTGGGGCAACTGGACGATGGTGCTCGAGCCTACCTACGAGCGCGAGGGGATGGAGCTTCGAACTTGCGAAGTTTGCTTCCTCTCCGAGACGAGGCCCGTTGAGAAACCTATCCTGCCTTCCAAGACTGCAATTGATACCGCTGAGATTACGGTTGCCACGGCGACTTATACTGGCTCGCCGCTCGAGCCTGCCGTTACGGTGAAACTGAGTGGCAAGACACTGGTGCGTGGTACCGACTACGAGCTCGCATTCTCGAACAATAAGAATGCTGGCACGGCGACCGTTACTGTGACGGGTAAGGGTGACTACGAGGGCGTCAAGCCCGTCTCTTGGACCATCGCCAAGGCCGCCCAAACTGTGACGGCCGCGAACAAGTCTGTCCTTGTCAGCAAGACCGTCTCGATTGGCGCGACGGCGTCGGCTGGCGGAAAGCTCACGTACAAAACGTCCGACGCGAAGATTGCCACCGTGAGTGCTGCGGGCGTCGTTACGGGCGTGGCCGCAGGTACGGCGAAGATTACTATTACTGCAGCCGCTACCGAAAACTACAAGTCAGCGAGCAAGGTTGTGACGGTTACCGTCAATAAGGCTGCGCAAACGATCACTGCCGCCGACAAGTCCGTAGTCTTTGGCAAAACCGTCTCTCTCGGCGCGAAGATGTCGGGCGATGGCAAGCTTACCTACAAGTCCTCCAACACGGCCATCGCCAAGGTGAGCGCGACGGGCGTCGTGACGCCGGTTGCCAAGGGAACTGCCAAGATTACCATAACCGCTGCCGAGACGGCGAAGTGCAAAGCTGCAACGAAGACCATCACCGTTACGGTGACTCAGGCTGCCCAAACGATAACCGCCGCGAACAAGGTTGTACAGGTCAAGAAGACCGTCTCACTCGCGGCGAAGACGTCGGGCAACGGCAAGCTTACCTACAAGTCGTCCAACACAGCGGTTGCTACGGTGAGCGCCACGGGCGTCGTTACGGGCAAGAAGGTTGGCACGGCGAAGATAACCATCACCGCCGCCGCGACGGGCCAGTACAAGCAGGCGACGAAGACCATCACCGTTACCGTGAAGAACGCAAACACCCTCACCTCGAAAGCCAAGAAGGCAACGGTAGCGGCATCGTTTACGACCCTTAAGTCGAAGGCGGTGACTCTTGCGAGCAACGTTACCGTGACTGGTGCCAAGGGTACCGTCTCCTACGCGAACGCTAGTACCGACGCCACTGCCAAGAAGTTCAAGGTCGACGCCGCGACCGGTAAGATTACCGTTCCTAAGGGCACGAAGAAGGGGAAGTACCAGGTTAAGGTCAAGGTGACGGCCAAGGGCAACGCCACTTACCTGGCCGGGTCCAAGACGGTCTCGTACTATATTCAGGTGAAGTAGCACCTACGACGTAAACCCATTGGCGCCCCCGCATCGCCGACTGGATGGCGACGCGGGGGCGCCTCGACTTAACCGTACCTTATGAGACAGGTCGTCACGGGGGTGCTACAATGCCTTCCACGTGTCAGTAGAGTCCGCGCGCGGGCGGCGCCTTTCGAAAGGAGGGCGTTATGCCTAATTGGGAAATCCTTGTTTCACTCGGGGTCGCGGCCTTAGCCGCAGACTCCGTTACCGTGGTCGAATGGCTCTGCAAGCTCTTCGAGCGAGCCAAGCGATGGTGGCAGGAACATAAGCGCGAATGAATGGATGACGTTGGTAAGAAAAAAGTGGACCCGCCGGGAATCGGGTCCGCTTTCTAAATAGAACCGGCGCCGCCCGCCCCAACTTTACAACGCAGCGGGCTTTGCTGGCACGCGACCATTGTACCCGTTGCCCCCACGTGGGGCAACGGGTTTTTAATCGATGTGCTCTTCAATGTGTTTCACAGTCGCAGGAGTATGCCGGTCGCGTTACCCAATGCGTCAGCATGGCGCGAGCCGAGTAAAAGAAGGAGCGCCCTGTTAGGGCGCTTCCTTGGTTGATGCGAGGCCGTTCGTTGGGGAAACAATGCCTGTATTTGTCTCCCCGGGGCCTTGTTACGCCGACGCTTTGCTCGTAGCGCTATTCGACTGATCGTCCGACTGCGTAAGCATCTCGCTCGGATCCGAAACGACAACAGCCGATTCGCGCACGCTTGAAGGCACGGCGATCGAATCGGGATCGATTTTGCCGTGTTGGCTGAGTTTGATGGAAACGTCAACGTCGATGTTGGGCGAAAACATGTTGGCGAACGGGTCCGAATCGCTCGAACTGCCCGTACCCGCGCCGTCCGTGTCGCCTGTAGTGCCCGTGCCGCTCGAATCGCCCGCATTGCCCGAACCGCCAGTGTCGGCCGAACCGCCCGCATTGTCCGCGTCGCTCGCCGCGTCATACGAGGCGTTGAGCTTTATCTCGCGAAGCAGACAGTCTTTGTCGAAGATGCATCGGGCCGTACTATTCTTAAGCGCGTCGGCAATTCCCTCGGTGTCGGACTGGCTCGCAACGGAGGACGTGAGTCCCAGCGACGAAAGCGCCTCAAAAAGCACGTCTCCGGGTACGCTGAGTACATACGCGGCGTCGTCGGTTCCATTCTCGAGCTTTTCGAACTCAGCGCTTTTAAGAAAATCCTCCGAGCTGATTTGTGAAGAGAACGGCTCATCCTCAAGCACGGTTTTTGCCCACTTCATCTCGCCGGCAGCGGAGGTCCCCCAATACTGAACATGGTCATCGCCCTCCTTCGCAAGATAGTGGTCGACGGAAAGCTTGTCGAGGCCGAGCATCGGGAAGTCTGCCTTGTACGTACCGTGTGCGGCTTCGCCTGCACAGTCGTAGCTGGCGGTGAGGGGCATCTCGATGTTCTGACCAAGCATCTCAATACCAATATTGGCGTCGATGTCCATGTGGAAGTTGGTTGGGTCGCCATGAAGAATGTAGCGCGCTAGCAAATCTTCCGTCGACTTTGGGCCAAAAAGGTCGCATCCCGTAAGTCCTACGAGCGCGAACGCGGCTGCTAATAGCAGGACCATAATTCGTTGTAGGGGCATCCGTTCCCTCATGTTCAATTCCTCCCTCTCGAACATCTTGTTCTAAACAAAACCATCTTAGAACGGAACTGCTTGGGTTCCGTGTCGCCAAGCAGATCGCAGCCTATCACGGCCATTTCGCCCAAATTGCGCTTGTGCGTGCGAGCCGCCTTGCCCTGGAAACTGTCACCAGTGTGCTCATGCGTGCTCGGCGTGCTCCCCATGGGGAGCCTTGCCACAACCATGCCACGCAGCAGATAAAACCGCACCTTGCTACAGCCACTCGTTTCTCTGCGCGAGCTCGATGACCTCCTCGAACGGCAACGGACGCGAGAAGAAGTATCCCTGCTGCTTGTCGGCGCCCATTTCGCGCAACATGCTCACGTGAACCTCTTCCTCAACTCCCTCAACGAGCGTTTCCATCCCAAGCCGCGCGCACATCTCGATGACGGACGAAACGATAACTGCGTTGCGCCCGGAGGAAACGAAGTTGCGCATAAACCGCATGTCGAGCTTTACGAGGTCGAAGTCGAGCTCCTGCAAGAGGTTCAACGTGGAGTACTCGCTGCCGAAGTCGTCCATCCATACCGAGAAGCCTCGTTCGTGGAAACGTGCCACTTCACGATTGAGCAGCTCCTGGCTTTGTGCTACGGCGCTCTCGGTTATTTCGATGCATATGAGGTTAGTTGGAAGGCCCGACTTCTCGACGAGGGCGGAAATCTCCTCTACCATGTCGCATGCAAAAAAGTCGTTGCGCGAGAGGTTTATTGAAATGGGAACGAGGGGCAGCCCACGATCGCGCATGGTGTTGAGGTCCTCGAGCGCTCGGCGCACCACGTGCAAGCTAAGTTTGTAGATGAGCTGCTCCCTTTCGAGCGCGCCGATGAACCGCGCAGGTGAGAGCATGCCGTACACGGGGTCAACCCAGCGCGAGAGAGCTTCCATGTTGCAAAGCTTTTGCGTGGAGCTCCACATAATGGGCTGGTAGAACACCTGCAGCCAGCCTTCCTCGAGCGCTTTGTCGAGGTGGCTTACCAAATACTTGCTCATGCGAATTTGCTCATCGAGCTCCTTGTCGTAAATGCGATAACGCACGAGTTGCCCATCGCCCACGTGGCGACGAGCGATGCGGGCTTTGTCGAGCAGCCCGTTAATGGAGTCGCCCTCGTGGTACTCAGCAAAGCCTGCGCGTATGGCAAGAGACTCGTCGGGTCGAATTTGCGCCACGCCAGCACAAACGGCATCCACGATTGAGTCGATTTCGTCGTGGTAGCACATCATGCAAAACTGACTTCCCGTGATGTAGGCGATGTGGCGGTTGGGAAGGTTTTCCTTGAGGATGAGTGCCAGCTCGCCAATGAGTTTGTCGCCTTGCGTGTAGCCATGGCGTTCATTGTACGTGCGAAAATGATTTATATTGAGAAAACCGATGTGCGGCTCGCGCGAAAGGTCAACCACGTGCTCGAGCAGCTCTTGCGTATGAATAACAAAATAGGGTAGGGTGGGCAGTCCCGTAAGCTGGCTTATCTCGTACGACCGCGCGTGCATGCCAATGTTGGACTGTATGATGCCAAGATGCAGCGCCTCTTCGCCGAACCGGCTAAAGACGTACTGGCCCTCGCCCTTGCGCTGGGCCTGATGAGAGTAAATGGTTGCGAGCTGAATCATCGAAGTAAGCTCGCTGACGCTTTTCGGCGTGCCTGTGACGGCGCCAAACGAGCTGCTTGCCGCTACGCGCATCGCCTCAAAACGATACTCGTGCATCTGCTTCATGCACGTGCGTACGAGCTTTTCTCCCTCCTGGGCCCGACCGTCCCGCATAATGCACAAAAGTCGCTCGCCACTGTAGCGATACGTGTGGTCGGCGCTAAAAAGACCCTTGAGCGTTCGGGCAAAAGCATCAATCACCTCGTCGCCAGCCTCGGTGCCGTAAAAGTCGTTGATAAGCGCGAGGTGGTCGACGTTGCCAACGGTTACGTAAAGCGAATCGCCAACGTATTGCTCTGCGTGCGTTTCGAAGCATAGGCGGTTTTGCGTGTTGGTAAGAACGTCGTGCTCCAAATGATAGTTGGCACGCCCGAGGTTGTACACGACCTCGAGTCGCAAGCGAACCACGATGTTCGTAACGGCGAGCGACACGAAGAAGAATTCTGCAGCGTGTACGAAGTCGTTGTCGTGTACCGACGGGTCCTTGAATGCAACCACGCAGGCAAGAAACGCAATGTTCCACGCAAGCGATACGCCTATTGAGCGCGCTGGATGATCTAAGATAAAAACAGGAATAATAGACATAAACATGGGAAACGTTATCGCCTGATGCGTTGGATCCCATATGGTGCCCAAAAGAATCGAAATTATCATGACGGGCGCAACGACGAGGTATACGAGCGTCGTGGCATGTTTGCATTGCCGGGGGATGAGGAAGCGGTCGGCCAAGAAGAGCACGACGAAGTACCCGAGCAGTATGAGGTTTTTGGGCGTCAGCGCAGGAACGCCCTGCACGATGGACTGCGCCGCGGTGTTCGCAATGGCGACGGGAATCCCGGCGATGGCAAAGTATCGAATGGCAAGTCGGTTTTGGCGGTTGAGCTCCTCAGAGCTTACGCTGTAACCCCTAGCCATTGGTACCTCCCCGTACAAACAATCCCTACGTGAAATACATATACCAGCTTATAGTATCAAAAGACAAGGCGGTGGTGACAGGAACCTTCGTCTCATTTTTCGGCTACGGTAGCGTCCTCGCGGTAAAAAACACCCAGTCCAAAGGACTGGGTGACCAAACCAGGTGACAAAACCTTGCGTTGGTGTGCAACTTGCGCAAAAGAGGTGTTTACACCTCCAGTGCGAGCAAATCGTCCACGGTTTGGCGGCGGATGGCCAGGCGTGCCTTGCCGTCGTGAATCATAACGAGCGCGGGGCGCATGACGCGGTTGTAGTTGCTCGACATCGCGAAGTTGTATGCGCCGGTGGTAAGGACTGCGATGATGTCGCCACGTGTGGGTTGCTGAATAAGAATGTCCTCAGCAATGCGGTCGCCGCTCTCGCAGCAGCGGCCGGCAAGCGTGCAGGCGAAGTCGGCCGGCTTCGATGCGCGGCTGGCGTTGAGCACCGTATATGCACTCTTGTACAGAGCGTAGCGGGGGTTGTCTGTCATGCCGCCGTCGACCATTACGTAGCTGCGATAGCCCTCGATGGTCTTTGTGCCGCCGGCCGTGTAGAGCGTGGTGCCTGCGTCGGCCACGATGGAGCGGCCGGGCTCAAGCAGCACGCGCGGCATGGGATAGCTCGCGTGGTCGCATCCCGTGCGGAGGTGCTCGGCGATGGCGGCAATGTTTCCTGCTATGTCCACCTTGGGATCGCCTTCAACGTACGGCACGCCAAAGCCGCCGCCAAGGTTGAAGGTGCTAGCCACAAAGCCCAGCTCGTCGCGCACGTCGCAGGCGAAGGCGAGCAGGCGATCAACCTGGTCGCAGAACGAATCGGGCTCGAAAATCTGGCTGCCAATGTGGCTGTGGAAGCCGAGAACGTCCACGCCAGGCGTCGCGAGCGCCTCGCGAACGAAGGCAAGGGCTTGGCCGGTTTCGATGGGCACGCCGAACTGCGAATCCACGCGGCCGGTGTTGATGGCCGCGAGCGTGTGCGGGTCGAGGCCGACCGTTACGCGAAGCAGGATGTTTTGCACGACGTCGCGCTGCGTCGCCTCGCGCGAGAGAACTGCAAGCTCGTTGGTATTGTCTACGATGAAGCAGCCCACGCCGTTCTCCACGCCATAGGCGATTTCGGCGTCCGTTTTGTTGCTACCGTGGAAGTAGAGCTTGCTGGCGGGGAAGCCGGCCGCGAGAGCGGTGGCAATCTCGCCGCCCGAGACGACGTCGGCGCCCATGCCCTCGTCGGCAATGACGGGGTAGATGCCCTTAAACGAAAGCGCCTTGCTTGCGTAGAGCGGCATCGAACCGTCGGGCAAATAGGTGCGCACGGCCTCAACATAGGTTCGGCAGTTCGCGCGCACGCGATCCTCGTCGAGCACGTAGAGCGGCGTGCCGAACTCTGCCGCCAAGTCGCAGGCATCGATGCCCGCAATCGCAAGGTGGCCCGCTGCGTTGACGCTGAGGTTGTCGTAAAGCATTTGGTTCTCCTAACGTATGGTGTACCACTAGGGGGTAGCCCCTTTTGTGCACGCGGCACAAAAGGGGCTACCCCCTCGTGACACACGTCCGACTTGTTACATGAGGTGCGCGCGCAGTTCCTCGGCGGAGAGGGGCGAAAGCAGCGCTGGCGGAATGTCGAACATCGTGCGAGCGCCTACCTCGCCATTGGCGTGCATACGATGCGCCGCGCGGGCCACGCTCGCGAGCACGCTACCGGTGAAGTACGGATTGGAGTCGAGCGTAAGCGAGAACTCCACCGTGTCGGCGAACTCGTCGTTAAGGCCGGTGTGCCCACTGCGAATAACGGTGCCGCCGTGGGGCAGGCCCTTGTGGTTGGCGTCAAGCTCCTCCTGGGAAATGAACGTGACGGTGGTGTCGTAGTCGGCGAAGTAGTTGGGCATGGTGACGATGGCCTGCTCGATGACGGCAAGGTCGGCGCCTTCCTCGGCAACCACGAAGCACTCGCGGGTGTGCTTCTCGCGCGTGGTGAGCTCGGGGTTATTGCCGGAGCGTGCTGCCTCTACAGCGGCCTCAACGGGTACGGTGTACTGGCGTGCGTCCACGACGCCCGGGATGCGACGGATGGCGTCGGAGTGGCCTTGGCTTACGCCGCGACCCCAAAACGTGTAGTCGGCTCCGTTGGGCAGCGCGGCACTTGCGTACAGGCGGGCGAGCGAGAACAGACCGGGGTCCCAGCCGCAGGAGATGACGCCCAGCGTGCCGGCTTCTTTTGCGACGGCGTCCACGTTGGCGAAATGCTGCGGAATGTTGGCGTGCGTGTCGAAGCTATCCACGACGCAGGTAAGACGTGCCAGCTCGGGCGTTTGGTTGGGCAGGTCGGTTGCGCTGCCACCGCAAATCACGATGACGTCGATGTTGGCGGCGCGCTCGCCGAGCTCGTTCCAAGCGAAAACGGGGGTGTCGGTTGCCACGGTAACGGTTGTGGGGTCGCGGCGGGTAAAGATGCCCACGAGCTCCATGTCGTTTGCGTTGGTAACGGCTGCCTCTACGCCGCGCCCAAGGTTGCCATATCCGGCAATTGCGATTTTCATGCGTACCTCCTCGTGTATGATTGTCCATGGTCTACGAGCATAGCCAACGGGTGGCAAATTGCGTGTTTTCGTAACATTAATTCACGTATTGTGTTTGCGACGGTTGGTTGAAATGACGGAGGTGCGTGTGCGCGAGATGTTGGAGAAGAGCGAGTTGTTGGCCGAGGTGCGCGAGGCGGGTGGTGGCTTGAGTCTCGTGTGGGAAGCACTTAAGTTCGTTGCGGTCATTCCCATAATTGAGCGGTTATGTGACAAGTTCCCGCGCTACGTCATCAACCATGGCATTGAGCCTCTTGCGAGTTTGGACGGCATTTGGCTCATCGGCATGGGCCTTATCTCGTTCGTGGCGCTTGCCTACCTTGCGTTGTGGGAGGGCATGCGGCCTCGTCATGCCGGTGTGCGATTCTCTCCGTGGCCACGGACGGTTCGTGGCTTTGCGACGGGCTACGTGGTTGGGGCGCTCATAATGACGTCGGCGGTGCTTCTTGCGTCGTTTCTTGGTGGGTTTACGTACGCAGTGAACCTTGCGCAGGCAGACGTCGCCGCCATTGCGCTCGTCGCGTTGCTCTATGTTTTCCAGGCGTTTGGCGAGGAAGTGCTGTACCGAGGCGCGTGCATGATGAGTATTGCGCGTAAGAACTCGGCGTTTGCGGCCATTGTGGTGTCGTCGCTCTACTTTTCTCTGCACCATCACTTTAATGCCGGATATGGCCCCGTCGCATTTGTGAATCTCTTCCTGCTTGCGGTGCTGCTTGCCATAACGGTGTTCGTCACGAATCGCATCTGGATGGCGACGGCGATTCACGCAGCATGGAACTTTTTTCAGGGTAATGTGTGGGGCATCAACGTGAGCGGGGGAGCGCCGCGTGCCACTTCAACGCTTATGACGAGTACTGCGCGTCCCATGCCCGTGATAACCGGTGGCGACATGGGTCTCGAGGGAAGCCTAGTAACGACGGCAGTGTTGCTCGTCGTGCTCATCGCGGTGGCATGGCTGAGTCGGTCGTCGTCCAAGCGGGTGCGGAGCTGAGGCGTTCCGACGCAAGAGGCGTCCCGCGCAAGAGGCGTTCCGGCGCAAAAATCGTGGAACTAAAAAATGGGCACACCCTGCGATGTGCCCATGTGCGCTAGCCTACTGCCAAACGAATGGTCTGCGTATCGTTTAGTAGCGCGCGAATCGTGACTGCGTTCCGACGTAACGAGCGCTGCCCAAGCCAAGGATGAGGCTAAAGATGCCCGGCAGCAGCACGAGACCGATGGCGAACGGTATGTCCTTCCCGTAAGCATAGGCCGTTTGGATTTGCGCGCGAACGTACCATACCAAGGCACCGATGCCCGCAACGATGTTCAGAAGGTTGAAGAATAGCCACAGGATGTATACGAAACCGTTGGCGGAGGGGTCAATCCCCACGGTTATGCGCGAGAAGATGTATCCGGCAACGCCCAGTCCAAGATAAATCCAAAAGTTCTGGACGTCCCATACGAGTTTGAACAGGACATAATCGGAATAGATGGGAATGAGGGATTTCCAACCAGCCTCGCCCGCCTTTGTAAACATTTTCCAGTGGGCGATGATCGTAAGAATCCAAAATGCGAAAACGATGAGTCCAATCAGTAGCGCGAAGCCCGCGAAAGCTCCGAATACCGCAAAGGCGGCTTGCTCATCAGCCATGGTATGGCCTCCTTGTATTGAGGGGCACATATGCCCTGCTAACAGACAAACACAATATAGCACAATGGAAAATTGAGGAGGCAAGAGAGCCTTCCCCGGGGGGCTTGTTTAGCGTTGCTACAGCATCTCGAGCGTCTTGGCAGGGTTCTCGGCGGCACGGACCTTCTCGGCTGCGTTAACGATTGTGCCCTCGGCGTCGATTACGTAGGTGGTGCGAACGACGCCCCACGACACCTTGCCGTAGTTCTTCTTCTCGTGCCACACATCATACGCCTTGATGACCTCAAGCTCGGGGTCGGAGAGTAGCGTTATGCCGAGCTCACGACGCTGCTCGAAGCGCTTGTGCGACGCGACGGTGTCTTTGCTCACGCCGAGCACGACGGCACCCTTCTCTTCGAACTGCGGACGCAGCTCGGTGAAGCCACACGCCTGCTTGGTGCAGCCGGCGGTGTTGTCTCGCGGATAAAAGTACAAAACGACGGTTTGGCCCCGATAATCACTCAGACGGCGAACATCGCCGTTTTGGTCGGGTAGTGCGAAATCGGGCGCAGGGGTTCCTACTTGCAGCATAACGTGCTCCTTTCGATTGATGCAACTAATGGTGACGAGCGTCGCTTGAGCGCTCGTTATCCCAGCCGTTCGGCAAGTTCTGTGATAATTGCTACACCGGCGGAGGTGCCAATGCGTCGTGCGCCGGCGTCGACCATCGCAAGGAACGTGCTTGCGTCGCGGATGCCGCCCGCGGCCTTCACGAGGACCTCACCGGCGACCTGTTCATGCATAAGCTTGACGTCGGCCACCGTGGCGCCGCCCGTGCCGAAGCCGGTGGAGGTCTTCACAAACGAAGGCCGTACCTCGCGCGCAATGCGACAGAGCTCGATTTTCTCGTCGTCGGTGAGGTAGCAGTTCTCGAATATGACCTTGGAGGGAACGCCTGCCTCGTTGCACGCTGCCACGATTTGGCTCATCTCGTCGGACACGTAGTTCCAGTTGTGGGCACGAACTTGCGTGAGGTTGACGACGTAGTCGATTTCGGTCGCGCCGTTAGCCAGTGCGTCGCGGGTTTCGAAGACCTTTGCTGCGATGGAGGTTTGCCCTAGAGGGAAGGCTATGGCCGCGCCTACGTGAACATCGGTTCCGGCGAGCCGTTTGGCGCAGTACGCCACTTGCGTTTGGTTGATGGCCACCATGCGGAAGTGGTGTTCGGCGGCCTCGGCACACAGACGGTCCATGTCCTGCTCCGTGGCGTCGGCATGGAGGTTGGTGTGGTCGATGAGTTGTGCGTAATCGTCGAGGGTCCATGCGTTCATGCTGTGTTCCTTTCGTCTGGCGAATGGTGGTTCGACTATGTGCGAATCGCGGGGGTTTGTCAAATGCTGTGCTGATTTGAGAGACGCGCCCCATTAGATTCTCTATCGTGGGGGTTTGATTCACTGGTGGCGCATTGCCGCCCGTGTGGGGTTGGCGTATCATAAAACAAACGAAGTTGACCTAGGGGAGGTTCCTATGCCTTTGCTTAAGCCATACTCCACAGCAACCGACTATTGTAACCTACCTGAAGGTGTGCGTGCCGAACTCATCGATGGCGAGCTGTGGAATCTTGCCTCCCCAAGTAGGATTCACCAAAAAATAGTATATGAACTTGGTAGGTGCCTTGGTGATTACATCGATCGGCACGATGGTTCGTGTGAGGTATATCCCGGTCCTTTTGCGGTAAATCTCTTCGCGGACGAGTCGACCTTCGTGGAACCCGACATCTCCGTCGTGTGCGATTCGTCCAAGCTAAGCGAGCGTGGGTGCGAGGGTGCGCCGGACTTCATTGCCGAGGTTACCTCACCGAGTAACTCGGGCATGGATTACATATCGAAGCTTCATCTGTACCGGGACGCGGGCGTGCGCGAGTACTGGATTTGCGATCCGCAAAAAAGGCAGGTTATTGCATACCGCTTCGACGAAGAGCCCGTTGCAACAGTTTACAAGTTTGATGACGAGGTGCAATCCTCCCTGTTCGAGGGTTTTTCCATTTGCTTTGCGCAGGTGGTGCGGTAGGCAACCGTCAGATGCGCGGGTCATTGCCCTGACGGGTCCCAAGGTCCCCAAGGTTCATCAAGCCAAAACGTCGAAAATGCGGCCATTCGGCGAAGGCCGGCATCATTGGGTACAATGGATATAACGAATGCTATTGAAGGGACCTTTCGTGAAGAAGCTTGCGGTCGCTGCCGCCAAAACGATGACGGCGCTTATAACATTAATTTTGATAACGGCATGGGCCTTGTTCCCTCCTACGCTTGCATATGCTTACGAGGGATATGCGGATGAGACAAACGCGGCATCGTCTGCGGAGTCTTCTGCGCCTGCGGCGAATGACGCTTCGACCGTTGCGACCCAAGGGGTAAACTCCGCCACACAGGTTGGCGCGGCTTCGGCCGCTGGGGCCAGTGCGGGCGGGTCGGCAAGCGCTGGTGCTTCGGCGGGAGCGTCCGGCGCGCCCACGCCAACGGAAGGCGCTGCAGCCGCTGCTGGCGAGACGGCCGCAACCGTCCAAGCCGCACCCACCGCGCCCACGAATGGCGCGCCCGCAAACGCTGCGCCCGCAACGCCCGTGACGGTTTCGGTTACCTCGACGGGAGGCGAGTCGACGGACGACCTGCTCGATGGCAGTTACGACACGTCCGTTACGCTTGCCGCCAACGAATCGCTGACGGTTTCCGCTGCGGATGGTTCGGCTTTTGGAAACCTGTACGTGAGGTTTTATACCATCCCCGGTTCCTGGATGGTGCGCTATACCGATGTGTCGGGCGCGTCGCACGTGCAGCCGTGCGGACAAAACGGATATCTTCACGAGTTCGTTGTGCTGGAGGGTGCGGCCACAAACGCGGAGCTCGTCTTTCCTTCGGGCGCTGCCATCTGTACGCTCGATGCCTATACGCAAGGCAGCGCGCCGGCTGGGGTACAGGCGTGGAATCCGCCGTGCACGATGGCCGACTTCATGGTGTGTTCGACGCACGCGGACGACGAGATTCTGTGGCTCGGTGGCGTTTTGGCAACGTATGCCGGCGGACGGGGTCTCTCCACGCAAGTTGTGTACATGAACAACTACTGGGATGGCGACATTAAGCGCGAACACGAAAAGCTCGATGGCCTGTGGACGATTGGCGTGCGAAATTATCCCATAAACGCGCCTCTGGGCGATACGTACGCCGATTCGCTCGAAACAGCGCAGACGATTTACGATCAAGCTGAGGTCACGGCGTTCTTTACCGAGCAAATGCGTCGTTTTAAGCCGCAGGTCGTTGTGAGTCAGGCCTTCAATGGTGAATACGGACATGGAGCGCATCAGCTTTTGGCGCTTGCCGTGCGCGACGCAGTAGATAAAAGCGCCGATGCGAGCTTCAATTCGGCTTCGGCTCAGGCATACGGTGTGTGGGATGTGCCTAAGGCATATTTCCATTTGTATGATGAAAACCCCATTACGCTGGATCTACGCCAACCGATTGCAAACTTGGGTGGTCTTACGTCCATTGAGGCACAGCAAGAGGCGTACAAGAAGCACGTTACGCAGCAGTGGACGTATTTTTATGTAACGGATGACCCGACGGATCCCAACGGCGACGCATTCAATTGCTCTGCATTCGGGTTGTATCGCTCCCTCGTGGGACCCGATACAACAAACGACATGTTCGAGCACCTAACGTCGTACGAGCAGCAGGCGGCGCAGAAGGCTGCCGAGGAAGAGGCACAGCGACAGGCTCAGGAGGCTCAAGCCCGCGCGGCCGAGAAGGCTGCGGCTGAGGCGGCGGAAGCCGAGAAGGCTGCCGAGGAGGAGAAGGGCCATGCGTTGCCGGTACTCATTATTGCCGTTGTTGCTGGCTTGCTTCTGCTCGCTATTGCTGTTGCTGCGATTATCCTTTCACGGCGTTAACGGGTTTAAGCTACGCTGCGGACCCGGGACGGTGTGGGTTGGGACCGCCTAGGTTGGAACCGTGCCGTCGGGACGGTGCAGTCCGGGACGGTGCAGCCAGGGACGGCTCAGGTTGGGACCGTGCAGCCCGGGATGGTGCGGCCTAAGCGGCCCCCTGGGTACACGTTAGCGGGTGTGTGCTACAGGTTGTGTACCGCTGAGGCCGTTTAGCGCGCAAAACCAGCCCTAAGTGGCACCGCTGAAACACAAGATGAGGCTTGTACCCACGAGCCACTAGGCAGGTCCCACACAAAAGCGCGGGAGCAAAGCTCCCGCACCAATAATCCGCGTCCGGGGCAATGGGCTTGGGGGCTGTCTGCGACCGGGCGAGTTCTGCGCGAAGCGCAGCTGTTTGAGTCCCGGCGCAGAGCAGCCCCCAAGCCCTCACCAAACTGCTAGGCGATGTTCTCGAATACCCAGCCGTGCTGGTTCCAAGCGTGGTGCTCGCCCTCAAGCGTGGAGGTGACGGCAAGCTTCTTGATGTCGAGCGGGAACCAACGGGTGGTCATCGTGGCCTCGCCGCCGTTTACGAAAATCTCGACGCAAGAGGTGTCAACCATGATGCGCAGGCTCTCCACCTTGCCAGCAGAAAGCGCCGTGAAGGGCAGACGACGGATGGAGCGGAAGCGGCCGGCGTGGCTGTGGAACACGAGCTCGGCGTCGTGGTCGTTTATCACGAACTCAAGGTCGCCGTTCAGCATGACGTGGCCCTTGCCCTCGATGTTGTCGATGGTAATGTCGCCAATGCCGTTCAGGCGGACGCCCTTGGCGCCAACCATGCTGAACTTGTCATAGGTGGAGGAGCCCATATAACCGGTGGCGCCATCGGCAGCCTCGGCGGTCCACTCGACCTCGTCCTCGCGCAGGGTGTCCATCTCGGCGACCGGCCACTGGCAAATGCGACCCGCGTCGTTGAGGGTTAGCTCGCGCGGCATGGTGAGAGAGTGCGCCCACTCGGGAGTAGTGGGAACGTCGTACTCGAACTCCATGTCGGCGACGCCGGCCCATGCCATCAGGATCTTGCGGCCGTTCTCGTCCTCAAATACCTGGCAGGCGTAGAAGTCGAAACCGTAGTCAAGCTCGATGAAGGTGTCGCGATCGACGCAGTTAAAGGGCTTGTCGCCATCTTGCTTGCCGGGATCCTGCGAAAGCAGGTCGATGACCTTGCCCTCGATGGGGAAGTACCCGGAGTTGTGGATGGTTTGGAACTTGTACTGCTGCTTGGGCACGCCCTGCGGGCACACGAACAGGAATTCCTTGTCGCCAAACTTTGCGACGCTGGGGCACTCCCACATGTAGCCAAACGGATTCTCGTCGTCCTTGTTGGTGGCAGAGCCGGCCATCTCCCACTTAATGCCGTCGTCGGAGCTGTACAGCAGTGCACAGCCGTGGCTCTCGACGGTGCGGCAACCGAGCAGCATCCACCATTTGCCATCTTGACGCCACACCTTGGGGTCGCGTACGTGGTTGGAAGCATAGGCGGGATACTGGTCGTTGCACAGTACGGGGCGCTTCTCGCCGAGGGTTATGTGGCACTTGTCGCCGTCGTCGGTGCACACCACGAGCGTCTCGTTGGCCTTGCGACCCTTAAAGTCGTAGTCGTAGCCAGCCGCCCTACCGCCGGGCATAAGCTCGTTGCCCGTATAGTACAGCCAAAGCTCGTCGCCGTTCACGATGCCAGAACCGGAATAGGAACCGTTTTTGTCTGTTTGAACGCTCGGCATAATGGCTCCACCGTGCCAGTACCAAGTGGTGAGGTCGGGGCTCGACCAATGACCCCAACCGTGACCTGCCTCGCGCGGCCAACGCGGCTCATACTGATGGAAAATGTGATAAACGCCCTTAAAGTGGCTAAGGCCGTTGGGGTCGGTAATATTGCCGGACGGGCACTGCAAGTGATAACGCATACGCCAGTTGTGGTGCTGGTCGAGCTTGACGAGCATGGTCATAAGGATATGTCCTTCCTTCTGGGGACGTGCGAGAACGATTCCAGATTATCCCAACGGCAGCTCAGCGGTATTCAGATATAGGTGACCGGACGGCTTAGCCTATGCAACGGGTTGTATTGTGCAGGTCCAAAGGAGAACACACCGAGCACCTGCCCCTAAAGAATGGTCAACTGCCCCGTCCGTGGCCCGGAGAGGGCCGTGCTCAAACAGTCCTCGTTCCTGCGGAACTGCGCGCGGCCGCTCTTCCGGGCCACTCCTCGATTTGACGTTTCTTTAGAGGCAGGATCGAGCAGGGGAGCCCTTTTGCTTGTTTTGCAATTGCATAGCAGAGAAAATCGTCGCTTCGCCAACCGTGGGCCACAGGCGACCGTGGGCCGTGGGCGACCCCGCGTGGCCGTGGGGCGACGAGTTTCCTAACCGGCATCGCTCGCGCTCAGCAACGCTCGCGCTCGGCGACACTTGGGGGCAACAAACGCACAACAAGCCCGCGGCCATCCGTGAGTGGGTATTGACCGATTCCCGGGCTATGTGACGAGATATTGGGCATACAATGGTTTTGTATTACATTCAGAGAGTAAACGAGGGGGAGTGGTATGGCGAAGCAGTTCTTGGTGCTCGATATAGGTGGCACATTCATCAAATATGCGCTTATGGACGAAGAGGGTCGGTTCTTGAGCCAAGGAAAGGTGGCGTCGAACACCTCTACTGAGGCGGGGCTGCTAGGCTCCATGGAGGAGCTGCGCAGCACCATAGAGGGAGAATACGAAGGCGTGGCCGTTTCCATGCCTGGCCGCATAGGGACGGCAGAGGGAATAGCGCACACGGGTGGCGCGTTTAGGTGGATTGCGGACTATCCTGCGGCGGAGCGCTTCGGCGAGGTGTTCGCCAAGCCGGTGACCATTGCGAACGATGGCAAGTGCGCGGCGTTCGCCGAAAGCTGGCTCGGGGCACTTTCGGACGTCGATTCCGGCGCCGTAATCGTGCTGGGAACAGGTATTGGCGGCGGCATTGTGCTCAATGGTGAGGTTTGGATGGGCACATCGGGTGGCGCTGGGGAACTCTCGTTCTTTTTGACGGATTTCGATTTAACAAAGAACGGCATCGGCTTCCACAACTTGGATGCCATGTGGGCCGGCCGCGTTTCGGCCTCGGCCATCGTGGGCAAGTTCGCGGCGGCGAAGGGACTGGAGCACGCCGACGGGATTATGCTGTTTGATGCATACGATGAGGACGACGAAAATGCAAAGGCAATTCTCGGGACGTTTGGCGCGCAAATGGCGGCGGGGATTTTCTCGCTGCAATCGGTGCTCGATTTGCCGCGCTGCGCCATCGGCGGCGGCATTTCGGCACGTCCGGCGACGACGAACATCGTGCGCGAAGCGGTTGATGCGTTATTCGATCCCGTTGCGTCCTTCGTACCGTTTAGCAAACCCGAAATCGTAACGTGCAAGTTCGGCAACGAGGCTAATCTTATTGGTGCCCTCGCGTTTTACATGCGCGCGCACGAATAACTAGAAAGCAGAGGGGAAAAGTCATGTCTTCAAAGATCAAATACATCTTGGTGGGAGGCGTTGTTGCAGGTGTGGCCATCGGTGCGGGGGCGGCTGCCGTCGTTCGGTACGTGCGTGGTCGGGCAAAACGTGTCCTCAAGCGCAAGACGCGTCGCGTTATGACGGACGTGCTCAAGATGCGTGCCGAGGACTTCATGCCCGGCGGTGTGCTTGGCCGGTCCGTATTTCGCAGCCGCATCGAGAAGCTCGACTACGAGCAGCTCGTAGCACTGTTTGCGTTGGTGGAGGTAGGCTACTTTATTAAAGTTTCGGGCATCGATCCGTTACATCCCAACAAAAAGCAAATCAAGGCCGCAGCAGAGAAATACCTGCTCGAAGAGCGCTTGGCGCCCGCCACACGCGAGCGGCTGCTCGATGAGCTCGATACGAGCGATGCCTACGATGCCCTCAATGCGGCATTCAAGGTGCTGATGGCCCAGTGACGTCCGCATCTGGGGTTGCTGGGGGAACATCTTCCAACAACCGGTGCTTTGTGGGAGTGCCTCTCGGCAACCTGCGTGATGAGGGCGTAACTCCCAACAACTTGCGCGCCACAGATGCTACGTTCCGCAATCAGGCTACCGCCGGGCCGCAGTCCGGCAATCAGCGTGCCCGGGAAACAACGCTGGTGGCGTCCGCCCTGTTTGGGTTCGACGCCGCCACGCTCGTGGATGCGCATGTCCATATGGACTTTATGAGCAACATGCGCGAGGTCGCCGACGACGCAGCCTCGCGCGGGTTGTGTTTTTTTGCTAATACGGTGACGCCACAAGGATACGAGCGTACATGCGCGCAACTTGGCGATTTGCCCAATGTGCGTGTTGGCCTTGGCCTGCATCCGCGCTGGGTGGCAGAAGGGCTATGCGACGAGACGGACGTTGCGCTGTTCGAGCAGCTGGTAAGCTCGACGCGCTGGATTGGCGAAGTGGGCTTGGACTTCTCTGCGAGGTATGTGGCCGATGGTGCACGCGAGTTGCAGGTCGCGGCGTTTCGCCGCGTGGCGCGTGCTGCTGCGCAGGCTGGCGACCGCGTATTGAGCATCCATGCGGTGCGTTCGGTGGGCACGGTGCTCGACGCGCTGGAGGAGTCGGGCAGTTTGGCGCGTTGCTCGTGCATCCTGCACTGGTTTAGCGGCTCAACCGACGACCTCTGGCGTGCAATTCGCGCCGGATGCTGGTTTTCGGTTAACGAGCGGCAAGTCCGCACACGCCGCGCCAAGGAGCAGCTCAAGCTCATTCCGCACAATCGCCTTATGCTCGAGACGGATTTGCCGCCTGCCGAAGGTGTGGTATTCTCTGCGAACGAAATTGAGGCCTCGTTGTGGAGGACTCTATCGCACGGGACGCTCCGGTCGCAAAATTAGAGCGTTCAAGAATCGTGGGTGACAAAATCGTGTGATGTGCCGTCCGGGAACGTAGTGGCGAGCAACGCTACCGAAGGTCTTTGCGCTGGTACAAGCCATCCGTCGTAAAGCCGAGCCCTCTGTAGTACTCGCGGGTTCCAATCGCGCTGATAACGCGAATCGCGGTGTAGCCGGCAGCGCTTGCGTCGGCGCACGCCCTCTCCACGAGCTGGCGACCGAGGCCGACGTGCTGTGCGCCACCATGCTCGGACCCGCCGATGCCTGCCACGCGACCATACACGTGCACCTCGCGAATCATGGCAATGCGACCGTCGTGTGGCAACGAAAGCCGCAGGAAGCCGGCAATGTGCCCGTCGCCCGTTACCCACTGGAGGAACCGTTCATCGGTCGTTGCTGTGGCATAAGGCACACAGTCGAGCGAAAGGTCGTCGAGCGTGACGTCGGAGGTTGCCACCTCGCGCATGCGAATCTCGCGCACCTCCGTGCGGCGGGGCGCGAGACGTGCCTCCACCATCTGCCGAAGGTTGGTCTTTTTGTTGCCGGCCACGATGTCGGTGGAGGAAATGTCGCGAATCATGCGCGAGATGCGCGTGTAGGCAGGGGTGGCCAGTACGTCATCGGCCAAAAGCGACACCAACTCGTCTTCGGGGTAGGGCTGCCACGTGCCCGCCGCGAACTCGATGCCCAAACGGGAGCTTTCCACAAGGCAGCAGGGGTAGAGTTTCACTTCGTCGGGGAGGAATCGCTCGTCTTGCACGAGCCGTAGGTAGTCGGCACGGTCGAATTCGGGGGTGGCACCGAGCAGGTTTGCCATAAAATGTATTTGAATCTTATAGCCGTGATGGCGCAGCGTGGCAAATGCGGCGGCGATTTGGTCGACTGTCACGTTGCGGTGGTTGGCGCGCAGGATGGTCTCGTCTAGGCTTTGAATGCCCATTTGGATTTTTGTGCACCCAAGTCGTCGCATGGTACGGGCGGTTTCGTCGCGTATGAGGTCTGGCCGCGTCTCGATGGTAAGGCCCACCACGCGATGTGCCGCCGTCTCGTTGCGCCGGTGCTGCTCCTCGAGTTCAGCAAACGTTGCCGATTGCCACGACGCGGCACGTTGCCAACCCTTGCTGTGTAGAATCTCGCGAATCGCCTCGTTGTACGTGAGTCCGCCGGCAGTAACGCTTTGCTGAAGCTCGCCGGTTCGTCGCGCAAGCTCTGCGGGATCGTAGGTGAGACCATCCGCGCGATACCGACGCTCGCGCTCTTCGGGCGTCTCGCCTTCCGTTCGACCATCTCCGAATTCATTGAGCGCACGGAACAGTTCGCGCACGAACCAAATTTGGTACTCCTCCGGATAGTCGTTCCATGTGCCGCCAAGGACGATGAGCTCGATTTTATCGGTTACGTGGCCCATTTCGCGGAGTGCCGTGATGCGAGAACGAACCTGCAAGTAAGGATCGAAGAAGTTGCGCTCGGCGCGTTGGCAAGCCGGTTCGTCGTGCAAATAACTCTTCGGCATGCGCACGTCGTTGGGGCAATACAGGCAGTTGCTCGAGCAAGGCCACGGCTTGGTGATGACGGTAACCGTGGCGACGCCGGAAGCGGTGCGGCGCGGCTTCATGCGCAGGATGCGCAGAAGGACCGCCTCGGTCGCTGGGTCCACGCCCCACGATGCCCAACGTTCGGGGTTGTCTCGCTTGATGGCGAGGTAAAAGGGCAGCAAACGTCGCTTGGCGATGCTGCGGCGGGAGTCGTGCGCGGCACGGTTGTGCCTGCGCAGCAGCTTCGAGAGCCATGCGTCATCGAGTCGCGTATTCCCTGCGCGAATGGCGGCGATTATCTCTAAGAGTGCGTCTTCCATGCGCAGCAGTATACTTCTTGAGGTGGCAATTTGTCACGCTTGGATGTGAGCTCGGGTGGTGCTTTCTTCCGGACATGGACGCGGGCGCATGAGTGACGGCATTACCATATCCATAAAGGGTGCTTTCTTCCGGACGTGGACGCGGGGATGCGGAGAAGAGAGCGTGGCCTTGGCATGTGGGGCGGAAGTGGCACCGTGAGTGTGGAGGCATGGTCGGGAAGGGATTCGGGTTGGTCGCAGGAAGTGGCACCGTGAGCGTGGAGGCAGGAGCACATGGATAAAACTTTTGCTCGACGGATGAGTGCGCTGACTACGGAGTTTTACGAGCGCGTGAGCACGTCCTTCTCGGCTACGCGTCAGGCGCCATGGTTCGGGTGGCGTACGCTGCTCGAGACCGTGTTGCTTAGCAATCACGGTTCGACTCTCGCCTCCGAGTTTGTGGCGACGTCGTCTACGCGTGCGGATGTGGGGTTTGGGGCCACTCCGGTTTTGGGCGACCGTTCGCTGCGTGTTTTGGACGTGGCATGTGGCAACCTTCGCTTCGAGCGATTTCTGCACGATCAGGGTTTTGCGGCGGAAACCTGGGCAATAGACAATTGCGACGAGCTGGTAGGGCAGGTGCCATCTGGGGTGCACTTTCGCTCCCTCGATATTGCGGAGGCCTTGCTCGAGGACGAATTGCTCATATGGAAGGAAGAGGGTTTGCAGGGTTTCGCCAGGGGAGGGGCATCGCGGTGGAGTGAAACGCCCTTGAACGACGTGCCCTCCTGCGACCTTTCAGTATCGTTTGGCTTTATGCACCATTTGCCGCTCTTCGAGCAACGAGCTCGCCTTCTTAAGCTGCTTGCAGATCACGCGGTGCCGGGTGGTTTTGTGGCCGTGACGTTTTGGCAGTTCGCGAACGATGAACGCTTGAAGGCCAAAGCGCACCATGCGCCGGGGGGCGGGACGGACGATTATCTTCTCGGTTGGCAAAACGAGGCGGACGTGTGGCGCTTTTGTCACCATACGACGGAAGACGAAATCGACGAGCTTGCCGCCACGGTCGCGCACGTTGCTCCGGAGGTCATGCGTTTTACGGCGGATCGTTGCAACCGGTACCTCGTGTTGCAAGTTGGGGCGTAAGCCGGGTGCGGTTAAGCTGGATGCGGTTAAGCCGGGTGCGGTCAAGCTGGATGCGGTCAAGCTGGATGCGGTGGCCGTCCTCCGGCACACAGGCTTGTCAAATGAGCCATCCGCGGCCCGAGCTGGCGGGCAAAGTGTCCCAAACGACACCCATTACCAGTATTGGGTGCCAAATGGGCCATTTGCCTGGGGCCAGCCGCGCCTAAATGTCCCAAACGACACCCAACGGACCAAACGGCTCGTTCCCAACCAGGGCCAAGTTGCAGTACGGCCGCAGTTGGAGCGTGGCCGCGGGTGCCTGGACCCTAAGGCACAGCCGGGATTGAAAGCGAAATACCGGATGCGTTGCCCGCGGGGGCTGGACTTGCCCTCGGCGTGGGACGCGTATCCCTGCGCCCCGGATGCGTTGCCCGCGGGGCTGGACCCTAAAACACGAGGTTGAGGATGAGCGACACGATGCCGATGGCGACGGCGGGTGGATCGATGTGCGTGGAGCAATCCTCGTTGAAGTACTTCGCAAAGAGCAAATATATTATGTTGGTAAGCCAGCCGAAGAACACGGCGAGTACGATGTTGCCGCTTGTCATGCCAAGCGTTACACCTACTATATTAGTAATCTGGTGCGTGGTGGGAACCTTCTGCCCGTCTCCCGCGTAGCCAAAGAGGAGCAGCAGCGCCGAAATCGAGAAGCCCACGCCGTAGAATTCCGGCCCCGCCTCGGCAAGCAGCAGCGCGAATACCGTGGCTACAGCGATGCAGTTAACGGACTGAAACACCCAGTACTGCCAGCCCATCTCCTTGTAGTAGGCCGTGGCGTCGGGGTTCCACGTGCGACCAGTGCTCAGCAACAGACGCGTTGCGACGCCAAACAGCACGATGCTCGTTGAGCCTGCGTCGGCAGGAAGCCCAATCCACGAAAGGAACGAGAACATAAGATACCCGCCCATGCCTGCGAGGCCGCCCACGAGCATAACGAGGGTGTCGTGCGTAAAGATGAGCGAACGCGTAATGTCCCACCCTTTGATTTCGGGGTACTTGCGTGCAGCAACGGCGGTAGCAACCGACGCACCGTTAAAGATAATGGCCGGTAGAAGCAGCGTGTTGAGCACCGAGTCGCCCAAGAGTGTGGGCTCGACTCCGGCCGCCTTGAGCGCATACACCACGATGCCGGCGAATCCCGTGCAAATGAACGTTTGGATACCGCCGAACATGGCTCCCAAAATGCCGACGCCAAACGAAAACAGAGCAAGGTACGGATCGAAAAACACAGCTACCTCCTTAGGCCAAAACGTGCGACTTGTAGCACGCGAATCCCTTCCTGTAATAAAGAGCATACCAAACCTGTGAATCCAAACACACTGCGCTATTATGTAACGACCAACGGAGAGGAGAGCAATATGGCAAAACAGCTCTTGAGTGGTAACGAGGCCATCGCGCAGGGTGCGTGGGAGGCCGGCGTCGCGGTGGGATGTGCTTATCCGGGCACCCCTTCCACCGAGACGCTCGAGAACCTCGTTACCAAGCCGGACGTCTACTGCGAATGGGCGCCCAACGAGAAGGTTGCGCTCGAGGTGGGCTTGGGCGCGTCAATAGGTGGCGTGCGTACGCTCGTTACCATGAAGCATGTGGGCGTCAACGTGGCGGCCGACCCGCTTATGAGTTCGGCAAATACCGGCGTGGGTGCCGGTCTTGTGCTGCTTGCAGCCGACGACCCGTCGTGCTACAGTTCGCAAAACGAACAGGACAGTCGTCACTATGCGGCATTCGCACGGATTCCGTGCCTCGACCCGGCCGATTCGCAAGAGGCCTACGAGTACGCCCAGCGCGCGTTTGAGGTTTCGGAGCAGTTCGATTCGGTCGTTATGCTGCACGAAACGATGCGCATTGCCCATACGCGCACGATGGTCGAGGTGGCGGGGGAGCGCACGGCGCGCGAGCCGCTTGCCTACGAGTCGCGTCCGCAAAAGTTCGTTATGATGCCTGCCAACGCAGTGCGCCGTACACTCGTTACCAATGAGCGTGAAGACAAACTCGTAGAGTGGGCAGAGACCTGCGACCTCAACCGCATTGAGATGCGCGACCGCTCGGTGGGCGTCGTAGTCGCCGGCGCGCTTTACGCTCACGTGCGCGAGGCATTGCCCAATGCGTCCGTGCTCAAGCTTGGCGTGTCGTGGCCGCTGCCGCCCGCAAAGCTGGCTGAATTTGCATCGCAGGTCGATAAGCTCTATGTTGTTGAGGAGGCTTGCACCTACTTTGCCACCCGCGTACGTGCACTGGGCATCGAGGTTGCCGAGCCGCCGGCAGGCGCACTGCCACGCTCTGGCGAAATCACGAGCGCGCACATCCGCGCTGCGTTTGGCGTGGACGAGCCCGAGCATCTGGCGCCTGCCGAGGGACTGCCGCCGCGTCCGCCCGCGTTCTGCGCGGGGTGTCCGCATCGCTTGGTGTTCTGCGAGCTCAGGCGCATCAAGGCAATCGTAATGGGCGACATCGGCTGCTACACACTGGGAGCCGTGGCCCCCTATTCCGCGACCGACGCCGTCATCGACATGGGCGCGTCGCTCTCGATGGCGCATGGCATGGAGCTTGCGCAGGCGGGCGAGCGTGCCAAGCGCCCCGTGGTTGGGGTTATCGGCGACTCCACGTTCGCTCATTCAGGCATTACGAGCCTTTTGGGAACCGTGTACAACGGAGGTACGGGCACGCTGTGCATCCTCGATAACCGCACGACGGCCATGACGGGTACGCAGGGCAATCCCGTGAACGGCGTAACCCTCACCGAGCAGTCGCAGCGCGTCAACCCGCTTGACGTTCCTGCGGGCAAGCAGCTCGACCTCGTGGCGCTGTGCCGCGCGATGGGCATCGAGGACGTACGTCTTGTGGATGCACAGGACCTCAAGGCCGTGCGCACGGCGCTGCGCGAGGCGACGCGCGCGACGGATCGCCTCTCGGTTATCGTGTTCAAGTCACCTTGCCGCTTGGTCGATCGCAGCCGCAAACCGATGCCCGTCATTCGCGACTGCCGTCGTTGCGGTACCTGCATTCGCATTGGTTGCCCCGCGCTTGGCAAGGACGAGACGGGCCATCCCGTGATTGACCCCACGCAGTGCATCGGCTGCGGCCAATGCGTGCAGTCCTGTCCGTTCGGTTGCATAGTTGAGGAGGGCTAGCCATGCCGCACGATACTTCCGCGGTCGCCGACGTCACCGTTGCCGGCGAGCGCATCCAGCTCGACCGCACCCTTACCATCCTGCTCGTGGGCGTGGGTGGCCAGGGGACGATTCTCGCCGGTAACATTTGCGCCATGTGCGCCGCCGAGGCGGGACTCGACGTAAAGGTTTCCGAAATCCACGGTATGAGCCAGCGAGGCGGGTCCGTCTCTACCGTCATTCGCGTGGGCGAAAAGGTGGAGTCCATGGTGTGCGACCCGGGCAGTGCCGACGTCGTGGTTGCCTTTGAGGCCGTCGAGGCCCTGCGTGCGCAGCACTTCCTGCGTAAGGGTGGCTCGATGTTCGTAAACGACGAGCAGATAATCCCTGTCTCGGTGAGCATCGGCAATGCCACGATGCCCGCCGACGCGCGCGCTCAGCTCGAGGCGATTGGCGCCACGCTTATCCCTGCGGGCCGAATCGCACGCGATGCGGGCAGCCCGCGTTCAACCAATGTGGTACTCGTAGGTGCCATGTCCACGGCACTGCCTTTCTCGCGCGATATGTGGGAGGACGCCATTGCCAAGCGCGTGCCTGCGCGTACCGTCGAGGCCAACCTCGAGGCATTCGCACGTGGGCGTGAGGCGGCTGAGTAGAACATGAGGCGGGCCTCCCGGAGGTGTTTGTCTCATTCAAGCGAAGTCCGGGTAGCCCGCACGTAGCGGTTCGATGCCGGCGAGGAAGAGCATCTCGTCGATTTGTGGGACCGACATCTTACGCGCGATGCCGTATGCAAGAGCGGCATCGCGCTTTTTGTATGGTCGAAGGCCAGCGAATCCTGCGCGTTCAAGCAGCTCCGAGGTCGTCTCGATGTCGAGACCCATACCGACGGCGAGCTGAATGAACTTATCGCGCGAGGGCTGGCGACGACCGGCAATTATGTGGTACGCATAGGTTCGTTCGAGATGCGATCGGCTAACTACAAGGCTCCGGGGCGTATCCAGTGCGTTAAGCGTGCGCTCAAGCCATTCCGTGAATTCGAGGCCGTCGTCGGGAACGTGGCGCAGCACGTCGTAGAGGTCATAGTGTTTGTCGTATGCGAACATCCAAATCATGTCCATGGCGAGTTCCTTCCACGGTAAAATGTCACGTTGTCCAAGTGGACGTGACGACAATTGCCCTGCCCACAGCGTTGCGCCGGGCTGGAATGTGTGCTATTTGTTGGCGACGCACAAAATCTAACACAATCTGACTTAGATTATGTATACAATCTCATGGCAGGGGAATACTACTAAGCGTAAAGAACCTACGTGCCTCACGTAACAAACGAAAGGAACTTACATTATGGCAAAGATTCTTGGCATCGACCTTGGTACTACTAATTCTGCTATGGCCGTTCTTGAGGGCGGCGAGCCTACGATTATCGTTAATGCCGAGGGCGACCGCACCACTCCGTCCGTCGTTGGTTTCCGAGCCGATGGCGACCGCATCGTTGGTAAGGCAGCGAAGAACCAGGCCGTTACCAACCCCACCAACACCGTATTCTCCATCAAGCGTTTTATGGGCCGTCGTTACGACGAGGTTAGCTCCGAGCTCAAGACGGTTCCGTATCGTGTAAAGTCCGGCACTGGCAGCCGCGCCGTCGTCGAGATTAACGGCGAGGACTTCACGCCCGAGCAAATCAGCGCCATGGTCCTCTCCAAGATGAAGGCCGACGCCGAGAAGTACCTGGGCGAGCCGGTTACCGACGCCGTCATCACCGTGCCTGACTACTTCAACGACGCGCAGCGTCAGGCCACCAAGGACGCAGGCAAGATTGCTGGCCTTAACGTCAAGCGCATCGTGAACGAGCCCACGGCGGCAGCACTCGCCTATGGTCTGGACAAGAAGAGCATCGACCAAAAGGTCCTCGTGTTCGACCTCGGTGGCGGCACCTTCGACGTTTCGCTGCTCGATCTTGCCGACGGCGTGGTTGAGGTTCTTGCCACCAACGGCGACAACCACCTCGGTGGCGACGACTGGGATCAAAAGGTCATCGACTGGCTGGCCGACAAGTTCCTCAAGGATAACGGCATCGATCTTCGCCGCGACCCCATGGCTCTGCAGCGCCTCAAGGAGGCCGCCGAGAATGCCAAGAAGGAACTTTCGAGCGCCCAGCAGGCTCAAATCAACCTGCCCTTCATCACGGCCGACGCGACTGGCCCCAAGCACCTCGACTACACGCTGACGCGTGCCGAGTTCGAGCGCATCACGCGCGACCTTCTCGACCGCTGCAAGGGTCCTGTAACCAAGGCCCTGCACGACGCCGGCGTTTCCATCGCCGAGGTCAACGAGGTCATTCTCGTGGGTGGCTCCAGCCGTATGCCCGCCGTGCAGAACCTTGTTAAGCAAATTACGGGCAAGCAGCCCAACATGAGCGTGAACCCCGACGAGGTCGTGGCCGACGGTGCAGCCGTCCAGGGCGGCGTGCTTACCGGCGACGTTCAGGGCATCCTCCTGCTCGACGTTACCCCGCTCTCGCTGGGCGTGGAGACGATGGGCGGCATCATGACCAAGATGATCGACCGCAACACCACCATCCCCACCTCTAAAACCGAGATTTACTCCACTGCGGCCGACAACCAAACCTCCGTCGAAATCAACGTCCTTCAGGGCGAGCGCGAGATGGCTCGCGACAACAAGAGCCTTGGTAAGTTCAACCTCACCGGCATTCCCGCAGCGCGTCGCGGCGTACCCCAAATCGAGGTGACCTTCGATATCGACGCCAATGGCATCGTTAAGGTAACCGCAAAGGATAAGGGCACTGGCAAGCAGCAGCAAATCACCATCTCCGGTTCTACCGCTCTCTCCGACGACGAAGTCGATCGCATGGTGAAGGACGCCGAGTCCCACGCCGAGGAGGACAAGGCCAAGAAGGACGAGATCGAGGTTCGCAACCAAACCGACTCCCTTGCCTACAGCACCGAGCAAACGCTTAACGAGCTGGGCGACAAGGTTCCTGCAGCCACGAAGACCGAGGTGGAGAGCGCACTGGCCGACGCCAAGAAGGCGCTTGAGGGCACCGATGTGGAGGCCATCAAGGCAGCGAGCGAGCGCCTGCAGCAGGCTGGCTACAAGCTTGCCGAGATCGTGTACTCCAACCAGGAGGCCGCAACGGCCGGAACGCCTGGTGCCGACGCGGCGCCTGGTGCCGACGATGTGGTAGATGCCGACTACGAGGTTGTAGACGAGTAGGCGAGTGGCATGGCGGCATACGAAGAGAAGCGCGAATACGAGGAGGGCATGGACGACATGAAGGTATCTGTTGACGAAACGCCGTCTGAGCCCGAGTTCGACGAGGATGCCATGGTGGAAGCCGCCATCCGTGCCGGCGAGCAAGCTGCCGAGGAGGAGCTTGCCGCCGAGCGGGATGAGCAGTGCGAGCGGGTAAAGGCCGAGCGCGATGAGCTATACGAGCGCTTGGACGAGGCTACCGACCAGGTGGACGCAGCGAAGAAGCAGGCTCAAGAGGCCGTCGATCGGTTGGCACGTCTCCAGGCCGACTGGGAGAACTTCCGCCGCCGTACCGCTCGTGAGCGTGAGGTTGAGCGTGAGCGTGCGGCCGAGAAGCTCGTGATGGGCCTTCTGCCCGTGCTCGACGACATGGAGCGAGCCATGGACCACGCACGCCAAACAGGCGGCGACAACGAGCAGCTCATCCAGTTCGTGGACGGCATCGCGCAGGTGCACGACAAGATGGTGGGTGTACTCGCGAAGGAGGGGGCAGAGGTCATCGATCCTGTGGGCGAACCCTTCGAGCCCCTCTCGCACCAGGCGGTTGGCCGCGAGGAGAATACCGAAGCGTATGACGAAACGGTTGCCCAGGTGTACCAGCGTGGCTATCGTCTTGGCGGCAAGGTAATACGGCCTGCGATGGTTACCGTTACCTATGGTGGACCGAAGCGTCCCGAGAACGAAGGCGACTCGCAAGAGTAGGCTCATTGGGATGACGAGTAGTAGGGGAGAATTCCCCAGCGCACGGGTTATTGGGGGAAATTCCCTCAATAACCCGTGATGGCAATATGAGATGCATCACGAAAGGGGGCAAAAGCCGCCATGGCAGGAAAGAACTACTACGATGTGTTGGGGGTCAAGCGCGATGCCAAGCAGGACGACATCAAAAAGGCGTTTCGCAAGCTCGCGGCAAAATACCATCCCGACGCTGGTGGTGACGAGGTAAAGTTCAAGGAAGTGAGCGAGGCCTACACGGTTCTCTCCGATGAGCAAAAGCGCCGCGAGTACGATCAGATGCTCATGTTTGGTGGAATCCCCGGCGGCGGATTTGGCGGAGGCGGCACGCGCTACACGACTAACGTTGACTTTTCCGATATCTTTAGTGGAATGGGCGGCGACAGCTCGTTTAGTGACGTGTTCTCGTCCATCTTTAGCGGGCAGGGCGGCGCGGCGCAGCAGCAGCAACGTTCGCGGCGCGGCACCGACCTCAACACGACCATCGAGCTCTCGTTTGCGGATGCGTTTAAGGGTGCGACTCGCAAGGTAACGTATCGCATTCCGTCCACCGGTGAAACGCAGTCCATAACGGTAAAGATTCCCGCAGGTGCGGTTGATGGCGGCAAGCTGCGTCACCATGGTTGCGGCGAGTACGGGGTGAACGGAGGCGCACGAGGCGACCTTGTTATTACCACGAAGGTGCTCGACGACGAGGTGTTCAAGCGTGATGGCGCCGACGTTACTATGGAGCTGCCCGTCTCGGTGTATGACGCCGCTCTTGGCGCCCAGGTTGAGGTGCCAAAACCCGACGGCGGACGCGTGCGGCTCAAGATTCCTGCAGGTACGCAAACGGGCAAGAAGTTCCGCTTTAGGAACGAGGGTGCGCCAGACGTCCGCAGGAAGGGTGGTGCGCGAGGTGCCCTGTACGTCACCATCAAGGTAATCGTGCCTACGAACCTTACGGCTGACGAGCGCTCTGCGTTCGAACGACTTCGCGAAGACGACAAGCGCTCCTACTCCGTTGGAGGGGACGTGAGCCGTGATGCCAAGTAGCGATGCCGAGGCCCGCAACAAGCCTCTGTACATGATTAGCGTTGCCGCAGAGCTTACGGGCATGCATCCGCAAACCTTGCGGGTGTACGAACAAAAGGGCCTTGTTAACCCAGGACGTTCGCGCGGAAACACGCGGCTGTACTCACAGGCCGATATTGAGCGCCTGAACCTCATAAGCAAACTTACCGACGAGGGCATTAATCTTGCCGGCGTCGTGCGCATCCTCGACATGCGTGAGCGTCAGCTCGAGTACGAAACGCTTGTGGACGAGCTGCGGGTAAAGGTGCGCGAGCTCGAGGACGAGGTGCACGAATACCGCATGCGCGAGAGAATCACGGCGCTCGCCCGCTACGACGGAGCCGGTCCCGAGCAGGTGCTGCGAGGGCTTCTTAACAAGGGCGGCGAGTGAAAAAGAGCTGGCTTCCCGTAAAGCATTAAGAAGAGCCATCCAGCCCAGCATGGGTTGGATGGCTGTTTCGTAGGTATGGTTGGTGGGTTCTTTGTTACTCTTCGGTCGGCTGCGCGGTGGTTGGCTTTCAGGAGTGCGCTGACTGGCATGAGATGGAGGAATACGTATCACCTCAATCTCAACACATACAAAACTTGAGTTATATACACTTAGATTTTGGGGAATACTTCCTACGTAAAACAGATTCCGCAAGGAGGTATTCGTATGAATCCAAACAAGCTTTCCGTTACGGCAGCCGAAGCGCTGCAAGCGGCCATGAGCATCTCTGCGGATGCAGAAGCTGCGGCCGTCGACAACATCCATCTGCTCAAGGCTCTGCTCGAATCCGGCGAGCGCAACATCAGTGCGCTCATCGAGCGTGTTGGGGCCGATCCGCGCCGCATTGCCGCCGAGGTCGACCAGGCCATCGCGCGAGCGCCCAAGGTGAGTGGTGGCAACGCCCAAGTTGGCATGACGAACGAAATGATGCGCACGATGAACGCCGCCGAAAAGCTGGCGTCGAAGCTTGGAGACTCCTACGTTACCAGCGAGCATTTGCTGGCAGCGCTTGCCGATTCGAAGGATCAGGCAGGCTCCATCCTCAATGCCATGGGCGTTACGGGCAAGCGTGTGCGCCAGGTGTACGAGGAGCTGCGCGGCGACGATCGCGTTACGTCGCAAGAGGCGAAAACACAGTTCAAGGCGCTCGAGCAGTATGGTCGCAACGTTACCGACCTCGCACGCCAGGGCAAACTCGATCCCGTTATTGGCCGCGTGGAGGAAATCCGTCGCACCATTCAGGTGCTGAGCCGCCGTACGAAGAACAACCCCGTGCTCATCGGTGAGCCGGGCGTGGGCAAAACCGCCATCGTGGAGGGTTTGGCCCACCGCATCGTGGATGGTGACGTACCCTCTACCTTGCGCGACAAGGACCTTGTGGAGCTCGACATGAGCGCGCTTGTCGCGGGCGCTAAGTATCGTGGCGAGTTTGAAGACCGCCTGAAGAGCGTGCTCAAGGAGGTAAGCAAGGCCAATGGTCAGGTGATTCTTTTCATCGACGAGTTGCACACCATCGTGGGTGCAGGCGCCACCGAGGGCTCCATGGATGCCGGCAATATCCTCAAGCCGGCCTTGGCGCGCGGCGAGCTGCATGCCATTGGTGCGACCACGCTCGACGAGTATCGCAAGTACATCGAGAAGGATCAGGCGCTGGCCCGTCGTTTCCAAACGGTGCTGGTGAGCGAGCCCTCGGTGGAGGAGACCATCTCCATTCTGCGAGGACTCAAGGAACGCTACGAGCAGCATCATTCCGTGCGCATCAGCGACGCGGCGCTTGTATCGGCGGCAGACCTCTCCGATCGCTATATTTCCGAGCGCTTCCTTCCCGACAAGGCCATCGACCTTGTGGACGAGGCCGCGAGTCGCCTGCGCATGGAGCTCGACTCGATGCCGGCCGAAATCGACGCGGTGGATCGCAAACTTACGCAGATGCAAATCGAGGAACAGGCGCTTCTTAAAGAGGAAGACGGTGCCTCGAAGGAACGGCTCGAGCATCTCCAAAAGAAGATTGCCGAAACGCAGGAGAAACTCGTCGGCATGAAGGCGAACTGGGAGAACGAGCGCGGCGCCATCGATCGCGTGCAGGAGCTCAAGGCGAAAATCGAGGAGGCAACGGAGGAATCGAACCGTGCTGAGCGCGAGGGCGACTATGTGCGTGCCTCGGAGTTGCGCTACTCAACCATTCCGGGGTTGCAGCGTGAGTACGATGCCGCCGAGAGCGTGCTCGAGTCGCGGCAGGCGGAAGGTGGCCTGCTCAAGGAAACCGTCACCACCGACGAGATTGCTGAAGTCGTGAGCAGTTGGACCGGCGTGCCCGTATCTAAGATGATGCAGGGCGAAATGGACAAGCTCCGCAACCTCGAGGGAGAGCTGCACAAGCGCGTGGTGGGCCAAGACGATGCTGTTAATGCGGTCGCCTCTGCCGTGCGCCGCAGTCGCGCGGGCCTCTCCGATCCCAATCGACCCATTGGCAGCTTCTTCTTCCTAGGGCCGACCGGCGTGGGCAAGACGGAGCTTGCCAAAGCGTTGGCCGAGAGCCTGTTCGACGACGAGCGTGCTCTCGTGCGCATCGACATGAGCGAGTACATGGAGAAGCATTCCGTCGCTCGTCTCATCGGTGCGCCTCCGGGATACGTCGGCTACGACGAGGGTGGCCAGCTCACCGAGGCGGTTCGCCGTCGTCCGTATAGCGTAATTCTCCTCGACGAAATGGAGAAGGCGCACCCGGACGTGTTCAATGTGCTGTTGCAGCTGTTGGACGACGGTCGCCTCACCGATGGACAAGGCCGCGTGGTGAGCTTCAAGAACACCATCGTCATTATGACGAGCAACGTGGGATCGCAGTTCATCGCGGCAGCGAATGCCACGAACAACCCCGACGAGGTGCAGCGCCAAATAAACGAGGCGCTCCGCCAAACCTTCAAGCCCGAGTTCCTCAACCGCATCGACGACGTGGTGGTGTTCCATGCGCTGGGTCTCTCCGATATCGAGCGAATCGTGGACATCCAGCTGGAGGAGGTGCGCGAACGGCTCAACAAGGAGCACATTACCTTGGAGCTTTCGCCTGCGGCCGTTCAGTCGCTTGCCTTCGACGGCCTCGATCCCGTGTACGGCGCTCGTCCGCTCAAGCGACTCATTCAGCGCCAGGTGGTCGATAACGTGGCCAACCTTATCATTGCGGGTGAGGTTCGCGAGGGCGATACGGTGCGCGTTGACGTCGGCCCGGACGACAAGCTCTTTGCCGCCAAGGCATAGTGCCGCGCATAAAGTGCATGTTCTTCTCGGTTTGAATACTCTTCGGGATGGATAAAAGCGTGCCAGTCAACTGCCGACTGGCACGCTTTTGCTGCGAAGTTCCGCAATCTTGTTAATCGACGGTATGGATTTCGCCCTTTCGCGGGGATGGCTGGCAGTTTGCGTTAGACTCTTTTGCTTGGAGGTGTGTAGTGAGCGACTTAATACACATAGACGACATCGAGTCCGACGTAGATGCGACGAAGCCCGAGGAGGGCATCGTACCGCAGGAGTTGCGCGACGACCCCGACATTGGTGACGGGTCGACGAGCCACGAGGGGTATCATGTGGCGTCGTGGCGACTGCACGTGTTGCGCAAGGACTCGCTTGTAGGCATGACGGAGTACGGCGGAAACGACCGTATATCGCGTAATGCCCGCCGTGCTCAAAAGGCCTCGCGCGAGGCACGTACGGCGGAGGAGCGTGCCGCGAGGCGCAAGAAGCGTCTGCGTACGGGTGTAATTAGCGTGCTTGCGTTCGTCGTGGTTGCGGCAACGGGCGCAACGTATGCCATGGAGCTGTGGGGCGGCAAGTCCGTGCCGAGTGTTCAGGGGTTTACCGAGGGCAATGCCGTCGAGCTGCTCGAAGAGAAAGGCTTTGAGGTAGAGCTCCAGGCGGCGCCGTCCGACTCGCTGGAGGGTCATGTGGTTGGCGTGAATCCTGCTGCTGGGACGCGCGTGCCCGAGGGCGGCACCATCACACTGACTATTGGAGAAAAGCGCGAGCTTCCCGACGTAATAGGAAAGACGGAGGACGAGGCCAAGGCCGCGCTCGAAGAGGCCGGGGCCACGAGTGTTCGAGTGGAGCCAATCATCTTGCCTGACGAAGAGGAAGGTGTCGTGCACGAGATGCGGCCGGCAGCGGGCTCGGTGTTCATTAGCACCGAGGACGTTACACTTGTCGTGGCGCATTTGCCTCGCGTGCCCGACGTGACGGGTCTCGACGAGAAGGCTGCGAAAAAAACGATGGATGATGCGGGTATTACCTCTCATGTAACGCATGAGCGCGGGACGGCAGAGGACCGCAAAAAGGTGATTCGGACGGAGCCGGCCGCAAACGAACTCATCGAACCCAAACAAGAGGTTACCATCGTGCTGGGCGATTCGCTCATTAGTCCCGTACGCGTAGAGGATTACTTCGATGCGGATTTGCCGGCGATTCGGGACTTTTTGGCTGGCGAGGGCTTCGAGCTCAAAGCAGCGACTAAGGGGCGGGATAATCACGTAACGGCACGATTCGAGAGTGCACAGGACGCTCAGCTTTCGTTCCTCCAAAAGCCGTGGACACACGATGCCGAAGGCGTGAAGGAAAACGCCGACGTCTTGGGCGGGGCAAAGGTTGAAGGCGTGCGTCTCTCTGTTGATGTTGTGCGCGAGTCGGTGGAATCCGATGCGAGCGATTACGACGAATACGGATACTATGACGAGTCGGGCTACGTGCAAACGACGTCGAAGGGTCTGGAGCTACTCGGCATAGAGTACGCTTCGATTGACGAGAGCACTGCTGCGGAGATTGCTGCTGCGTGTGGGTTTGGCGAGGCGAAAGGTTCGTGCACGCAGGACTCGATTAAGCTGCCCGAAGGCGTGGAGCGCTCCGGTCACACGTTTTACTGCTCGTATGGTGAGTCGGGAACGCACATGTGGGCCGTGCTGTTGGCGGGCGAGGGCGAGTATGCCACGGAGGCGAAACGCATCGTGGTGATGTGCGCACCAAGGGTGTACTTCGATACGGCAAACATGGAACAAAACAGTGACGCCATTTGCGATTATGTGGCGTACATGGACGAGTATGCGTGATGGGAGACGTTATGGACTACGCAAACGATGTGCCCGAGGACGAGGAGTTCGTGCGGGCCGAAAACGAGGATGACGACGGATACGATCCGTATTCCGATCGCCCGCCCGTGCGGGAGCCCCTTTTCGAGGAGGACCCCTGGGCATAAGCTTGGGCATAAAGCGCCGCTAACGCATTGCGTGTTGGACTGCTAAACGGTTTTGTCACCTAACCCATGGCGGGCTAGGTGACAAAACCGTTTTTGAGTGTTTTGAGCGTTTTGACGTCGCGGTGGTTGACTCAAGCGGGGAATACGTGAGCGTTAGAAGTTCGATGCGATGAGACCCCACGCGAATACGGCAATAATAACAAGTACAATCATGATAATTGCCACGGCGGCGCGAGAACGAACTGCGGCCGAGCGCTCGCGCGACGAGAAGATTTGCCGTTTGCCCTTTGGGATTTCGAGGTATTGTCCGTAATGCAAATCGCGCTGCAACTGTGCCACGCCTCCGCGCGAGCGCTTGTACACGCGTCCCGAAAGAGGGTTGCGACTGCCAACGGTTACGTTTGAGTCGTGTGTGAAGCTTGCCGCAAAGGACTCGTCCTCTTCGAGGTCGTTGATTGCCTCTTGCGTTTTGCGCGGGCGCACTTTGGGCACGTATGGCTTAGGCGCCGGCATCTGCTGGTCGTCGTTGCTATATGTGATGTCGCGATCGTCCATGTGGACCCTCCCGAGCTGCCAGTAAAACTCATACTATGATACCCTCCGCGCGCCAATCCTAGAAGAACAATCGCAAAAAAGAATCTTAGTATAGGACACTTAGATTTGATGAGTATGTGAAGATGAGAAAACCTACGTGTATACGGTTATAGCTCAGCGAAAGTGGGAATAAACAACAACGTACAGCAACGGGATCAACACGATCCCAGCAAAGAGCTAGAGGAGTGAGTAACATGACTAACATGGTTCCTTACAATCGCTACGGTCGCGGCCTTCGTCGTTCCTTCCCCTTCGAGGATTTGTTCGACGACTTCTTCACTTCGCCCTTGGTTTCGGCTCCAACCGACTCCTCCTTCAAGATGGATGTTGAGGATGCGGGCGACGCGTATGTAATAAGCGCACACCTTGCGGGCGTTACGCGCGACGAGATTGACGTCGAGCTCAACGAGGGTCGTCTCTCCATTACGGTAGACAAGAAGGAGACCGAGGAGGACAAGGGCAAGAACTACCTCCACAAGGAGACGCATGAGTGGACTGCGACGCGTGGCGTGTATCTTAAGGACGCCGCAACGGACGGACTCTCTGCCAAGCTTGAGAATGGCGTTCTTGTGGTGAACGTCCCCAAGCAAGAGGAGAAGACCAACGTCACGAAGATTGCCATCGACTAATGGCGTGACGAACGACTAGCCGATTAATCGAGCGGGCCATCGGGAGAGTTTCCGGTGGCCCGCTTGTTCTGTACCTAGTCGCCCAAAGGCTCGTTGCGCTACCAGAGCGAGAGTGTGGCGTCTTGGGCGGCGGCGCAAATGCTCAGCATGCCGTCGGGCGTGCGCGCCTCGGTAAACGTGCTGTTTGCCGCTTCGGCGTGGACTGCCTGTGCTAACGTGCGTACCGCTAGGCTTGGCCGATTGTTTTCCTGCGAGAGGTGCATGGCCACCACCACTTCGGTGTTGCGCGTAACGAGCGTGGGCAGCGCCTCTGCAGCCTGCTCGTTTGAGAGGTGGCCGTGTTCGCTGGCGACACGCGCCTTAAGGTAGTAGGGATACGGTCCGGTTTGGAGCATGCGCAGGTCGTGGTTTGCCTCAATCCCAAGGATGCGACACCCGTAGAGCGCGTCGAGCGTCTCGTCGGTAAGATACCCCGTGTCGGTTGCCCATCCAACGGCATCGACGACTTCGTCTTCCATGGCGTCGCCTTCCGACGCGTGAGCCTCAAAGCGAAAGCACATGGGGTCGTTCACGTCATGCGAGGTGGGGAAGGCCTGCACGCGCATACCACCCAGCTCAAGCACTGCGTCGTGGTCGATAAGTTCGAACGGTAGGCCGGCGAGGCTGTGGCGGCCGCTTGCCGTGCCTGCCGTTGTGAAAACGGGGCCATCGAAATGATTGCATACCACGCGAAGCCCTGCGGTGTGGTCCCCGTGTTCGTGGGTAATGAGGATTGCCTCCACGCGGCTGAGGTCGCATCCGGCCTCGTTGGCGCGCTCCAGCAACCGCTTGCGCGAGAGTCCGCAATCCACGAGTACCGAGCCTGTTGGTCCTTCGACCACGGCAGCGTTTCCCTTGGAGCCACTTGCGAGTATGTGCAGATGAATGTGTGGTGTCATGCTGTTTCCTTTGTGGATGCGAAACAAACTCCCCGTGGAACTTGTTTCACCTCATTGCCGAACGTTATCCCGATTGTACATGAGGGGTGGGACACATGCCCGCGCGTTGTTGTCCCTCGCGTTTGCTACACTGGGTACGTCGAAGGAGAGAATATGCCAAGTGTTAGTCGCAGATACGCAGCCGATGGAAGGCGATTCGAGCGTCCGTCGGGGATTCCCAATGACGAGTTGCGAGCGCCGGTGGTGCTTATGGTTTCGGGAGGGGCAGATTCCACGGCGCTTCTCGTGATGGCCGCTACGTCTACGCTCGACATCGACGATGGGCGAGGAGACGCGCGCATTGCGCGTGAGCGGCTGCATGTGCTGCATGTAAACCATCAGCTGCGGGGACTCGACGCGCAAGAAGACGAGGAGTTCGTGCTCGAACTTGCGGCGCGGTTCGGAATTCCGTGTACCGTCCGTCGCGTGGACGTGGCGGCGCTCGTGGCGGCCCAGGGGTCGGACGGAAACGCGGAGAACGTCGGTCGCGAGGCGCGCTACGCCGAGGCGGTGCGCCTTGCCAACGAGCTGAGCGACGCCGCGGGAACCGCACGCTCGGCGGCGCGCATCGTAACCGCCCATACGGCGAACGACCGCGCGGAGACGTTCTTTATGAATGCGATTCGTGGTACGGGCCCTGCGGGATTGAGTTCCATCCCACGCAGGCGAAATCGAATCGTGCGCCCCTTGCTGGAGCGCACGCATCGCGAGCTCTGCGAGATGCTTAGGATGCGCGGCATCGTGTGGCGCGAGGACGCGACCAACGAGGACACCCGCTACCTGCGGGCCTTTGTGCGCCATGAGGTGATGCCGGTGGTAGAGGCACGCAACCCGCGCGTGGTGGCATCGCTCTCCACGACGTGCGATATTCTTTCCGACGAGGACTCCTATTTGCACGCGAAGGCGGCTCGTACGCTGCGCGACCTCACACGACGCGAGGCGGAGGGCATGCGTGCGCTCGACGCGGAGCGACTTGCTGCTTGCGAGGTCGTAATTGCGCGGCGCGTGGTGCGGCAGGCGATTCTTGCGGTGTGTCCGGCTGCGCGCTTGGAGGCTCGCCACATCGAGGCGGTGCTGCGGCTCGTTTCGGCAGGGCGTGGTTCGGTGGCACTTCCGCTTGCGGTGGACGCGCGCGTGGAGTATGGGCTGTTGTTTGTTCGTGCCCACGAGTCGGGCGCTACCTTGGAAGGCGCTTGGCTCGAGGTGCCGGGCGAGTTGGAGCTTGCGGATGGCCGGGTGCTTCGGGCGCGGCTGTGTACGATTGATGCGGGAAGCGATGCCGTTGGCGTGGCGCGAGCGCACGGCAGTGAGTGGGCTGGTGCGTCGGTGTTGCTCGACGCAAAGGCGGCCGGGGTCGATCCCACCACGGGAGGGCGACTATGGGTGGATGCGCCATCGCAGGGGGAGGTGCTGTGCCCTTTGGGGATGCACGGGCAATCCAAGCTCCTCTCGGACCTTCTCAACGACGCCAAGATTCCTGCGGCCGATCGTGGCGGCGTGCCGGTTGTGCATGCAGGTCCGCGTGGTGCGGTGCTATGGGTGGTGGGCGTGCGTGCCGACGAGCGCGTGCGGGTTACCGCTGGCACACGCGATGCCTTGGAGCTGGGTGTGTATCGGTTGCATTAGGTTTATGCCTTCTGACCATGGTGGACGGATGGGTATTATCGTATACTAAAGATAACTGCATATAGCTTGAAGGCACGAACGGGAGGATACCATGAATGGGTGCAAACAACGAACGCGTGTAAGGGCGCGCACAGTGTTGGCGGTCGGGCTTTCGGTGATAATGACGTTTGGGGGCTTGCCCGCTTCTGCGCTCGCGCAGATGCAGGAGCAGGCGGAGCAGGCGCAAGATTCTAACATGCCCGAACTTACAGGATCGCTTCCTGTGGAGGAGTTCGCGGCTACCGACGATGGTCCTTCCAACGACGACCTGTTTACGGGTTACGTGCAAAAGCTTGTTGCCGAGACGCTGCCTGAGGGATCGAGCGACGTAGGCGAAATCGAGGCAGTCGAGCAGAGCGCTGCTGAGTCGCTCGAGGGCAACGATTTGTTGGCCTACAACAAGCTCAAACCCATGATTGAAGAAGTTGCTGCTGGTCGGCGCCAGAGCACGGTGTTTGAGATTCCCATCACCGATTTGGGCTACAATGGCCCGTGGACAGCGGCGGCTTTGGGCGTGGACGCGATTGTTGAGAACGGTCAGATTTCTAACGATGCGATGGCAGCCGCTTCAGCTCGCATGGAAGTCAATGCGAGTCGTGTGGTGCGCGCACTTCTTGCCGATTGTCCGTACGATTTGTACTGGTTCGACAAAACCCAGGGTAACAGCTGTGGCTTATCGGGCGGTTTTGGAGCGGGAGGACAAAACGGGCAGTATGTACTGTATTGTCCCGAGGGTTCCACATGGAGCATCTCGTTTGTTGTTTCTGCCGACTATGCTGAGGGCGGCTCGGCCACTACCGTGCGGTCCGACGTGCTGAGCGCCGTGCAAGACGCCTTCAACAATGCCCAGTCCATCGTAAACCAGTATGCAAACCTGCCTGCCTACGAGAGGTTGAAGGCATACAAGGACGAGATTTGCAATCGCGTGTCGTACAATACGGCCGCGGCCCAAGGCCAAGTTTCCTCGAAGAACCCCTGGCAGCTCATTTGGGCGCTCGACAACGATCCGAATACGACGGTGGTGTGCGAGGGGTATTCCAAGGCGTTTAAGTACCTGTGCGACCTTTCGGGATTGCGTAACGTCGAGTGTTTGCTCGTGTCGGGCAACATGAGCGGAGGCACCGGCGCTGGGGCGCACATGTGGAACATCGTGAACATGGATGACGGGCGCAACTATATGGTGGACGTCACCAACTGCGATGGCGACGTGGAGACTAATAACTATTCAGTTGGCTTCCCCAACGAGCTGTTTATGGCGTATGGTCCCGCAGGGAGCGTGGACACAACCTATACGTTTACCACGAAGCAGCGTCCCGTGGCAGAGGGCAGCTCGTCGTATCTGCCGGCGAGCAGCATCGTATATAACTACGACGCGGATACGAGGGCAAATTACCCCGACGAGGCGCTCGCTTATGCCGACTCGGCATATGCCGGTCCCGTGGCCCAATCCGTATCGCTCGAGGATGCAACGGTTACTTTCGCAAGCGAGCCCACGTACAACGGCGAGGTGCAAAAGCTTGCGCCGATTGTCATCCTTGACGGAGAGACGCTTACCAAGGACGTAGACTACGCCGTATCGTATGAACCTGCGAATCCGCGTAATGCGGGTGAGGTAATGGTAACGGTTAGTGGTCTGGGTGACTACGAAGGCTCGGCGACTGGCGCCTACACAATTGCACGCAAGGTAGTCACCGTCTCGGCCGACGACAAGGCCAAGGAGTATGGCGAGGCCGACCCCGAGCTCACGGCCACGGTGGAGGGCACGCTTGGCAGCGACCAGGTGGCTTACGAGCTCTCGCGTGCGGCTGGCGAGGAGCCTGGTGAGTACGCAATAGTGGCGTCTGGTGCTGCCGAGCAGGGGAACTATACGGTTGCGTATCAGCCGGGTACCCTCACGATTGGCCAAGTGCCTGCGACGCAAATCTCCGTTCCTGCTGCTGCGAGCGGGCTTGTCTACAATGGCGATGCACAAGTGGGCGTTGCTGCGGGCGAGGGCTACGCGCTCTCCGGTGCGACCTCGGCCACGAATGCGGGCGACTACATTGCTACGGCGATACTCAAGGACGGGTATGTCTGGGATGACGGCACGTCAGAAGACAAGTCCATCGAGTGGTCCATCGCCCGCAAGGCGGTTACCGTCTCGGCAGACGACAAAGCCAAAGCCTACGGCGAGGCCGACCCCGAGCTTACGGCCATGGTGGAGGGTACGCTTGGTGGCGACCAGGTGGCTTACGAGCTCTCGCGCGCGGCTGGGGAGGACGCTGGGACGTACGCAATTACGGCTACGGGCGGCGCCGAGCAGGGAAACTACGCAGTGACATTTAAGCCGGGTACCTTCACGATTGTGAAGGCATCCGAGCTCGTGCCCGTAGCTGTGCCGACTGGATTAGCCGGGCTCGTTTACAATGGCGACGATCAGGTGGGCGTCGAGGAAGGTGCTGGGTACACGCTTGGTGGCACGACGGTAGCGATGGTAGCGGGCGACTACATTGCTACGGCGACGCTTAAGAGTGGCTACGTATGGGCGGATGGCTCGACTGACGCGAAGGAGATTTCATGGTCCATCGCACGCATGCCGATTGACCTTCCCGCGGTGGCTGAGGGCCTTGTTTACAACGGTGCCAGGCAAATTGGCATCGAAAAGGGCGAGGGCTACCCAGGCTATTCCCTCGTAGGTGTTGTAGGAGCGATGGATGCGGGCACGTACGATGCCACCGTCACGCCCGATAAGAACCACTGCTGGAAGGATGGAACCTACGAGACTAAGCAACTTGTGTGGTACATCGCGCCTAAGCCCATCAACGTTCCGACCGCAAATGCCGGGCTTGTCTATAACGGCGAGGAACAGGTAGGCGTCGAGACCGGTGAGGGATATTTGTGTGATTATCCGTCGGCGGCTACGAAAGTGGGTAGTTACGAGACTCCCGTGAGCCTCTTAGATAACTACTGCTGGAGCGACGGTTCGACCGAAGACAAGTCCATTGCCTGGTCCATTGCGCCCAAGTCCGTTACGGTGAGGGCGGATGACAAGACCAAGGCCTACGGCGAAGACGATCCCGAACTCACGGCGACGGTGACGGGACTCGTTGGTGACGACGAAGTTGCATTCGTGCTTGCACGAGAGGCCGGTGAGGACGTAGGCGCGTACGCCATCACGCCGACCGGCGATGTGGGGCAGGGCAACTATACCGTTACGTACCAGCCGGGCACTCTCACGATTGAGGAAGCGCCTGCAACGCAGATTGCCATTCCTGTCGCAGCGAGCGGGCTTGTCTACGACGGCACCGAGCAGGTGGGCGTCGAGCCGGGCGAGGGCTATACGCTCTCCGGCGCGGCTTCGGCCACGGACGCGGGCGACTACCTGGTGACGGCGACGCTCAAGGATGGCTACGTGTGGGATGACGGTACGACCGAGGCGAAGGAGATTGCCTGGTCCATCGCGCGCAAGGCCGTCACGGTGAGGGCCGACGACAAGTCCAAGGTATACGGCGACGCTGACCCCGACCTCACGGCGACGGTAACTGGCACGCTCGCCGACGACGTGGTCGAGTACGCGCTCTCGCGCGAGGCGGGCAACAACGTTGGGACGTACGCCATTACGGCGGCAGGCGACGCCGAGCAGGGCAACTATGCGGTGGCGTTCAAGTCTGGCACCTTAACGATTGCGCGCGCCGTGATTGCCGTTCCCAAGGCTACGAACTGCACCTATAACGGCAAGGCGCAGACGGGTGTTACGGTCGGTACGGGCTATAGTCTTTCTGGCACGACATCGGCGACGAACGCGGGTACCTACAAGCCTACGGCTACACCTGATGGCAACCACTGCTGGGCCGACGGAACGTATGCGGCGAAGACCATCCAGTGGAGTATCGCTCCGCTCTCCGTTGCCAATGCGACCGTCGCATCCGTTGCGATGCAGCTCTACACGGGCAGCGCGATAACGCCTAAGCCGAAGATCACGTACTCAGGGGCCACTCTCAAGGAGGGCACCGACTATGCGCTCGCGTACAAGAATAACGTGAATCTGGGTACGGCGACCATCACGATAACGGGTAAGGGCAACTTCACAGGCAGCCGAAGCGTCACGTTCAAGATTGCCAAGAGCGTCGCCAAGCTTACCGTGACCGCCCCGAAGGCGCAGACCTACACCGGCAAGGCGCTCACGCCCAAGCCCACGGTGAAGGACGGGTCGAAGACCCTCGTGCTAGGCACGGACTACACGCTCGCGTACAAGAACAACGTGAACGCAGGCACCGCGACCGTCACCATAACGGGCAAGGGAAACTACACGGGCACGAGGTCGGTGACATTCACAATAGCCAAGAAGGCCTCCACCATCTCGCTCGCCGCGCAGACCAAGACCTACAACGGCAAGGTGCTCGCTTATAGCGGCAAGGTGACGAAGACGGGCTCGACTGGCAAGGTGACCTACAAGTACTACTCGGACGCCAAGTGCACGAAGGCCGTCGCCGCGACGAGCGTGAAGGCCACCAAGACCTACTACGTCAAGGGCACGCTCGCCGCCGACGCCAACCACACGGGTAAGACGAGCGACGCCGCCAAGTTCATCATCGCGAAGGCCACCCAGCCCATGACCGCGACCGCGGCCAACAAGACGGCGAGCTTCGCCACGCTCAAGACCAAGGCCGTCACGGTGGCGAGGCCGATCACCATATCGAAGGCGCAGGGCACGCTCAGCTACGCCAAGGTCGCGAGCGGCAGCTCCGCAGCCCTCACCGTGAACAAGACCACCGGCAAGGTGACGGTGAAGAAGGGCACCAAGAAGGGCACCTACACTATCAAGATAAAGGTGGCCGCCGCCGGTAATGCCAACTACAAGGCCGGCAGCAAGAACGTCACTTGCAAGGTGGTCGTGAAGTAGCGCTGGCTGTACCGCACCGATCGGACGGAGTCCCCCGTGATTGCCGGGCCAATCACGGGGGGACTCCGTCCGATTGACAGTTTGTGGGCATCGTGCTCAGCTCCATCCATAGACCCGCCTCTCGCCCAGCATCTCTATCAGGGAGTCTGAAAACGTTGGGCCAAGCCTGAGCCTGACGCTGTTGTACGAGTCGGTACGAGAGTCGAACTGCCCGACGCGCTCCCGCCAAGCGGTTCTCAGATGATGGGCGCGTAGCGCAGCTGGTCTGTGGGTGGGACGCCTATCAGGTTCATGGCCTCGGACGCGCTGACCCCGCCCTTCTCCATGAGGCTCCTGACCGCAGCCACGAGGGCGATGTCGATGGCCTTCTGTTTCTCTTCCCGAATCTCATCCTTCATCAGTTCCCTCAATGCCTCGCACATGGCGACATCCCTCCTTCGTACACACCGTTGTTGGCGGAGACGCTTAGCTGCAGTACGGCATCTGCGTTTCGCCTGTCCCCCGGCTCCGTGAATTCCCGCGCCATCCTCAGGAAGGCCTTCACGTCCTCTATCCTCGCGCGCTTCGTGAGAACGCGCAGGCTCGAGTGCAGGTGCGGGTCGAGCTCGCTTGTCACGATGACCTGCGAGGGGGTGTTGAAGATTCCCGAGACGTGATACACGCCGGGGTACTTCTCCTCTGCGGTGCCTCCGTATTCCCCGATTCTCCTGAAAAGCGCTTTCGGGTGGGTGTCTCTTACCATGGTAACGGTGAGCTCGTCCCCCAAGATCTCGTCGACGGTTCTCCCCATGGCCTTGTAGAGATACGCGTAGGCCATCGTCTTGTAGTAGTCGTCTATCGTGATGCCGTCGTCGGGGGACTTGTACTCGACCACATTGTGCCCGCGGAAGATCTCGCCGATCTAGTTGGCGATGGCGACGCCCTTCTCCTTCTTGATGATGAGCAGGTCTATCCTCAGCGGTTCCTTGCTGAGGGTGTGCTCGTCGTCGAAGTCCAGGCTCCGCCTGTACTCGCGGAACTCGAGTTCCATCGCACCAAGAAAGCCCGGATGCCAGTGGTCCTTCCAAGCTTGTTCGGCATCTTGCGTTTTCCCTCCTGGTGTTATGGTTGGCTCTGGCATCTCTTCGTTCCTCCTGCATTGTACCATGGGAGCCGTCTGCTTTACGGCGTAAAGCAGACGGCCCAGATGCCGGCAGATTGTGCTCCCGCAGGACTACTCATAGGGGTTCATATTGAATGGCACCGTGCGGCTCCGTTCCACGATAATAAAAACAATCCGTGGCTAGCAGATTTGGTGGAATACCCGCGACTGGTGGACAACTACACCAGATATAAGAACGAGTTTGCTCTCTGGGTCTGGGTGGCGAGGGGGCGAGCCATGGCGGTAGCTCATGAGGAGCACTTTCTCGGCTATTCCCAGTTGCTGACGAGCTCCGCACCGCAGACGTCCGGGAGCTCGTGCGCCTTGCTGCTGGCGAGCGGCCAACCGCATGCGAGGCGGTGTTGCGGTTTGCGGGCCTCTGGGCGCCGAACAGGTCATCCGCGAGTCGAATGGGATGGCTATGTGATGACGGAGGACGGCGGGTTCCCCAAGGCAACGTCATCCAACGGAAAGTGGTGGTCGAACAGCGAGTTGAGGTGGTTCACGGCGGGTGAGATTCACGATACGCGCTCGGGCATGGCCGATACTTACCGCTCCGTGGGTGATGGCGTGGACATCCCGACGGCCAAAACAGGGCTTGTTTACAACGGGGCGGAGCTGATTGGCATTGAATCGGATGGAGACTACACACTCGTTGGCACGACGAGCGCCACAGATGCAGGAGACTACGTTGCCAAGGCAACTCTCGTTGGAAACAAACACTGGTACGATGGCACGACTGGCGACAAAATAATCACGTGGTCCATTGCGCGTCGGCCTGTATTAGTGCAAGCAGTGAATAAGACAAAGGCATTCGGCGAGAAGGATCCTGCGCTCACGGCCAAAGTAACTGGTCTCGTGGGGAGCGACAAGGTTGTTTACGCGCTGGATCGCAAATCCGGTGAAAACGTTGGAACGTATGCCATTCTCGTGACGGGGAATGCGTCGCAAGGAAACTACGAGGTGATATTTGAATCGGGGGCGATGAGCATCACCAAGGCCGCCTCTACCATAGGTCTCGCCGCGCAGACGAAGACCTACAACGGCAAGGCACAGACGTACACGGGCAAGGTGACGAGGTCCGGATCTGCCGGGAAGGTGACCTACAAGTACTACTCCGACGCCAAGTGCACCAAGGCCGTCGCCGCGGTCAACGTGAAGTCCGCCAAGACCTACTACGTCAAGGGCACGCTCGCCGCCGACGCCAACCACGCGGCCAAGACCAGCGCCGCCGCGAAGCTCGTCGTCGCCAAGGCCGCGCAGCCCATGACGGCGAAGGCCGCCAACAGGACGGCCAGCCTCGCCACGCTCAAGACGAAGGCCGTCACGGTCGCGAGGCCCATCGCCATCGCGAAGGCGCAGGGCACGCTCAGCTACGCCAAGGTGGCGTCCGGCAGCTCCGCCGCCCTCACCGTGAACAAGACCACCGGAAAGGTCACCGTCAAGAGGGGCACGAAGAAGGGCACCTACGCCATCAAGATCAAGGTCACCGCCGCCGGCAACGCCAACTACAAGGCCGGGAGCAAGACCGTCACCTGCAAGGTCGTCGTGAAGTAGCGCTCGGGAAAGCCCTGACTGCGGGCCGCCGGGGGGAGTGTCCTGCTGGCGGCCCGCGTTCCTTTTTGTCTTCGCGCTCCGTCCCGACGCGTGAATTGCGGCCCTTGGCGGCCGAAGTCCTACCCGCGCATCCCGGCGGCCGGAATCCAACCTGCGTCCCCCGCGGCGCGCAGTCCTGCCTGTGCCCCCGCGGCGCGCAGTCCCACCTGCGACATCCTCCCTGGTGCGCGAGTCGCGTCGGTCGCCGAACCGCGCGAAATGCTTCCCAAGACGCCTCGCGACCGCAGGCTGACGGGCGTTCCGGGCGCGATTCCGCGCATCGGCACGCTTTGATGGGCTGACAAGTTCGTCCACGGCTTTGGTTTGCTGGCAAATCCGCGAATATGCTCCCCAAGATGCTTCGTGGCCTCGGGATTGGTTGCCTGTGGGGCGCCCGTGCGGTCGGGCCCCAGTCGAACGGTGACGTCCGGGCGCCTCGCCCGGCCCGAGCGTACGGTCGGGCGAGGCGGCTCGGTCCATGTGTACATTCTGCCACCCACCGAAAAGCTTTGATGAACAAAAGCGCAGGTAGATGCCCATATGCACAAAAGTTGTACGGCAGAATGTACACTAGCGACTCGCCCTCGGTATAGGCAAGCGGGGCGGGGCGGTGCAGATTGGGCAAACCTGAGTCTGGGCAGGGCAAACTAGGCCTGGGCAGGCCGGCTAGGACGGAAGATTCGGGACTCTCACTACCGCGCAAGTTGTGAAGCATCTTGGGGATCATATCCGTGAAAGAAAGTGACCGATTTCTTCGACCCTCGCCGTCTTCAAGCAGAAGAACTCTTACTGTGCAGAGGACACAGCGCAGGCCACAGCGCAGGCCACAGCACGCATGGCCTTTACGCGGTGCGAGCGTTGAAGACGTGGCTGCCGCCCAATGTGATAGACTGGGTAGTTGGCTGGGCAGTCAAACGATCGTAATGATCCTGTTTACCAAAGTGCACCGCTGATCCTGCGACATGCTCGTGAGACGTCGATGCGGTATGCTCACATGCGTCCTTTCCCCGCGATTGCGGCTAGAGGGCAGCCAAAAGGGAGGAAAAGATGAGACTCGTCATTGCTTCCGATATACACGGTGCGGCTGACGCGTGCGAACGGCTCATGCAGGCGGTTGATGCCGAGCGTCCGGATAGGCTTGTCCTGTTGGGTGACTTGCTCTATCACGGGCCGCGTAACGACCTGCCCGCCGACTACGCTCCCAAGCGCGTCATCGAGATGCTGAACGAGCGTGCGACACTAATAATCGCCGTTCGGGGCAACTGCGAGGCCGAGGTGGATCAAATGGTTCTCTCGTTTCCCTGCATGGCGACGTACAACGCGCTGTTCGACCCGGAGACGGGGCGTACGCTCTTCCTCACCCATGGCCACGTGTGGGGTCCGGGCTTGCACAACAGCGTGAACAACCCGCCTGCGCTAGCTAACGGTGACGCGCTCGTTTACGGGCACACGCACATCAAGGTAAACGAGCAAAGCGCTGCACAGCCGGGCGTGCTGCTCTTCAATCCGGGAAGCGTCGGCATTCCCAAGGACGGCAGCGCGAGCTATGGCCTTTACGATAATGGTCGCTTTGAACACAGACTGTTGTAGCATCTGAGAAAACAAGCATCTGAGAAAACAAACTCGTGTGCCACAAAGGGTGGCCTCCTTCGTGGTACATCCATCGCAGGGCGATGGACCGTGCCCTCCCTCGTGCTAACACGGCCATCGTCCTCTAGGAGAACTGCCGCTGGATTCCCGGATTCAACCGCTTGCGGTACGGGGGCTGATAATCTGGGACCCTCCCTTGGCGGGCGCACCGAAAGACACCTATTCTAAATGAGTAATCACGTGCACAATGCGTATGGGAGGAGTAGCTATGTCAAGGATGAAATTATGGTTGCGGGGAGGAACGGCGATAGCGCTCCTGTTCGCGCTAGGGATGGTGTTGGGCCTACTGCCAGGCACGAGCACGGTGGCGCTGGCGCGCGACGGGTCCTTGGTCTTCAGTGGGCTGACAATGAACCGGGTCATCGACGCGTCGAGCTCGGACGTGGCCATCACTAACGACATCACTGGCACGAATGGCAAAGGTGTATACGCTATAATTTCTGATGAAGTTGTTCAAATGGGTTATACAGGGGTTCCAGCGGGTGACACCTTCACGCTCAGCGGAGGACGATATGAGGTTATTGAATGTACGGTGGGAAATGCAAACTGCTACTTTACCTTCAAGCCGGATGCCGTAAAGTACCCCGTTTGGGTAGGCGGCACGCAGGTGACGAGCGCCAACGCGAGCAACATCGACGGCGGCAATCAGGCGAGTTTCGACGTTGAGACCAGTACGCTGACGCTGAACGGCTACAGCAACGCCGACGGGTACCAATGTGGGGAATCGGAACGCGCCGCGATTTTCGCCGAGCAGGACCTGACGATTGAGCTTAAGGGTACTAACGAGGTCAAAAAGACGGGTGATCAGGATGGCCGTTGGTACGGCGTCGCGGTCTTTGGAGGGAACCTGACCATCGAGGGCGATGGCAGCTTGGACACCTCCAACACGCTGCACACGGGCGTCACAGTCACTGGCTGGAGCGGTAGCGCCGGCGAAGTGACAATCGACGGCGGCACCGTTACCGCACGCGGCCAACAAGACGGTATTGCGGCCTACGGCTCCGAAGACAGGGGCCGCGTGACGGTCGGCGGCAGTGCCATTGTGGAGGCCCGCGCCAGCGATGTGTCGAACGGAGCGGGCATCAAGGCGAGCTCCGCGGTGACGATCGGCGGCGACGCCACTGTGGTCGCCGCCGGCGGGAACTATGGCATCGATGCCAGCGGGGGCGTCTCCATCACCGACGGCAAGGTTCTCGCCACGGGCAAGAACTGGGGCATCTCCGCAATAGCGCGCGGAATCCCCGGCCTCTCCATCACCGGTGGCGAGGTCGTGGCCAGCGCCACGGGCGAAGAGTGCTTTGGCATTTATACCAGTCCCGAGGGTGTGTACGTAGGGGACGGTGTCGTCTCCTTCGTCTCCTCGGGCGCCGGCGGTGCCTTCCACGGGGACGTAAGCGTCAAGAACGCCGTCCCCGGCACCGGCTGGTCGGACGTCGAGGGCAACGAGGGCAAGGAGGCCATCGACGTGAGCGACGTAGGGCAGACGCTCGCGCACCGGAAGGTCCAGTTCCCCGCTGTGCAGGCGGCGGTCGTCACGACGGCGCCCCAGGCGAAGTCGCTTACCTACAACGGCAAGGCGCAGGAGCTTGCGAGCGCGGGCGAGGCCGAGGGCGGCACGATGGCCTACGCCCTGGGCGGGGATGCGAAGACCGCCCCGACGGGTGGCTGGGGGGAGTCCGTCCCATCCGGCACCGACGCAGGGACCTACTACGTGTGGTATATGGCCGTCGGCGACGCGGCGCACGGCGACTCCGAGCCCGCGTGCGTGGAGGCGACCATCGCCAAGGCCGACCCCGTAGTCACGGCGCCCCAGGCGAAGTCGCTTACCTACAACGGCAAGGCGCAGGAGCTCGCGAGCGCGGGCAAGGCGTCGGGTGGCGCGATGTGGTACTCGCTCGACGGCAAGAGCTACTCTGCGTCCGTGCCCAAGGCCACGAAAGCCGGGACCTACACCGTGTGGTACAAGGTCGCGGGAGACGCCAACCACAAGGACAGCGCCGCGAAGAGCGTGAAGGCGACGATCGCCAAGGCGGCCGCGTCCGTGACGGTTGCCCCCAAGGGCAAGAGCCTGAAGTACAACGGTAAGGCGCAGGCGCTCGCGAGCGCGGGCAAGGCGTCGGGTGGCGCGATGCGTTACTCGCTCGACGGCAAGAGCTACTCTGCGTCCGTGCCCAAGGCCACGAAGGCCGGGACCTACACCGTGTGGTACAAGGTCGCAGGCGACGCCAACCACAAGGACAGCGCCGCGAAGAGCGTGAAGGCGACAATCGCCAAGGCCGAGCCCGCCGTGCCCGCCACCGGTGCCCGCGCCCACGTTCAGGGGAGCGGCTGGGCCGAGCCCACCCAGGCGGGGGTCATAGCCGGAACCACCGGGAGGTCGCTGCGCATGGAGGCCCTCGCGCTCACGCTTGCCAAGTCGGACGTCAGGGGCGGCATCGAGTACCGCGGCCACGTGCAGGGCGCGGGTTGGGAGACGTCTTGGGCTCGCGACGGCAAGACGTGCGGCACCGTCGGCCAGTCCAAGAGGCTCGAGGCCGTGCAGATCCGCCTCTACGGCGACATGGCGAAGCAGTTCGACGTGTACTACCGCGTGCACTCCCAGCGCTACGGCTGGCTGACTTGGGCCAAGAACGGCGAGAAGGCGGGAACCGAAGGCATGTCGCTGCGCGCCGAGGCCGTCCAGGTTGTGCTTGTGAGGAAGGGTGCCAAGGCCCCCGCCAAGACCTTCAAGGGCGCCACGCAGGCCTACGGCAAGGCCTTCATCAGGAGGTAATCGCCCGGCATGCGCGAGCAGTCTCGTATTCTGTGATACGAATGTGATTGCTCGAGGTGTCGCATCAATAGGAACCGCACGTTGACGGGCCGTGGCGTAAGCCGCGGCCCGCAATCGTATGTGAGGGTATGGCAGGTCCACTCTTGGCCACCATGGGGATTCTGCTGAATCTTTATCGCATGTTGCCCTCTTCCGTGATGTACAGTAGCCCTAACAAATGCCAACAGTACAGAGTCTTGGAGGGTGATTCTATGAGGCATCGCGTTGTTGACCGAATTATTGCCTGCACACTATCGGCCGTAATGGCTCTTTCGGTGTGTATGCCCGCGCCTGCGTTGGCGCTGCTCGCAAACGTGGAGGTGGAAAACCACTCGCAGGGTAATGGCGGTTCCACCGTGAGTGGCCTCGTTATCGATGGCGTTTCCGCGCCGGCAGCGGGGCAGGAGCTCGATGGCGATGCCGTTGTAACGTCCGCCGAGGGTGCTACGTGGGACATTCCTGTGCTGTGGGTTTCCGACGATCTGCAGCTTGCAACGCAGGCCGAGGAGGGCAGGTCGTATTTGCCGGCACTTGCGTTCTATGTACCGGAGGGGTGCGAGCTCGAGGGGGACGCCTACGCGGTAAGACTCTCCGATTCGCTCACGGAGCTGTTTGGTGGTCAGGAAATCGTTTCGGTGTACAATGCCGCGACGGGCGTGACGTACATCCTGCCTGCTTCTATCCGCGACTTTTTTGCCGCGAGCCGGGGCAATGAATCGGCGGCGGCCAACGCTGGCCACAACACGGCCGACGCGACTGCGGTGCAGGGCAACGGCATTCAGGATGGCGTGGCACCGGCTGGTACGGTGCCTGCCGAACAACGCTCGTTGGTCGAAATCTACTGCGCGCAAACCGCCAGGGACGCACTTTCCGACGAGGACCTCGAATGGCTTCTCAACCTCATCATCAACACGCTGGAACCCCAAGCGGTCGAGTACCTGCTCAATAGCTTCCCGGCGTTTCGAACTGGGGCCGAGAACGGGGAGATTGGCACCCAAATTGGCTTGTACGTGTACTGGTACACGGGCGACAAGGACGGAATCAAGGAACACGAAGATGCCTCACGTGACGCGCTCGCATATGTGGCGGCCAATGCAGTAAAAACGGGGGACGCCTACAAGTATTGCTACATGATTGGCGTTAATGTGGACGACCTTTTGGCGCGGTTTCCTGGAAGCGACCCCCTTCGCGACGAGTCAACGGGCAAGTTTATGCTTATGCGAAATGGCGACAAAGTGCTCGAATTGGAGAACACCATAGTCCACGAGCTGTTCCATGCGCTGATGGACGACTACAACCGTACGGGCATGGCAGGCGTGACCAACACCAACGACTACGTTCTGGATAGCGAGGGCATGCTTCTTAGTGAGGAAATCACGCAGCGTTACGCCAAGATGCACTTTCCTACTTGGTTTATCGAGGGGTCGGCTACTGCGGTAGAGCACAACTATCAGTTTTACAAGGAGTTTTTCGATGGCCTGCGTATGGGCGAGAATGACGAGATTCAGAATTACTTTACAGTCAGCACACTTGTGGAGTGCTATCTCAATGGCAAGGTGGATAGTAAGAATGCGTACTTCGATTTGGTGAATTGCGATGGCGGCGTGGACAATAACGGTCAAGAGATTAGGAATACGGCATCGGCCTACGTATGTGGCAATTTGGCCGTGAAGTACCTTGCGGACCTGGCCTCCGTCAAGAACACGGGATACTCCTCTCTTATTTTTGAGAACGGCACGCTTGAGAACGTTGATACAAATCGGCTCCGGATGGGACTCAACAGCATTTTGGAGCGAATGCATAAGGGCGAAACCCTCGACCAAGTGATTGCAGACATATCTCCCGTCGATGCCTCTGGTGCCAAAATCTATAAGGATACGGACGACTTTGCGAACAAGTTCATTAAGGGACCCATCTTGGAGCGGCTCCCAAATGACCAAGCTACATATTCGACGAATGGTGACGAGAACTCGACAGTGTTTGTATGCATGTATCTTAATTACCTCAACTATGTGAGCAACCTTCCCGGGCGCGAGAACAATGCGAACGGATCCATCCTTCTGCCGGTGGACATAGACGTCAATTCCCCGCTCGATCCCACCAAGAACACGCAGTCCGACTACCTCAAGATCGTTGCTTCCAACAGAGAAGTTCCTTCCACCGTGCCCGACTCCGTTGCTTATGCGGGTGGTGGCAAGTCCGATCCCGAGGCCGCCGTGGCTGCTGCATCGGACGAACCTGTTGCGAGTGCTACCGCCGCAAAGGACGCCGCCGCCAAGGGAGCTGCGACGCGGACTGCTGGCACAAAGGAATCCGCCGCGAAGGAGGCCGGCACGAAGGAGGCTGCTGCGAAGGAGACCACGACGCAGGCTGCCGCCGTGCAGAAGACGGATACGGCAAAGAGGGATGAGACAAAATCTGCGGCGCAACCGACTACGACTGCGGAAAACGCAACGCAGGCGCCTGCCAACACCTCGGGGCAAGGCGAAAAAGAGGCAGATTCGGCTACAACCGATGCGGAAGGCCAGCAGCAGGTGCCTGGCGATGACAATCAGCAGGACCAGCAGATGACGACCGAGGAACAAGTGGATGATGGTATGCAGGCCGATGCGGGTGTACAGAACTCGGGTGAGGCGATAGATCTTGGCAGTGGATTCGAAGACTCCACGCAGACGGAGCCTGTTGCGGACGCATCTTGCGAACCAGTCGATGAATCCGTATAGGCACGAAGTAGGGCCATTGGGAGGCCATCGCGTCGGCGGAGTACAGTAGGGACAGGGGCGGAAGTCGTTTCCGCCCCTTCGCTTGTGGTTTGTGACGTTACTTTGCAGAATTCGCTTGCAATTGCGGCGCTTGCAACGTAACCTAGAGAACGCACTGTATCTGTAGGCCCCCGAGTACATGTTGGCTTCTACGTATCTGTTGGCAGCGATCATGACGACCGGGGCCCCGTTTCGAGAGGGGTCCACTTAATGAGTGAGATTCAAAACTCGTCCATTTTCTCTTTGGACGATGTGTCCGACGATGAGATGAACCAGCTCATCGACGGCACAATTACCGACTTCGACGAGGGCGACCTCGTCACCGGCACCGTCGTCAAGATCGAGCATGATGAAGTCCTGCTGGACATTGGCTACAAGTCCGAAGGCGTCATTCCTGCACGCGAGCTCTCCATCCGGAAGGATGTTGATCCGTCTGAGGTTGTCGAGCTGAGCGACCAAATCGAGGCTCTCGTTCTGCAGAAGGAGGATAAGGAAGGCCGTCTTATCCTCTCCAAGAAGCGCGCCGAGTACGAGCGTGCGTGGAACCGCGTCGAGGAGCGCTTCCAGTCTGGCGAGAACGTGGAAGGCGAGGTTATTGAGGTCGTCAAGGGTGGTCTTATCCTCGACATCGGCCTGCGTGGCTTCCTGCCTGCGTCGCTCGTCGACCTTCGCCGCGTCAAGGACCTTACCGCGTACCTGGGCACCCGCATCGAGGCTCGCGTCATCGAGATGGATCGCAACCGCAACAACGTGGTTCTTTCCCGTCGCGTGGTACTCGAGGAGGCTCGTCGTGCCGAGCGTCAGGAGATTCTCTCCAAGCTCCGCAAGGGCATGCGCCTCAAGGGCACCGTTTCGTCCATCGTGGACTTCGGCGCATTCGTGGACCTTGGCGGCATCGACGGCCTGGTTCACATCTCCGAGCTCAGCTGGAACCACGTCAACCATCCCTCCGAGGTCGTCAAGGTCGGCCAAGAGGTTGAGGTTGAGGTTCTTGACGTCGATCTTAACCGCGAGCGCATCTCCCTCGGCCTTAAGCAAACCACCGAGGATCCTTGGCGCACGCTCGTTAAGAAGTATCCCGTGGGCGTTATCGTTGAGGGCAGCGTAACCAAGCTCGTCTCGTTCGGCGCATTCGTGGACCTTGGCGATGGCGTCGAGGGCCTCGTGCACATCTCCGAGATGGCTGCCAAGCACGTCGATACCCCGTCGCAGGTATGCACCGTGGGCGACACCGTCCAGGTTAAGGTTATGGAGATCGACCTCGATCGCCGCCGCATCTCCCTCTCGATGAAGTCTGCTGCTGAGGACCTCAACATCGAGGTTGAGGTTAAGTCCCTCGATGGCTCCGATGCCAGCGAGGCCAAGGACGAGGAGACTGAGGCCGAGGACGCCGAGTAGTCTCTCACAATTTGCAGAGTTTAGGGATGCTCCCCGGAAGTGCGTGAAACGAAACGCACGTCCGGGGAGCATCCCCATATTCACGCGCCTATGCCTCCCAGGCAAAATGCTGCATATCGACGCGCCCATCGGGCAAAAAGCCGACGCCCTCGGCTTCGAGGAGGCTGCGCTGTGCGCCCTCGCCCCCAAAAGCAAAGCCCGAAGCAAGCGATCCGTCCTTAAATACCACGCGGTGGCAGGGAATTACACCGGGCTCGGGATTGACGTGCAGTGCGAATCCCACGAATCGGGCGTTGCGGGGCCGGCCCACCATGCGTGCCACCTGGCCATAGGTAGCCACGCGACCTGCGGGAATCTGACGTACGACCTCATATACGCTTTCGTTAAATGTTCCCATCTCGCTCCTCTTGGTTTTGCGATAGTCCCGCCACAGCATCGCAGCTTGCGCCTATCCGTGCGTATACTTGGTTGCGGCATGCAGCATGTTGACCTCGCGCAACTCGAGTTTGCCGTCGATGTAGGGCGCATACATGGCCTCGAGTTTGCCAGCTCCCAAGGTGCAGCCGCTGCATGCCTCACAGCTGGAGTCGTCGCACCAGTTGAGGCCTTCCGCTACGATGCGTATGCGCTCTTCTCGGGTGGTATCGGCAATGAGGGTGCTTCTCCGTGCCATGAGCCGACTCCTCTCAAAACGTGTGCATTCTGCAAAAGTCCTATGCGTGGATGTTTCTAGTTGTTTGCAGGCGGGTTGGCATTCGCCCACATTGTTATTATCATGCAATGACTACGCCGACGCTAGTTTCGTCCGATTGAAAGGGATGCACATGACGCGCAAAATCGAGATACTAGATACCACCCTCCGCGACGGCGAGCAGTCGCCCGGCGCCTCCATGAACTCCGCCGAGAAGCTCATCGTTGCACGCCAGCTTCTTCGCCTTGGCGTGGACGTTATTGAGGCAGGTTTTCCGCCTTCGAGTCCGGGAGATTTCCGCGCGGTTCAGGAAATCGGACAACTCGTGGGGGACGACTGCGTGGTGTGCGCCTTCTCGCGCGCAATAGAGAAGGACATCGACGTTGCGGCGGAGGCGCTCAAATCGGCGCGACGTCCGCGTATCCACACGGGCATTGGTGTGAGCCAGTCTCACCTGCGCGACAAGCTCAACATAACGGAGGACGAGTGCGTGGAGCAGGCGTCGCGTGCGATTCGCTACGCACGTCGCTTCGTGGATGACGTGGAGTTCTATGCCGAGGACGCCGGTCGTGCAAACAAGGAGTTCCTGCTGCGCGTGGTGCGTGCTGCCGTTGAGGCAGGTGCAACCGTCATTAACATACCCGACACCACGGGCTATTGTTTGCCCGACGAGTACGGCGCACTTGTGAGGGCGGTTGCAACCGAGCTCGAGGGCACGGGAGCAAAGCTTTCGGTCCATGCGCACGACGACCTTGGCTTGGCCACGGCGCTTGTGCTTGCGGGTGTGCGCAATGGCGCGACGCAGGTGGAATGCTCCATCAATGGCTTGGGCGAGCGTGCTGGCAATGCGGCGCTAGAAGAGGTCGTTATGGCTCTGAGCGTGCATGAGGAAGAGCTTGGCGCCCATACTGGCATCAATACGGCCGAACTCGTGCGTACGAGCCGTTTGGTGAGTCGCATCACGGGCATGGCGGTGCAGGCCAACAAGGCGGTTGTTGGTGCCAATGCCTTTGCTCACAGCGCCGGCATCCATCAGGACGGAGTGCTGAAGTCCGCGAGCACGTATCAAATCATCAATCCCTCCGACGTGGGTGCCGTTGGTTCCGAAATCGTGCTGTCGGCGCGTTCTGGCCATGCGGCGCTTAGGCATCGTCTGGCTGAGCTGGGCTACTCGTTTGCCAACGAGGAGTTCGACGATGTGTATCAGCGTTTCATAGAAATGGCCGACCAAAAGAAAGAGGTGTACGACGAGGACCTCGAGTCCATGCTCGAGGAGCGTTCTCGCGACGTCGAGGCCATCTACACGCTCGATGCGCTGCAAATCCAGTGTGGCGATCCCCTCGTTCCCACGGCTGTGGCTACCATTACCGACGAGGATGGCGTGCGTCATGTGGTGTCGTCGACGGGTACCGGTCCGGTCGACGCTTCATACAAAGCGATTGACAAGGTCGTTTCGGTGCACGGTGACCTCGAGGAGTACGTCGTGAAGGCCATTACGCGTGGCATCGACGCCATCGGTGAGGTTGTGGTGCGCGTGAAGTCTGCGGATGGAATGCTCTTTACGGGACGCGGCGCAGATAACGACGTTATTGTTTCGAGCGCCAAGGCCTACGTCAATGCAATCAACCGCATGATTACGACCCAGCGTTCTCGCGAGGGCCGATAGCGCGGGCTTAAGGTGTGAGACAGCCTCCTCAGGACCTGGGAGACTGTCTCACCGAATCATAGTGAGTGGCGAACGCTGCGCCGTGGGCTATACTAGTAGCCATCGAGTTGGCAACAGGATTGGATGAGCTATGCCGGGCAAGCGGTCGCAGGTTATTTCGTGGGACGAGTTTTTTATGCGAGTTGCCGTTGCGGCAAGCTTGCGGAGCAAGGATCCCAACACGCAAGTTGGCGCGTGCATCGCAAGCACCGATCACCGAATTCTTTCGGTTGGCTACAACGGCACGCCTCGCGGGCTTTCGGACGACGAGTTTCCGTGGGACGATTCCGAAGACCCGCTCAACGACAAGCACAATTATGTGATTCATGCCGAGGCGAATGCCATTCTCAACTACCGTGGCTCACTCAAGGAACTCGCGGATGCTACCGTATACGTTACGCTGTTTCCCTGCCAGGAGTGCGCGAAAACGCTCGTGCAGGCGGGGATAGGCGAGGTAGTGTACCTAGACGACAAGTATGCAAATACGGTAGGCAATGCCATTAGCAAGGCGGTGCTTGATCGTTGTGGTGTGCGATATCGGCGTACGGAGCTGCCGCTCGCCGCGCTTGCATAGGGAGTGAGTATTGTGAATCAAAGTAACGTTCCTCTGCATGTCGCCGTTTGTGAGGCATTGAGAGAGAAGGATGACTCTGCGTTCGACGACCCTCAACGATTTGTGTCGTATGTGATGGACGTAACCAATCCGGATGATTCCGTTATTGTCGTATTCACCAACAATTGCGATGGCGAGCTCCTCGAACCGCTTCGTGGGTTCTTGAGGAATCCATCGTCCGAGAGTGCCGGAATGGCAGCTCTGCGTATTGAGGATTTCCTTGCTGGGTCGCGTATGGTACAGCAAATGCAGGCGCATAAGGTTGCGTGCAATCTGGTGTTTGGCACGTGCACCTATGCGAAGGTTGCGGCCCCAGAGGCGGTCGCCTTGGGGGCATTGGGCGAAGTGCCAAGTCCGGCGGTATTGCCGCCCGATTTTATCGACGATATTCCAACTGAGTTGGGCGACAGTGGCCACATTCCTCCTATTGGTGGGGTGCCTCCAGAGTTCGTGGATCCGTTCGTTGAAAAACCTGCAATCGACGAACGGGAACATCGCAAGCATCGAGCCCGTCGCGTGCCGCTCATTGTGCTGGGCGCGGTGCTCCTCCTCATTGTTGCTGTGATGGTTGGAGCATTCGCGTGGCGTGGCCATGTGCGCTCGGCTGCGGCGGGCACATGGATGGTTTCGGATGTGAAGTATGGCGAAGTGACGGATACGGGCTTTTGGGCGGAATACTGTGAGTATTCTCGTTATTTGGAGCTAGAAAAGAACGGGGGGTGTACCTATTCTGAGCTTCCTCTCACTTGGGAGGGTACTTGGACGGCTGGTTTGCCACTGTTCGAGAGCGCGGTAACGCTCGACCTTCCCGATAAGGAAACGATGGAGGTTGGTTTTGAGGACGATAGGCTGGTGTTGAGGGACGGGCAGCTTACCATCACATTTATAAAAGACGAAAGCGAACCCATGAACGATGAGTCGCAGAAGTACGATACGGGCCAAGTCGTAGGCATGTGGCAAATTGTTAAGACGGTAAAGGATGGCACGACGGTAGGCGAAAAAGAGTGGAATGATGCGCGTAGAGAGGACAAGAATATTACCCTTCGTCTGGGCGACGACCGAACCTTCGAGTGGCGTATTTCCGACAAGCAGTTTGACGATAAGTTTGACGGCACGTGGAAGATGGTAGACGACGGTAAGGCCGTGTTTGCGACGGACGAAGGCGATGCCGGCCTCATTACGGTTTCGGATGAGGGCGTGTTGCGATTCGCATTCTCCGACGATAATTACGGTGAGTACCATCGCGTAGAATAGCGTGCGGGTTACAGCACCATGCGCATGGGCTTGTGCGTGGTGCTGTCGTCGGCGAATCCAAGCGAAAGATAAAGTGGGTAACCATCGTCTGTGGCGTTGAGCTCTACCACATCGAGGTGTTCCGCACGGGCTTTTTCGAGGAGATTGCGCATCACGCCACGTGCGAGTCCTTGGTGGCGACGGTCTTTACGGGTGTACACATTGAAGAGAATGCCCGTGCGCCCATGTGGAAACCGAGGGCTTGGAGGCTTGGCAACACGCAACAACCAAGCGCACGATACGATTGTGTGCTCTTCGGGTCCAAAGACTTCGCGCGCAACGTGTATGGTGAGGTCCTCCCCAATATGCTCGTGCAAATACGTCGGGAGTTCGTGTGCGAGCGATGATCGCTGGTTCGCCAAGAGCTCGCCAAAGTCTTCGGTGAGATACGCAAGACGCAGGTTAACCAGTTCGTCTACATCGCGCGCTGTTGCCAAATCGAAAGCAATGCTCATTCGCACGCCTCCTCAATGCGACGTCGAAGCTCGTCGATGCCCGTGCCCTTTTGCGCGGAGGTAATGATGGTTTGGGCGCGGGAAATGCCGAACTGCTTGCAGAGCGCGTTGGCTTGTTGGTCCTGCTTGGCGCGACTGAGCTTATCGGCCTTGGTAAACGCTACGACGAACGGGAGCTCTTCGGAGCGTAGGAACTCGAGCATCTGCACATCGAGAGCCTGTGCGGTTAGCCGAATGTCGACAAGTGCAACCACGAGATTAAAGCTGCGGTTTTGCGCAAAGTATCCGGCAATGAGGTCGGCCCATCGTTGGCGCTCCGTGGCCGAGACTCTTGCGTACCCATAGCCGGGCAGGTCGACGAGGCGAATGCCATCCGTTTCGTAAAAGTTAATATTGGCCGTTTTCCCGGGCTGGCTTGAAGTGCGGGCGAGAGCTTTGCGGCGGCACACCTTATTGATGAGCGAGGACTTGCCAACGTTGGAACGCCCGGCAAAAGCGACCTCCGGCGTGGTGGAATCGGGCAGTTGCTCTGCAGTTCCGAATGCAGCCTCGAAGCGTGCGGTATCGAAGCGAATGGCCATCGTTTCTCCTTGTTCTCTTGTTGCGTCGCTTTATGGTATCCCTTTGCGCATGGAACAAAACCATTTGCGCGAAATATCCGGAACGCTTGTCGGTTAGAAGTTCCTGGTTGGAACTCACTTACCGCACGCGCAGTACAAGCAGGGTGATGTCGTCGGACTGGTCGGCATTGCCGGCCCACGTGGCAAGATCGGCACGAATCGCAGCGTCAAGCTTCGCGGGGGAGAGACCAGCGTGCTCCTTTACGAGGTTCTCGAGGTTTTCCTCGCCATATTGCTTGCGACTCTCGTTCATTGCCTCCGTAACGCCGTCGGTAAACAGCACGAGCTCGTCGCCCGTATGGAGCTCGATGGAACGGCTTGCAAACGTTGCGTAATCTGCAAACCCCATAAGCGGCCCATCGCTTTCGCGTATCCACTCCCAGCTGCCATTGCGATGCAAGAGCGGTTCGTTGTGGCCAGCATTCACGAAGTCGAGAACACCGGACTCCCAGTCGAACATGCCAGCCCACACCGTAACGAAGGTGAACGTGTCGTTGCCCTCACACAGATGCTTGTTTGCCTGATCGATGGCCTCGGCAAGCTCCATGCCCGATTGCATGCACGTGTTGAGTTCGTTCTTTGCGCGCATCATGAAGAGTGCGGCGGGTATGCCCTTCCCGCTGACGTCGGCAATGAGGAAGCCGAGCGTGTGCTCGTCCACGAGGAAGAAGTCGTAAAAGTCTCCGCCCACTTCACGCGCAGGCACCATGGAGGCAAAGAGGTCGAAGGCGTCGTTGTTTGGAAACTCCTTTGGCAGCGCACTTTCTTGGATTTCCTGTGCGGTAGCGAGTTCGCGGTCCCTGCGGTGCTCAGCCTCGGCAATCCATCGTTTGAGGGCATCAACCGTCTCGTTTATCTGTGCCGAAAGAGACGAAAACTCGACGCTTCCAACTTCCGAAACAACTACGTCGAGGTCGCCTTCCACGATGCGTCCGAGTGACGAATTCACGCGATCGATTGGCCCCATAACGGACTTTCGCAACAAACGAGAGCCCAGTGCGTATGTTGCCCCAAGCAGTACGATGGCCACAACCGTAGCGCCTGCCATGGTTTCTCTCCGATGGTCGAAGACGGCCGAAAACGGCATTTCCATGAGTACGTAACAGCTGTTACGAACGTGCGCTGCACGGGCATATGCCAACTCCGTTTGTTGTTCCTCGTTGAGATGAAGAGTTTGCAGCATGTCGCCAGATTGTGCAAGCGACTCGATAAACCGACTCCCATTCAGTCCGAGCGCCGTGTTCACTGAGGCGCCCTCGGGATATGCGGCACTGCTGGAGTAAAGAATCGTGCCGTTTTCAACTACTGCAATCGAACATTCTTTTTCGGTATAGCCCTCTACGATGCTACGCGCGGAGAGGTCTTCGGCGAGGGACGCTTTTGTGGCGTTCGAAAGACTTACGAGTTCAGGGTTTGCTTGCAGCTCGTCGGTACGCGCCCAATGCTCGTTGCATTGGTGGCTAACGTAGGAGAGTTCTTCTCCCATGCTTCGATATGCGTCGTTGCGATCGGCTCGGGTGATGGCGACGAAACATGCGGCGAGGGTGGTAATGAATACGACGGCGAGCACGCTGAGCAGGTTCGACCGTACGATGGTGCGCACACTCATAAAGGGGCGCCGTTCGTACCAAAGCTGGGCGATTTTGCTTGTTGCGAGTGTGACGACTACCATAAGGGCGATATCGAGCACGGCCTGTATTACGGGCGAGCCAAGGTCGGCGGGGGTGAGGGTAGAGTCGTAAGATCCCACGTGAACGCTTCCCTGAAACACCAAGCTCGCCAGGAGCGCTGGCACAACGCATGCGAGCGAGAGCTTTATGGTGCGACGCATCCCCGCGGGATCGTTGCGGAGCGACAACGCGTAGAGCGCGGCAACCAACAAGCCCACTACAACATAAAGCGCAATAAACGCCGGAGGCACGCTGAGCACGATGCATTTCTCAACTATGTCGAGCGGTTCGAGCCATGCATGGAAGCACATGGTTGTGGCCGAGAGAAATCCCATAAGTGCGCCGAGCTTCGTGCCCAAGAGGAGGGAGGATACTGCGATGGGACCAAGCAAGCCCATTACATAGCAAATGCGGGTGCCAAACGGCGCGATGGCAACGAAACCAAGCTGCAGGAAGTTCATGGAAACCATTACTACATAAAGAGAAAGAAAAATCAGGCCACGAATACGACTCCGCTCGGTTGCCGTCAGGCCCTTCCAGCTAATGATTTCGCCCATTATGATGCCTTCCACCGTTGAGACGTTCCATGTGTGATTGTACACGACGATGATGTGTCATAATGCAAACGTCGATAAGCGTTCGAGCTTGAGGAGGATCGGGATGTCCGCATTCAATACGACGATAGATGGCACGACCTTGCTAGTTGCGCCTGTTGGCCAAATTGATGCCAGCAACGCGCCTGCGTTCCAAGATGAAGTTAACGAATCGCTTGCGGGTAAGTCGAAGGTCGTGTTCGACTTTGCCAACTTGGAGTACATTTCGAGTGCCGGCCTGCGCGTCCTGCTCGCAACGCAAAAGGCGCTTGGCGCGCCGGGCGCTGTGCATGTGCGCAACGCGTCGGCCGACATCATGGAAGTGCTTACCGTAACCAAGCTCGCCCAGTTCATGACCATTGAGTAGGGTGGGGACCGTGAACATTCCAGGAACCGTGGGCCAGGCTTTCGCCTCCGTGGCCAAAGGCCAAATGAATCATGTGATCTCGGCCGTTCTCAAGCAGCGGTCGTACAAGGTGTTGCATGCGGCCGATGCGAGCAGCCGCGTTGCGGAGCAAGTTAACCGCGACCTGCTCTTTAGATTGCTCGAAGACAACAAATCCACCGAGTATGGCAAGAAGTACGACTTCGCCACTATTCAAGACGTCGATACCTATCGCGAGCGCGTGCCTCTTACGACGTATGAGGACTACGAGGAATACATCGATCGCATGACGGAGCAAGGGGAGAAAAACCTCCTTACGGCGTATCCGGTGGTGTACTACGCCAGCACGTCGGGTACCTCGGGAGCGCCAAAAAAGATTCCCGTTTCCGACAAAGGCCTTGAGGTGTTCCGCAACTATTCTTCGAGCATGTTCTATTCGGTGGTCTCCGAGTTCTACAAGAACACGATGCTCAAGAACGTTCCCGATGGCTATTGGCTCGCGGTAATGAACTTTGCGCAAACGCCTCTTCCCGACGGAACGATGTTTGGCTCGATTAGCGCTGCATGCCTAAATGACGAGGCACTCAAGGCGATGCCTCACTTCTCGAGTGCTCCGCCCGAGGTGTTCTCTTGTACGGGTAGCGCCAACTTCAAGTATCTGCATGCCCGCTACGGCATCGCCCAGCGTAACGTAACCCAAATCACGGGTCCGTACATCCCCGCGTTGCTCGACCTCATGAACTACATCAAGGACGAGTGGAAAATGCTCGTGCAGGACATTCGCGAGGGCACGATAAACCCCGATGTTCTCATGCCCGACGAGCTTCGCGCGAAGCTGGAAGCTGCGCTCGAGCCCGACCCCAAGCGTGCTGACGAGCTGCAACGCGAGTTCGAGAAGGGCTTCGATAAAACCATCATGCGGCGCATTTGGCCGAAGCTCTCTGCAATTTCGTCGATTTGGGCTGGCAACTTTAGCTCCTACGCACGCAAGCTGCAAGAGTACAGTGGCCGTTCCATCCCGTACTACACCATGAGCTATGTGTCGTCCGAGGGCATCTTTGGCGTTGCGCGCCATCCGCACGACCAGTGCTACGTTATGTTGCCGCAGAGCTGCTTCTTTGAGTTCATTCCCGTTAACGGCAAGTCGGACGACGACGATCCCAACGCAAAGACGGTCCTACTCGACGAGTTGCAGGAGGGCAAGGACTACGAGCTTGTCATAACCAACCAATCGGGGTTCTATCGGTATCGTATGGGCGACGTCATTCGCGTAATTGGCTTCTATAACGAATCGCCGATGATCACCTTCAAGTATCGTAAGAAGAACATCGTTTCCATCGCGGGTGAGAAGTTCACCGAGGACCACCTGCTTTCGGCCGTTCGCTCGTTCGAGCGCAAGACGGGCATCAACGTAATCGACTTCTGCATGTACCCGGATCGCGATGCCGAACCGGGCCGCTATGTGGTGCTCGTCGAGCCTGAGGAAGTCGTGCCAAGCGAGCGTTACGACGAGTGCAAGGCCATTATGGCCGAGGAGCTCGCGCGCGCGTCCACGTCGTACGCACACTACGTTGCGGGCGGCAACATGGGCGAGCCTAAGCTCATCTTCCTGCAAAAGGAAACGTTCCAGTTCCATCGCGAGATGAAGATGTACGAGATGGGCATTAACGAGAATCAGCTCAAGCCCGTCCGCGTGCTCGACAAGCCCGACCTCATTAAGTTCTTCACCCTGCTCGAGGAAAAGTAAGCGCCCTCATTTTGTCGGGGTTGAATCGTCTCCCCGGAAGCGTTGCTTGCAGAAGCACGCTTCCGGGGAGACGTCGTAACGCATGGGTCAATACTCTAGTGGAGCAAAAATCCAGGCCAAACGTTGCCTGCTACGAGGGAGTCCCAGTCCTTGGCAGAAATCTGACGACTTGTTCGCCGCACGTCGTGCGCGCGTGTGAACCCATCGAGTTCGTCTACCATGCGAATGAACGCCTCGAGTTCGGCATTCTCGGCACGACGTGCAGCTCCCCGTACCGCAGTTCGTGTAAGAAGGGCGCACTGGGCATCCGAGAATTGCACGATAACCCCAGTGCGTCGATCGTCCGAGTTGTCAACGATGTATGCAACCTCAAGTGGGATTTCGTCCATGAGCATAGGTCCGACTTGGTCCACGCCAAGTGCCTCACATAGCGTTGCAAAGGCAGGCAAGCCGGCTTCGCTGCCGTCGGGCGCCTCAAGCCGTTCTATGCCGATGAACAGCCGCTCGTGCAAGGTGTCGAGGTACGTAAATTCGGGAATAACTTGACCGTTGACGATGGATTGCAGCTGCTCTACGGATGCGTCGCCGAGCACACGTGCCATTGTGGCGAGAGTAAGGGAGGGCATGCTGCCGCGCATAAGCGCGAAGGCATAGCGTAGACGCTCGGCATAGCGAAGGGCGTAGTCGACGGGTGCGGCAGCATCGGGCGCGCTTGCCGTATTGGGCGCGCTGCTTGCCACGAAGCGTGTGCCGCGGGGGGAGCTCTGCTCTTCCATAAGCTGCAAGAAAGCTCGCATTGCCGGTAAAACGGGCAATGGTTGCTCCATGGTATCTGCGTGCGTGTTTGGCGATGTGCCGGTATCCTCCATCGTCCTAAAATGGCTCATGGGGACCGAGACGACGCCATCGTTGGCGTTTCGCTGTGATGCGGCATCCGTTTGCTGAGCTTCAGACGCGGGGGTAATCGTTGGATTAACAATGACGCTTGGCTCTGTTGGCGCCGGTTTGGGCTGTGGTTGCGGCACGTCCTCCTGTGGTGGTGCGGCTGCACGACGACGTTCTTCCTGACGTGCGCGTTCGAGTTGCTCGATACGGTGCAGTTGCCGGACATTTTCGGCCCGCTTGGCAAGACGCTCCTTCTCCTCGAGCTGCAAAAACGCATCCTCCACCTCGGGCCTGAGCGCCATCTCAAAAATACCTGCACCGGGCTTGCCAGCGTTTCGCGTTTGGTAGAGCAGCGGCCACCACTCGTCCATGCCAAATTGGTCTTGCTGTGGAGCGGGAATGCCAAATCGTTCGCCAGCAGTTCGCGCCGCATCGGCTAGCCATCGACGATAGCGACCCATGGTGCCACGATACCGAATGCTGAGCTGTTGAAACGTCGCCGGCTCTCCATACTCGCGCAAGCAACGAACAGCCCGTCCAGCATCACTTTGCATAAACTCTTCGTCGTCGAAGAGCTCCGCCCACTGGTCGGCGGTGAGTGGCGACACATACTCGTCCTCGTTGGGATGCCATGTGTAGTCAATCTCGATTTCTTCGGAGTCGACTTCGGAAGCATACGTCGAGTCGGATTCCGCGCGCCTAGAACGGTCGTTTCGTGAACGGTCGTTTCGGATAATGGCCATTGCATACCCCTATCATTTCACATACCGTATAAGGGTACCACATAAGTCTAAAGCTGTACGCGACGTAGCAGCAGTGAGTTGCTTACAACACTCACGCTCGAGAGCGCCATGCACGCAGAGCTCAACTCGGGTGGCAGGATGCCAAAGGCCGCGAGGGGCACGAGAACGAGGTTGTATCCTAGGGCCCATGCGAAGTTCTGCCTAATCTTGCGCATGGTGGCACGACTCAGGCGAATGGCTCGCGCAACGTCTCGCACGTCGTCGTGCATCAGTACAATTTGGCCGACCTCTAAGGCGGCGTCGGATCCTGCGCCCATGGCAATGCCGAGGTCGGCCGTTGCCAATGCGGGGGTATCGTTGATGCCATCACCTACCATGGCAACAAGCTTTTCGTGAGTGGGGTCGAGAAGCGACGCAACGGTATTTGCCTTCTGGTCGGGCAGTACCTCGGCCAAAACGTTGTTTGCGTCGATGCCCACTTCGGTTGCCACGTTACGTGCGGGTGCTTGGGCGTCGCCGGTAAGGAGATAAACCTCGCAACCAAGATCTTGGAGTGCCGCAATGCCCTCGGCCGCACTGGCCTTGGGTTTGTCGGCCGCCGCAATTGCTGCTGCCACGCCATATGCCTCAAATACCAAATACATCACCGTGGCGTTGGCGCCCGCACCACGTTGTGCAAATTCCTCGCACCATGTAGGTAGCCCTTCGCCCGTAAGCTCTCGCACAAGAAGTTCGTTGCCAAAGCCAAAGAGCTCGCCGTCCACACGTCCTACCACCCCTCTTCCTGTGCGCGACTCGAAGTCATCCACCATGTTCTCGGGTATTGCGACGTCGTGTTCGGCGGCATACATAAGCACGGCGCGCGCCAGCGGGTGTTCGCTGCCTCGCTCGAGTGCACCGGCGAAGCGAATCACGTCCTCCTTGCTTGCTACGTCACCGCATTCGATGCCCACTACCATGGGCATGCCCTCGGTGAGGGTGCCGGTTTTGTCGAATACCACCTTGCGAATGCGCCCTGCCATTTGCAATGCGTCGCCATCCTTAATGAGGATGCCCTGTTCGGCACCCTTGCCAGTGCCCACCATAACCGCCGTGGGTGTGGCGAGGCCCAAAGCGCAAGGGCATGCGACGACGATTACGGAAATGCCTGCCATGAGTGCGCGTTCGAAGGAGGCCGTGGTAACGCTGCCACTGGTGGCGGCAGCGATGAGCCAGCATACGAACGTAAGCAAGCCCAGACAAAGGATGGTAGGTACAAAAACTCCTGCGATGCGATCGGCGAGCTGCTGGATGTGTGGACGAGAGCCCTGGGCCTTCTCGACCATCTCCACGATGCGCGAAAGCGTCGACTCGGCGCCGACGCGTGTGGCGCGCACGGTGAGCGTTCCGTTGCCGTTAATCGTGGCGCCCGTTACCTCGTCACCTGCAGCTTTTTCCTGCGGCATCGGCTCGCCCGTGAGCATGGACTCGTCAACGGAGCTCCTGCCCGAAATAACGACGCCGTCTGCCGGCACACGCTCGCCGGGACGTACTACCACCACGTCGCCCACACGTAAGTCATCCGTTGGAAGGTCGCGCAGCTCGCCTTCTCGGCGGACGTGTGCGGTTTTGGGGGCAAGACTCATAAGCGACTCTACCGCTTCGCCAGCACGACCCTTCGCACGAGCCTCGAGCATCTTGCCGAGCAAGACGAACGCAATGAGCATGGTGCTCGTCTCGAACGGAGCCATGGTGCCAGTTGTCGTAGGCGAGAACGTAACGTAAACCGAGTACGCGAAGGCGATGCTCGTTCCCACCGCAACGAGCGTGTCCATGTTGGCTGAGCGGGCCTTGAGTGCGCCCCATGCCCCGCGGTAGAAGCGTGCGCCGCAAACGAACTGCACGGGAATCGTGAGCACCATGTTCACGAGGTTCATAACGAGCATCATCTGCTCGTGCGTGTGATGGGGGCCAAAGACGGCGTCAGCCAACGGCATGATGAGCGCCATGCCTGCCGGCGTCATGCCAATCACCATAACGAGCGCGGCCAACGTGAGGGCTATAACGAACATGCGCAAGTCGTGAGCACGCTGCGCCGCCTCGCGCTTATGTCGCTCTTCATCGAATGCGGCGCGGCCCTCTTGCGGAATCACCGTCGCGCCATAGCCGAGTCCTACGATCGTTTCCACGACTGCGGGCATGTTCGTAACGGCGGGATCGAACGTAACCTCTCCGTTGTTGGCGGCAAGATTAACGGCGCATGTTTCAACGCCGTCCATGTTGCCTACGACCTTTTGAATGAGTGCCGAGCAGTTGGCGCAATGCATGCCCTCGATCGCGACTCGTTCCGTTTGCATGGCGGCATTCTCCCGTTACGCTACAGGCAAAACATCCTGCCCGTACATCCCTTGCAAATACGCCTCGAACTCTTTCGTCTTGAAAACCTGCACGAGTGCGGCAACCCGAGCGTCTTCCACGGCGTCTGCCGTGGTCGCTATAACACCGCCAAACGCACGAGCAGCACTGCCGTCACTCGCCTCGACGGCAATTGCGCTGGAAACATGTAGCGTGGTGCCAGCGTTCGCACTCTTGTTCGCGCTTTCGGCGGAGGCCTTCTCGGCGTCCTCAGCACCCTCGGTGTCCTCGGCTTCGGACTTTTCCTCTCCCGTCACCTTCGAGGATGCGTCGAGCACGACGTAGTCCTCCTCTTCGAGTGCTCCCGCAAGCGCCCCGGCATCCATTTCGCGGAACTCGATTTGGTTGGGGTTATCTACAACGTCGTCGGTAGTGGCCTCGAGTGCGTTGGGGTCCCGCAATCCAATGATCCCCTCTTGGTGCAAAAGAATGAGTGCCCGTCCGCGCTGCGACCCGCTATTGGGGATGGCGAACGACATGCCTTCCGTAATGTTCTTGAGGCTGTCGTGTTTGCTGGAGTATATGCCGAGCGGCCAATACATAATGCTTGCCGCGCTCGCAAGCTGAGTTTGCTTTTCGCGATTGTAGGCATCGAGCTCGTCGCCACGCTGACAAAAGCTTACGTTTGCGTTGCCCGAAACCACGGCCTGGTTGGCCTTGTCGACGGAGTCGGTCTCGAGGATTTGCAACGTGGCTTCTTCTTTTGCGAACTGATTGTGGGCAAACTTTGTAAGGATTTCCACATACGGAGTTCCGGCTACGGCCACCTTTACAACGGTGCCGGCGACCTCAATCTCGGCTTTCTCGTCGGTTTCCTCCGTGCTGCCCTTCTTTTTTTCGGGCCGACCCTTGGCGCGCTCCTCCTCAGTCCAGCCCTGTGGCTCAATCGTGGGATTGCTGGCGCACGCTGCAAGCGCGGACGTCGCGAGCAGGCCGTAGGCGGTAGCGAGAAACTCTTTGCGGGTTATCATAGAGCGTGTTCTCCTTCGGCTTCCTTTTTACGTTTATCCTGACTATAGTAGCGTTGTTCGCTTTCCCGATGCGAATTTGCATGGGATTTCACATGGGCGGCAACAATCTGGATGTTCCCCTGTGGGTTTTGTATCACAATGGGGCTACGTGCAAGAACGAAACATCGTGGAGGAGAAGGAAACTCACATGCTGCACCGCGACTATCTGCTTGATGTAATCGAACAGTTCGTAAGTACCGTATCGCAGGCCCTTGCGCGGGCATTGCTCCAGCGCGACCTCGACTCGGCGCTTGAGGTCGAGGAGGCGATTGCCGAACTCGTACAGCTCGATCCCGATACGGCCATGTCGCTCTCGCCGGAGTCGCTCGTCGTAATGATGCAGCTTTCGGGCACAGGCGATGCCGTGGCCGGTTACGCGGCGTACGCGCTCAACCGCCTCGCCGATAGCTACGAGCGCATGGGAGATGTTGGGATAGCGGCGATGCGTCGCGACCAAGCCCAGGCCATTGCGGATGCGTTCGGCGCCGATCCCAACGAGGTACCCGAAGAGTTGCGCGACGTTGAGGCGCGCCTACGCACCGCCTAGCGAGAACTCCTTCACGAAGCGCTCGTCGCATTACCAACGCTTCGTGAAGGCGACCACGTTTGAGTTGCCGTCACGCTTATAGGTGAAGCTGTCGGCGAAGCGCTTAACCATCATAATGCCAAGCCCACCGAGCCTCGTCTCCTCACCCTTTTTTGGTCTGGTGGGATCCTCACGCAGAAGTGGGTTGAACGGCATGCCTTGGTCGCGTAGCTCTATGGTGATGGATGTGGGCGAATTTGAGTACGCGTAGCTAACGGTTACTTCGCCCGGCTCGTCCAAGTCGGCGTATGCATAGCTGCAAACGTTAACGAAGAGCTCCTCGAACGCAACATCTATGCGATTGCGGATTGCGGGTGGGCACATTTGCTTGTCGAGCTCTTCGTCGATGAGGTTGGTTGCTTCTTCCACGTAGTCGAGCGTGGCTGGATACGTTGCGGTTCCCGTAATGGTGGGTGCGTCGCCATATTCTAGGCAAAGCATCGTGATGTCGTCGGACTGCTCGGCACCCTCTGCCCAAACGGCTATGTCGTTACGAAGTTCCATTACGAGCTCACGTGGGTTTGCTTTGGCATGGGTACGCAGGAATTCTTCAAGACGATTGTTACCATACTCTTCCTCATTCGCGTTGAAGGCTTCATTTACACCATCAGTATAGAGGATAAGCTGGTCGCCGGGTGTAAGCATAATCTTTTGCTGGCGATATTTGGCGGTTTCGAAGGTGCCAAGGAACAGGCCGCATCGTTTGGTGATCCATTCCCACGTGCCGTTGTGGCGCAACAGCGGGAAGTTATGCCCTGCGTTTACGTATGTAAGCCTGCCCGTCTCCCAGTCGAGTGTTGCTGCCCATACCGTTACGAACATGCCGGCGTCGTTCCCTTCGCACAAATGGACATTTGCACTTGCGACTGCCTGGGAGAGCTCCATGCCCGTCGACATAAAGTTTTGCAATTCGCTTTTTGCCGCCATCATAAAGAGCGAAGCAGGAATCCCCTTGCCACTCACATCGGCGATGAGAAAGCCCAACGTGTGATCATCTATGAGGAAGAAGTCATAGAAGTCACCACCAACCTCCTTGGCCGCATTCATGGAGGCGTAAATGTCGAAGGCGTCTAGTTCTGGGAAGGCTGGGAAGGTGTTTGGTAGGGCGCTTTCCTGAATGGCCTTTGCCGTCGTGAGGTCACGCTCGTTTCGGGTCTCTGCCTCGGCGATTAAAGCCCGCAGCGCGTCGACGGTTTGGTTGATGCCGTCCGAGAGAGAGGAGAATTCCCTGTTGCGCCTGAGGTTTACCCGCTCGTCTAGGTCTCCGGAAGTGATGCGTGACAATGAATCGTTGGCTTGGTCTATGGGATCCGTTACGACGATGCGAAGCAAGTGTCGAACAAGCAAATACATCGTAACGAGTAAGACGAAAGCCGCGATGGAGAGCCACGTCATGGTGATGGACCGGTCCTCGAATACCCGAGACGAAGGCATGGCTATCATAACGTAATAATCGTTGATCTTCCCAACGCGAAGATACCCGATTTGAGTGGTCAGTTGGTCGTTTGGACCATCTTCGTCTGCTGAGTACTTGTATGCATCATACAAGTACTGATGCACCTGCCCCGATTCGGCCAAATCCTTGATGAGTTGTGCGCCATCGTCTCCAAAGAGGTCTTCAACGCTTGAGTTAACGGGATACGCTTTGTTGTCGGAGAGAATCACCGTAGTCTCCGTGCCCTCGCTTTCCTCTGCTGCGTAGTCCGTGAACACCACGATGGTACCATCGTCTTTCATCGAGTAGCCATCTATGAGTTTATCGAGGGCGACGGGATCGATAATGGCCGATATCGTTTTTTCCGAAAGGTCCTCGAGTTCTGGGCGCTCCACAATCGTGTTGAACTGCTCGTCGCGTATGGAGAGTTGTGTGCACAAGTACTTAATCTTGCTTGTCATAGCGTCGTTTGCGGCATCTTCTGCGCTGCGCGTAATGGCGACGAAGCTCCCGCTGGCTATTATCAAAAATACAGAGGCACACACCGCCAATAGCTGCCCATTAAATGTGGTGCGAACGCTCACGTTGCCGCGCACGCGTTCGTACGCGCGAACTGCTGCGTCGACGGCGCACGACGCAAAGAAGGCGAGCAGGAAGTCAAGCAGAACCTGCACGTCGAGGCGACCCATCTCCAAAATGGCCTGCATGGTTTCGCGAGACGAATTGAGGTTTTCGCGAACAGCGTTGCCTTCGGTTGAGCCCATGTAGCGAAAAACTGTTGTTAGCACGATGTTGCCAACAAACAGCTCGGTAGTCACGAGCGAGGAAACAAGACAAACGATGCCGATGTACACGACGCGACGCACTCCTGAGGGATTGTTGCGCAAAGCGATGGAGAACGCCACACTTGAAAAGAGGCCCATAAACGCAAGAAGTGCTATGGAGTTGAGAGCGGTAACGAAGTACATCTCGTAAATGTCGAGCGGCATAAATGCGGCGTGAAGATACAGTATGGTGCCCGAAACTGCGCCGACGAGCGTGCCCCAAGTTCGGCCAAGCAGTAGGGAGCCAAGCATTACGACCACGAGCAAGGCTATGGCATAGGCGATGTAACTGCCGTCCACGCCGATGCCGATGAAGCCGAGTTGTACGAAGGTGAGTCCGGCCGAAAGCAGGACGAGCTCTGTTAGCGCCATGAGCTTGACCCGCCTGTTTTCCGTTCCTAGCAGGCCTTTCCAATCGCGTATGCGTCCGTGTTGTTTGTGCCGCATCTGCCACCGCCTTTGGGTGCGTTTACCATGGATTGCAACAGCATGCATGGCTAAGTGTAACGCAAGGTGCGCGGGCTTGAGAATAACTCTGGGAGACTGCCCCAGCAGATTATGCGTGAGGTGTGTAGGTTTGACACATCAGGCCTGAGTGCTAATATGTTGACCATTACCGTTGTTGTTTGGTCGTGTTGGGAAGGGGTCACGTGGCGCAGTCAAATGTTACCGAATCGTCTGTCCGGGCGAACGGAGCATATGTGCGTGGTCTCAAGCGCGCGTTCGACGTGGGTGCTTCCCTTGCGGCGATTGTCGTAAGCGCGGTTCCCCTCGCTGTTTCGAGTTTGGCGATTTGCGTAGAGTCTCCTGGAGCACCATTATTCCGGCAGGAGCGCGTTGGCATGGGTGGCGTGCCGTTCGGCATGTGGAAGCTGCGCACCATGTATGTGGATGCCGAGCAAAACGTGGGACACTACCTTACACCCGAGCAGCGCGAGCAGTGGGAGCGGGAGCGCAAGGTTATACATGACCCTCGCGTAACTAAAGTCGGGCGAGTGCTGCGAAAAATCTCCCTCGACGAGTTTCCTCAGTTCTTCAATGTGCTCGTTGGCGACATGAGCGTGGTGGGGCCGAGGCCTGTAACGGCGGAGGAGCTGGAATGGTTCGGCGAGGACGCGGACGAGGTGCTCTCGGTGCGGCCAGGCGTAACCGGTTGGTGGCAGGCCTATGCTCGCAACGGCGCAACATGGGAGAGCGGCGAGCGGCAGGCTATGGAGCTGTACTACGTGAGGAACATGGGTTTTGCGCTCGATATGCGCATATTCCTACACACCTTCGTGGCCGTATTCCGGCTCACGGGGAGGTAGTCTATGACAAACGAATGGCGTCGGTGGGAGGATGCGCTCCAAGCCGATGTTGAACCCTGGGAGGAAGACCGTGCCCGGCATGAGTCGGAGCGTGCTGACGCGCTTGCGTGCGATGTGTCGTTTGGAACGGGCGGTATTCGTGCGCTTATGGGTATAGGGCCGAATCGTCTCAACCGTCTTACGGTGGCGCGCGCATCGGCGGGACTAGCCGCTCATCTTCTTTCGACAAATCCCAGCCCCACGGTGGTTATAGCGTACGATACGCGTCGTCATTCGGCTGATTTCGCTCGTGTGGCCGCGGGTGCTTTTGCTGCAGTGGGCGTACGAACGATTGTGTTCTCCAAGCCTTGTTCGACGCCCCTTTTGAGTTTTGCCGTGCCTACCCTTGCCGCCGATGCGGGTGTGGTGCTAACGGCGTCGCACAATCCCATGGAGTACAACGGCTATAAGGTGTATGGTCCGAGTGGCGACCAGGCGACAGACGACCTTGCCCACGCGGTTCAGGCCAAAATCCGCGAGTTCGATCCCTTCGACGTGCCCATCGAACCGTTCGACGAGGCGCTACGTCGCGGAATGGTCACGTGGGTGGACGAGCGCATTGAGGACGAGTATGTGCGAGCGGTGCTTGCCCAGTCTACTCGTGTTGATTGCTCCAATATATCGGTGGTGTATTCGCCCCTCAATGGATGTGGCCTTAAACCATCGCAAATGGTGCTCGAAAAACTGGGCGTGCGCTATGGTCTTGTGGAGACGCAGTGTTCTCCAGATGGCACCTTCCCAACTTGTCCGAAGCCCAACCCAGAGCTTCCTGCCGCCATGGGCCTTGCCATGCAACAAGCCCTTGAGGAAGAGGCCGACCTCGCGTTGGCAAACGATCCGGATGCCGACCGCATTGGCGTGGCAGTGCGGCGCAATGGCGACATGCGACTTTTGACGGGCGATGAAGTTGGTCTGCTTTTGCTTGACTTCTTATGCAATGCGCACGCACTGCCCGCGCAACCAGTTGCGATAACAACAATCGTCTCCTCACCGCTTCTTGACGTTATTGCGCGCGATGCCGGGGTAGAGTTGCGTCGCACCCTTACGGGCTTTAAGTACATTGGCGAGCAGATAAACCTGCTTGAGGAGCAGGGCCGTGCCGACGACTTCGTTGTGGGCGTAGAAGAGAGCTGCGGATACTTGCGCGGAACATATTTGCGCGACAAGGACGGCGTGGTGGCGCTGATGCTCGCATGCGAGGTTGCCGCCTGGCACAAGCGTCGTGGCAAGGATTTGCTTGAGGCGTTGGAAGAGCTGTACGAGCGTTACGGACATGTGGTTTCGAAACAGGTCTCGGTAGAGGTAAATGGTGTCGATGGCCGCAACGAGCTGGCGAAGCTTATGGAGCGCTTACGTACCGATGCGCCGAAAAGCGTTGGTGGCTTGGCCGTTGGTACAGTTTACGACTATGTGAGTGGTGCTCCAATGCCTGGAGATCCTTCGCAAAAACTGCCTCCGGCTAACGTTTTGCAGCTCGACCTTGTGGATGATTGCCGACTTATTGTTCGTCCAAGTGGTACGGAACCCAAAGTAAAGGCATACTGTTTTGCACGTGGCAAAACGAGGGAGCAGGCAAACGCTCGACTCGAATCTATGGAGGTCGATGCTCGCAAGCTTGCCCACGGCTAGAAAGGACAATCATGCAGAGCGACTCCATACAGGTAGTATTGCTTTCGGGCGGTTCGGGCACGCGTCTTTGGCCGCTCTCGAACGCGGCACGTTCGAAACAGTTCCTAAAGGTCCTGCGCGACGATGCCGGTCGTCCGGAGTCAATGGTGTGCAGGAGCATCCGACTCTTGCGCGAGCGCTGCCCTGAGGCACGCATTACGGTTGCGACGAGTGCGTCGCAGGTCGATGCCCTGGAACTGCAGGTTGAGGGAGAGTACGGTCTCTCGCTCGAACCGGAGCGTCGCGATACCGCGCCGGCCATAATGCTTGCCGCGTCGCATGTCGCATTCGAGCAGGGAGGCTCACCGGATTCCGTGGTTGTGGTGATGCCCATCGATACGTACGCCGATTCCGCGTATTACGAAAGCGTGAATCGTCTGGCGGAGGCAGTGCGCTCCGACGTGGCCGATCTTGTGCTCTTGGGCGTTGCGCCTACGGAACCCAGCTCCAAGTATGGCTATATCGTGCCGAAGGCAGATGAGGGCGATGTTCTCGCCGTCCAGCGCTTTGTGGAGAAGCCTGCACCGGATTTGGCGAGCGACCTCATCGAGCATGGAGCGCTTTGGAACTGTGGCGTATTCGCTTTTAGGTTGGGATATCTGCTCGATATCGTATCGCAATACGTGCAGGTTGCCAGCTACGCAGATCTTCGCGCTCGCTACAAAGAACTCCCCAAGATTAGCTTCGACTACGAGGTGGTCGAGAAGGCTACGTCGGTTGCGGCAATTCGCTACGAGGGCGCGTGGAAGGATTTGGGTACGTGGGGTGCGCTATGCGAGGAGCTATGTGAGCCCATCTCGGGAAATGCGTGGCTGGACGACGAGACGTGTGAGGACGTACATGCAATTAACGAGTGCAACGTGCCGCTGGTGGTTGCAGGCGTTTCGCATGTGGCGGTAGTCGCTACGCCTGACGGTATCTTGGTTGCTGGCAAGGATCACGACGCGAACGTTCGCGAACTCGTTAATCGCGCAGCTCTTTCGGTGCCTGGATACGAGCGAAAACGTTGGGGTTCCTACACGATGCTACAGCCGGACGTGCGTGAGCTTGTTGTGGATGAGGGTTGCGAGCTGCAGCCGTGTGCCTCCAAAGGTCGCGCGGTGTTGTGGACGGTTGCGGAAGGCACGGCCAAGATTGAGCTCGATGGTGAAACACGGGAAGTCGGTCCCGGCGAAGTGGTAAGAATCGAGGCGGGCATGACCTCTGTTGTGCACGCATGTTCCAGGCTTCGAATTATTGAGGTGTGCTGCAAACAAAGCGTGGGGGAGTGACGCATGGTGGATGATACCCGCAACCTTAAGGTTGCGCTCGTGCACGATTGGCTTGTGGGCAACGCCGGCGGCGAACGCGTTCTGCTCGACTTGCATGAGCTTTGGCCAGATGCCCCCATTTTCACCTTGGTGTATGACGAGCAGCGCGCACCAGCTTGGACCCGCAGCTGCGATGTCCGCACCACTTCCTTGCAAAGAATACCTGGCGCAAAAACGCATCACAAGATGCTTCTCTCTCTTATGCCACGTGCTTGGGAAGAGCTCAACCTCATGGAATACGACTTGGTGGTGAGTTCGTGCATGAGTTGCTGCAAGGGCGTCCTTACGCGGCCCGATGCGCTTCATGTGTGCTACTGCCACTCGCCCATACGCTATGTGTGGGACCTTTACTACGATTATCTTGCCGGAACCGATCCCGTGAGGCGGGCAGCGATGCGACACGTGATTCCACGTGTGCGGCAATGGGACTTTGCCGCCGCGCAACGCGTGGATTATTTCGTGGCGAATTCTGCCTATGTCGCACGGCGTATCAAAAAGTTCTACCGGCGCGACGCGAAGGTAATACACCCATCGTCTCCCGTCCTTTCGCAAAAAGCAAGCGAGGCGCGTGGCTATTATCTGGTAGTCTCGCGTTTTGTGGGCTACAAGCGAGTGGACCTTGCCATTGAGGCCTGCAATCGCTTGGGTCGTAGGCTCAAGGTGGTAGGTTCTGGTGGTGAGGAGGAGCAACGTTTGAGGGAGATGGCAGGTCCCACGATTGAGTTTTTGGGATTTGTGCCCGACGACGAGATGGCCGATCTTTACGCCGGTGCGAGCGCCTTTTTGTTCCCGGGAATCGAGGACTTTGGCCTTACGCCGATTGAGGCGATGAGCGCTGGTGCGCCCGTGCTGGCATATGGGGAAGGCGGCGTGCTCGAAACCGTGCGCGATGGGCATGTGGGGCTGTTCTTTGACGAGCAAACACCGGAGTCGCTCGTCGCCTGCATTGAGCGATTCGAGGCAAATGGCGTTGTCTGCTCTCGCGAGGAAATTGCCGCATACGGGCAAACCTTCTCGCGCGAGCGGTTTAGAGACGAACTGGGCGGCTATGTGGAAGAGCTTGTGAGGCGTGAGGGGATAGGCTAATACGCATACGAAAGGGGTTTACATGCGGGTTACCATTAATGGCGCGTTCCTTTCGTGGGGAATGCAGGGCATTGTGCGCTACGCACGGGAACTCGTGGGAGCGCTTGATGATGTGCTCGACGAGGATGACGATGTTGAACTCGCTGTGGATGGCGAGGCGCACGATGTGCCCGAGTATGCCCGTATTTCGGTACGTCGTGTAGGGCGGCTCAGTGGGATTGCGTGGGAACAAATCGATCTTGCCGCTTACATGCTTACGCATTCCGATCGCTTGCTGCTTAACCTATGTAACGTTGCACCCATTGTTTCGCGTCCGGGTATGACGACCATTCATGATGTTATGTATCGCACGTGCCCCGAGTCCTATACTACGATGCGCAGTCGTGTGTCGCGTGTTTGGCACTGTGCGATGTATGAGCTGCTTACGCGTCGCGAGCGCGCGATTCTTACCGTGAGCGAGTTTAGCAAGGGGGAGCTCGAGCGCATCTACCCACACGTCAAGGGCAAGGTGTGCGTGGTGCCCAACGCTTGGCAGCACGTGCAGGCGTACCGCGAGGCACAGGATTGGCAGCAGCGATACCCGTATCTCGCATCTGGCGACTTCTTCTTTTCGTTGGCTACGCGTGCACGGCATAAAAACGGTCGTTGGGTGTTCGAGGTGGCACGGAAAAACCCGCAACTTACCTTTGCAGTTGCCGGTGGAAGTTACGATGCCGGGGAACAGGACGTGCCATCAAACGTGCATCTGTTGGGTTTTGTTACGGACGAGGACGCATGTGCTCTTATCCGCCACTGCAGGGCGTTTTTGTACCCGTCCCTTTACGAGGGATTTGGCTTGCCTCCGCTCGAGGCGCTTGCCTTGGGCGCGCAGGTTGTGTCGAGCAATGCCACAAGTTTGCCCGAGGTGCTCGGTAATGCGGTACACTACATAGACCCCACCAATTTCGACGTGGACCTCAACGGCATTCTTAGTCAAGAGGTGGGTTCGGCATGCGACGCATTGGGCAGGTATTCGTGGGAGAAGTCTTCCCGAATGCTCGAGGATGCATTGCGCGCGCAGCAGTAGGCGTACGTAGAGTTCACGAACCGTTGAGGAGGCTGCATGAGGCCCTTGGTGTTTAACGGCGGCACGCTCGCTCGCGAGGAGATTTATGGCGTTCAACGCAACGCGCTCGAAATACTTAAGGAACTCGACGCCATGGTAGGTCCAAATGCGGCCGAGCTCCTTATTCCTCAAAACAACGTGCGTGAGTTCTCGTTCGAGAATATTCGCGTCGTTATTTGGGAGGGCGATACTACCAGCACCATTGGACGTACCAAATGGCTGGCCCGGCAGTTTCCCCAATACGTTCGTGGCCGCGGGGGAATAGGCGTGGACCTGCTGCTCGCGTTGCCAACGCGTAACTGCGATGTTGTGGCGGTGCACGACTGCATCACGGAGTTTTTTCCTCAAAACGCCACCGACCTTAAGTCGCGTCTTTCGCGGCAGCTGTACTTGCAGCGTGCGAGAAAGGTGCTCAAACGCAGCAAGCTTATTTTTACGGCAAGTGAGACGTCCAAGAACGATCTTGTGAGCTACTACAAGCGCGACCCCAACACCATTGTTACCATATACAACGGATGGCAGCACATGCTCGAAGTTTCGCCCGACGAGAGCATTATGAGTGAGCTGGGCCTTGAGGGCGAGGAGTACTTCTTTTCTCTCGGTAGCCGCTTTGCGCATAAAAACTTTAAGTGGGTGGTGGAGGCCGCACGCCATAATCCAAAGTATCGGTTTGTCGTCTCGGGGAGTAGCCTGCTCAACTCGAGCGACAAGAACCTCAACGACTCGCCGCCGGCGAACCTTGCGTTTACGGGCTACCTTACCGACGGACAGATAAAGGCGCTCATGGCACATTGCAAGGCCTTTATACAGCCGTCGCTTTACGAAGGCTTCGGCATACCGCCCCTGGAGGCCATGAGTGTGGGAGCGCGTTGCATTGTGGCAAACGCTGGCGCACTGCCCGAGGTGTACGACAAGGGCGTGTGGTATATAGATCCCTTGAACTACGACAACATCGACTTGGACGCCCTCATGGCGCAGCCAATTGAGCAGGATAACGACGTTATACTGCAACGGTACTCTTGGAAAAGGAGTGCCCAAATCGTATGGGATGCACTTCAGAAGCTTTCGGAGTAGGTGCGACTTCGCATGGTGCTGGTACGAAACAAGAGCAATTTGGTTGAGCGATGCGTGCTTTCGGTGCTGGTGTTGTGTTTGCTCATATCGTCGAACACGATTATTGGCAGCGAGTTTTACGATGGCTTGGGAGCAAAGGCATGTTTGCTCGCGAGTAACGTGTTGTGTGTGGGAATCGTGGCTCGTGGAGTGTTCCGCAAGCTTGTGACGTTTAGGGAAATCGGCATTTGGTTGCTGTTCCTTGGAGCCTTTGGCGTAGGCTACGCTGCCATTTGGCTTCATAGCGCCGACCCAGGGTCGGCGGTGCGGCTGGCCGCCCTGACGATTTTGTACCTCATGGGCGTGGTGTGGGTTGTTCTCAACCGCGAAGGACATGTTCAGCTATTGCTTGACGCCGTCGTTAACGTTATATACGTGCTTGCTGCTCTTTCGCTCATTCTTTGGGTGCTTGGTCCGCTTTGGGAATTTGTGCCCGCAAACATCAACATGACGTATTCGTGGGCACCTGGTGATGGCACGGGCACCAAGATTACCGGATACTATTACTTTTTGTTCTTCACGCAGTCCGACGTTATTATGGGACGGGCCATTGCTCGAAACAGCGGCGTGTTCGTGGAATCGCCACTGTATGGCTTCGTGTTGCTTATTGCCCTGCTCACCGAGGTATTCCTTGTGCGGCGCAGGGTTCGTAAACGCGTTGTGATTGTGCTTTTGGCGGCCATTCTTTCGACGTTTTCCATTACGGCGTATCTTATCGTTGCCATGATTTGCGCGTATCCGCTCTCTTCATGGTTGCGCGATGTGTTGCGAAAGATACGAGGTGACCGCGTCAAGATGGCGGTATTCGTTTTGGTCTCGGTTGGCCTACTCGGTGCGTTTGTTGTGGTGGTGGGAAAGAAGATTACTTCACCCTCGTGGGCGATTCGCATGGACGACTATGTGGCTGGTTTTCGTGCGTGGCAGAAGAGTCCGCTTTTGGGCAATGGACTCAAGTCCGACCAAGCCATCCTTAACCAGATGGCAGGCTTTAGAATCAACAACACCGGTATGAGCAACACCATAATGCAAGTGCTGGCCTTTGGCGGCATTGTGCTTTTTGCGAGCTATGCGCTGGGCCTTGTGGGTTTCTTCTTGCGCAAAAAGCCCAAGCTAACGTACTTCGGTGTGGTGTATGCCGTCATGTGGGCGGTAACGGTGGTTACGTACCTGCCGATTTCGATGGCGGTGCTCGGGATGGGCTTGGGCGAAACCATACTATTCGTCAACAGAACGTCGTTCGCTGGCGGACCTGCTCCGCGATGTGTGACCAGGTTTCGAATTGGCGATATTGTGGCAGCCGTTTGTGCCACCTGCGGGATTGCACTACTTGCGGGTGCGGGTATGTATGTTGTTGGCTCGAGCGTGCTTCCGGCTTCGTACGTGGCCCGTACGAACGTGGAAGTTCGCAGCTTAAAAGACAACAAGCTCATAACCGATGCTTATAGTCTCGATCACGTGGTATACATTCTGGGATCGCAAAGCGTTCATCTTACTACGACGTCACAGTTGGGCATAAAAGACTCCGACCAATACCTTACGGAGGCATCGATTCTGGCCGATGGCGTGGAGATGCATTGTACCTCATTCGATGAAGAGGGTTCGATGAAGTTTGCCCGACAAGCCGTAAGGGTGGCTAGCAAGGTGTCGTGGATGGTGAAGAACAAATTCACTCTTCGGTATGGCGAAATCAAGTGCGAGCGCATCGACCGTGGCGAGACGGAACTTGCGATTTTTTTCGCGCTCTCCATTGGTGTACTGGGAGCGGGCATCGCACTTTTGCTCCTTGTTTGTTCTGCGTGTAGAGCGGGTGACGGCTGATGGCGGGCATTCGCAAGAACTTTATCTATAGCTCTGCATACCAGATTCTTTTGGTGCTTACTCCCATCGTAACCACACCGTATCTCTCCCGAGTTATCGGTGCGGAAGGCGATGGCATATTTACGTATACACAATCTATTGTAAACTACTTCGTGCTGTTTGCCATGCTCGGTATGGCAAATTATGGTGTGCGAAGCGTTGCCGAATGTGGTGACGATCGTGCCGCTCGATCCGACTTGTTTTGGAACGCGTTTGCCATGAATTGCCTGGTTGGGACGATTGTGCTTGTGGCTTACGCGGGATATGTGGTCCTGTGGGGCCAAGAGCAGTTGCTCCTATGGGTGCTTTGGAGCATGTGGATTATTGGTTCGGTGGGCGACGTCTCGTGGCTTATGTTCGGAATGCAGGAGTTTCGGGTGCCCACCATCCGGAACTTCATCACTCGTTTGGCGTCGGTAGTTTTTATCTTCGTCTTCGTGCGTGACGCTACCGACATTTGGGCATATGTTACGGCTATTGCGGGCGCGTTCCTCATGAATACCGCGCTCATTTGGCCGTTCGTAGGGCGCTATGTGGATTGGGTGCGACCTACCTGGCCCAAAGTCATAAGCCATCTTAAGCCAAACCTTGCACTCTTCGTTCCGGTAATAGCGTCGAGTCTCTATGTACTTCTCGACAAGGTCATGCTCGGCGCAATGGCTGGCATGGATCAAACTGGCATGTACGATTACGCAGAGAAGATTGCGAAGATGCCTTTGGCCGTAATTACTGCCCTTGGTTCGGTGGTGTTGCCGAAGATGAGTGAGGTAATTGCTGCGGGTCGAGTCGAGGAGGGCAAGCAGCTCGTGCGCTCCACCATGTGGTTTATGCTTGCGTGTGCGTTTGCCCTAACATGCGGTATTGCTGGCATTGCGCCAGAGTTTGTGCCCGTGTTCTTTGGGCCGGGATTCGAGCCGTGCGTGGCGCTCATGCGGGTTCTTTCTCTGGTTATTCCGCTCATTTGCGCAACGAACGTTATAGGCGTTCAATACCTGTTGCCACATCATCGTGATCGAGACTTCACGCTTTCGGTGAGTGCAGGTGCAGTTATCAATCTTGGAATAAATGTGTTTGCGATTACCGCCATGGGTGCGATGGGAGCCGCAATCGCCACGATTGCGGCGGAGGTGGCCGTACTTGTGTATCAAGCGGTGGTGGTGCGCAAGGAGTTCGAGTTGCGCGCCAATCTGTTTGGCGCCATTCCCTTTGCATGCATTGGCGTCGCCATGATTGCGATCATGCGCATGGTGGCACAGTTGCTTGGAAGTACTGCTCCCACGGTTGTTGGTGTGCTTGTGGAGTTTGTGGTGGCGGCGTTGTTCTATTTGGTTGCATCGCTTGGCTGGTGCATGGTTACGCGCAATGAGGACTTTGCGCGTGTGTTTGGCCGTCTGGCGTACTGGAAAGAATAACAATCCTTGAAGGATGTGAGCTGCATGGAGTGGTATTACGTGCAAACGGAGGCGGATGACGGCGAGGCCCGAAACGCAGGTGCGAAGGCTCCGGCTGATGTGAGTGCTATTCTTGCGCAGGCAGGCTTCACGCGCCTTGGGTTGCGCGATGTTGAGCGGCGTGATGTGGGAGGGGCCTTGGCCAAGCTCAAGGGCCATCGTGTGGCAAAGAATAGATGGCTCGAGGCGGTGAGCAGTCTTAAGAAAGGGGACGGCGTGGTAATGCAGGTTCCCTTTGCTTGCCACACCATTTGGTTTGGCAAAGTGGTTACTGCGTTGCAAAAGAAGGACATTCGTCTCATATTGCTTGTGCACGATCTTGAGTCGGTGCGGCTCGGACTCACGGGAGATGTGTCGTTTGCGCAGGCGCAACGTTTCAAACTGGAGGAATCGGCAGTATTCTCGTATGCGCAGGCTATTATCGTCCACAACGATCATATGGCCGATTTCGTGGCCGAGCACTTAGGGTATCCGCGGGAACGCATCGTCTCGTTGCGGCTGTTCGACTACCTCGTGCCCGATGCCCCAATGGGAGTCCCGGTCTACCAGGCTGCGTCGGTCGGTTTTCGTAAGGTTATTGTAGCCGGCAACTTGCGAAGAGACAAAGCCGGGTATTTGTACGACATTCCCGATGACGTGGACTTTGAGTACTTTGGCGATGGATACGAGCCAAACGAAAGCCGGCCGCGGGTGACGTATAGGGGTTCGTTCCCTGCGGACGAATTGCCTAGCAAACTTGATGGCGGGTTCGGTTTGGTATGGGATGGCCCACAAGGGACGACTTGCTCGGGTGTGTACGGTACGTACCTAACCATCAACAATCCGCACAAGACGTCACTGTATCTTGCGTCCGGCTTGCCTGTTGTATCGTGGAGCAAAGCGGCAATTGCCGACGTGATTCGCGACGAGGGTGTTGGCCTGTGTGTTGAGAGCCTGTACGACTTGCATGACGCATTGGCGGGAGTTACCGAGGAAGCATACGTTGTTATGGTGAATAACGCCCGTAAGGTAGGGGAGCGTCTCCGTGCTGGCGCGTTCACGTTAGAGGCCGTGCACAAGGCGTGTGAGATTGCGCAGACCTCATTTAGCACGTAACGAACGTATGGACGATGGCAGTATAGCATTGGGGGCGGGGGATGACCGATGACGTTACGCAGGACGTAAAGGCACGAGCGGAGCGTCAGCGTGAGAAACGGGCAAACCGCAATGCTGCCGAGCGGCTGGGCGAGAACACTGCCGTGGTGGTGGCCGTTGGGGCGGGCGCCATCGTTTCTGCCGTCAAGTTCTTTGCTGCGGCAATAACGGGTTCCTCGGCCATGTTTTCGGAAGGCATTCACTCAATGGTTGATGCCATCAACGATTCGCTCTTGCTTGTGGGCAACAGGCTTTCGAAGCGCAAGCCGGACGTACAGCATCCTTTTGGCTATGGTTCCGAATTGTATTTTTACAGCCTTGCGGTCGCTCTCGTTATATTCGTGCTTGGAGGAGGCTTCGTCATTTACGAAGGCATCCAAGGAGTTCTTGCTGGTGGACGTCCCATCGAAAACCCACTCATAAATTATGTGGTGCTTGTTATTGGCATTGTGTTCGAGGGTTTTTCCTTATCGGTGGCAGTACGCACGGTTAACAAAGAGCGTGGCGACATGCGCATCTTTGCGTACATTCGCGAGTCGAAGAGTCCCACGAACATTACGGTGTTCTTGGAAGACACTGCGGCGGTAGCAGGCATGGTGGTTGCACTCGCGGGCAACATTGCGTCGCAGGTAACGGGGAACTACATAATCGATGCGTGGGCATCAATCGTTATTGGCGCGATAATGGCCCTCATTGCCCTTGTGCTCTTGCGCGAGACGCGCGGACTGCTCATTGGCGAGGGGTTGACATTGGAAGAGGTCAACGATGTTGTTTCGATTGTGGAGAGCGACCCGGATGTTGTGAAGTGCGGTCGTGTTCTTTCGCTGTATCTGGGGCCGGAAGACTTGCTCATTAACCTCGACGTAACCTTTAACGATGACTTAGCGGAGGGCGGAGTGCTCATGGCAATCGACCGCATTGAGGACGAGGTCATTGGTGAGTATTCTCAAGCGACGCGTATTTTTATTGAGGCGGAAAGTCTTAACCAGGTGAGTCGCCAACGGCGCGATCGCAGGCTTCAGTTTGAGGCATACGAAAAAGAGAAGCTGTTGCAGGAGCACGGGAGCGGCGGGTGGAGACTCGACGAACGCGAGGAGCAGTTGCGTGCGAATGGCGCGAGGCGTCGTGCGGAGCTTGCACGTGCGTACTGCGAGGAAACCTCGTCGACACCTGCCGCTGCAAACGAGCGAAAGGGCTTGTTTGACGAGGTCCCTTGCATTGTGGGCAGGCGTATTGTGCTCGACAGACTTGTGGATGCCGATGCTGATGCCCTGCAGCACATGCGCGACGACCAAATGGTTCAACGCTGGTTGCCAAGGTATTTGTTTGAGAGACAATACACTGATGCGAGAGAAGCAATCGGTCATGCTTATGGCGACCTCTTTAGCAACAGTGAGTCGCTCATCCTTGCTATTCGCATACGAGAAACCGGAGAGTTCGTTGGTTTGGCTGAGTTCTACGGCCTTCGCGATAACCTACGCAAGGTGAGCATAGGCTGTAGACTGCGCAGGTGCTGGTGGGGACAGGGGATTGCTACTGAGGTAACGCGTCTTATGGTGGGCTATCTCTATGCCAAAACCAGCATAGAGATAGCTACGGCAAGTACCATGGTGGAGAACACGGCATCGGCACGCGTGCTCGAAAAGGCAGACTTCATACGAACCGGTCGTTACATCGAGGAAGACTGGGGCTATCCCGAGCCCACAATTGTGAACAAGTGGGTTTGCTGAGGCACGGCGTGCGAAAGAGGCTACTCCTAAAGATGCGTCAAATCGCAAAGTGGCCCGGAGGAGCAGCCGCGCGCAGTTCCGCAGGAACGAGGACTGTGTGAGCACGGCGCTCTCCGGGCCACTTACGGGACATTTGACAAATCTTTGGGGGCGTGCGAAAGAGGCTATGCGTCTGCCACCGCGAGCGAGCCGGTGCGATCGATTTCGTTGAGCATGGCGACACGCCGATCGTGCCTTCCGCCCTCGTACGTGGCATCGAGCCACGAGTCGACGATGAGCTTGGCCATTTCGTCGCCAACGACGCGTGCACCGAAGCAAATGACGTTCGTGTTGTTGTGCCGTTTCGAGAGCGCGGCCGAATAAGGCTCCGAGCACACGCATGCGCGCACGCCTTCCACCTTGTTTGCGGCGAGGCTTATGCCTACGCCAGTTCCGCATATCAACACGCCGCCATCTACCTCACCCGACGCAACGAGTTTGCCTACGCGATAACCGCTGATGGGATAGTCGAAGCTTTCCGTAGTATCGGTGCCAACGTTAACGAGCTCTATGCCGCGCTCCTCGAGGTGTGCCATCACAATGTTCTTGAGCTCGACGGCGGCATGGTCGTTTCCAATTGCCAGCTTCATAGTAGGTCCTTTCGCATAGATGTACACTACCTTCATGATACACTCTTACGTGTATTACACTCACGAAAGGCATGCCATGATTAAGCTCGCGCTTACCGATCTTGACGATTCACTTATCCGCGTCGGCCTTCCGCACGCCACGCGCCACGCGCTAGAAGCCATCCACGCCATGCTCGACGCCGGGCTTCGCTTTGGTCCGTGCACAGGTCGTGTGCCGTGGGACCTGCACCTGCTGTTTGCCGAGGATAGCGCGGCGTACCGAACGGGAGTTACCGTAAATGGTCAGCTTGTGTACATCGACGGAGAGCTGGTGTTCGACAAGCCCATTCCGCACGAAGGGTTGCAAAAGGTTGCGAACACGGTGTATGACTTCCCAGGTACAGCGTTGATGATAAACGATTTTGGCAATCGTTATTCGGTGGGTATTTCGGCGCAGGAAATTGGCCAATATTATGCCGAGTTCGGGCGTATTGGCAATGTACGTGTGCGCATCCCGGAGGACCGACCGATCTACAAGGCGAACATTCGCGTTGTGGGAGATAAAAAGCGTTTGCATGAGGTGCGGCGCCAGCTTATGCACTTGGTCCCGGAGCTCGATTTCGTGTATCCGAATCCGCACGTCAACTACATCGATGTTGCCTCAAAGGGCTGGAGCAAGGCGAAGGGCGTTGAGGTGCTTGTGCGCGAGCTGGGCATTGGTCTCGACGAGGTCGCTGTGTTTGGTGACGCCGAAAACGACCTCGACGTGCTGCGCTATGTGCCAAACTCCGCCGCAATGGCAAACGCGACTCCCGCGGCTGCCGAAGCCGCACGTTGGCACATTGGTTCGAGCGCCGACGATGCGGTTGCCAGTGCGTTGCTCGATATTGTGGCAGCCGCAGGCACGGGCGAGATGCCGGCCTACATGCATGATTGATTCGCTAATGTGAGGAGAGCCAATGATTAAGCTCGTTCTAACGGACCTTGACGACACACTCATTCGCAATGGCCTGCCCCGTGCGACCGATCATGCGTTGGAGGGCATACATGCCATGTTGGATGCCGGTCTTCACTTCGGGCCCGTATCGGGGCGCATTCCTCGTGCGATGGGGTGGATGTTCAATAACGATGAGGCATGCTATGCTACAGCGGCGTATTCCAATGGCCAAATAATCTACCTCGATGGCGAACTCGTACACGTGGAACGACTTGACGGTCCCGAGCTCAACAGCATCGCGGAGATGCTCTCGCACATACCGCAATGCGTGCTTACCATCTACGATATTAATGCACCTGTTGAGGATGATGCGGGCTACTTCGTCTCGCCCGATCGCAAGCATCTCGCCGAGTGCCATGAGGCGTTTCCACACATACGGGGCGATGCACTACGCCTCGATGAGCCTACGTACGTAAAGGCGAACATTTGGTGCGCAGGCAGTCGTGAGCATGTTACGGAGGTGCGCGACATGCTGCGCGAGGAGTATCCCAGCATGGAATTCGTGTTTCCAAGTCCCACGGCTCCGCTCATCGACATTATGCCTGCAGGTTGGACCAAGGGTACTGCGGTGCAGTTCTTAGCCAAGGAACTGGGCATAACGCTCGACGAGGTTGCGGTTTTCGGGGATTCCGAGAATGACCTCGCAATGATCGAAGCGGTGCCTAATTCGGTGGCGGTCTCGAATGCAAGCGAAGAGGTTGCGCGTGCCGCGCGCTGGCACATTGGGGCGAGTGCCGATGACGCAGTGGCCGACGCCCTGTTCCAAATCGCCGACGCCGCGCGAACGCGTACGTTGCCAACGTTTATGGGACGCGGATAGGAGGCTCAATGCAAAAACTCACGACCAGGCAAATTGCCATCTATGGTGGCTTGGTGATGCTTGCGCTCATCATCGTGCGAAGCTGGGATGCAATAGTGGGATTTATCGGTATCGTTTTGACGGCAATCATCCCGCTCATTTTGGGCGCCGCCATCGCGTACGTTGTTTCAATTCCAACCGGGTTCATCGAGCGACACTTGTTGCCGAATTCGCGGTCGAAGGCCGTGAGTGCTCTTAGAAAGCCCGTGAGCCTCATTACAGCCATTATGCTCATACTTGTAGGCCTGTTCTTGGCATCTTCTGTGTTCATACCCGCTTTTGTTGAGACAATGGCCATGGTGCAAAAGCGAAGCACGGTGTTCATCGAAATGCTGCTACGGTATCCTCTCTTGGAGCCGGTGAAGGCTCCTGTTGAAGAGTTTATGCATGGCGACATCATGAAGACCATTACCTCGCTCGATATCGTTGGCTTTTTTCAAGGCGCCATGGGAGGCACCGTGGCCTCTTTTGGCACCCAGCTGTTCGGTGTCGTGAGTGTGATTATGACGGGATTCTTTGGCCTTCTCTTCTCGTTCATACTCCTTACCGATACTACGGGTGTTGGCCTGAGCGTCATGAACGTCATTGAAATATATGCCGGCAGGGAACGAACCGAGAAGCTTGCGCTCGTGATGGGCGTGGCAGACTCCTCGTTTCATAACTTCATCGTTCGTCAATTCCTTGAGGCAGCCATTTTGGGGACGGTTGGTACGGTGGCGCTACTTGTGATGGGATACGACTATGCCTTGGGTGTAGGCGTTCTCATGGGTTTGGCGGCGTTGGTGCCCATTGTGGGTTATCCGGTGGGACTTATTGCGGGTGCGTTCATGGTCGTGATTTCGAATCCATGGATGGCACTCGTGTACATAATCGTGGTAGGCTTTGCGCAAATGCTCGAAGCTACGTTCGTATTGCCTCATATTGGTGACCCTCGCACGGTGTTGCCGCCGGTGTGGACTACCATTGGGGTTACGATTGGCGGTGGCGTGGCTGGCTTCGTCGGTATGCTCGTAGCCATTCCTACGGCATCGACCATTCGGCAACTCGTGCTCATCGATTTGAATCGTCGCCGTGCGAAGAGCGAGGCCGCGGAGCAAGAGGCCGCGGAGCAAGAAGCTGCGGAGCGGTGAACGTTTCGTGAGCTGATAGGATGGGGCAGGCACGGTGGGCGCTTCGCGCGCAGTTCCGCGCAACGCGCGGCTGTTTGAGCACGAACGCCCACCGTGCCTGCCCCATCCCTTCCTGTGTGCCCTCACATATTGGGATAGGAGAGTTGCCGTAGCGCCTCGTAGGCAACGATGGCGACGGCGTTTGAGAGGTTGAGGGATGTGATGCGTCCTTCGCGCTCGTCGACGAAGTTACCGCAAATGTCGCGGCGCAATTCCGGATGCAGCTCGTCGTGGCGTGCGTGCCAGTCGCGTGCGTTGCTGAGCGCGTCGTCATTCAACATGGGGATTCTTTCGCAACGACTCGGGTGCGCGTCGAGGATGGTGCGACTGAGGCCCGAAGACTCTCGTCCAAATACAAGCCAGTCTTCGTCGTGATAGGCGGCCTCCGTATATACGAGCGATCCGGCTTTCGTGAGGAGATGGACGCCCTCGTATGAGCCATGCAAGGCTTTTGTTTCGAATTCGGCCCAATCCACATAGGTGCGTACATCGAGACTCTGCCAATAGGCAAGGCCTGCGCGTTGCACGGCGCGATCACTGAGGTCGAAGCCCAAGGGACCTACCAAGTGGAGGCGCGAGCCGGTAAGGACGCACGTGCGGCCGATGTTGCCGGTGTTGGCGGGGATTTCGGGTTGTACGAGTACGATGTTGAGCATGCCAAGGTCCTTTCTTTGTGCCAAAATGGTAACGCTTATTGAGTGAGTAAGGAGGAAGCACATGATAAAACTCGTGTTGTCGGATGTGGACGGGACGTTAGTGCCCTTTGGCGAGGAGCATGCGAGTGCGAGAACGCTTGCGGCAATACATCGGCTGCGGAAAGGGGGCATTCGCTTCGGATTGGCAACGGGACGCGACGAAATGGAGCTCCTCAGGCAGTTTGAAGGCCATAGCGAGCCATTCGAGACGGGTATTCTCTCCAACGGAAAGAAGATCAAGGTGGATGGCGAGGTCGTGCGGCTCACGCTACTCGATAACGACGGCCTCAATCGAATGGCCAAGCTCATTGCTGAATATCCAGAGACGTTCGTTACGGCGTATCCATTGGAGGCAACGCCTGAAAACGACATCTATTGCGTTGGTGCAACGGAGGAGGAAATAGCTCCCTGGGCCGAGAAGTTCTCGTTTAGGCCAATGGTAGTTGACGAGTTCCCCGATGTTGAGGTGCTTGGCGCCACGATTGCATGCCCGCATGAGGAGAGCATGATGCTCGAAATCATTGAACGTGGAAAAGAGCTGTGCCCTGAGTTCGACTTCGTGCGTCCGTCTGCCAAGTGGACCGACATTGTGCCCAAGGGCGTGAACAAGGGTACGGCGCTCGAGTGGCTTGTGGAGCGTCTCGGCATTACGAAGGATGAGGTCGCGATGTTCGGCGATGCAGATAACGACCTTGCGATTTTGAGTGCCCTCGAGAACGCTGTAGTGGTGCAGAATGCCACTCCTGCGGCAAAGGCTGCCGCCTCTGTTGAGATTGGCCCTGTGGAGGAGGATGCCGTGGCGCAAATCCTCGAGCGCATGGTGTAGAAAACACCACCCTTGGAATTTGAATAATAACGCAAAGAGGGCTGCGGGTTGTATCCCGCAGCCCTCTTCGCAAGGGAGAAGGAAGGGCACGTTAGCACACGTTGAGGAATTCGAAACGACCCATCTCGTAGGCATAGGTATCCTTCGCCTTGAAGGTGGAGGTAACGCTCAGGTTGGTAATCTCTTGCGGCCACCAGCGCGTCGACATGGTGTGTTCGCCACCGTTGAGGTATATCTCAATGGCGCTCGTATCTACCACCATACGTAGGCTCTCAAGCTTGCCTGCGGAGAGTTCTGTTACGGGCAGGCGACGTACCGTGCGATAGCCGCCGGCTATGCCATGGAAGGCAAGCTCGATCATGTTGCCAAGCACTACGAGCTCAAGGTCGGCGTTGAGCATGAGGCGTCCCTCGCCCTCGATGCCCTCAAGAAACACATCGGCCGTACCATTGGCAAACTTGGCGCCGGTTGCGCCACAAACGCAGAACGCATCGTAGTTACTAGTGCCGAGTTTGCCGCAGGAATCGGCCGCGCCCTCGTGCGTGAAGTCAACCCGCTTGCCATGCAGGGCATCATACTCGGGAAGAGGCCACTGGCAAATCTTGCCGGCATCGTTGAGGGAGAGCTCGCGCAGCCACGTGAGCGTGTGGAGCCACTCATAGGTTGGTACCTGGTATTGCATCTCAATGTCGGGCAAGCCCATCCAGCCAACGAGGACTTGGCGACCCTGCTCATCGGTGAACACCTGTGGTGCATAGAAGTCGAAGCCGTAGTCGAGCTCAACGAACGTGTTTTCGTCGATGCATCCATAAGGGGCGTCGGCGTCCATAAGGCCTTCATCGCCTTCTAGCAGGTCAATAACGCTGCCTTCGACGGGGAAGTAGCCGGAGTTGAAGTTGTTTTGGAACTTCGTCACCTGGCTTGGAACGCCCTGCGGGCACACGAAGAAGAACTCTTTGTCGCCAAAGGTAACGATGTTGGGGCACTCCCACATGTAGCCAAAGGGTTCACCGGAGATTGTTGTGCAACTGCCAGCAAGCGTCCAATCGTTTACGCCGTCTGGACTGGTGTAGAGCAGCATGGCGGGATGGTCGTCCATGGTACGGGCGCCGAGCAGCATGTTCCAGCGGTCCTGTTGCCACCATACCTTGGGGTCGCGCACGTGGCACGAGCAGTAGTCGGGGTATCCGTCGTTGCCCAAAACAAGTTTGCGGTCGCTAAAGGTACGGCCATCCTTACTTATGACGAGCGTCTCATTTGCCTGGCGACCATCGTAGTCGTAGTTGTGCTCGCCTGGTTCCAACACATTGCCGGTATAGTAGCACCACATTTCGCCGTCGCGAATAACAGCAGAACCGGAATACGAGCCGTTTGCGTCGAGCTCCATCTCAGGGATAATGGCTCCGCGGTGGAACTCCCACGTGGTGAGGTCCTTGCTGGTCCAATGTCCCCAGCCGTGGCCCGGCCATGGCCAACGCGGTGCGTACTGATGGAAAATGTGATACTCGCCATTGAACTGGCACAGGCCGTTGGGATCGCTCAGCCAGCCTACGGCTGTTTGGAGGTGAAAGCCGAGGCGCCAGTTGTGCTGACGGTAATCGAGGTTAACGTGCATCTGCATAGAGCTGCTCCTTAACCAAGCTCGGCGAGGAGCGCCTCAACGGCGTCGCGCTCAGGCATGGCGGGAATGGCACCGCGCTTGCGGACGCAGAGGCTTGCAACGGCATTGCCGAACAGGGCGAACTTGGACGCATCCTCAAACGTAAGCTCGGCGGGCGTCTTGCCGCTCTCGCAGAAGGCGGTGAGGAAGCCACCCCAGAAGGAGTCGCCCGCACCCGTGGTATCGACGGCGTCCACCCTAAAGCTCTCAACGAGACCAGCGCCGTCCTTGGTGGCCACATAGGCGCCATCGGCATCGAGAGTGACCACGACGACGCTTGCCCCACCAGCGAGCAGCTCCTTGGCGGCCTCTGCGGGCTCGGTGCTGCTCGTAACGAGCGGGCACTCCTCGGCGGAAATCTTGATGAGGTCCATGTAGGGGAGAATGGACTTCATTTGCTCCGAAGCGGCGTCGGCACCGGTCCAGAGGCTATCGCGGTAGTTGGGGTCGTAGCTCATTACTGCACCGGCGTCCTTGGCGATTTTGAGGGCCTCCACAGTGGCGGAGCGAGCGGGCTCATCGGTGAGGGAGAGCGATCCAACGTGGAATACCTTGGTGTTGGTGAGAACGTCCTTGGGCAAATCCTCAACCCTAAGCTGGGTATCGGCGCCAGGCTTGCGCGCGAACGAGAAGGAACGGTCGCCATTCTCGTCGAGAGCTACGAACGCAAGCGTCGTGAAGAACTCGGGGTCGGAAATGAGTCCACTGCAATCGATGCCGTTCTCCTCGATGGTTTGGCGGAGGAACGCTCCGTGCATGTCGGTGCCAACCTTGCCAATAAAGGCCGTCTTGTGGCCGAGCTTTTGAAGAGCAACGAGAACGTTGGCGGGTGCTCCGCCGGGGTTGCGCTCAAAGAGCTTTTGTCCGTTTGCCGAAACGCCGTGATCCGTGAAGTCGATAAGAACCTCGCCCAGTGCTGTAACAGAGAACATGATGTCGTGCCCCTTTCGATAGGTGAAAACGTTCCCACATTGGTACATAGTACGCTATTTTGCCTCTCTATTGTGCGGTGTATTCGTGACCGTTGGCAACTGGTAGGGAGGCGGTGCACGCGTCCGTCCTAAAGGTGCGTGCCTTGATTGGAAAGCAAAAAAGGGAGCAGCCGCGCGAACGACCGCTCCCTTTTAGAAGGTATTGCTAAGAACTACTTGGAGAGGGTGATGACCTTTTGGCCGGCCTTGCACGGACCGTAGTTCTGCTCGACGGACTTATAGTCGTCGGTGTTGGTAACGATGACCATCGTGGTGGCCGGCTTGCCCGCGGCCTTGATGGCGTCGAGGTCGGCCTCGATGAGGAGCTGGCCAGCCTTGACCTGATCCATAGCGGCAACCTTGACGTCGAAGGGCTCGCCGTTGAGCTCGACGGTGTCGATGCCGGCGTGAATGAGAATCTCGGTGCCGTCGTCGGCCATGAGGCCTACGGCGTGGCCGGTGCCAGCCAGCATGCTGATGGTACCGGTTACGGGAGCGTAGATGCCGCCCTCAGTGGGCTCGATGGCAACGCCGTTGCCCATGGCGAGGGAAGCGAAAACGGGATCGGGAACGGTGGTCATGTCGATGGCCTCACCAGTCATGGGAGCAACAACCGTCATGGGAGCGTAGTCGGCAGCAACCTCAGCAGGCGTCGCAGGAGCGGCGGCCTTGGCAGCCTCGCGGGCAGCGGCGGCCTTGGTCTTCTCGTCGTCGGTGTAAAGCACCATGGTAACGGCGAAGGAGACGGCGAAGGCAACGGCGATAACGATGGTGTACTTGATGGGGTCGGCAGTGATGAGGTAGCCGAAGAGACCAGTAATGCCGTAAGCGATGGAGTACAGGCCGGTGAAGGCTGCAATTGCGCCACCAGCAGCAGCACCGCAGATAGCTGCGATGAACGGCTTCATAGCAGGAAGGTTAACACCGTAGATAGCGGGCTCGGTGATGCCGAGGAGCGAGGAGATGCCGGAGGGAAGTGCGAGGCCCTTCTTCTTTGCGGAGGCGGTCTTCACGAAGACTGCGAAGCAGGCGGCGCCCTGTGCCACGTTAGCGGCGGAGATGATGGGATTAAAGGTGTCGGCACCATTTGCTACGAGGCCAGCCTCAAGCGCGTTGAACATGTGGTGTACACCAAGAACAACCGTGACTGGGTATATTGCGCCAGCCAATGCACCACCAATACCAAATGGTATGCCAAGCAGAATCTTGAAGAACTCCATGACGTACTCTTCGAAGAGCGAGAAGATGGGGCCAATTACGATCATCGTGGCGAGGCCGGTTACGAGAACGGTGCACAGCGGGGTGACGAAGAGGTCGAGCATGTCGGGCACGTGAGCGTGGAGCCACTTCTCGATGACGCACATGAGGAACACGGCGACGACGACGGGGATGACGTGGCCCTGATAGCCCTGAAGGGTTACGTTGAGCAGGCCAAAGAGCGAGACCTGGGGTGCGCCGCCCGCGGCGATGATGGCGTCGGCCGTGGCGCCAGAAGCATCGACGACGGAGGGCTCGATGAAGGTGGCCGCATTGTGCGCGTTGATGAAGTCAGCAGCCTTCTCGGAACCAACTACGAAGTACATGCTCCTGTCGGCCGGGAGGCTCCATGCATTGATGAGGCCGGTGTGGTTCATGATCATGCCAATGACGCCACCGAGGAACTCATTGCCGCCAAAGACGCGAGCAGCGGAGAAGCCGATGAGGATTTGCAGGAATACGAACGAAGCGTTGGAGAACGCGTGAATGAGAATCCACCAGTTGTTGGTGCTCATTGCACCGCCGACGGCGTTGTTGAGGCCCTCGGTGAGGCCCATAAGGAGGCCGGAGGCCACGATGGCGGGGATGATGGGGACGAATACGTCGCCGAGTGCCTTGATGGCGCGCTGGAAGGGGTTACCCTTGGCAGCGGCTGCTGCCTTGGCGTCGTCGGTGGAGCCTACAGAGATGTTGCCCTGCTTGCAGAACTCCTCGAACACCTTATTGACGGTTCCGGTGCCGTAAATCACCTGGAGCTGTCCGGATGCCTGGAAGTTGCCCTTTGCCAAGGTGCAATCCTCCACGGCGTCCATGTTCACCTTAGAGTCGTCGGCGATGACGAGACGAAGGCGAGTGGCGCAGTGTGCGGCGGAGACGACGTTTTCGGCACCGCCGATGGCTGCTAGGATTTCTCGTGCTGCTTGCTCGTGCTCAGCTGCCATAAGAAAACCTCCCTTTCCTTTCCCTTTCTGTGTGCGCTGTTGCGCGATTTACAGTGTGCGCGAGCCCTTCTGCGATTCTGCCATCGGCCAGAAAGCTATGGAATCGTTCTCACGCAGTTCCATATAGTACTACGTTATCCACGTTATTTTGTTGAGAAATGAAAAATCGGTGGACAATAGGTCCAAATTGGGATGGAGAAGGCAAGAGAGAGTAACTATCGCGTGGAGTTGCGTATGAACACCATATGGCCGAGCTTCACCTCGGTAACGGGTGCGGTGCGATTCGCCATGCGCTCAAGAAGCAGCTCCGCCGCTCTGCGGCCACCCGTCTTATACGAGAGGTGTACGGTGGTGAGCGAGGGATGAATAATCTGGCTGAGCATGCTATCGCCGAGACCGGAGATTTGGATGTCGTCGGGTACGCGCTTTCCATACTCGCGTGCGCACATCATTGCGCCAAAGGCAATATCGTCGGTTGCGCATACGATGGTGTCGAGATCGGGGAAAGCGTCGAGGAATTGCTCGGCGCCGAAGAATCCTGCATCCGAACTAAACTCAACCTGCTGTTGTGCCTCTTCGGGCACACAGACGCCTGCCTCCGCACACGCGTCAATGAACCCTCGATGTCGTAAGGCGCCGGCCGCCTCGTCCTCTTCGCGCACTCCAAGGTATGCTATGGCGCGTGCTTTGGGCAAAAGACGGGCCGTCACATCATGGATTGCGCCGTAGTCGTTGTGGTACACGCTGGTATGACCTTCAAGGTGTTGTCCGAGCACTACAAGGGGAATCCGCAGCTTATCTATTGCGCTCTTATGCTCTGGGGTAAACACCGTGGCAAGCAAGATGATGCCGTCAACCTGTTGCTGATTGCTGAAGAGCCGCAAGTAGTCGAGCTCTGCATGCTCGTTTCCACTGGTATCGGCAAGCAACGCTTGATACTCATTTGCCGAGAGGACTTCGGTGATGCCGGCTACCATACGACTAACCGACTGAGAGTTTATTTTTGGAATAATGATGGCAACAAGATTTGTTTTGCCGGTGCGTAGTTGCCTAGCTCTGCGGGAGGGAACGAAGCCGGTCTCGTCGATGATGCGCTGAATCAAGTCGCGCTTTTCCTGCGACACATAGCCATTGTTGAGGAAACGGGAAACCGTTGCGCGGGAGACGCCTGCTTTCTGAGCGATATCGTTAATATCCAAAGCGTCTCCCTCCGCAACTAGTGAACCATTCGCTTGTCGAAATCGTACCTGCGTAACAGTTATATCACATTATGTGTGTACAACGACGGGATCTCCAACTTCGACGTTGTAATAGAGTAGCTCAGCGGCAGCGTATGGGAGGTTAACGCACCCATGACTGCCATCGTAGAGGTACTCTGAGCCTCCGAAGGAATAGCGCCACGTGGCATCGTGGAAGCCGTATCCTCCCCAGAATGGCATCCAGTACGTTACGTCGTTTTCGTAGTCGGGCTCGCCGTCGCCGTTGCTGTCGAGCCCAATGAGCTTCATGGGGGATACCTTGTCCTCGATGTAAAACACACCCGTTACGGTATCGTTGTCTTCGGCGGGGCCGCCCGAAACGCATTCGGACTCCCAAATGAGGCTGCCGTTATCGTCGTACATACGTGCATATTGCTCCGTAATGTCCACGTCGATGTAGCGGTTGCCCCAGTCGGCACCACCAGGGTTGTATACGGCAGCCTTGCTCTTGCAGGGGATTTCGATGGGCTTATCCGACTGCGATTCGATGCGTGCTGCGATTACCTTGGCAAGTTCGCCGCTGTCGATGCTCCAACCATAGGTCCCGTCGTTTATTTGGATGGTCTTCCCATCGGGCCGAGTATAGGTGCGGTATCCCGAAACGCTGTCGAGCTTAGGCGAGAGCGTGTTGAGCGTGTAATAGGTGATGGCGTCAAGGTCACCCGTGATTTCGGAGTCGCTTCCCACTACGAGCCAGCTGCGCACAAGATCGGGATCGAGGGTCACCGTGGTATCGCCAGCGAGCGTAAGGGGAATCTTGAGGTCGGGGAAGCTGCGGGCCGAACTCAGGGCCTCCTTAAACTTTGCGTCGTTTACGGTTATTTTGGGCTGTACGAGCTCGTCATCGCCAAGGTCGATCGTGGCGTTGAGTCCCTTCATGTTGGTGGAAACTTTAGCCAGCGCCGCGTCTGCGTCAATCTCGGTGCCGAGTTTTTCCTTTACCGCAACGAAGTCGCTGGTATCGGGGTCGTAGGCAATCGTTGCGTTCGTCGTGGGCGTTGGGTCTTGGTTGACCTTGGAGATTTGTGCAGACAAAAGCTCCTTCACTTTGTTTTCGTCAAGGGAAACGCCGCTGTCCACGGTGTATTGCTGCTCGGAGAAAATCGCGACGGGCCACGTCCATGCGGGAACCTGCGATGCCGCGGCGTCGACGTATACGTTGGTGTCCATCACGAGGTTTGCGTCACTGCCCGCGATTGTGAGATTCACACCGTCGCCGGTAATAGTTGCCGTATAGTTTTGTGCTTCGTGGGCGCTGCGCTGGGCAAAGGCGTTCTTCGTGAGGAGCGAGACGTCGTTGCCGTTAACCGTGGTATGCGGCAGGAAGTGCGTGGAGAAAAACACGCCGCCGCCAACATAGGTAGCTACGACAACGAGCACCGTTGCGGTTACCGCAATGGTCGCTGCTCGATGGTTGATCCAAAGTGCGAGGAACTTTTGTGCTGCCGGAGAGTTCTCGAGGAACTTTGGCAGCTTGGGCGTGCGCTTGACCTTCTTCGCCTTCTTCTTCTTTTTGGGTGCTGCGAACTTCGCAGTAAAGGATTTGAAGGCCGACTTCACAGAAGGAGCGGGCTTTGTGTTGGATTCCTTTGGCTTCGCTTCGGATGGCTTGGTTGCAGTGGCGTTGCTTGGCTTGCTCACCCTCGGAGTTGGCTTCCTGCGCTGGGGGGAAGCCTTTGTTGCGGGCTTTGCCATGGGCTTGGGCTTGGGCGTTGCTTCCCGCTTGGCGTCAGCCTCATCGTGGGCCTCGAGGTCGTCCGGCGTCTCGAACTGCTCATCCTCGAAAGAACCCTCGGTGTCTTCTTCGGGCTCGTCGACTTCGGGCTCGTCGACGCCTGGAGCGTCGATGGCGTCACCTTCGGGCGCATCGTCTTCGTGTTTTGGTTGGGCCTCAGCTGCGTCCTCGGGCTCTTCTTCGTGCTCGAGACCGACTTCGTCCTCCGACTCGTCAGGTAAAGGAATCTCCCTCTTTGCGGGTTCCTCGGCGATTTTGTCTTCGATGGGCTCTTCGTTGATGGGCTCAGCCTCGTCAGAATCCTCGTCTGGAGCGCTTTGCGGCTCTTCTGCGGGTGCCTCCTCAGCGTTTTCGGCAACCTCTGGCCGTGCGTGCTTGCCTGTTACCCTATGCACGCCATCCGCCTCGTCTATGGCGTCGGAGACGGATGACGCGAAATGCTTGGCGTGTGCGGCAACTTCCTCTGGGGCGGTATTGTCTTCCGCGGGAGTCGCAGCACCTTCGGTCGTGGCGTCATGAGTGGTTGGCTCCTCGGCCGGAACGATCGCGGCGGGTTCTTCGGTTTTCCGTTTACCCCAAAACGATCCTCCCGAGGATCGTATGAATCTACCGTTGGAGTTTGTCTGCATATTGCCCTCATCTCCAGTGCTAGGCACAACAGGTAGTCATGTTACCCGTTTGGAGTGGCGCATATCGCGCATCCCACAAATCTGCGCAAGGTTCGCTCCAAACAAACGTGGTGTTTCCACACTTTGGTATACTTCTCTGACTTGGCCTGCGCCGGTATGTGCAGGGATGTCAGATTCCTTTAGGATACGCCCGTAGAATGTGGAGTCGTACGATTGCATATCAAAATGGGGTTATTGCCGAATTAGGAGTGATAGGATTCTGAGTGTCTATCGGTAGGATGCTGGGAGAAGCGCGATGAAGATGAATGGCACTTGTGCCACCATATGCGCAACAGCACTCGCGCTATGCCTCGTATTGGCAGGGTGTGGGGCTGGCTCCTCGCAGTCTAGCGAGGCGGAAAAGCAGCCTAAAGTTACGATTACGAAGATGGATCCGGACGAGGAAGAGGAGAGCAAACGAGGTTCCTCCAAAAAAACGAAGGAGAGCGATCACGATGTGCTCTCCACCTGCTTGGGTACCATTTCGAAGCGGTTTGCAGATGAACACGGCAACCCTTTGGTGGAAAAGATTGTTGCGCGCGACATATTCACGTTCACCATTGAAGGGGAGGAATTTGAGCTTCCTTGTCCAATAAACACGTTTTTGGAAAAAGGATGGCAGCTGGAGCAGGGATACATCTACGACGACAACATGAAGTACGACCCTGGTTTCTCGTATGACATTGGGATGTGGCACGAGGGCGATGCGAACTACAACATCATGGTAAAGCTGCGTAACGTTTCCAACGAGGTGGTTCCGTGGAAAAATCTTACGGTGGTTGGCCTTACCATTCGGCCGGTCGATTCCTTCGTAGCCTTCGAGAGCAAGATTGGAATCGATCGCGACTCCGACCTCGACAAGTTGCTCACGGTACTTGGCTGCAACGACGAGAGCGCCTTGCTCGAAAACAAGACGATCGTTGAGTATCATGTGAGCCTTTTAGAAAGCATGATGTACGACATGCACGCCACCGTTTACGGCAACGTGACGTACGATTGGAACAAGGTGGGCAAGGTTGCCACGAGTCTTTCGTTTGAGCTGCTCGACCCTTGGGACAAGGACTTGCGAAAAACCGAAGAGCAGCTGGCCGAGGAAAGGGCGAAGCGCGAGGAGGAGGGCGACTTCTCGGATTCCGCGACCGTGGGCTACGACGTCGGCCGCACGGTGGAGGGAACCAGGAACTAGACTACAGCGTGCGTGACGCACGGCCCCCGGGAGGTCGTTTGTGGTGAAACGCCTCCCGGGGATTGTGCTGTACGATGGCTCCTATGATGCGAGGAAGGCGCGGTATCCGCGAAGGGCTTCATAGAGGTCGGCCTTCGAGATGACCTCCCAAGGCGCGTGCATGGAGAGGACGGGAAGGCCGCAGTCAATAACCTGCATGCCGTATTTCGCAAGGATGTAGGCGATGGTCCCGCCGCCCCCGAGGCCCACCTTGCCGAGCTCCGCCGTTTGCCAGCTCACGTCGTGCGTATCCATTACGTTGCGGACGAATGCCACGTACTCGGCGTCGGCATCGTTGGAGCCGGACTTGCCGCGCGAGCCGGTAAACTTGTTGAAGGTGAGGCCACGACCAAGATACGACGCATTCTTCGGTTCGAATGAGCTTGCAAACGTCGGGTCGAAGCCTGCGGATACGTCGCTTGAGAGCATGCGCGAATTCGTGAGGCAACGACGTAGTGCGAGCGAGCTTTCGCCATAGCCGGCAAGTGCAAGCACCTCGGCGACGACGTTTTCGAAGAAGCGACTGGTCATGCCGGTTGCACCAACCGAACCAATCTCTTCTTTGTCGACCAAAATCGTGAGGGCAGAGCGCTCAGGCACCTGTGTGAGCCCGAGTTGTGCGCGCAGACTGGGATAGGCGCAGGAGCGGTCGTCGTGACCATAGCCTAGTATCATGGAGCGATCGAACCCCAGGTCGCGTGCTGGGCCTGCGGGTACGACTTCGATTTCGGCCGAGAGGAAGTCCTCCTCCTCGATTCCGTACGTGTCGCGAAGCAGTTGGAGCAAATATCCCACGACGGGGTTTTTCTCGGCCTTTTCGTCGTCGGCATCGACCTTGAGCGGGCGATGGCCGCACAGCACGTCGAGCATCTCGCCGTCAATCACCTCGGAGGCCTTCTTTTGAAGCTGCTCCTGAGAGAGGTGGATAAGAAGGTCGCTAACTACGAACACGGGGTCCGTCGGCTCTTCGCCGACGCAAATCGGCACGATGCTTCCGTCGCGTTTCGCGAACACGCCGTGCAGGGCGAGCGGCAGCGTTACCCACTGGTATTTCTTCACGCCACCATAGTAGTGTGTGTCGAGAAACGCAAGGTCGTTTTTCTCCTCGAGCGGGTTTTGCTTGATGTCGAGGCGAGGGGAGTCCACGTGAGCTCCTAGGATGTTGAAGCCCTCCGTAAGCGGACGCGTCCCGAGTTCGATGAGGATGAGGGACTTGCCCCTCATCGAGGCGTACACGCGCGCGCCTGGCTCGAGGGGCTGGTTCGCCGCGACCACATCGTCGAGGTTGCGATACCCAGCCGCCTCGGCGAGTGCGATGCAGGTTCGTACGCACTCGCGCTCAGTTTTGTTGTCGCTGATAAAATCGGCGTAATCGCGGGCGAACGTTTCGAGTTCGGCGATTTGTGTGTCGACGTACTTCTTCCATGCAATCGGTCGTTCCATATGTTCCTCCTTAAAAGTGGACTTGGCCGTACACATGGTACAGGTTTTCGGCTCTGTCGACACGGGCGCAATGGGTGTTTTTCGGCATTGCTTTTGCGTGAGCAGGCAATTGTGGCGCCGTCCCATGGTTGCAACCTACCGCTCACCAATCCTTTCCCCTCAAGTGTGGCGAAGCGCGCTATGATGCCACAAGTAAGGTACCGCTGGTACGCCACATGTTTTGTCGGGAGGTTTCACATGCTCGTTAACGCTAAGTACATGCTCGACGCCGCCGTAAAGGGCCACTACGGCATCGCCGCTTTCAACACCAACGACCTCGAGTGGACGCGCTCCATTCTTCTGGCCGCCGAGGAGCTCCAGGCTCCCGTCATCATCCAGTGCACCGCTGGTGCTGCCAAGTGGCAGATGGGCTTCAAGGTTGTTCGCGACGTCGTTGCCGACCTCGTTGACTACATGAACATCACAGTTCCCGTTGCCATGCACCTCGATCACGGCTCCTATGAGGATTGCTTCAAGGCCATCGACGCTGGCTTCACCTCCATCATGTATGATGGCTCCCACGAGCCCACGTTCGAGATGAACCTCGAGCGCACCGCCGAGATCGTGAAGCTCTGCCACGGCAAGGGCATCTCCGTCGAGGCTGAGGTTGGCGGCATTGGTGGCGTCGAGGACGGCGTTGCCTCCAACGGCGAGCTCGCCGATCCCGAAGAGTGCAAGGCCATCGCCGACCTCGGCGTTGACTTCCTCGCCTGCGGCATTGGCAACATCCATGGCCTGTATCCCGACGACTGGGCTGGCCTCTCCATGGATCGTCTGGCCGAGATCAAGGCTCTCACGGGCGACCTCCCGCTCGTTCTTCACGGCGGCACCGGCATCCCGACCGCTATGGTTCAGGAAGCCATCGACAACGGCATCGCCAAGATTAACGTGAACACCGACCTCCAGGTTGCCATGGCTAAGGCTACGTGGGACTTCGTCGAGTCTGGCGAGGCCAAGAAGGGCAAGAACTACGACCCGCGCAAGCTCCTCAAGCCTGGCTTCGACGCCATCGTCGATCGCGCCAAGGAGCTCATCGTAGACTTCGGCTGCGACGGCAAGGGCTGGGCGTAAGCTGAAGGCCGGGCGTCGCAGGCGAAGTATGCGCGCGGCCCGGTCTTGGCCGCGTTGCACAAACTTCGGCTGCGACGGCAAGGGCTGGGCGTAAGCAATAGTTGCACGTAAGTGCGGACGCCCCGGGTTTCGGCTCGGGGCGTTTTGTTGTGCTTGGCATGCATCGCCATGCGTAAAATCCAAGGATTATAAAGATTGCTGGTATAGTTTGTGGCTATATGGAATGCGATAAGCCCGATGGACCCAGTGAGGATTACGCCATGAAGAAGGCAGCAAGGCTAGTTTCGACGTTTCTCTTACTACTTACCCTTTGTTCGAGCATAGCGTTTGCGCAGGAGACGCCGAGTATTGCGCTACCAAGTGACGTGGCGTTACCATCCGAGCCAGAAACGACGTCGGAAGTGCCTGCGGAGCTGGAAGGCGTAGAAGCGGAGCAGGGCGAACATACTGAGCAAGTTGAGTTGCAGGAAATTGAGGCTGCTGAAGCCGCGGCAGAGACCGAGGCTGACGAGGAAGCTCTACAAGAGGAAGAACCACAATCGCTCCAAGAAGGTCGAACCACAGAAAAGCCTGCAAGCGAAGATGCCGATGAGGGCAACACGCCGGACCAGGGTGTGAGCCTCGAGCCGCAGGCGGACCAAGTCCCAACGGTGCGCTACCGCTCGCATGTACAAACGATTGGATGGCAGGATTGGTCGAGTGATGGGGAAGCGACGGGTACGTTCGGCAGGTCGCTTCGCTTGGAATCATTTAGAATCGAGCTACGCGATGCCCAGGGCAAACAAATCAAAGGCATAAGCTACCGAACGCACGTGCAAACCATTGGCTGGCAGGATTGGGTAAGCGATGGTGCGTTGGCTGGTACGGAACGTCGGTCCCTGCGCGCCGAAGCGATTCGCATAAAGCTTTCCGATGAGCTCGCAAAGTCGTATGACGTGTGGTATCAGGCGCATGTGCAAACCTTCGGCTGGCTTGGATGGGCCAAGAATGGTGAGCCTTGCGGGTCTGCCGGCGTTTCACGACGTGTTGAGGCGCTGTGCGTAACCATCCTTCCGAAGGGTAGCCCTGCGCCAGAACAAACCGACGTAGAACCGTTCGTGGATGGTACGGCATACATTGCGCTCGATGGGCATGTTCAGCGTATTGGCTGGAAAAGTGGCAAAGGGACGGTTGGGACGGTTGGGCAGAGTCTGCGCATGGAAGCCATCAAGGCAAAGTTAGCTGGAGGCAACCATGCGGGGGATGTGTGCTATAGTGCTCACGTGCAGGGCATAGGCTGGCAGGACGAGGCTTCGAACGGTGGCCTGGCTGGCACAAGTGGGCAGTCCAAGCGCGTTGAGGCGATGACGATGCGTCTCTCCGGTGAAGCGGCCGATTACTACGACGTGTGGTACCGGATGCATGTACAGCGTTTCGGGTGGCTCGACTGGGCGAAGAACGGCGAGAAGGCCGGTACGGCTGGGTATTCTCTGCGATGCGAAAGCATCGAAACCAAGGTGCTTCCCAAGGGGATGGAGCCCGAAGGCGTGGGAACCGCCCAATACGGCTGCTTTGTAGACAAGGCCGATGAACCCGTGGTAACGGAGGGACAGTCGCTTGCCGATGCCAATGCGGCTCAGCAGCGTCTCGTGCAATCGTCGTACTCCACGCCTTCGGCACCGGCGGGGTATTGTGCACAGTGGGTTGAGGACGTGTATGCCAATGCTGGATTCGGCCGGTTCTATGGTGATGCACGCGACTTGTACCACGAGTATTGCTTCTCGGCGGACCTCGCCGATTTGAAGGTGGGCATGATCGTTAGCGTGTCCACGCATCCGCATACGACTGCGGGCAGCATTTGGGGCCATGTTGGCATTTACGTAGGCGACGGGACGGTGCGCGATAGCGTGTACGGGTACGTGCGCACAAGCACCTTAGAGGAATGGATGAACTACTATGGCGCATCGGTTCCAGTAAAGTGGGGCTGGATTGGCAACGTTAGCGTTGCGTAGCTAAAAGCAGAATGCACCCCAACCCCAATCCGTTGCGTATTGGGGTTGGGGTGCATTTATCATTTATCTACTCGCGGATAATATCGGCCAAGGTTTTGCTATCGAGATACTCGGACGTGACCTTGCCCAGCTCTCGCCACACCGAAATGGTGGAGCAGGTGTCAACGACGGGGCAAATGTCGCCGCGCGTGCAGTCCAAGCAGTCGACTGGAGCAAGCGATCCTTCTGCGGCGCGGAGGATTTGGCCGAGCGTATAGTCTTCCGGTTTGCGAGTAAGCCGATAACCGCCACCCTTGCCGCGCAGACTCTTCACGTAGCCTGCGCGGCTCATGAGCGAAATGACCTGTTCCAGGTACTTGCGTGAGATGTTCTGTCGCTTGGCCACGTCGCCGAGCGACACCCAGCCATCATGTTGCGCCAAATCGGCCATGGCGCGCAGGGCGTATTGCCCCTTTGTAGAGAACATCCCCGCCATGGCTATTCGCTCTCGTGCATCATTTCTGCGAGGGTGCGCCATGCGAGCTCGGCACACTTCACGCGGGCGGGCATATGGCTTACGTCTTTGAGCATGGCGGCCTCGTCGAGTTCTTCCTCGAGTTTGTTGTCGTCCTTCTCTGCTCCCGTCACCATACTCTTGAACAGCGCACATAGTTCAAGCGCCTCGGCAGGAGTCTTGCCCACCATAAGATCGCTCATCATGTCGGCGGACGCCATGGAAACGGCGCAGCCGTGGCCGGTGTAGGCGCACTCTTCGATGCGCCCGTCATCACCGAGACGAATCGAAAGATGTAACTCGTCGCCGCACGAGGGATTGACACCGTCGTGCTCGTGCGTGGCGCCCTCAAGCACGTATTTGTAATCTGGATGCGTAACGTGATCCATGAATTGCTCGTTATACAGGCTGCTAACGTCCATTAAATATCCCCCAAACGGTGTCGAGACCCTCCATCAGGCGGTCGATATCGGCTTTGTCGTTGTAAAACGCAACGCTTGCGCGGCAGGTGCTGTGCCATCCAAGATACGAGAGTAGCGGTTGTGCGCAATGATGACCAGCGCGAATGCACACGTCGCTCATGTCGAGTATGGAGGCGACGTCGTGAGGATGGATGTTGCGCACGTCGAAGGCGACTGCCCCTACATGGCGATGGGGCTCGCTGGGTCCCACGATGGTGATGTACTCGCGCGTTTGCAGCTGCTCGCACAAATAGCTGGCGAGGAGTCGTTCGCGCTCTTCAAGCGCCTCCATGCCATGCTTCTCCAAATAGGTGAGTGCGGCGTCGGTTGCGAACGAACCCGCCGCATCTTGTGTGCCCGCCTCGAATTTTTGAGGTACCTGCGACCATACGGCATCCGTTTCGGTAACGGAATCGATCATCTCACCGCCCACGAGGAAGGGAGGCATTGCCTCGAGAAGCTCAGGCTTGCCCCAGAGCACTCCTATGCCCATTGGGCCTCCTAGCTTGTGGGCGCTAAAGGCCAGGAAGTCACATCCGAGGGAGCGAACGTCCACGGCAATGTGCGGCACGGATTGCGCACCGTCCACGATGCATAGGGCCCCAACCTCGTGCGCACGAGCTGCAATGGCGGCCACGTTGTTTTGAACGCCGAGCACGTTGGACACATGGGTTACCGAAACGATTTTGGTATGTGGTCCAATCTTTGCTTCGAGCTCGGCGGCAGGAATCGAGAAGTCCTCGAGCCTCAAGTACACAAGCTTCGCACCTGTTGCCGCGCATACCTGCTGCCAAGGTATGAGGTTGGAATGATGCTCCATAATGGAGATGACGACTTCGTCGCCAGGTCCAAGCCTCACAACCTCGGGTACTGTGCGTGCAAGGAGATTGAGCGCTTCGCTCGCGTTGCGCGTGAATACGATGGCATCGTTCTCAGGGTTTCCCGCATCGTCGAGGGCACCAATAAAGCGCGCAATGTGGGCCCGTGCGTTGGCAATGCTCTGCGTCGCTTCCGTGGAGAGGCGATACAGGCCGCGCAACGGGTTGGCATTCATCGTTTCGTAGAACCGCCTCTCGGCGTCAAGCACGTCGGCAGGACGCTGCGCCGTGGCCGCGCTATCGAGGAAGGTAAGATTGGGGTTGTTTGCGAGCAGGGGAAAGTCCTGCTTGTAAGGACTGCGCTCGATGACGATGAGTTGCTCGGCAGTTAGCGCGGCGCACATGGTTAAACCTCTTTCGCTTCGTCGAGACCAAGGCCGGCCACAAGATCATTCGCAACGTCGGCCCCCAGCACTGCGGTTGCCCGTGCGAGTACGGTGTGGCGAATCCCTGCTGTGGGTGCTGCGATGAGCGCCTCGTCAAACAAGGCGCGCTGGTAAAGCGCCTCTGCTTCCTCAAGCGAGAGCCCGCGGTCGCGCAAATACTGAATTTGTTCTGGCGCGATGGAGCCGATGGACGCCCCGTGGTTGCCGGCTACGTCATCCTCGTCGCACAGGATGACGGGCATCGTTTTGTTGGTGACGTCGTCCGAAAGCACGAGAACCGACTCGAGCTCGGCACCTTCCGAGCCTGAGGAACCGTGGATAAGGTCAATCGTTGCGCGCAGTGCTTTGCGAGCGTGGCCGTCGAGCACGCCCGACTCGCGCACGTTGGCTCGGGTTTGGCGCCCACGCTGGCGGACGACGTGGTTGATGTCGAGTACGTCGTGTTCACGGCCGAGGTAGCGACACGAAAGGTCGAGTCGCGCGTGGTCGCCGTCAAGGGCGACGGTGAGGCCGGCGGCGGTGGTCCCTGCCGCGAGGAAGAACTGCCTTACGTCGATGCGTGCGTTTGCGCCTGCGGTGATGCCCACAGAATGCACATGCTGGTCGGCATTCTCGGCCACGAACTCGAGCACATGTACCGTTGTGTCGCGTTCTGCGATGATGCGCACGAGCGATGCCGACGTATCGAGAGCCTCCTCTGTGGGGGACGCGCCAATCACAATGGTCGCCTCGGCTCCGGCACGCACCATCACGCCGGTATCGTCTTCGGCGATGATGGGTTCTGCGCGCTGGACTCCGGCACGCACCTCAACGTAATGGGCATCCGCTGCCTGCGACTCAACCCACTCCGTAACCTTTGGGCCCATGCCACATTCGACCTGTTCGAACAGGCGAGGCAAGGCAAAAAACACGTCGCCCTTGCGCGAGTGCGCTGGCACGGTGAGGGTGATGTCGTTGGTGCGCAAGTAGTTCCACGTTTGTGCGGGAGGGGTATTGACCCTCTCCAAGGCAATGCGTTCGTCGTTAACGCTCATCCTATTGCCCCTTCCATCTCGAGCTTGATGAGGTTGTTCATCTCGACGGCGTATTCCAAGGGGAGCTCCTTGCTCACGGGGTTGGCAAATCCACCCACTACCATGGTGCGGGCCTCAGCCTCCGAACAACCGCGGCTCATGAGGTACAGCACCGTGTCGTCGGAGATGCGTCCGATGGTCGCCTCGTGCCCTACGCTTGCGGTGGCGTTGCGCACATCCATGGCGGGAATGGTGTCGGACCTGCTGATGTCGTCGAGCATAAGGGATTGGCAGCTCACGGAGCAGCGTGCATTGGCCGCACGTCGTCCCACCACGACTGAGCTGCGGAAGGTGTTGCAACCGCCATCCTTGCTAATGGACTTGGTGTCGACGGTGGCCGTGGTGTTTGCCCCGTTAAGAATAACCTTGCAACCTGTGTCGAGGTCCTGCGTGGCTCCCGCAAAGGTGATGCCGCTAAACTCGCAGCTCGAGCGGTCGCCCTGCAATATGGTGGTGGGGTAGAGGTAGCTCACGTGGCTGCCGAACGATCCCGAAACCCATTCCATCTTGGCGTCGGCGCCAACCCGCGCGCGCTTGGTGTTGAGGTTGTACATGTTCTTCGACCAGTTCTCAATGGTCGAGTAGCGCAGGCGTGCGCCGTCCTTAACGAAAAGCTCCACCGCGCCTGCGTGCAGGTTGGCCTCATAATACTTGGGGGCCGAGCAACCCTCGATGAAGTGCAGGTTGGCTCCCTCCTCCACGATTATGAGCGTGTGTTCGAATTGGCCTGCTCCTTCGGCGTTAAGACGGAAGTAACTCTGCAGGGGGTAGTCCACCGTAACGCCGGCAGGTACGTAAACGAACGACCCGCCGCTCCATACGGCATAGTGCAGTGCCGCAAACTTGTGGTCGGCAGGCGGGATGAGTGTTCCGAAGTACTCGTGCACTATGGGCTCCCATTGAGGGTCGTGCAGAGCGTCCTCAATGGTGGTGTATACCACGCCTTCCTTGGCGACTTCCTCTCGCATGTTGTGATACACGATTTCGGAGTCGTACTGGGCACCCACGCCGGCGAGACTTTCGCGCTCCGCCTCGGGAATGCCGAGTCGTTCGAAGGTGTTCTTGATGTCGTCGGGTACGTCGTCCCAGCTCTTGGCCTGCTTGGTGCGCGGACTCACGTAGGTGGAGATGTGATCCATGTCGAGGCCCGCAATGGATGGGCCCCAGTTGGAGGCCATCTCTTTGGCATGGTACGTATCGAGGGCGGCCAAGCGCATGTTGAGCATCCACTCTGGCTCGTCCTTCTTTTCGCTTATGGCACGCACGATGTCGGGCGTGAGGCCGTCGTCGTAGCGCTCGTATCCTTCCTCGCTGTACGTGAAGTCGTACAGCGAGCGATCCACGTCGGCAACCTGCGTGCGCTTCTTGGTTCTCTCGCTCACGCTACTCACCGCTCCCGTTGGCCTGTGGGTGCTCGAACTGCTCGAAGCCATGTGCGTCGATGTCGTCGATGAGGGATGCGGGGCCTTCGGCCACAAGACGTCCCTGCACCATAACGTGCGTGCGATCCACGGTAAGCCGCTCGAGGATTCGCGTGTTATGCGTGATCACAAGAAGCGCTCCGTCGCATTCGGCGCGATACGCCTCAATGCCGCGGCTCACCACGCTGAGTGCGTCCACGTCGAGGCCGGAGTCCGTTTCGTCCATAATGGCGAGCTTGGGCTTGAGCAGCAGGAGCTGAAGCATCTCGATTTTCTTTTTTTCGCCGCCTGAGAAGCCCACGTTGAGTTCGCGGGTGAGGAACGAGCTGTCCATATCGAGCTGCTCAGCCATTTCGCCCACGCGGGCGCGGAACTTGCGGGCTGTCATCTTGAGTTCGGGACGTTTTTGCGTTATGGTACGCAAATAAGAGTATAGGGGAACGCCTGGCACCTCAACGGGCGCCTGGTAACTCAAGAAGATGCCTGCCAGCGAGCGTTTGTCGGCCGCCTCGTCGGTAACGTCGGTACCGTCAAACTCGATGGAGCCCGTGCTTACCATGTAGGCGGGGTCGCCCATTATGACGTGCCCGAGTGTTGACTTTCCCGCGCCGTTTGGCCCCATGAGCACGTGTGTTTCTCCGGCGCCGACGGTGAGGTCGATGTTGTGCAGGATGGGCTTGTCTTCCGTTCCCGCGCACAGTCCTTGTACGCGGAGGAGTTGGTGTTGCATAGGGCATCTCTCCCTGTTCGTTGCGTTTCGTTCCTAATTCATAGTAATTACTAGGAATTAAAATGCAAGACCTAATTCCTTGCTGTGGAAAAAGACCGTAGGCGCGTCGCTCGAAGCGTTTACTAGGGAGTTCAATGCGCTATTTCAATGCGCTATGAAGTGCAGTATGCAAGCCAACGATGGAGCGGCAAATATCGAGCCAAACATTGGTATCGAGAAGCAGTATGGGTGGGTTACTTGGCATTGTTTACTCCCCGTTCTGCAGGATTTGAGGTGTGCGGGGATGGTTCCCTGTATACTATGCCTGTTACGAAACGGGCGTTTGCCCCGGCGAGCTGAGGAGAACACATGAGGTATTTGTTGCTGGTGAGTCACGCGCCATTGGCCGAAGGAGTGCGCGAGGCACTCGAGATGCTCATGGGGCCACGCGAGAACATCGTGGTGTGCGGCATGAGTGCCCAGGGAGGGCCGGATGCGTTTCGGGCGGATTTGGCGGAGCGACTCGAAGTGCTTACGTCCCTAGACGAGGTTGTGGTGCTAGGCGACATCGCCGGCGGATCGCCGCTTGTAAGCACCGTGTCGATGTTGGAGTCGCTTGGTGTGGCGGGACGCTTCGTGGCGTTTGGCGGACTCAACCTGCCAATGGCCATTTCGGCCCTCATGGCCATCGAGGAGGGCCTGCCGCTCGATGCGTTGCGCGATGGCGTGCTCGCCGATGGATCCGAGGCCGTGCGGCAGGTGTGATTTTGCTTGTCCCACGCGTGAGGTATTATGGAATGCGGAAAACAAACGAGGGGGCGAGGCATGGCGTTCGTACACTTGCATAATCACACGGACTTTTCCATTTTGGACGGCGCAACACGGGTGGACGACCTCGTACGGCGCGCGGTTGAGCTCGAGATGCCGGCGGTGGCGCTCACCGACCACGGCTACATGTTTGGTGTGCCTAACTTCGACCTCGCGTGCAGGGGCTACAACACCGCACAGGCCGACTTCAAGCAGTGGTCGCACGACGTGGAGTGCTTTACCAAGGGGTGGGACCTTGAGGAGCCGGCACCCGACGCGCCCGACGCCAAGCCGCACGACCGCGTCCATGCGCAATGGGAGCGCGACGTCGCCACGTGGAACGCCACGCACGACTTGGATGCCGTAAAGGCCAACAAACCTGCGCCGCTCATCAAACCCATCTTTGGTTGCGAGGCGTACTTCATTACCGACGACCAAATCGAGCGAGGCACCAAGCAACGCCGCTTCCACCTCATACTGCTTGCGAAGGACGAGCGCGGCTACGTTAACCTCATGAAGATGATGTCAAAGGCCGCGAACGAGATGTATTACTACAAGCCCCGTACCACGCTCGACATGTTGCGCGAATACCACGAGGGCATTATTTGTCAAAGCGCTTGCGTGCAGGGTATTATTCCGCAGTTCATTTTAGATAATAACTTTGCCGAGGCGGAGCGCTGGGCCCGTACGTTCCAAGAGATTTTTGGCGAGGACTTCTACATCGAGATTCAAGATCACGGCCTCCATTTTCGCAATGGATACGACGATCGCAAGCTCTCGGAACACCTCGTGCGACTTGCCGGCAAGCTCGGCATAAAGGTTGTTGCCACCAACGACATTCATTACTTGGTGCGCGAGGACGCTCCGGTGCAGGATACACTTAACTGCATCGGCACCAACTCGAAAATCGACCAGACGGATCGCAAGCGCATGGAGGGCTCGGAGTTCTACATGAAAACCGAGGACGAGATGCGCGCCATCTTCTCGTGGTGTCCCGAGGCATGCGAGAATACCCTCGAGGTAGCGGCGAAGTGCAACTACGAGCTCGACTGGTCGTCGATGTTCCTCCCGAAGTTCCCCGACCTCAAGCCTGGCGAGACGAGCGAGGAGCGCTTCCGCGCCGAGTGTGAGGCGGGTCTTGCCATTCGCTATGGCGACGACTGGGACGGAAAGTCAGTGAACGGCGTGGACATCCGCGAGCGCTTCGAATACGAGTACGACGTAATTTGCACGAAGGGCTTCGCCGACTACTTCCTCATCGTGCAGGAATACGTGCGTTGGGCAAAGCAAAATGGCATCGGCGTGGGTCCGGGTCGTGGTTCGGCGGCGGGCGCCATCGTGGCATATGCCATGGACATCACCACCTTCGACCCGTTAGAGAATGGCCTCATGTTCGAGCGCTTCCTCTCGGTGGAACGCTCCGAGATGCCCGATATCGACATGGACTTCGACGATGAGCGAAGGCTGGAGGTAATCCAACACGTTCGCGAGCTCTACGGCGCCGATCGCGTGTGTCACGTCATAACCTACTCCACCATCAAGGCGAAGCAGGCCATTAACGACTCCGCACGCGTGCTCGACTTTCCGGTGTACAAGGCGCAGCGTCTCTCCAAAATGGTGTCGCCGAGCCCCTCGGCGAAGCTCAAGTTCACCCTCAACAAGACGGAGGGCAAGGAAGACCTGTACAGCCAGGACTTCGTGGATGCCTACAACAACGATCAGGAGGACCGGCGCATCATCGATGCGGCGCTTTCGGTGGAGGGTCTTACGCGTGGCGAGGGCGTGCACGCCTGTGCCGTGCTCATTGCTCCCACGCCCGTAAACGATCACGTTCCCACGAAGCTCGACACCAAGGGCGGTGTGGAGATCACCCAGTACGAAGGCCATTCGGTGGCCGACATGGGCCTGCTCAAAATGGACTTCTTGGGCCTGCGCACGCTTACCGTTATTACCAAGGCGTTGCGCAACATCCTTGCCAACAACGCGACGGCGGAGGCGGCGGCCGCGGCTCCGGAGCGTGTGCGTTCCACGCTCAAACCTGGCAGTACCGGTGTGGAAATCGACGTAGATAAAATCCCCTTCGACGACCCGAAGATTTTCGAGCTGATGGGGCGAGGTCATACGGCAGGCGTCTTCCAAATCGAGTCGGGTGGCATGACGGCGACCATCAAGGGCATGCAGCCGCGCGAATTCAAGCACGTGGTGGCACTTATCGCTCTGTATCGCCCGGGTCCTTTGGGTGCGGGTATGGTGAGCGACTACATCGACCGCATGAACGGGCGCAAGGAGGTTGCGTTCTACGACAACCGCCTCTCCGACATTCTGGAGGAAACCTACGGTACCATGGTGTACCAAGAGCAGGTCATGCAAATAAGCATGCACATGTGCGGCTTCTCGGCGGGCGAGTCGGACTCGCGTATTCGCAAGCCCGTGGCAAAGAAAAAGATCAAGCTTCTTACGAGTACAGTGTTCCACTGGGAAGATGGCTCCGACGAGACGACGTACGACCACTGGATGAACGGTGCCGTGAAGAACGGCTACACGCGCGAGATTGCGCAACGCATTTGGGACGACGTTCTCGAGTTCGCCTCCTACGCGTTCAACAAGTCGCACTCCGCGGGTTATGCCATTCTCGTTATGCAAACGGCGTGGCTCAAGGCATACTACCCGCGTGAGTACATGGCCTCGGTGCTCACGAGCTACATGGGCAAAACCGACAAGATTGTGCACTACCTCAGCGCATGCCGTCATGAGGGCATAGATATTCTCCCGCCCGACATCAATGAGTCAGGCAAGGACTTCACGGCTGTGCCCGAGGGCATCCGCTTCGGTTTCGCTGGCATCCGTGGCGTGGGCGAGGGCGTGGGCGAGGCGATTCTCGCCGAACGCGAGAAGGGAGGTCCGTTTGCCACGCTGCACGACTTTGTGGAACGTGTGGACTCGAGCGTCGCGAATCGTCGCGTAGTGGAAGCGCTCATAAAGAGCGGTGCGTTCGACTCAACGGGCTACACCCGGCGTCAACTTATGTTCTTTGTCGACAAGCTCAATCCAGAGAACATTCTCGACGCAGCGTCCAAACGTCAGCGCGACCGGGCGTCGGGCCAGGTGTCGTTGTTCGACATGTTTGGGTCGGTGGAGGGTTCTGGCTTCGACCAAGACGTACCCGAGCCCGATGGCGTGGAATGGGACCGCTCGATTAAGCTTGCCATGGAGAAGGAAGTGCTCGGACGCTACGTTTCCGATCACCCTCTCGGGCCGTTTGAGTATGCGCTTGCACAGGCACGCGATTATCAAATATCCGATCTTGAGGCAACGGACGAGATTGTTGACGCACGTACTGGGCAAACGACGTCGGTGCCGCGCGTGGAGGAGGGCAAGTCGATTCGTCTCGCGGGGATGGTTTCGGGCGTTGCGAAAAAGAACACTAAGACGGGGAAGGCCATGGCCATCGTTACGCTCGAGGACATGGAAGGCGAAATAAGCTGTGTGGTGTTTCCCAATCTTTACGAAGAGTGTGCGGCAACCCTTGCGGGCGAGGTTAACCTGGAGACGGGCGAAAGCGAGGGCGACATCTTCGTTAAAATCGTGGGGAAGCTCGAGCGCAGCGATCGTGGGAACCAGGTGATTTGCTCGTCGGTGGAAGCGCTTGAGTTAAGCGAGGCTACCAATCGGCCCAAAATAATGGAGGTCGTGTTACCATCGTATCGCTTGAGCCGTGGTCGCATGGAACAGCTGGGTTCGGTGTTTTCGCGCTACGGAGGGCTTGACCGCGTGGAGATTTGCGTGCGTTCCGAAACGGGCGATACCATGCGGCTGGCGTTGCCCTCACGTGTTGACGCACGCAACGCACTCATGCTGGCCGAGGTTCACGACGTTCTTGGCCGGGAAGGCAATGTTATGCTGATGTAAGCACCAAAGCAGAGTGAGGAGCCAACATGAAGATTGCCGTGGCACAAATCAGTACCCGTGCGGGCGACTTTGCTGCAACTACGGAACGCGTCGTGGAGCTTGCGGCGCGTGCGGTTGGTGAGGGTGCCGAGCTGCTTGTTTTGCCGTCCGTTGCCGTTGTTGGCCAGCGGGTGCCCGATCAAGGTGATTTGGAGGGCTTCGGAATGGACCTCTACGCCATGCTCGGCGAGCTTTCGCAGCGGGTTGCGTGTCCTTGCATCATCCCGATCGGAACGGGGGTTGTGTCCGACAACAAGCCTGAGGTAATGCTGGTTCAACGCGATGGCTTTCATCCGCTTCGAATGCTCGCACTCGTTAAGGAAGCCGAAAACGAGGGGTGCGTCGTATTCGAACAAGGAGGCGTGCAGTTTGGCATTGCCTTCGATTACGACGACTTCGACTTGCTTGAGGCGCGCGATGCCAAGATTGATGCGATACTCTTTTTTGAGAGTGCGGGCTTTGCGCTTGACGACCCATCAAGCGCGCTAGGTGCGTCGCTTGCCGAGAACCGCTTTCGCGATGACGCATGGGCGTTCGATGCTTGGATTGTGGGCGTGGGACCTCTTGGATGCTACGACCTGCAAGTGTTCACCGGCTCCAGTTTTGTTATTAGTCCACGAGGTGAGCTCGTTGCCTGTGCGCCTGCATTTGAGGAGGCGCTTATCCTTGCCGAAGTGGGCCAGCATGCGGAGGAGCCCGTCGCCGAGCCGCTTGAGCCGGAGCTTTATGACCGTTCGCTGCACTTATGGGAAGCTTTGACGCTTGGCTTGCGCGATCACATCGAAAAGTCGGGTAATGCGGACGTAGCGCTTGCGCTCGATGGGAGGCTCGACTCGAGCGTGCTGGCTGCGTTGGCAACCGACGCTCTTGGACCTACGCGTGTGCACGTGGTTGTGGATGCAGCGGCAAGCGAAGATGGTAGGCGTCGTGCCGTCGAATTCGCGCGTTCGCTACACGTTTCGTTGAGTGAAGAGTGTGGCGTTTCGGCTCCGCCCGATGCCGATGCGCAATTGTTGTGCGACCTCACGCAGGTACGGCTAGCCTCGTTGGCGCGGGCGACGGGTTCTTTGGTACTCTCATCGGCAGATAAAACCGCATGTGCCGTTGAGTTGGATCGTGTTCGATGCGACTCTGCGTCGTTAGCGCCGCTTGGCGATGTGTATCGTACGGATGTGATGCGCCTTGGGCGTCTTCGCAACACGATATCGCCAGTCATCGCATCCGAGTCGTTGCGTGCCTACGATGTGCCTGCGGTTGAAGGCATAGAGGAGGCGGGACCGACTGCAGAGGCTCGTCTCGAACGTATAGACGTTACTCTTGCGACGTATCTTGAGTGGGGATGCTCGATTTCCGACGTCGTGTCGCGGCAGGGTAATCGGCTGTTGAGCGAGCACATCATAAACACCTTGCACAACAACCGGGTTGCACGTGCGACCTTGGCCCCCTGCATCGTCGTTTCGTCCTGCACGCTGCATGAGGCCGATGCGCCGTTCGGTATGGCTTGGCGCGATCGCGTACGAAGCGAAAACGAGCGCATGGGTAGGTTTGCTCTTGAACGAGCGGCCTCGAAGCTAGATGAGCTGATGCGGGGAGCATCTGGGTTAGGCGAAGGCGAATCCAGTAGCGTCTCTATTAGTGAAGAGGACCCTGTTGCGGCAGAGATTGCAGCCCTTCTTGAACAGTTGCAGGAGGAATTCTCCGAGCAGATGCCCAAGATGACGGGCGGAGCCGACGCGGATCGCCAGGTGGGCGAGCTGCTTGGGCTGATTCGCGATATTATCCAAAGTGGCGGCGGTGCTCCTACGGCGGGGGATGCCCCCTTTGGACCGCTCACCTGGGGTAGCCCATTCTCTGAAAACTAACACACCTCTCGAAGACCATCTCATCGCCAAATAGTACGTTTGCAGAAATGTGACGAAGTATGGTATGGTGGTATGTCCACGTACGTATCGAAGACAGGGGTGCTCATGGCGGACAACACAGAGTACGACGTCCCGGAGGGCTACACAGAGGACGAGATGGGCTTACTGCGCGACCCCGATTCCATTGATGGCCGTTCGTGGAGCAGCGATGTTCAACCTCCGGTCGAACCCGTTCAGGTTGAGATTCCAAGTACTCAAACCATCGATATTGAGGATGAGACGCGTGCCCGAAGACGCGGCGTAGTAATTAAGGTGTTAGTTGCGGTTGTTATTTTGCTCGTTGCGGTGGGAGCAGTGGGCGGTTTTATGCTCTATGGCTCCGCCAACAACGTGAAGGCGATTGCATACAATGTGCAAGACAAGGCACCGATGCTCAAAGATGCGTTCCTTGAGGGTGATGAGGAGGCGCTTCGTTCGACGGCCGCGTCTATTCAAGACGATATTAAAGCCATGGACGCTGAGGTTTCCTCGCCGCTATGGGCCGCAGGCGAGATGGTTCCCGTCGTGGGTACCGATGTTAAGAACGTCCGCACTATTGTTTCTTGTGCCGAAGACCTCTCGGATAACGCGCTTACGCCTCTCGTGGACGGTCTTGCGGGTATTAAGTTTTCGAGCCTGATGGATAACGGGCGTATAAACACCGATGTTATTCGACGGATGCGCGATTCCGTGGTTGCTGCGGCACCGGTGATCGTAAAAGATGCGGATACCATTTCGAGTCTTCCCAATGGGTCTATTGGTAGCGTTAACGAACTTATTGGAAAAGTGCGTGGTCCCATAGCCGATGCAAGCGGTTTGCTTAGCGACGCCGACGGTTTGTTCACGACGCTTTTGCGCATCCTTGGCGATGGCGGACAAACACGCACCTACGTGCTTGTGGCGCAGGCGAACAGCGAGATTCGATCGGCGGGTGGTTTCCCAGGATCCGTCGGCCGACTTACCATAAATAATGGCAACATAGAGCTGGGCGATTTCGTTTCGATTTACGATCTTAAAACCGCGGCCACGGAGAAGGACGTTCGCGGTGGTGCGTCCGAGGAAGAGATTGTTGCGTTTTACGATTCGCTCGCAGCGGATCCCGCTGCCATTACGTACACGCCCAATTTCCTTCGTTCGGGCGAGCTCCTGAGGGACTTTTGGGAAGCCTCGTATGGCGAGCACATCGATGGCGTGTTTGGGCTCGATCCCGTTTTTGTCCAACGTATGCTCGGCGTTACGGGTGGCATCGTTGCCGAGGATGGCACCGAGATTAACGGCGACAACGCCGCGGCGGAGGTATTGAGTGCCGTGTATTGGCGCTATGGCGACGACTACGAGGATGGCACTGCGGAGGAAGAGGACGCGTTCTTCAACGACGTCGCTCATAAATCTGCCGAGAAGATACTCTCCAGCATGGGGAATGTGGATTTCGACGCGTTCTTCGACGTTATTACGCGTTCAGGCGAGGATAGGCATGCGCAGGCATGGATGGCCGATCCGCAAGAGGAAGAGCTCTTACGTAGGATTGGGATATCGGGAGAGCTCTCGACTGATCGCTCCAAACCCGAGCTTGGCGTATACGCGAACGACAATACTTGGTCGAAGATTTCGTGGTACCTCAACATTTGGGCAGATATAGATGACGGGGTACGCAACGAAGATGGGTCAATAACGTATAACGTGACGGCACATTTCCACAACAACATGACAGCTGCGGAGGCTGACGATGCTCCCGTATACGTTCGCGGTAACAATCCCGACAAGCGTAGCCGTGGTGACATGATTGATACCATATTCCTCATGGCCCCGCTTGGAGGTACCATTAGCGAGTTTGAAGTGCATATGGACAGCCCGCTTCTTGAGGAGATTCCTGCATGGGCACATGGTGCGATGCGGGTATACGATCGCGACACGCGTCGTACGCAAATCCACATCGACGTCGAGGGAGATACCACTGCGACGTTTAAGCTTACCATGCCTGCCGATATCCCCGCGAAACCAACAGTGCGCACATCACCGCTCTGCCACGTGTAGGGTATGCGCAAATGTCTTTTGGGGGATGCTCCCCGGGCAACTCGTACGAGATGCTCGGGGAGCATCCCCCAAAGTGCCGAGCTTTGTGGTAGTATAGAACGGCCGTTCGCGCGTGGGGATGGAGGTGGCATGATTATTCTTGGTGTTGACCCTGGTTTGGCGCACACTGGTTGGGGTGTTGTGGAAACCCGGGGTTCTTTGTGCCGTGCGCGTGCCTACGGCTGCGTCACTACCAAGGCGTCGCAGCCTCTCGCCGAGCGTTTGGGAGCAATCTTCAATGAGTTGAGCGAGGCCATAGAGCGTTTTGGTCCTACCCAGCTTGCAATCGAGAAGGTCTTCTTTGGCGACAATGTTCGCTCGGCTATGGCGACGGCCCAGGCGCGTGGCGTCGCCATTGTGGCGTGCGCCAATGCAGGACTCGAGGTGGGAGAATACACGCCCATGCAAATCAAGCAGGCTGTGGTTGGTACGGGTGCTGCCGATAAGCGCCAAGTAATCTATATGGTACGCAATGTGCTTGCGCTCGATCACGATCCTCGTCCCGATCACGCGGCCGATGCCCTCGCTTGTGCCGTTTGTCACGCGAACCTCATCCGTACGCGAGCAATTACGCGCGACCATGCGGCGGCGCAAATGCTTGAGCAAGAAGAGGCGCAGCATGCTGCGAATCGCGAGGCGGCACGACAACTAACGGCGGCTGCTAGCGCTGCACACCGAGGTGGCGGGGCATCTGGAAACAACTCCGTTGGTCGGCTTCGCCAGAGTAGGAGGTCCTCTGCATGATAGTATCGCTTACGGGAAGGCTCTTGCATGTTGAGCCCACACGCGTGGTGCTTGATGTGGGGGGTGTTGGCTATGAGATGGGCGTGTCTTCCATGGCGGCATCGTCGCTACCGCCGGTGGGAACGCGCGATGTAACCGTGCTCACGCGACTGGTGGTGCGCGAGGGTGCCATTGATCTTTACGGCTTTGCCTCTGTGGCCGAGCGAACATTGTTCGACCGCTTGGTGCAAATATCGGGCGTGGGGCCTAAGCTTGCGCTCTCGGTGCTCTCTACCTTCAGTCCGCAAATACTCATGGGCGTGGTACAGGACCAAGATGCAACGCGTATGGCTAAGGTGCCGGGCGTGGGCAAAAAAACTGCAGCCAGGCTCATTATCGAGCTGGCTGATGTGTTCAAAAAAGATGTTGTGCTGAGCACGCTCGCACCCGAGATGCCGGCGGAAGCTAAACCTGCGGTCTCGAACGGGGCAACGGGTGTGGAGGCCGATGTTACCGAGGCTATGCTTTCGATGGGCTTTACGCGGCAAGAGGCTCAGCTTGCGCTTGAGGGGCACGAGCAGGCCGGTGCCACGACTGTTGAGCAGGCATTGGCATATGCGCTCAAGCGCATGGGGGGAAGGGGATAATCCATGTGGGAGGCGGATTCCGGCGATCTGTTTGCCAATGCAATGGGGCAGCCCATGCACACGAGTGGTGCGGCCCGTTCGGTAACGGGCGAGCTTACGGGCGAGGACCTAGATGTTGATCGAACCCTGCGTCCGCAAACACTCGACGACTACCTAGGGCAAGCGCGTGTGCGCGACAACTTGAGGGTGCTCATGCAGGCGGCGAAGGAACGTCACGAGTCGCTCGACCATGTAATCTTTTCGGGTCCTCCCGGATTGGGAAAAACGACTTTGGCGGGCATCGTGGCGAACGAGATGGGTGCTCGCATGCGGGCTACGTCGGGTCCTGCCATTGAACGTACCGGCGACCTTGCGGCGATACTAACGAATCTCGAGGAGGGTGACGTACTCTTCGTTGACGAGATTCATCGCCTCAACCATCAGGTTGAGGAGGTGTTGTATCCTGCTATGGAGGACTTTTATCTCGATATCGTTATTGGCAAGGGCCCTGCCGCACGTTCGATTCGTCTGGACGTGCCGCACTTTACCCTAGTGGGCGCTACAACACGTACCGGATTGCTTACCGGACCGCTACGCGATCGCTTTGGCATTTCGTACCGCTTGGACTATTACTCGGTGGACGAGTTGGCACAAATCGTGCGTCGCTCAGCTAGAATTTTGGGAACGAGTGTTGACGAGGATGCTTCCGCCGAGATTGCGTCGCGAAGTCGCGGTACCCCACGCTTGGCGAACAGACTGCTCAAGCGCGTGCGCGATTACGCACAGGTAAAGGCGAACGGCCTTATTACATGGAAAGTTGCTGCCGAGGCACTTTCGTTCTTCGAGATTGACGAGCTTGGGCTCGACTGGATGGATACCAAAATCCTCACGGTACTCACGCAAACGTTTAGGGGACGACCGGTTGGGCTCACCACCATAGCAAGTGCCGTTGCCGAAGATCCCGCCACGCTCGAGGACGTGTATGAGCCGTATTTGCTACAGCAGGGGCTAATCGTGCGTACGCCACAAGGGCGTCAGGCAACGTTAGCCGCATTCGAGCATGTGGGCATAACGCCACCCGCATGACGCTGCGAAAGGCGAAAGGAGGCTTACATGGATTCGTCACGAAAGCTCAAAAGCACGGTTATGCGCTTCTTTAACGTGGGAGAGGGACGAGCTCGATACAAAACCATCCGCAAGCGCATTGTTGAAGGTGCGAACATCCATGGCATTCATGTTTTGCAGTTGATGGCAGCCATGATAATTGCCTGCATAGGGCTCAACCTTGACTCTACGGAGGCGATTATTGGTGCCATGCTCATATGCCCTCTCATGGGTTCGGTGCTCGCCATTTCCTATGCCGTCGCTACGGCTGATCGCGAATTTTTGAAAGAGGCGGTACTTGGTCTCGCTGTGCAAGTCATCGTTTGCCTCGCAACATCGGCCTTGTATTTCGTGCTTTCGCCCATTTCGCGCGCGACGGCTTCGTTGGAAACAAACACGAATGCCACGATTTGGGACGTAATGATTGCATTTGTGGGTGGCTTTGCAGGCGCCTTGGGCACGTCGCGCAAGCAGGAGCCATCGACGCTCATAGCAGGTGTTGCCGTGGCTACGGCGCTCATGCCACCGCTGTGTGCTTCCGGATATGGAATCGCGACACGCGATATTGCCGTTGGGATATCGGGATTCTACGAGTTTTTGATAAACGTCGTGTTCATTGCCTTTGGCGCGTATTGTGTTCTCATGATGCTGCGGCTTCCCGTGCACGCCGATCTCGATTACGATGGCATCGTTTCGGTGGAGGAGATGAAGACCGCGCGTGAGAGGTCCCGTGCGATGAGTCGTGGCTTCATAGTTGGAGCGCTGCTGCTCGCACTTCCCTGTGTTTTCTTTACGGCTCAAGTGATTCGAAAGGCTGTTGCTGAAAACGGAAATGTGTTCGAGGTGGCAGATATCTACGATACCGAGCTCACGACCATGGAGTTGGGCATCGTGTGTACCGATGTTACGGATTATCGCATCGGACGACTGCATTCGTACGACAAGAAGCAAGGCGCACTCGTGGAGAGCGTTATTGCCACAGTTTGTTCGAAAAACGAGCTGAGCGAGGCTCAGAAGAGGCAAATCGAGCGACTGATTCGGCTTCATGTGGAAGGTCTTGACGAGGTAAGCTTCGAGGTGGACGCCTCGAGCTCGGGCGACTCATAGGTGTGCATTTCAGTTGCTGCCGCGCGGGCCCGCGGTTTAACAGCTCGTCTTGGCGTATGTTACACGCCCAATGTGAAACGATGAGAAGGTGGCACATGACGCAATCGCGTTTGTATAAACCAAAACGGGTGGAGAAAAGCCCGAAGGCACCGCGACAATCGAACATGGAGCTATTGCGCATCGTGGCCATGCTTATGGTGGTGGCGCACCATTTTGTGAGGTATGCAAACCCGCCGCTTGACGCATACCCACTTGGCGTTCGATGGCTGTTCTTCTTCGTGCTCGAGACGGGCGGTGAGGTGGGCGTGGCGGTGTTCCTAGGCATTTCGCTCTGGTTCCTCACACAGCGAAACCTAACGGTGCACGAGGTGCGCAGGCACCTCATAAAGACGGAGGCTGTGCTTCTTAGCTATAGCATGCCTCTGTTCTTTGTGTCGAAGTTTGCACTGCACTGCGACGGGCCTCAGTATTTCTTCCTGCGTTCGCTTTTCCCCACAATTTCGTCTTTGTGGTGGTTTATGACTACATATGCGGTGCTGCTGCTGTTCCTACCTTTTTTGCTGCATGGCTTGCACTCGCTGGGACGGCATATGCATGCGCAACTCGTGTACGTTGTCGTCGTTGTGGTGGGGACGTTGCCCATGCTCTCGTTTGCGTCCCTTCCGGTTAGCTCCCTCACCGCGTTCTTTGCGCTGGCAGTTGTAGTGAGTTACGTACGATGGTATCCATCTCCCGTGCTCGAACGCCCCGGTATGGGTTGGGCGCTCTTCATCGGCTCGCTTGCTCTTGGCGTTGGTTTGGGTGTGCTGGTGAAGCTCTTTCCCATGAGCATTTCGAACAACGACCCCATGCGGTGGGAATGGTCACCGGGTGGGGTGTTAGTGATGGGCGAGGCTCTGGGGCTGCTGCTCGTTTTTGCGAGGCTGCGCATCCAGAGCCGCGCAATAAACTTCGTGGCGCCATCTACCGTAGGAGTGTATTTGCTGCATGAGCATCCCGTCATAAAAGGCGTGCTCTGGGACTCATGGTTGCCGTTCGGCGCAACATATGCATCGCCGTTTTGGCTTCCGCGTACCGTTGCCGTGGTGGTTGGGGTGTTTGCGGCCTGTGTGGGTGTTGACCTCGTGCGTCGCGGTGTGTTTTGGCTCGCCACATACGTGAGGCATATGGTTTCCTTGCGCAAAGGTTTGCGCAAGGGTTAATTGCCGGAGATGTAAATGATGCGCTCCACGCCGTTCTTGTCGGGGGCGGTGATGCGGTACTTTCCCTCGCCGTTTTTTGTCCAAGCCCTGCGCGAGGAGTTCTGTTGTACGTACTCACGACTCACGCTGAAGATGTCGAAACTATTGCTAAAGCCCGCAACGCCCGTTTCGCCGTCGTCGTTAACAACCGCCCAGTCGCTAATGGAGGTTTGATCGTCCTCGTTGCGGTAACACATGCGCCACATGCCCGCGAGGTTGTTGGGAGTAAATGTTTTGGGCACCTCCATGGTTACCACAGCGTTGGGCAGCTCTTTGCCTGTATCGTCTTTAAGGTTGCGCAACTTGTACACAAAGGTGTCTTCCGTTTCGGATGCCTGCTGGAGCTTTCCAGACACCATGTTGCCACGATAAAGCAGTGTTGCATCGCCGTTCTCGCTTGCGTCGAGGACTATGGCGTCGGTGTAATCTGCCGTTCCATAGTCGGCATCGCTCATTGTGAAATGGCCGACGAGCGATCCTGGTTCGTACGAAGGCTGAGCTGCAGATTCCTCTTTTGGGGTTGGCTCGGACTTGGGCTGGGGTGCAGGATTCGCAAGAAATACAATGCCCACCGCAAGAAGCGCAACAACGGCTACGACGGCTCCAACAATGGCGGCGATGCGGTGGTTATTGCGGGCCGGCGTTTGTTCGATGTGCTCGACGGGTGGCGCGGGGTTGTGCCCGTTTGCCTCGTCGAGGCTAAGCGTGGTGCTCGATTTACCAAAAGCCGAATCCATGTTGTATGACTGGCTCTGTTGGGATTGTAACCATGAGGAGGGCTGGGCAGCTCCATCTATTTTGCTTGTGGAACCCTTCGTTTCGGAAGTGGGGAAGTCGTCAATTGAAGTGGGAATGCGTCTGCCACATTGAGTGCATTGCGACTGGCCGAAATCGACCTCATAACCGCAGTATGGACATACCTTTGCGGAGAATGTGCTGCTGTCGAGCAGAGAGGTACTTGCTATGGGAGGCTGCGAGAAGGACGATTCGCCGCTGTGTATAGACGAGCCTGCGACGTCCCTAAACGAGGATTCGCCTGCGGGTGTGATGGGGCTTCCACACGCAACGCAGAATTTTGAATTGTCGTCGATGAGTGAACCGCAGTTCGGACACTTCATGGGCACCTCGCTCAGTTGATGAAAACGTGACTTGTTTACTCTAGCGCATTGTGAGGTGCTTGTTTTGTGCAACTTTCGTTTGTTCGGGAAAAAACGGACGATTCGGGAGGAGCGTGAATACGGTTTCGTCGTTATATGGGCAAACACGATGAGTTTGGGACTTGTTGGGGTTTTGCACGACAATTGTCCATGAATCCGGCACCTTTTCTACCTGCGAAAATGCAGGTTTTCGCTCAATTGCTGCTCAATATCCGCAAGTTGGCTGTTACCTGGCACGAAATGCTCGCGTCGTTTTGTTGCGACGCCACGCACAATGTTCGTACGGAAACGGGGAGGCCGCTGCTGGCGGTGTTGGGAGGTGTGCATGTCGAAGCGAACGAGAATCGTGCTCTCGTCGGGATGTGCCGTTTTGGCAGCTCTTGTGTGCCTTGGGTACACCGGGCACGTGCGTGATGAGGCCGAGAGAACGAGAACAGAGGCTATGAGGCGTTACGGTGGGGAGGTGGTCTCGCTGGTCGTTGCGACGAGAGGCATCGAAGCGGGCGAGTCTGTTGCCGCGGGAGACGTCGAAGTGCGCGACTGGTTGGCATCGCTTGCGCCAGAGGGAGCCCAAACGAGCATGGATGACGTCGTTGGCAGAGAAGTGAGTGTGCCGGCGTGTGCTGGTGCGCCACTTACGGAGTTGAACTTTAGGGATCCTACTGAGATGGCAGAGATTCCGTCGGGCCACGTTGCCGTCTCGGTTCCAATAACCGAAAAGCTTGGCGTGACGTATGGGATAGCGACGGGAACGCACGTGGTGACGTACAGGGCCACAGAAGACGGTGCCGAAATCATTGGCGGCGACGCGACGGTGCTTGCGGTGCCCGGAGGATCGGGCTCGATGGGAAGGGGGAGCATCACGATTGCCGTAACGGCCGAAGACGTTCCTTCCGTGCTCACGGCGAGCGCCTCGGGCGACCTGCGCATAGTGTGCCCAGCGGATGACGTGAAGAGCTTTGCGTCGACGCGAACAGGGTCCGAAGTTTCGGTGGAGCCATTGCCGAAGAGCGAGGGCAAAGACGCCCGGGAAGGGGAGTAGCATGACGCGGTTGTGGGTATGCCTTGCCAAGAAGGACGTGCGCGACGCGATGAGGAGGGCGGTGTGCCAGTACGCGCCCGACGCAAACGTGCTGTTTGTGGATTCTGCTGCTGAGTTACGGTCGTGGGCGCGCGATGCGGCACCAGGTGCGCATGTGGCTATTGGCCCCTTGGGCGAGGGATTCTCGGCGCTCAATGTGGCCGCTGCCGTGGCACGTGATGGTCGGGCAAGCGAGGTGGTGCTCGTGTGCTCCTGCCCCGATGAGGAGTTTGGGCGTAAGGCGAACCTGCTCGGAGCCGATGCCGTCATAGAGCTTAACCTGGATGGGCGGGAGCCAGCCGATAACATAGATGAGCCGATATTTGTGAGTGACGAGATCCCTACGCTGGTAATGGACGTCGCGACGCCTCAGCGGCTCAGGTCGATTCCGGTTATCCCCCGTCCAGAGGAAACCGAAAGGCAGCCGCACAATGCGACCAATCGAACTGTGGTAGGGCATGCAATGCCTGTGCAAAGCGAGACGCCCGCAAGCGAACCAGTTACAGAAGTGATGTTGCCTTCCGTGCCTGCGCCTCAGTTTGTGCCGACTCCAGCAAACGGGAAAGCACCATCTCCCCAAGCGGGCATCCGGGGGAACGACGAGCATGCGAAGTCCAATGTGACCAGAATGCAGCGATTGAACCATGGCGAGCCTCAAAACCATGCGCCCATCATTGTGCTCGTCTCGGGAAGGGGAGGTGTGGGCAAAACGTCGGTGCTTGCGGCGATGGCCTCCGCTGCCGCCTCGTGGAACATGAACGTCGCGGCGTGCGACCTCGATCTTACGTGTGGAAATCTCTATAGCTGTTTTGGAGCTGCCGGTGCTGCCGATTTGGGCAGACTCGCGCATGCGGAGACCATCGACGAGGATATGCTCATGTCGTGTGGAAACGCGGTGAGCGAGCGCGTCACGCTGTGGGGATCGTGCGATCGTCCCGAGATGGCCGATGCCGTGTATCCGCATACGGAGCGCCTGCTCGACGTTCTTGCGCGAAGGCACGATTTGGTGTTGGTAGATACCCCTGCTACGTTTACCGATGCCGTCGCACAGGCCGCCCAGCAATGCGATCGGCTCGTGTTGGTGGTGGACGGACGACCGGGATCGTCCGTTGCACAGGCGCGTCTTGGGGGACTCGCCGTGCGTTTGGGCGTGGCGCGAACCCGCATTGCTCGCCTGGCCAACCGATGTGGGAGACGAGCGGAGCCCACTATCAATCGTGGTGAGGTGGGACTCGAGACGGCACGTCCCCTTCGCGTATTCGATGGCGGCGCGGAGGTCTCGGATTGTTTGGCTGAGGGCAGGGTGCGCGACCTCTTCGATTTAGGCTCCAGATTTGCCGAGTCATCGGCCGAGTCGCTGGCAAAAATGCTTGGCGAGCTGGGCTGTTTGCCCGATGTGCCCGAGGCGAAGCGCTTGTGCGAGCGACGCACGCAACGTTCTCGTTGGACATTCGGACGGATGAGGGAGGCGGTGTAGCATGTCTGTGCTCGAGAGGGTACGAGAACAAGAACAGACTTCCGAGCCAATCGTATCGGGCAACATAGAGCTTACCCAAGCGCGCGAACGCCTTAAGCGCGACCTTGTTGAACGGCTGGGGCTCTCTGCCATAGCTGCGATGGCAACGAACAACCACATTGATTCTGCGCGCGACGAAATCGGCGTGGCATGCCAGACGGTGCTCAACACGGGCGACTATGGATCGCTTGCGTCCGAGGCGCGCGAGCTAGTGGTGCGGCAGGTACTCGACGAGGTGTGCGGTCTGGGCCCTTTGCAGCCACTACTCGAGAATCCCGAAATCACGGAGGTTATGGTCAACGGCTGCGATCGCCTCTTTTTCGAGCGCGGTGGCGAGCTTCATGCGGCCGAACGCGTGTTTGAGTCCTCGGAGCAAATCATGCTGGTGATCGATCGCATTCTGGCGCCTTTGGGACGCAGGCTGGACAAAGCCAGTCCCATCGTGAACGCGCGCCTCGCGAATGGCGACCGAGTGAACGCCGTTGCCGCGCCCATCGCCATAGACGGGCCAGCAGTGACCATTCGCAAGTTCTCGAATCGCATCACCTCGCTCGCGCGGCTCGTGGAGCTGGGGGCGTTGCCGGACTGGTACGCCACGCTGCTTAGCTGGGCGGTGCGTACTCGCCAGGACATTGCCGTCGCCGGTGGAACGGGATCGGGGAAAACCACCCTTCTTAACGCGCTCTCGTGCGAAATTAACCCACGAGAGCGCATCGTAACCATTGAGGACTCGGCGGAGCTTCGTTTTGAGTCGCATCCCAATGTGGTGCGTCTCGAGGCGCGTGATGCTTCCATTGAGGGAACGGGTGCGGTAACGATACGCGATTTGGTGAAAAATGCCCTGCGCATGCGTCCCGACCGGATTGTGGTGGGGGAAGTCCGTGGTGAAGAGGCCATCGACATGCTACAGGCCATGAATACGGGACATGACGGGTCGCTCACAACTTTACATGCCGGCGAGACGAGCGAAGTCGTGCCTCGACTCGTGCTGATGGCGCGTTTCGGCATGGACCTGCCAACCGACATCATTGAGCAGCAGGTGGCTTCTGCACTCGACTTGGTGGTAATGTCGCGACGCTTTGCGGACGGAAAACGTCTTATTACCACGTTGAGCGAGGTGCGCCAAGGTACAGATGTTGCAATCGACCTCGCTGAATGCGTGCACTTCGATGACGCGACGCGCTCGTGGGAGTTGCGTCGCACACCCTCCTTTGTGGCGAGGGCGGTTAATGAAGGGTTGCTTGAGCAGGAGGAGGTGGAGACGTGGGAGCACTCGTTTGCGTAGCATGTGGCGGACTCGCGTGGATGGCATCGTGGGTACTGCTCTCGTACGAGGCTTTGCCTCCGGCACGCGTTGGCGTACGCATGCGTGCCTTCGAGCATGTGGCAAAGAGGGTCCTAGCGCGTCTTTCCTCGTCGTCGGCATGCGCGTTGCTTGGGGGATGGAGGCCCGTATGCGTCGTTGCCGAGGAATTGCGCGTGCGGATGGACAAGGCGGGCGGAGCGTTCTCGCAGCAGGAGTGCATCGTGCTGCTCGTCGTGGCGTGCATGGCTGCGTGTGTTGGTACGGGAGTAATCATGTGGTCACCCGTGGGCTGCGTTGCTTCCATCCCAGTATTAGTATGCGCCTTTCCGATTCGTGCCGCTCAGGTTCAGCGGGCTCGTGAGCGAAGGATAATCGAGCAAATGCCCGATGTGTTTCGCACGCTGGCTACGGCGCTGGGCGCGGGACACACGCTTATGCAGGCTATCGACTATGTTGGGCTCCATGAGGGTGGTCCCGCCGCAGAGGCGTTCGCGCACGCGTCGCTTAGGTTGCGGTGCGGCATGTCGGCGGAAGAGGCCTTGGGTAAGCTTGCCGCAGAGCTCGATGCGCCGGGAGCGGGGCTTATGGTATGCGCGCTTAGCATCTCGCAACGAACGGGCTGTCCTCTCAAAGAGCTTTTCCAGCGTTCGGCTGTTCTCGTCGAGCAACAAGGGGAGTTCGAACGGACCCTTGCGGTTAAGACGGCCCAGGTGCGTCTTTCGGTTCGCATCGTATGCGTCTTGCCGGTAGCGATGGTCGTTCTGCTCTCGCTTATCTCCCCAGACTTCCGGGAGGGTCTTGGGACGCCTGCGGGCATTGGTTGTTTGGCGGTGGGGGTGCTTATGGACTGCGTTGCGCTTCTTGCAATTCGCTCCATGCTAAAGGGGGTTCTGCGATGAGCGTTTTGCGTGTTGCATGCGCGGCGATAGTGGGTTTGGCTGGCTTCGGTTGTGCTTGGATCGCCGTGGGCTCTTCGCGTGGCACGTCGCGACACAAGACGTTGGGACGCGCTGAAGTCAATGGCCTTATTGACGCATTGGGCGCCTCCCGTCTTGTGCGCTCGATGAGGGAGCAGTCCGAACGACGCGAGCGGGCGCGGCGTGCAACGCGCGACATGCCGGTGTTTCTCGACATCGTTACGCTAGGCATTGCTGCCGGGCTTTCGTTCGACGCATCGCTTGAGCTGTACTGCGAGCGATACCAAACGCCTCTCGCGAACATGATGCGCAACGCGATGCTCTCTTGGCGTATGGGGGTGCGCGGTCGTGCCGAGGCGTTGCGGGTGTTGGCAAGCGAGGTGGCCTCTCCGGCAATGAAGCGCTTTGCCACAACGGTGACCGATGCCCTGGCCTTTGGTACGCCTCTCGCCAGTGCACTCGAACGGCAAGCGCAAGTTATACGAGACGAGCAGCGATCGCAGGTGGAGGAGGAAATCGAACGTGTGCCGGTTCGCATGCTAATACCACTCGGCACACTTATCGTTCCCGCAATGCTGCTCACCATACTTGGTCCGTTGCTGGGTCCCGCACTCGGCATGGCATAGGTCGGTTGATTGGAAAGGAGAGAACATGGCAGGCAAAACGAACATCAAGGGGGAGCTCGCAAAGGTCGTACGCGACGAGCGTGGCCAGGGGACCACGGAGTACGCAATCCTGGTGGGCGTGCTGGTGGTGATTGCCATCGTCGCCATCATCGCCTTCAGGGGAAGGGTTGCCGAGCTTTGGCAGGCAATTAGCGATGGCATCAACTCGCTCTAGCCGTCGTGGAGTTCGCGCATCGGTTGTCGTGCTAGGGTTCGCCGTTGTATGCGTCCTCGCCGTCCTCGCAGCTTGGTTGAGGGCGGCGGGGCCCCAGGTTCCAAAACCACGCGACGTGCCACCTTGCGAGGTTGGCCTCAAGGCAGACGAGGGCCATGGGGAGGGACCGAATGACGTACCGAATGACGTGAACTCGCACGATGTTGCTTCGGGCGCAGAGAAAAGCCAAGAGCCTGCGTCGAACGGTGCCGCGAGCGGCGAGGATGACGTGAGTGATGCGGAGAGTGCAATGGGTGCGGAGAGTGCGGGCACATCACAAGATGTTACCGGTGATGCGCGTCGGGGGCATGTGGTGGAAGACTCCCTTTCCGCGCTCGCGAGCGACGAGGGCACGGAAGTGAGTGTGGAGCGGGTGCGGGAGGCTTTGCCGGTCGCTGCCGAGGAGGTGCTGGCGCAATACCGTGCCAACGGGACGTGTTTGCTGATGCAAGCCGGATATCTCGATTTGCTGGGAAATGTGTGGGGATGCGTTACGGAGGGGCCAGGATGGGTGGACGTATGCGTGGTGGAGGAGGTTCAGGACGAGATGTGCGTGGTGCGATCGGTGCGTTTGGAGTCCAAGGAGGGAGAGGTGGAGAATGTCGTGTGAACAATGGGCCGAGGAAGGCCAGTCGACGGTTGAGTATGCCCTCGTGCTGCTTGCTTTTCTCTCGATGTTGGTTGCGCTTTCTGTTGTATGGGGTGCAGCTCGTGAGGGAAGGCTGCTGCGCATTGCGCGCGACGCTTCGTCACATAATGCCGAGAAAGGCGTCAATGTGGGGCTTTTGCAGGACGTTTCGTCATATTAGCGACGTTAACGTTGGGTGTTCGTGCGCATCCCGCGGCGAGTGCGGCCAGTCTTCGGTGGAAGCTGCCGTGGTGCTGCCAGTGCTCATGCTGCTCTTTGCCTTGCTTATGCAGCCGGTTTGCGTGCTCTATACGCGTATGGTGATGCGTCATGCCGCGGCCGAAACAGCACGTGTGGCAGCCACCTCGAAAAGCGACGAGGTTTGTCGCTCTTTTGCCATGCGCAGGTTGCGGGCGGTTCCCGAGGCGAGCCTTTTCCACGTGGGTGGGGACGACGACTGGCGCGTCGATGTAAGAAGGTTGCCGAGCCAAGGGACCTGCGACGTGGAGATTTCGGGACACCTACGACCACTGCCGCTCTTCGGCGTTGTTACCTCGCTGTTAGGCGAATCCGATTCGAAGGGCATTCGCATTCGGGTGAGGGTAAGCGAGCGAATGCGGCCCCAATGGCTGAGAGGTGAGTACCATGAATGGATGGAGGCGTGGGGTGCTTAGCGTATTCACGGCGCATTGTGGAACCCGGTCGGGTGGAAACTTGTTCACCGATGAGGACGGCTATACATCGGTGGCGACGGCAGTGGCGTTGCTTGTGAGCATCTCGCTGGTGTTTTCGGTCGCCGCTGTGGAATGGACGATTGCTCGCTCGGCGGACGTACAGCCAGTCGCGGATGCCTGTGCCATGGCGGGCGAGAATACCGTTGCCAAGTATTGCACCATTGCCCAGGTTGTGGACGCCAGCGTGCTCAGCATGGGCCTTACGGGCATGGCAGTGCTGGGAGCTGGACTCGTCGCGGCGGCCATCCCCGGTGCACAGGCCGTCTCAATAAAAACGATTTCGATGGGCAGGGACATCCTGCGTGCGCGACAGCGCTTTGCCAAGAGCGCCGCGTCGGGGTTGCACAAGCTTGAGGGAGCGCTGCCTTTCCTCATCGTGGCGAACTCGGCCTCGTGCGTTTCGTCGAACAGTTCGAACAGCGTATCGCTCGTGGGGGCTGCCGTCCCGTTCCCGCAGGAGTCCCGGTCGAGGTTTTCGTCTATTGAAACGGAGCTGGACGGCGACGAGGTGGCTGATCGAGCGGAAAGGCTTCGCGATGCGACGCGACGCATGGAGGAGGCAAAGGCCCGTGCAGACGAGGCCCGAAGGATTGCATGGCAGGCGGATTGCGTGGACTCTCCGAGTTGCTTGTGCTCGCGTGCGGCGTCGTTGGCTGGGCTTGGCGTTGAGGAGGTTCCTCGGGTGGACACACCTGAGGCTTGGGGATTCTCATTTCCCATAAACAGGTCGCGGGCGTACTACGAGCGACGCTTCATGAACGAGGCCCCGCAAGGCTCCGATATTGAGTCGATAACCGATTCGCGTGCGAGGGAGGCATTCTACGAGTATGCCTTGGGGGAAGTGTACAGCGCCTATTGCATGCACGAGGCAGATGGCCATGTGAGCCTGTACGTTCCGCATCTTGCTCGCAACTCCAACGAGATGCGCGACACCTGGCTCTATTGGGATGCCCGGTGGCCTTGTACCGAGGAAGAGGAGGTGGGTCGTACGCTGCACTCGACGTGGAGCTGTCCGGGCGCGCGAGGAGAGGATGCCGGCACCGATAGCGTGGCGGCCGTGGAGGAAGGTGCCGTACGCGAATGCCCGGAATGTAGGATGAGCGTACACGACTTGGGAGCGGTGGCCTCGATTTCGACGTCAGCAACGAACGGGTACGAGCACTACTGGCAAATTATTGTCGACGTGGCGCCGATGTATCAGAGCGCGCGCAACGAACAGGCGGATGCGGAACTCGAGATGCAGCGCATTGCGGAGGAGGGCGATCGTGCGTTTGAGGAGGCCCTTTCTCGGCTCGGCGCACCACGGCCACGACTTTGTCCGCCGGGCGCATGGGGTTGTGTAGCGGTGGTCCGGCGTTCGGCAGGGACTGCGGTGCCGTCGGAACTTACCGACGCGTTCCTCTCGGCGAGCGAATTGCCGGCGGGCGTGGCTGTTGCGGCCGCGGCGCTTGCGCCCGACAACGCAACCAAGGGAAACGACGTGCTCTCGCACTTCTTCGACGGTGTTGGAGGCAGCTCGGGAGGTTCGGCTTTGGGAGGCGTGGCCGGACTCTGGGGCAGGCTGCTGGTTGCATATGGCAACAGATTCGAGGGGCTTCGGGGCGAGGTGGACGGGTACGTCGGAAGCATGGACGGATTGTTTGGAGGGACGGTTGGATCATGGCTCAGGGGAAGAATCGTGTGGGTGTTGGGGTCGTTGGGCTTGGAGCCTGCGGACATGCGCATGCGCAAGCCGGCCCTTGTGGGAACCGATCAGGTGCTACGCAAGGCTGGGATAGAACCGACGGGCAAGCTGCGCTCCATGGTGCAGTCGTTGCCGAGCCAAGGCTCGGCGCTCGAGGTGGCGCATGCGCTGGGTTGTTGGGTTTGGGACGAGAGAGGAGGCGTTGGGGACGTGCTGGCGGAGCTGCCCATACCGGGGACCAGTGTGAGTGTGCCGCTCACCCTGGACCTTGGGGATTTGTAGAGAAACTCAAGGAGAAATGCGGTTGGGTGGCAACTGGTTTCGGGTGTTGGTACGACACGAAGGCCGAAAAGCTCAATAGCGTGCGGGGGCAAGCCTCTGTGGAGCTGGCGGTTCTCATGCCGGTGGTGCTGGTCGTGACGCTCGTGTCCTATAACCTTGCCAGGTTCGTGGCGCTTTGTGCGACGTTCGATAGGGTGTCGCTCGATGCCGTGGTATCGCAAGGAGTTGCGCCGGCAGGAACGCAAACGAAGCTGGTTGCAGCGGAGTCGGTGCGCGATTGTATTGAGAGTGCGCTTGACGCACCCCAAACATGCTCGGTGGAGGTTGCTGCGGAGTCGGTGCGCGATTCCGCGCGTGGACGCAGGCTGAGCGTTTCCCCATTACTTACGAGGTTTAGGTGTTCGCTGGTGTTTAGGCCGTGGCCGTCGTCGTTTTCGATCGCGGGTGTTTCGTGCCAAGCGCCTTTCGCTTTGCGACACGAGCGAAGTTTGGTGGTTGATCGGTATCGACCGGGAGTGGTGATATAAATGGCTTTGGAGCTGGTATTTGCAAATTCCGCGGGCTGGGAGCTCGTGTGCAGAGCCCTCACTACGGGGTGGGAGCGACTCGTCGGCCTTTTGGGGACAGATGCGAGGGCTCGTCCCGTGGCACTTGTGGGATGCTCGTCAATCCATACGTTGGGAATGCGCTATGCGATTGACGTGGCATTCGTGAGCGGGGACGGGCACGTTCTTGCATCATGCCGTGCTGTGCCGCCCGCAAGATTGGTCGGCGCACGTGGTGCAACGTATGTTCTCGAGCGTCCGACGACCAAGAGCCCGTGGCCTGCGGTGGGCGACAGGCTGTTTGCCACGATGCGCGAAAGATGCGAATAGTAAGAGGGGAGTGATGGCTGTGGATGAGGGTGTGCTCGACGAGGGCATGCACGAAAAGACGTGTCCGCAGTGCGGCGCAATGCTATTCGAGGACATGGACATGTGCTTCGAGTGCTTGCATGCGTTTGGGTGCGACGAAGCTCAGTACGAGGACGTGGTGCCCGAGGGCGTGTACGCCGAGGAGGCAAGTGCGCTTGGCACCTGGCAGCTGGCCATGAAGTCGGACGTTGTTGACGTGCGCGTTGCCGTGCCAACCGAAGGACTCGTCGTGGGGCGTGGCGAGTCGTGCGACGTTGTGCTGCACGCGAGGTCGGTCTCTCGGCGTCACGTTCGCATAGCGATTGGGGGTGACTGCTTGCTGGTTGAAGATCTTGGTGCACGCAATCCCGCGCTGGTCAATGGTTCCAAGTTCGAAGGATGCGCAACCCTGCGTGCTGGTGACGTTCTTGATGTGTGCGGCGTTACCTTTGTTGCCGAGCTGCAAGGTACGTGAGAAAACCCCGTGAGAAAAACTCCCGAAGCTATCTCACCAAATTATGAAATCTCGTTGACTCGTGCGGTGTCTGCTACACTCACAAGTCACATGCTATTGCAACCAACTTTCGAAGGAGCATGTTATGGACTTTACCTCTAACAAACGGCCGGCGCATATGGCGCGCATCAATACCCCCGAGCTTGCGCAGGCGTTTATCGACGAGGCGGTCGAAGCGATTCGTGCGCAGGTAGGCGACGGCAAGGTGCTTTTGGCACTTTCGGGCGGTGTGGATTCCAGCGTGGTTGCCGCATTGCTCATTAAGGCAATTGGAAAGCAACTCGTGTGTGTGCACGTGAATCACGGATTGATGCGCAAAGGCGAGTCCGAGCAGGTCATCGACGTATTCCGGAATCAGCTGGGTGCCGAACTCATCTACGTGGATGCCACCGACCGCTTTCTGGACCTCTTGGCGGGCGAAGCCGATCCCGAGGCCAAGCGTCACATCATTGGCGAGGAGTTCATCAAGGTGTTTGACGAGGAGGCCGCGAAGCTCGAGGGCATCGGCTTCCTTGGCCAGGGCACCATTTACCCCGACATCCTGGAGTCCGAGGCAGGCGTGAAGGCCCACCACAATGTGGGCGGCCTGCCTGAGGAGCTTAACTGGGAGCTCGTTGAGCCCGTAAAGCTGCTCTTTAAGGACGAGGTGCGCGTGGTTGGCCGCGAACTTGGCTTGCCCGCAAACATGGTGGATCGCCAGCCGTTCCCCGGCCCGGGCTTGGGCGTGCGCTGCACGGGCGCCATTACGCGCGACCGACTGAATGCGTTGCGTGAGGCCGACGCCATCGTGCGCGAGGAGATTGATGCGGCCGGTCTCGACATTTGGCAGTACTTCTGCGTGGTGCCCGACTATCGTGCCACGGGTGTGCGCGACGGCAAGCGCGCCTTCGAGTGGCCCTGCATCATTCGCTGCATCAACACCGTGGACGTTATGACGGCAGAGGTGCCCGAGCTCGATTGGGCTCTGCTCAAGAAGATGACCGATCGCATCCTCGCCGAGGTTCCCGGCATCTGCCGCGTGTGCTACGAGCTGAGCCCGAAGCCCATTGCGACGGTTGAGTGGGAGTAGTATTCAGGCGGAAAATCGCCAAATCTTATTGAATTACGTCCTTGTTTTGACCATAAATGGCCAAAACAAGGACGTAATTTCGATTGGAGGCAGCTGATGGACCGTCACCTCATGTCCAAGCTGAACGATTGGAAGCAATCCCCGAGGCGCAAGCCCCTCATCCTCAACGGTGCGAGGCAGGTGGGGAAGACCTGGCTCCTCAATGAGTTTGGAGCTACGCGCTTCGAGAATGTTGCCTACGTTAACTTCGATGGGAATCCGGCCATGGCATCCGTGTTCGAGGCTGGCTATGACATCCCCCGCCTGCTGACGAACATACAGGCCGGAACGGGAACCCGAATCGTGGAGGGGGAGACCCTCGTCATTCTGGATGAGGTGCAGGAATGCCCGAAGGCACTCACGTCCCTGAAGTACTTCTGCGAGGACGCGCCCGGCCTTCATGTTTCGGCGGCGGGGTCGCTTCTTGGGCTCGCGGTTCACCAGGGCACGGGATTTCCCGTGGGGAAGGTGAACACGCTTGACCTCCATCCACTCACGTTCCGGGAGTTCATGGACGCCATGGGAAACGGTATGCTCAGAGAGCTCGTCGACGAGGGGGACCCCATCAGCGTCAATTCGTTCGCGTCACGTTTGGTCCCTTTGCTTCGGCAGTATTGCTTCGTTGGCGGAATGCCAGAGGCGGTCTCCGCGTTCGTCGAATCCGGGGTGCCTTCACGACGCACGTGGGGTCCAACAGGAGATACTCCGCAACTATCGCCTAGATGTCTCAAAGCACCTCTCTGCGCTCGAAACTGAGCACGTTCTTGCCGTGTTTGACTCCATTCCTGCGCACCTTTCGCGCGAGAACAAGAAGTTCATCTTCGGACAGATTCGAGAAGGGGCCCGCGCGCGCGACTACCGATCCGCGATCACGTGGCTCACGCAGGCGGGGCTGGCAACCAGGGTTAGACGGGTTGCGAAGCCTGGTGTTCCCCTGTCCGCATATGCTGACGGCTCTGCATTCAAGCTGTTCCTACTCGACGTGGGGCTGCTCGGCGCGATGGCGGGCACGAGTGAGAGGGATGTGATTGGAGGTAACGGCCTCCTCACGGAGTTCAAAGGCGCCCTTGCCGAGCAGTATGTGTGCCAGCAGCTCGTCGATGACTGCGGTCTCAGCCCCTACTAATGGTCCGCCGAGAACTCTCGCGGTGAGATTGACTTCCTGGTGCAGGCGGACGGAGAGACCTACCCCATTGAAGTCAAGGCCGAGGAGAATCTTCGCGCGAAGAGCCTCGGGGCGTTCTCCTAGGCGAACCCCGGGATGCAACCGGTGAGGTTCTCTCTTTCGGGATATCGCGACGAGAGCTGGATGCGCAACATACCGCTGTATGCCATGGGAAGCACGACGCTATGGCGGGCACAGCAGCGGGCGAGCGTTTCTGGATAGGCCTGGCCAGCTTGGTAAACGCCACGTGCGTCTGGTCCGCATGGAGAAAATGACAGAAGCGGACTCACCGCCAGCGCAAACGCAGTCGGGTGACGTCACGGTGCAAGATCGGTGCCCGTGACGTCGCTATGACGTCCGCAGGGAGGATATCTGGAGTTACGACGGACAGCACGGACACGAGAGCGACCGCCTGACCACTCCGAGCCACCCTCGGCCATGGCACAGACATGGGATGCCGTACGGTACGTCCGGGACGAACTCGGCACGCGGGCTACGACTGGATGGACATGCGCCACATCTTTGTCACCCACAAGCATGTGGACCACCTGCTGGGCATCGTGTGGATGGTGCGCATGATCTGCCAGTTCATGGACCACGGCAAGTACAAGGGCGAGGCGTTTATCTACTCGCACAAGGAAGTGCTCGATCTCCTGCGCGACATGGCGGAAAAGCTGCTGCGGGCCAAGGAGACGCACTTCATCGGAAACCGCCTGCACTTCATGGAGGTCCACAACGGCGAGACGTTGAACGTCATCGGCCACCCGACCACCTTCTTCGACATCGGTTCCACCAAGGCCACCCAATACGGATTCTCGATGGAGCTTGGCGAGGGAAGGCGCCTGGTGTGCTGCGGCGACGAGCCGCTTTCCGACGTCGGCCGGCCGTACGCGCAGGGCGCCGAGTGGCTGCTACACGAAGCGTTCTGTCTCTACTCCCAGGCTGATGTATTCGATCCCTACGAGAAGCACCACTCCACGGTAAAGGACGCCTGCGAGCTGGCCGAGGGCTTGGAGGTCAAGAACCTGCTACTCTACCACACGGAGGACCACAACCTGGCACGGCGCAAGGAGCTCTATACCGAGGAGGGCGTCCCGTACTTTTCGGGTGGCCTGTTCGTCCCGGACGACCTGGAGGCGCTGGAGCTTTAGACAGCTCCTTACACGCCGACAAGGGCGAGGAAGCAGGGGAAGAGAAGCCCGCGCGCCTGCAGCCTCAAGGCCCAATCACGGCGAATGCGAAGACGACGTCCAAGATGATAATAAGGGCGAAAATGACGAGAACGGCTCATGTGGGGGAGAGGCATTTATGCGCTTTCTGTGCCCCGGGTCCGCAAGCACGCTATACTCTCTCACGCAATGTGCTGCTTGATTGAGCGTAAGTCCGGTTGCCGGACGCATGCGCGTTCGTTCGTAACGCAAACGAAGGAGAAAATATGAGCAGCACAAACCCCGCCGTCAACTCTTCCCGCACGTCGCGCAAGGCGGACGCGGCATTTCCCGTCTGCATGGCAGTCCTCATGGCTTATGGCATGGAGCTCTACAACCATCTTCTCATGGGTGCCTCTTTCACGCCGGCCACGCTTCTCGCCCCGTTCTCCGAGCTCGTACCCATGGCGCTTGCGGTGCTTGTGGTGGAGAAGCTCCTAGGCGGGCACATCGTCCGTTGGGTCATGTCGAAGGTTGGCGACGCTAACAACCTCGCCATCCCTTCGGGCATCATCCTTGGAGCGGTGACCTGCCTCGCCATGTGTCCCCTCATGAGCATGGTCGCCACGCTTACCTTCAAGCACCCCACGTTCGCAACCGTGATTCCGCTCTGGTTCGGCACCTTCGTGCGCAACCTTCCCTTCGCGCTCGCGTGGGCGCTTCTTGTGGCGCGTCCCGTTTCCGGAGCGGTCGTGCGACGCCTAGGATAGATGTCGCAGCGTGGCACAGCTAAGGCTCAATCTGCCTCCTCGGCTATTGAATCGCAGATAACTTGATCCCTAGCATCTTAAGCTATCGTCTAACAAGTTCGGTCATCTCGGAGGGCGTCTCTTCCATTCCGCTCTTGATCCATATGCGACAGGTGTTATAGATCATTCCGTTCCAGAGAATGGGTTCAAGCGTACTGTCGTTTAGGCGGGGGCAGGCTTTGTTCATATCATCGAGTGGGAATAAAACGAGCCACACAACACTCTGGCACGCTCTCTCACTGAAAACAACAAAACAGCAGGTCAGAATGGTTGTATAATAAATCTCCACGCCTCACTTCGGAACACTTTGAAACGCCATGGTCTATTTGATGATATAATTCAGATAGTATTTGCCAGAAGGAGGTAACGATGCAGATCATGCCGGTGTCAGAGCTGCGCAACCACTACGCCGCAGTAGAGGAGGCGGTGGCCACAGGGGGGCCGGTCTTTCTCACCAAGAACGGATACGGCTCGATGGTCGTGATGAACATGGAACAGTACGAGAGCCTCACGGGCAACGTCGAAGCGATGCTGGACGCAGCGGACCGTCAAGCGGCGTTCACCACGATGCGTTATTCCCACGACGAGGTGTTTGGTGCCCTGAGGGGGGAGCTGCATCGTGCCGACGCAGTATAGGTTGCAGTACCTGCCGCTCTTCTGGGATGACCTTGAGCAGGCCGTGTTCTACGTCCGTGACGTGCTCAAGAACCCCGCTGCAGCAGATCGTCTGCTCGACCGAACCGAGGCAGCTATCCTCGAGCATGCCAAGGCACCAACCATGGCGCAGGTCTACAAGACGACGAGGAATAGACCGGTGCCGTACTACTGGTTCGCGGTGGGTAACTATGTGGTCTTCTACGTGGTGTTCGATGATGTGATGGAGGTTCGGCGCTTCATATACGGCGCCCGGGACCTCACCAAGATGCTGCCCTGACGCATCGAACGCATCGCGCAAGGGGCATACAGGCTTGCAGCCACGGCAAACGACGGCCTTGACGAGCTCCGAGCGGTCTGGAAGCTCACGGCGCCCTCCGTTCGCGTACGAGCGCTCGAAGGCCGAGGGTTGGGACGGCATCGCCGTTTGCGGGCCTCGACGAGTTCGGGCATGTCGCCATCATGGAAGGGGCTGGTGATGAGCGTCGTCTCGTGTGACATGGACGACTTTCTGAGCTACGTGATTACGGGCTATGGGCCGATTAAGACGGGAGACCGATGTCGAGATGGCTACAGCGTGAGCGTGTTGGTGACGTTCGATTGGAGACGCCGCCGAAATCGTCGGGTGCCTCTTCGGCCCTGCTTTAGCCGGGGTCTGCGGGGGAATACGATGGAATCATAAAACGACATTGTGGGAGAGAAAGGCTCGAGGATGAGCAAGATCACCTGCGTCTGCCTGGACGTGAGAGACATGGGGCGGTCGGTCGCCTTCTAGCGCGACGAGCTGGGATTCAAGACCGACTGCATGGAGGGCAGTCCCCGTGCCTGTTTCTTCGATACGCCGGGTCCTTCTTGAATCTGGATGTCTGGCGTATCTCGCGCATGGTCAGGCGTCCAGGTCGGCGAAGAGCTCGTCGACGGTCGCAAAGCCTTGGGCCTCGGGGTCGGTCGCTATGCGATCCGCCTCGCGCATGGCGGCAGCCGTTACGGCGTTGGGCACGTCGCGGGTGGGTCGAAACGGCAAGCCCTGCATGCGCACCGCTTGGCGCAGGAACATGTTCACCGCGGTCGAGAAGTTCATGCCGAGTTCAGTAAAGAGCTGGTCCGCATCCTGTTTCAGTTGTGCGTCGGTGCGTATGCTCGTGGTCACTGTAGCTATTTTTTCTTCCTTTGTAATGCATCAACATACAATGTGATGCATTTTTGTCAAGGGTCTTACCGACTCTGGCAGTTCATTGCTCTGCAGTTCGAGCCCATGCACGATTCGTACCAGATTCGTACCAGCAAGACTGCCAAGACGAGGGAAGTCGCAATTGCATGTTTCTGACCTGCGGGAATGCAGATACGATTTGAGAGCAGGTTTTCATGCGTCTGTCGAGTGGGAATGATTTTGACCTCGCAATGGTCTTTCACACTCTGATGCAAAACACGACGTTTTCGCAGGTAAACATATGTTTACCTGCGCAGTAAGGACAGAGAAGAAAACGCCCGCCTGTCCGAAATGGCTTGACCCGGAAGCCAAGCGGGAATGGCGCAGGCTGGCGAGGCGGATCAACCTGGCGGAGGAGCATACGGCCATCTTCGCGGGCTACTGCCAGGCTTACGCCAGATGGCGGGAAGCGGAGGAATACATCACGGAGCACGGCACGACGGACGGGTCCGGACGGACGCTGCCGCAGGTGGCCGTGGCGCAGACGTACCTTGGCATCATGAAGGAATTTGCCGGGCAGCTTGGACTGGTACCGGCGTCGGGAGGTTAAGGCATGAGGCTTGAAAAGGCGCAGTCAGACAGGCTGTGGGCAAACGCAGCCCGGAATGGCATATCGGTGCCCATCGTTGAATACGGGCAGGACGCTCATCATTTCTACGACCTTACGCAAAAGGACCGCATGGCCGTGTCCTGCTGGCTGTTCCTTAACATCCGGCTCGCAAAGCCTGGGACACCTGCCGCATACATGACCTCCCAGGAGGTGGCGGAGCTGGTGTCCTTCTTCACGAGCGTCTGCCTGAACAGCACGCAGGCGCGGGAGGCGCTGCTGCTCCTTTCCATAGCTCCCTGGGACGCTTCCGGGCGGGACTGGGTATACCGGATAGACCGGGATAGCCCGTGCGCCATGCTCGCGCTCGATGGGAACGGGGGCCTTGTCAGGACGGACCGGAGCTGCCATGTCAAATCCGCGAGCGTTTCTTAGTATATATAGGTAGAATCTGCCGAAACAGGGCTTATAACCGTTGACTTTCAGGCCGTTTAGAGTGAGTAATACCATGACCCAAAACAGGCCCTTACGGCCGGAAGGGAGTACAGCATGTACATAAAAACAATGGAAAACAGGAAGGTGCTGGTGAAGCGGCTGGAGCGGCTGACCGGCACAAAGGCGGTCTATACCAGGATGCCAGAGTGCGCCTTCGTGGTGGGCGATTTCAAAGTGGAGCGTTACGGCACGCTTGTCATCGGGGATGAAGCGGATGCGGAGGTTGTGGAAACCCTGCTCATGGAGGGCATGATCAAGGTATACGCGCCGGAGCCTGAACCGGAAACCGAAAAAGAGCCGGAACCCTCCAAGGTGGAGGTCAGCTTCCCGATGGAAGGCCATACGGCGCGGAGCCTCAGAAACCTCGCCGCCATGCTCTACGGCCGGGGCAGGCTCATCAGCAAGTCGACCGGCGGGGAGTTCGCCTGTTCGGCAGACCAGATGGAGAAGCTGAAAGAGGCGGATACGGTCCCCGCCTTTCTCGACGCGGTTCGGGAGGATTTGAGGGGGATCGCTTTTACGGGGGATGCGCTCACCTTCACGGGTTTCCCTGAGACGAAAAGCGCGTCGCGCACGAGGACGTTTACGCAGCTGGCATCGATGATGAACGCACTGGCGATACAGCAGGGGCGGGTGCTGGCACGGGAGGTGGACGGGAGCAACGAGCGGCACATCTTCCGGATATGGCTTCTGCATCTCGGCATGGAGGGGGAGGCGTACAAGGAGGCGAGACGCATCCTGCTGGCTCCCCTTTCCGGCAACAAGGCGTTCAGGACGCCTGAGAACGAGGCGGAGTTCAGGAGACGCCAGCGCGAAAGAAGGGCCTTATGAGTGGCAAGAAGGTTCAGGTCGGTAGGAGCCGCATGCTGGAAGAACTGGCGCGGCCCACATGGGAAGCGGTTTCTGCCAGCCCCAAAGAGAAAACAGTGGAGCGGCGGGCCGAGACTCGCCAGAAGGTGGAAAAGATAAACGCGCCCGCGCCTGTTATCCAGCGGAAGCTCCGCGTGGCCGCCTACGCCCGCGTCTCCACCGACCTCGATTCGCAGGAGACCTCCATCGAGAACCAGTGCGATCATTACAAATCCCTTATCGAAGCCAATCCCGCCTGGGAGCTGGCGGGCATCTATGCGGAAAGCGGCGTCAGCGGCACGAAGGCGGATACCAGACCGGAGCTGCAAAGGCTCATGCAGGACTGCGAAGCCGGAGCCGTGGATGTCATCGTCACGAAATCTATCAGCCGGTTTGCCCGCAACACCTCGGAGTGCCTTTCGATGGCGCGGACACTGACGAGCCTCGGCATCCGGCTGATCTTCGAGAAGGAGAACATCGACACGGAAACGATGGAGTCGGAGTTCCTGTTAACGCTCCTGGCCGCCTTCGCGGAATCCGAGTCACAGTCTATTTCCAGTAATCAGAAGTGGAGCATAAGACGCCGCTTTCAGGCAGGCACCTACAAGGGCGGAAAGGTTCCTTACGGCTACAGAAGAACGAAAAAGGGCTACATCATCCATCCTGCGGAAGCTGCCACGGTACGCAGGATTTTTTATGCGCTGGCTGACGGCAAGGGCACTCTG
>JAFWMH010000023.1 GCA_017510785.1 Atopobiaceae bacterium | reverse complement strand
GGTGCGGCCGTTGTCGACGACGTGCATCGTGAGGTGGCCCGCAGCACGCTCCGCCGAGCCCAGGATGCGCGTGCGCACGAGCTCTATGTTGCGCTCGATGAACTCCTCCTTGCGGAAGGTCGTGGTGGCGATGGCGAGCTCCACCGGGCGGATTTCGTGAGCGTCAACAAGGGTGTAATAGTATGAGTTGCGCAGCTCGAACGAGCCGTGCGCCTCCAGGACGAATCCCACAAGGATGTCCTTGTCTGCCACAGAGAGGGGAATCTCCAGCTCCTGCCAATCGCCGGACGCGGCGATTTCGAGCTTGGTGGACGCTAGGCGTTGCGGCTCAATATCGATTCTTTGCGCGTGGGTTTGTACGTACGCAAAGGTCCCGCCGCGATGCTCCAGATGGAGGAAGAAGTCGTGCGCCGCGGTGTACTCGTGCCACTTCGCGACCGAAAGGGCGTTGAAGAACGTGGTGAAGTCGGCTTTGCCGGGGCTGATGCGCCATGCGTCGTCCTCGTCGGCGGGCGTAATGAACGATGACGTGCGCACGTAGAGCAGTGGCGTTTCGTGGAACTGACGGTTCTCTTCCAGAAGGATGTTTGCTAGCTTTACCGTCTCCATTGTGAGGGCCTCCTGCGTCACGGTTTATCGTACGCAGTACATTCTACACGTAAATGGAGAAGAACCGCTCGACGTATCATTTGTCCCAGCGACACGCTACACTCTTATCACTGCAATGGTAAGGAGTTGGAATGTTTCTTAATGATTTGTATCATGCGCTGGACCCCGTTGCGTTTACGCTCGGGCCCCTCACGGTGCGTTGGTATGGGCTGGCGTACCTTGCGGGGTTCATCCTCGCCGGCGTAATAATGTACCGTTACGCGAGGCGATGGAAGCTGGACTTGAGCGTCGACGACGTTGTAAACGTTATGACGGGCATTTGCATGGGCATCATTATTGGCGGGCGGTTGGGATACGTCCTCTTTTATGGTGCGGGCTCGTACTGGAGCAACCCACTTTCGATTTTGGCACTCAACGAGGGCGGCATGAGCTTTCATGGCGGTTTGATAGGGGCCGTTGTGGGTGGCGTGTTGGTGTGCCGGTATCAGGGGCTCAGCATTGCGACCATGTGCGACCTCGGCGCGTGTGGGGCGCCAATAGGCTTGTTCTTTGGGCGCCTTGCGAACTTCGTGAACGGCGAGCTTTGGGGCAAGGAATGCGATCTGCCGTGGGGCGTAATGTTCGAGACGGGAGGCAACGTGTACCGGCATCCGTCGCAGCTGTACGAGGCTGTGCTCGAGGGCGTGCTGCTGTTTGTGCTTTTGTGGGTCCTCGCTCGCAAGGTACCGCCGCGTCCGCAGGGCACGTTTATGGGGGCGTTTTTGGCATGGTACGGCGTGTGCCGCTTCCTCATCGAGTTCGTTCGCGTGCCCGACGTTCAGCTGGGCTACCTCTTTGGGTTCGTCACCATGGGGCAGCTGCTCTCGCTGCCGCTTGTTGTGCTCGGCGTTTTGCTGCTCGTACGAGCACGTCGGCTCGGCCGTCCGCAAGCGGTATGCTGACGCCGTTGTCGTATGCTTGACGCTTTTGCTGGTGCCTTATCTATGCTTTGAGGTATAATTTCAGATAAGTATTAGGCTTGGATAAGGTGGTGGAACATGAGACGCGTCAATTGCGCTTTTGGATGGACTTTTATATGTGTAATGCTGTTGGCGGTACTTGTTCCACGCACGGCAATGGCGGCAAACGACATCTTGCTTGGAACGTTCTTTACGAGCGATAGCGACCACACTAACGGTATCTACGTGAGTTACGACGGAAAAAAGATGACACGCGTGGCCACGACGTACGACACCAAAGGCCATGACGGCGGCGGCGGGAGCTTTTATTACGACAGCAACAAAAACGCGCATTACGGCCAAGTCGATCCGTCAATCATGTACTACGGTGGCAAGTTTTGGTCCCTTTCGGGCTGGAATCGATACGACGGCAAGTTTTGGCCGATGATTAGCTACTCAACAGACCTAGTGCATTGGACGCATCCGGAAGGTGATGGCCTTCTGAGCGGAACGCATGGCATTGCCCTCAACGCGTATCCTTCGGGCTACAGCTCCAAAAAGAAGGACTTCGATACCGTTGCACCCGAGTGGTTTATAAGCAAGAACGGTTCGGTGTACATCGTATTCTCGGCGGGATACTACGGCGCGTTCCATGGCGAACCGACGAAAGACCGTATGCAGGCCTATATGGTTAAGGTCACCAAGCTTTCCGCGAAAGCGGGCACGGCAGACGGCAAAACAAAGTATCTGTGGCCGAACGGCCTTACCTTTACTGCGGGCAAGGCGATGCGTCTCAATATTCCGGGCAACACCGCCAAGGGTGCCGATTACATCGATGGCGCGTTGTTCGTCGATGGCAAAACCGACTATTTGGTGATAAAAAAGGGCGGGCTTACTAATCAGGTTTATAAAACGTCGAATATAGACAAAAACGCGTGGACGCTGATAAACAAGAAGGCCACGTATGGCTACGAGGGCGGAAGCATCGCGAAGCTCGGTGGCACCTATTTTATGGCGGCCGATCGCGTTGCCGGTGCCACGGCCAATGGAGTACGCTTGTTCAAGTCGTCCTCACTCACCAAGCAGGGATGGGACGCGGCTGGTACGAAGTTTGTTACCAAGGACGGTAAGACGTGCAAGGTCCGTCACGGAAGCATCATAGTGCTCAAGGCGGGCACCGCTGGCTGGAAGGCTGCCGCCAATCTGCTGAAGACTAATTTGAGCTCCTCCACGGTCGCGTCTATAGCGAACCAGGCGTATACCAGCAAGGCGGTAAAGCCAGTGCCTACGGTTAAGGTGAGGGGCACCGCCCTCAAGAACGGCACCGACTTCACCCTGAAATATGCGAACAATGTTAAGCGCGGCACCGCAACCGTTACCATTACCGGCAAGGGCGGCTACACCGGCAGCAAGAAGGTCACGTTCAAAATCGTGCAGGCGAACGTCTCGAAGGCATCCGTCGCGACGATTGCCAATCAGGCCTACACTGGCTCTGCCGTTAAGCCCGCACTCACCGTAAAAATGTCCGGCGTAACGCTCAAGAGTGGTACGGATTACACGCTTGCGTATGCGAACAACGTGAAGCGCGGTACCGCAACCGTCACCATTACCGGCAAGGGCAACTACACCGGCAGCAAGAAGGCCACGTTCAAAATTGTGCAGGCGAACGTCTCGAAGGCATCCGTCGCGACGATTGCCAATAAAACCTATACCGGCGCTGCGATTAAACCCGCCCTTACCGTCAAGATGGGCTCGGTTACGCTTAAGAACGGTACGGACTATACGTTTGCGTATGCCAACAACACGGCAGTTGGGACCGCAACCATCACCATTACCGGCAAGGGCAACTACACCGGAACGAAGAAGGTTACGTTCAAGATAGTTAAGGCAAGCCTTGCGACGGCGACTGTCGCACAGATTGCCAATAAAACCTATACTGGCGCCGCGTTCAAACCTACGCCTGAGGTTAAGCTGGGAACCAAGGTACTCAAGAATGGCACGGATTATTCCCTTGCGTACACGAACAACATCAATTCCGGCACTGCGACCGTTACCGTTACCGGGAAGGGCGGCTACCAAGGTTCTAAGCAGGCGAAGTTCACCATCGTTGCCGCAGCCATCTCTGCGGCCGAAGTGTCTGTAGTAGCCAACCAAACCTACACGGGGCAGGCTATCGTGCCCAAGCCTGTGGTGCGTTTGAACGGCGCGACACTTGTCGAGGGTAGCGACTACGTGTCGTCGTATGGGAACAACACCAATGCCGGCACTGCGACCGTTACCTTTACCGGCAAGGGCAACTATCGGGGGACTACGCAGACACAATTCAACATCGTAGCTGCAGACATCTCCGCTGCCGAGGTTTTGGCAATCGATCCTCAGGTCTATACGGGTGAGGCCATAGAGCCCAAGCCCGTGGTGCGCCTTGGCGGTGTGGTGCTTGCCGAGGGTACCGACTACGAGCTGACGTACAACAATAACGCTGAGGTGGGCACAGCTACACTTACCGTTGCCGGTGTGGGCAACTACCAGGGTTCAACGCAGACCGAGTTCGAAATCGTTCAGGGGGATGTTGCCAATCCGATCGACATCTCCGCTGCCGAGGTCTCGGAAATCGATCTTCAGGTCTATACGGGTGAGGCCATAGAGCCCAAGCCCGTGGTGCGCCTTGACGGTGTGGTGCTTGCCGAGGGTACCGACTACGAGCTGACGTACGAGAACAACATCGAAGTGGGCAAGGCTACCATAACCATCTCGGGCATGGGCGACTATCAGGGTTCAACACAGGTCGAGTTCGAGATCGTGTCCAATGCAGACGATACCGAGTCGCAAACGGATTCGAACTCTGACTCCGGCCAAGGTTCCGGATCCGAACAGGGTTCCAGCCCCGGCCAGGGTTCCAACCCCGATGCCAACTCGGGTTCCGACTCCAATGCGGATTCGGGTACCGACCAAGGTTCCGACCCCGATGACGAGCCTGTTGCCGAACCGAGTTCCGACCCGAGCCCCGAGCATGAATCCGACTCCGAGTCCGAGGCATGATGTGAACTTCGAGCCCAACCCCGATTCCGAGCTGTGAGTGCCCGCGATCGGTTGGGAGAGCTTGACGCTGCCGGCAAGCTTGGGAAACCGATGTGAGGAAGCGCCCCTTCGTACGCGAATTGCGTCGTACGAAGGGGCGCTTCTCAAAGGCGTTCTCTCGATGGCGTTCTGTAAGTGTGGAATGTCGGTGCTGCCCTAGCCGATGAGGTCGATGACGTCGTCGAAGGCGACGGACGAGGCGTCAATTGCGTCGCGCGGACCAAAGACGCATACGACCTTCTCGTTGGCGAACATGCGAAGCGGCTCTGCGAGTGCGTGCAGGTCGTCGACGGTAGTGCAGAGCTCCTCGTTGCGCACCGCATCGCGCCAGCCTTCTTCCCGGCCCGAGAACCGCAGCAAATCCTGACGACGTGCGATTCCACGGGGTTTGGTGGGAGCGTCGTGACTCGCGATGGTCGAAACAACATAGCCTGCAAGCTCGTCATCGTCCGGTTGCCAGGCGTCGAGCCAGGCGGCCAATTCGTCGTAGCGTGCGAGTGTGGCGTCGATGTTGGGGTCGCGATACGACCACAACTGGTTGGTTCCTGTTTGCAAGCGCCTAAATCCGCAGCCGTAGGCGCCACCCTTCACGCGAACCTCGTTCCACAAATAGTCATACGAGAAGAGCCGTCGGCCAACGTTCCAAACGCCGGTTTTCTCTGCTTCGTTTGTTGCGGGCGCAATGCCGGCACCGACGTAGCTTACGTTGGAAGGAATTACGAAGGCTTCGTTTCGGGGCACAAGTGCGGGCACCTTGAAGCGCGGACGTTCGTCGTCGGTTGTTGGGAGTCCCAGCGATGCGAGTTCCAGCGTGGATCCCGCCTCCCAATAGCGTGCGCGGTCGTCGGCGGGGCCTATAAACGAGGTTATTATATTGTCTTTTGCAAATACTCGTGGTATGAGTGCTTTGAGGCGGGAGATAAGGTTGTCCTTGCGCTCGTCCCAAGTGCCAAGCAAATCCTTGAGGAACAGATAGTAGTCGATGCCCGTCATATAGCTCGCCGCCTTGGCGGAGGCCAACCAGTGGCTGGAGAGGCGCCCAAGCGCTGCGGCATGGCCAGCATTCACGAAGTTTTGCTCGAGGCCGATGCGTCGCTGTTGCAGAATTGCGAGGATGCGTGCGTCGTCGTCGAAGAGGGTGTGTCCCCACACCTCGGCTGGAATGTGCGCGAGTTTTTCGATGTTGGACGAAAGCGCGCTTGCGGCGACGCCCATGGTGGGTGCGGCATACATCGCGTCGTCGTGTCGGCCGAACACGTCACAAAAGAAGTCGAGCGTACCGAGGTTGAGCTGCACGAGCGTGTCGAGCTCGGCCGCCGAGTGCTCCGATGTTGCGAGCTTGCCCAAAAGGTCACTGAGTATGCCAACGTAGGGCATGTCGTCATAGCTCAAATGACGCAAGTCGAAGTAGTGGAACACGTAGTCGATGCCGTGCGTCTCGAGTTCGTGAGCGATGCAGGGAAGAGGCGCCGGCGCGTCGAAGCCCTGCGGTTCGGGCTTGGGGGTCTCGATGCTTTCGATGCCGAGGCGCGGAAGCTTGGCGAGGTCGTCGGGATTGTCGGGGGCCTCTTGTTCCTCGCGCAACGCTGCGACCTCGGCGTCGATGGCGGCCAAGTCGTCGTCCGAGAGCGTGGCACGTAGCGCACGCAGCTCCGCTTCCTCCTCGCTCGCCGCACCTTCCGCAACGGGAACGAGCTCGACTTCGGCGCTATGGATGCTTTTGCACACGATTTCGCGCAAGAGGTTCTCGAAGTAACCGTCGTCGAGGTGCTCCTTCATGTGCGCGAGGGCATCTTCGAAGCGCAGATAATCCACGGGGTGGTCGTTATCGTAAAGCCAGCTCGACATGGCTTGAATTGAAATGTAGATGCCTGCAGGATAAACACCGAAATCTTGCTCGCGCAGGTTGAACTCTGCCTGGGCGAGGGAGGCGGCGAGCTGGTCGTGTCCTATGCCTTCCTCGCAAAGCTTGGTGCAGGTTTGCTCGAGGAGGGTGCGGAACTTCTCTGCGACGCCTTCCTTGGCGCTCTTGAGCTCGAACACAATACGTGGTTGTAGCTCTCCGTCGGAAAATATCGGTACAAAGTCGTCGCCCAAACCGGCCTCGAGCATCGCACGCTTGAGCGGTGCTTCGTTGGAGCCCGCAATGGCATCGAGGAGGATTCCACAGGCCAGCATGCGCTCGCACTGCAGTGCGTCGCCCACCACATAGGCCACGGCAACGGCGGCGTTTTCGGGAGCGGTTGCCATCTCCACCCTGGAGAAGCCTGCTTGTACCGGTTGCTGCTTCTCAAGCGGGTTGGGTGCGCTCGCGTTGCGTTGCTCGGCTCCAAGGAGGCGCTTGTTTATGAATGCGAGCTCGCGCTCGATGTCCATGTCACCGTACAAAATGATGTAGCTGTTGGAGAGGTCGTAGTGGCGTGCATGCGCGTCGACGAACTGCTCGTAGCTCAGTTGTGGAATGGCGCGCGGGTCGCCGCCCGACTCGAAGCGATATGCGGTGTTGGGGAACAGTGCGACATCGAGCGCGTGGAACAACACGTCGTCGGGATCGGACGTGGCGCCCTTCATTTCGTTGAACACCACGCCATTGTAGGCCAGCCCGTCGTCTTCGGTCCTCTCGAGATGCCATCCTTCCTGTTCGAAAATGCGCGGACGCTGGTAGATGGCGGGATGCAGCACGGCGTCGAGGTAAACGTCCATGAGGTTCTCGAGGTCGGCGGTGTTGGTCGATGCTACCGGATACATGGTTTTGTCACCAAAGGTCATGGCGTTGAGGAAGGTCTGCATCGACGTTTTTAGCAAGTTAACAAAAGGCTCCTTAACGGGGAAGCGATCGGAGCCGCACAGTACCGAGTGCTCGATGATGTGGAATACGCCGGAATCGTCGGCGGGCGGCGTTTTAAACGCGATGGCGAAGGACTTGTTCACGTCGTCCGTGGCAATCCACAGCGCACGCGCGCCGCTTGCTGCGTGTTGCATAACGTAGGCGGTTCCTGCCAGCTCCGGTAGCGCTTCGACGTTCGTTACCTCGAAGCCGAAGTGGACGTCGCCGGCGCCCAAGGTTGGATGTGAAAACAGGCTCATATGGTCTCCTTGCTTGTGATTTAACGGGCTATTAGAGAATCCATTCCCGTAAACCCGAAGGCGGGTTACTAGGGGAGTATCCCCCAATAACCCGCCGAATTAACAGTTCTTTGATACGTGGTCCAGCGCATGCTGGTGACGGTTTACTCCAAAACGCGGATTATATGCGATCCATTTCGGAGAGAACCGTGGAGTACCATTCGTCGTAGATGTCGTTGCTCGCGTACATTTCGGCGCCTTCCAGCGTGATGGAACTGCCGTAGATGCTGGAATAGCCCTTCACGTAGCTATCGATTGCGGTATCCCAGTCGTCCCAGCCGGAGTTGCCCCATCCCCACGCGTTGTGGTCGCGGAACGTAACTTGGCCCCAGCCGCTTTCGACGCCCGAAATCGCGGGGGCGATGCGGGGGTCCACGCCATAATCCGAAGCTGCCTGCGCGAACTGCTCGCCGTATCCGGCAAGTGCCGTGCCCTCAAGGTAGTTGTTAATGCGGTCAGCCCACGAGGAGACTTCATCGGACGTGGTGTTCGTTACGATGGGGTCGGTGGTTGGGCTTGGCGCCGGCGCGACCTCGACGACGGCCGTGTTGCCCGAGACGGTGGTGATGGTCGCGGGTTGTGGCTGCGCCGCGGGTTGCTCCTGCGGCTGCTGTGGCTGCGGCTGCTCGGGCGCAGGGGTTGCTTGGGCGTCCTGCCCGCGCTGCTGCGTGGTTTGCTGCTGAGTCGTTTGCTGTTCGGCAGTTTGCTGCTGGGCCGTTTGCGGCTGCGCGGAGTTGGTTTGCGCGGGAGCCGCCGGATCGGTTGAGCCGTTCGTGGGCTGCGCGACTCCTGGTGTAACGATCGTTGCGGGATCCACCGTGTTGCCTGCGGCTGCAGCTTGCACGGCTTGCGCTGCTGCCTGTATGGCGCGCTCGCGATCTGCGCCCTCAAGTCGAGCGATCGCGTCGATGCTTTGCTGGACGGTGGTGCGGACGTTGCGTGCCGTTTCGAGGGCATCGCGCGCTGCCTCTTGCCTTACAACAGCTTCGTCGCGCTGCACGAGGAGCGACTCGCTGGTTTGCACAAGCTCACTGTGCATGTCGCTCAGGGCGCGAACCTCTTCGGTGTTGCGCCTGGTGAGGGTATCGAAGTAGTGAGCCGTCGTAATGAAGTCGTTGAAGTCGTCGGCCGAAAGTATGAGGTCGATGAGGTTAGGAGTGGCCTGCTGCAGGATGTACAACTCCTTAACGGACTTGGCCGTGCGAGCACGCTGCTCAGGGAGACGTGCCTCGATGTCGGCCTTCTTCGCCTCGTTTTGCTCGATTTGCTCGTTGATACTCGCCAGCTCTTCTTCGGCCTCGCGATACGCACGAGTGGTGTCCTCAATGCTTGCGGCAAATTCGGCATATTGGCTGTTGAGCGACGCGGAATCATTGTTTGTGGCGAGTGCGGGCGTCGTTGCACCGCCTGCCAGCACAACCGATAACGCGCAGGCAACAATGCGCTTCGTCGTGGAGCTTCGCTGATTCATGGCTTATCTCCCTGGTTCGTTTATAGATAGCAATACATATTAGTAGAAGATGCGCAACATCACGGTATATCCATGTGTCTTGGAGTATGGCAAATCAAACGGCAAATCAATCGTTGTTACGTAGGCTGCGTCGTGGAAAACGACCCTGCCTCGCGACGTCCTGCTGTTGCGCAGACATGCTTGCCTGCCTTGCATGTGGGTTTGAGCATTGCAATCGCTTTTATCACCGATGCGGACCACGAAAACTCCATGGCCCGCAACGGTTCCGAATGCCTTGTATATGAAACGGCGAATGGTGAAGCGGTGGCAGTCGCCTTGACGAACGAGGCGACCTGTTGTGCCGCCCATCCGCTCGGCCGAACGCGCCTCTTGCGCTACTTCACGACGAGGGTGTCGCAACCCGGGATGCGCGAGAGGAACGTGGACGTGGAACCCATGAGCGCATACCTAAAGTTCGAGAGACCCAAGGCGCCGCAAATAATGAGGTCGGGCTTGATTTGGTTGATCATCTCGTTTCGGAGCGTCTCGCGGACCTTGCCGATACGTACGATGAGCTCTACGCGACGGATTTGCGGCTCCATCTCGGCCTCGGCGATTTGTGGCGCGATGCCTTCCCTAAAGCTCTTCTCGAGCGTGGGAAGCAGCTCCTGCGGATACGAGCCGGCCGTTTCGAGCGTGGTTGCGTCGACCACGTGGCCAATGTAGAGCTCTGCGTTGTTGTTGGCTGCAATAATGATGGCGCGCTGGATAACAAGCTCCTGTTGCGGCGTGCCGTCGACCGCCACGAAGATGCGGTCGTAACCCAGTGACTGGTAATTTGGTGCGGGGGTTTGCGTTACTGCCATGAAGTGCCTCCTTGTGACGTTGTGGCACAAGTGTAGTCGCTCGCGCGGCGGAGGTTGCCGAGGAATGTGTGCGCGGTTGCGCTTGTTTGGTGTGCGGTGGTGCGCGCGGTACTTTTCCATGTGGGGCGCCTTTCCGGGGAACTTGTCTCATACATTTCCGAGATAAAAACATTGCTCAGAACTTGCCGTACGGCGAGATAGTTCCCCGAAGAGCCTGACTCACGGAAAGCCGCTCCAAGACGCCTCCCTAGAGCTTGCCTCATGGCGAGTGCGTTCTTGTGGTGCATTCTGCGTGGTGCGTGGAGTATACTCGTGAGGTCACGTTTGCGAGTGGTATGCGGTCGCCAAACGCTGTTTGTCGTGCGTCGCTGCCATCACTCGCAACCATTGCTTGTTACCACCGGCGGGGGAGGAACCGTGGATTTGCTCGAACTTTTGAAGGCGGCGCTGTACGGCTTAGTCGAGGGCGTTACCGAGTGGCTGCCCGTTTCGAGCACGGGGCACATGATTCTACTCAAGCAGTTTGTGTCGCTTAACGTGAGCGTGGACTTTTGGGATATGTTTTTGGTTGTTATCCAGCTTGGAGCGATTCTTGCCGTTTGCGTGGTGTTTTTCGACAAACTGAATCCGTTTTCGAGGCGCAAGAACGCTGTGGAGCGTCGTGGCACGTGGCGCCTGTGGGGGCAAGTGATTGCGGCGTGCATTCCCGCAGCCGTCATCGGCATTCCGCTCGACGACTGGATGGAGGAACACCTCGGGAGTCCGTTCGTGGTCGCGGCGGCGCTCATTGTGTATGGTATCGCGTTCATAGTGATAGAAAATGCGCGCGAACGGCAAATAACTGGCGCGCATCTGGCGCGACGGCGGACAGCGTTGGGTTTGAGTGCCGATCGCTATGCGCGCATCCAATCGGTGTTCGACATGGATTGGGGCACGGCCCTCGGCATTGGTGCGTTTCAGGTCCTTTCCATGGTGCCGGGGACGTCGCGTTCGGGATCCACGATTATCGGAGGCTTGCTCTTGGGCTGCTCGCGTGCGGTGGCCGCTGAGTTTACGTTTTTTCTTGCGATACCCGTTATGGTGGGTGCGAGCGGGCTGCGTCTCGTAAAGTACTTCCTCAAAGGCAATGCGTTTGCACCGCAGGAGGTTGCCATCTTGGGCGTTGGTTGCGTCGTCGCATTCGTGGTCTCGCTCGTCGTGATTCGCTTCCTCATGGACTTCGTGAAGGAGCACGACTTCAAACCGTTCGGTTGGTACCGCATCGCACTCGGCCTTGTGGTTATTGCCTACTTCGCGTTCTTCGCGTAACGTCGCAGGTCGCGTGGCGTCGCGCTGCGTGCAACGCTGCGGTGCGCAACGCCGCGGGTCACTTACGGCCCGGGTCGCGCGACGTCCTAGGTCGCCAAACGCCCGGGCCGCTCGATGCTGCGTGCGCCATCGGATGCCGTGGCATTCCCGCGGCCGGTAGGCGCTCGTCCGGAATCCAGGGAGGCGCAGTTGCCGACTCGACCCGCGATGACGAATTCTTTTCCATAACCGATTTCACCGGGTGCTTTTCGCGGGCTTTTGTCACTTGCGTTACAAAAGCATGAAGCGTTTATCTAATATATCAATGTTACAAGCATGTTAACTACCCATTGCTTTGTGTTTTAGCAGAATTACAGTGCAAAACCGCAGGAAATGAATCAAAATGTTTTCCAAAAACAAAAGCAATGGGTAGTACACAAACCCAAATAACCCTGAAACATACGCTGGCGTTGAACAGATATAAGATACGTTGTAATAGATAAGTGCATCCAGAGAGAGATTCGTAGTAGAATCGCCATGAGCATGAGAAGCCGGGCGTCGTTAGGCGTCTCGGGAGTAGAAGATGACGCCGGCGGATGGACGGCGCCGGCGGATGGACGGCGCCGGCGATGTACGGCGGCGGATGGGCGCGCGAGACTCGAGAACGACCGGACGCAACGAACGAACGAAAGGAAGGCCGATGGCGGGCGTGGAGAACATCGAGGTGCGCGGCGCGCGCGTGCACAACCTTAAAGACGTGGACGTGAACATTCCGCTGGGCAAGGTCGTGGGCATTGCGGGCGTTTCGGGGTCGGGCAAGTCGAGCCTGGCGATGGGAGTTTTGTACGCCGAGGGGTCGCGGCGCTACATGGACGCGCTTTCCACGTACACGCGGCGGCGGATTAGCCAGACGGGTCGCGCGGACGTGGACGAAGTGCTGCACGTCCCGGCCGCGCTCGCTCTGAGACAACGCCCCGGCATAGCGGGCGTGCGATCGACGTTTGGCACGTCAACTGAGCTTCTCAACCATTTGCGTTTGTTGTTCAGCCGCTTGGGGAGCCACGTGTGCCCCAACGGACATCACGTGTCGCCAACCATGGCGGTGGCGCTCGAGCAGGACATCGTGTGCCCGGAGTGCGGTGCGACGTTTCGTGGACCCGGGGCCGAAATGCTGGCGTTCAATTCCGACGGCGCTTGTCCCGAATGCGCGGGAACGGGTACGGTGCGGCGCATTGACGAGTCCACGCTCGTGCCCGATCCCACAAAAACGATTGATGAGGGTGCCGTCGCGCCGTGGGGTCACCTTATGTGGTCGCTCATGAAGGACATCGCGCGGCAGGCGGGCGTGCGTACAGATGTGCCGTATGCGGAGCTCACGGCGGAAGAGCAGGAGTTCGTGCTTCACGGCGCGCCAGACAAGTACCATTTGTTGTACGCCAACGAAAAAACAGGTACAGCGGGCGAGATGGACTTTACGTACTACAGCGCCGTGCATTCCGTGGAAAACGCGCTGGCCAAAGTGAAGGACGAGAAGGGTTTGAAGCGCGTGGCGCGTTATCTTGAGGAGGCGCCGTGTCCGGCGTGCGGGGGCTCACGGCTTTCGGAGGCGGCACGGGCACCGCTGGTGCGAGGCATTAACCTGGCACAGGCTACGGCGATGACCTTGGACGAGCTTGCGTCGTGGGTGGCCGAGGTGCCCGAGTGGGTGCCCGAGGAGATGCGTCCGATGGCACGCACCATCGTAGATAACATGCGCGAGCCGGCGGAGAGGTTGCGCGAGCTGGGCTTGGGATACCTCTCGCTCGACCGTGCGAGCTCCACGCTTTCGACGGGTGAGCGGCAGCGGGCGCAGCTGAGCCGTGCGGTTCGAAATCGAACAACGGGTGTGCTCTACGTGCTGGACGAGCCGTCGATTGGCTTGCACCCCTCCAACGTGGACGGACTTTTGCGCGTGATGGACGATCTTGTGGCCGATGGCAATTCCGTGGTGGTTGTTGATCACGATGTTCAGGTGTTGCGCGCGGCCGACCACATCGTGGAGGTTGGCCCGGGCTCTGGTGCCGCGGGCGGAAGCATCGTGTGCGAGGGTAGTGTTCGCGAGGTCGCAGAGAACCCCGCGTCGCGGATTGGTCCTTTCCTGAGTGGCGACCAACACGTGCGCGCTCGGGAGCGCGTTGCCGCTGAGGAGGTATTTGCGCGAGGAGAGATCCTTGTAGAGACAGGCGCGATTCACACGGTGCGACCCATGGTCGCGAGTTTTCCGCGTGGGCGTCTCACCTGCGTGACGGGCGTGAGTGGTTCGGGCAAAACGACACTCGTGCTTGAGGGGCTCGTGCCGGCGTTGCGTGCTGCGACCGCCGGGCCTGTTGCGACCGCCGGGCCCGTCGCTTCAGGCATTCCGGGCATGCCCTCCCATGTGCGTCGCATCGAGGCCGAGGGCATCCGGCGCGTCAACCTTATTGACTCCACGCCCATCGGAGCGAACGTGCGTTCAACAGTGGCGACCTATTCTGGCGTGCTCGACGACTTGCGCCGTGCGTACGCAGCGACGACGACGGCCAAGGAACGTGGTCTCAAAATGGGGGCATTCTCGTATAACACGGGTTCGTTGCGGTGCCCAACGTGTGACGGCACGGGCTCCATCTCGCTCGACGTGCAGTTCTTGCCCGACGTGGACGTGGTGTGTCCGGATTGTCGGGGGTCCCGATACGCGCGCGAGGCGTATGAGGTGCTGCGGGCGCCGGGACGAGGTTCGAGTGGGCCGGGTCTTTCGTTGCCGAGCGTGATGGCGATGACGGTGGATGAGGCGCTTGCCGCGACGAAAGGCCTTAAGAAGGTCCAAGCCAAGCTGACAACGCTCAGCGGTTTAGGCCTAGGCTATCTTACGCTTGGCGAGGCGACGCCGGCGTTGAGTGGCGGCGAGGCGCAGCGGCTCAAGCTGGCGAGCGAAATGGGCCGTCGACAAGAAGACGCGCTGTTCGTGTTCGACGAGCCCACCATCGGGCTCCATCCGCTCGACGTGGAAGTGCTGCTCGGAGTGTTGGAGCGTCTCGTGCAGGCGGGTGCCACGGTGGTGGTGATCGAGCACGACCTCGACGTGATTGCCAACGCAGACTGGGTTATCGACCTTGGTCCCGGCGGCGGCAACGAGGGCGGACGCATCGTGTGCGCCGGCACGCCCGAGGAGGTTGCCGCCTGCGACGCAAGCATTACGGGCCAGTACTTGTAAGCAGACAAAAGCCGCGCCGGACGAGTGCGCCGTCGCGTTGTCCGTGCCGCACACATGCCGTGCCGCGCCTGCCGCAATGGCCGCTACGCCGGCATACCGCCTACGGACGTGTGCGCCCGCAGGCGGAATCTTTGGCAATTTATGTTATTTTGAACGTGCATTACTTAATATTAACTGATATTATTGTTTCTGTCGTCTGCCCATTTTTCGAGGGCGGTCGGCGACGAACGCATTAAACATACGGCCGCGCGGGCACGCCAAACGCGAGCAGCGTGGCACACATTAAACCGAATATGGATGGCCCATGAGCAAAGTAACCCAAAGAATTGCACAGGCTGTCATGCGCAATCGCAAAACCAGAAACCGCCGTCTCATGGCAGGCGCTCTGGGTATAGCCGTGCTTATTATCTCGGTAGCGTTTATCGTGCTACCTGCGTTTACCATCACCGGAGCCGCGAACTGTGGCATGTTGGAGCATCGTCACGAGGCGGTATGCTACACGCGCACGCGCATTTGCGGCATGGAGGAGGGCGCCCAAGAGGACGGCACGGTGCACACCCACACCGACGAGTGCTACGCCAACTTGCTCACGTGCGGCTTGCCCGAACACGTGCACACCGTGGCATGCAACGCGACCGAATCCGAGCCCGCGAACGAGGAGACAAAACCCGAGTGGGAAAAGGACCTGCCCGCGTTCGCCGAGGGCACGCCGCGCATCGACCGTCTGCTGCAAATTACGCGCGCCCAGCGGGGCACACGTGAGAGCGAGGACGATTACGTCATCGAAAACGACGTGTTCCGGGGCTACACGAAGTACGGCGCATGGGCCGGCGATCCGTACATGGATTGGAATACGACATTTTTGGGATACTGTTTGACGTATGCTGGCATCGGCGAGGACGTTTTGGGTCCCATGCCCGACGGCGATAATGCGGTGCCGTGGCAAGTCCGGTTCGAGAACGCCAATCAATATGTTGCAGCGTACGATCCGAATGCTGGCGAGGACGCGCCGGCATTTGTGCCGTCTGTGGGCGACGTGGTGTTTTTGGGGGCGGGGGTCGTAACCGATGAGGCGACCTCGGAAGCAGTCGAGGGCGAAGAAGCGGAGAATACCTCCGAGGAGGTGCCTGAGGACGAGATGCCTGCCGAGGACGGGGTCCCCGCCGAGGGCGAGCCGGTCGAAGAGGGTGGGCCGGCCGAAAAGGGCGAACCAATCGACGAGGCCGAGCCCGCCGCGGCCGACGACCTGCGCGTGGCAATCGTCACCGCCATCGATGCCAAAGCCAAAACGATGACCATCGTCGAGGGCGACGTGGACGGCGTGGTGGCCGAGAGAAAGCTTCCGCTCGATGCGCCGGAGATTCGCGGCTACGGAACGATGCCGTCGGTGTTGCGCGAGGAGCGCGAAGAGTTTGCACGGCGCAAGCATCAAGAGGATGTGCGGCGCAAGGAGGCCGAGGCCGAGGCCGAGGCAGCCCAGACCGAGAACGCGCAGACTGGGGCCAACAAAGCGCAAGTCGATGCCGAGGCTGAGCATGCCGAACCCGCGGCGCTCCCGGAGCCCGCGGGGCTTTGGGCCGAGGGCGACGGGTATCGCGTGGAGACCGACCTCGTTGGGTGGTCCGACGAGGGATTCTCGCTGCGCGTGCAGGCGACGCCCGTGACGGAGAATCGCATCGCCGCCATCGAGGAGGGCCTCTCGGAGGAGCTGCCCAACGGCGCGCGCAAGCAGGCGCATGTGGACGCGTCGAACGTCGAGATGCTCGACATCGCCGTGCTCGACCCGGCTGGCAACGTGGTGGAGCCGGATGCCCTCGTGCACATGACGGTAACCAGGCTCGCAGATAAGGACGCCCCGGCGCCGGCCGATGCGAAGGCCGATGCGCCGAAGGGCCAGCCCGCAGCCGGCGAGCCCGCAGCCGGCGAGGCCGCGGCCGACGACTCCCCGGCCCCCGAGGTCGTACACCTCACCGAGCTCAAGCGCGGCACGACCGCCGAGGCGCTCGACGCCGAGGCGCAGGGCGCCAAGGGCGAGAGCTTCACCTTCGTGACGGACGGCTTCTCCCCGTTCGCGTTTGTCTACACGGTGGACTTCGCCTACGAGGGATACGCCTGGAGCATGCCGGGCGGCGGGTCCATGTGGCTCTCGGATCTGTTCGAGAAGCTCGGGGTAAGCGTGGACATCGCAACAGTAACGGACGTGACTTTCTCGAATCCCGAGCTCGTGCAGATAACCCCCGCCGAAGACGCATCCCAGCACGACTGGCTCCTCAAGAGCCTCGTGCCCTTCGACTCCGAGGAAACGCTCACACTCGCCCTCGCCGACGGCAGCAGCGTAGTGATTGCCGTAACGGACGAGGGGGAGGATGCCGTTGACGAGATCTTGGACGAAGACCACCAAGACGAGAATCCCAACATCCGACGACTGCTCGATCGCGTGCAGTTCTTCGACGGCGACGTCCTCGTGGGCGATTCGACGACGCCCGACTCGATGGTCGTGCGACCTGGTCACGAGTACACCATGCGCTTGGAATTCTCGGAAGACGAGGACGAGAATCCCGACGTAGGTCAGCTCCCAGATGACGGCTTTATGTACTACGGCATTCCGGATGGAGTCTACCTGTCCACCAAGGCGTTCCACAACGTTAATGGCGAATGGCAAATCCCCTTTTCCATTGTGCTCGACCGCAAGCACACGCTCGAAAACAACATCGTAACGTACGTTCCGGCGGAAGAAGGTGTGTCAGAAAAGGCGTATCTCAAGATTCAGTGGAACAAAGACGACGCGGCAAACTACAAGCTTCTCAAGGCTTCCCCACGCACGACATTCATGTTGGGCTTCCCCTACACCACGATTCAGGTGGACGAACCCAAAGACATCGTGTTTAGCGATTCCGCCGTGCTCAGCGTCGATCCGGACCCCACCTTCGACGTCACACTTGAAAAGACGTCTCGCTTGGACGAGCACAACAAAGAGTTAATCGAGTACGAGGTAACTGCCGTCGCGGATGGCAACGTGGAGAACATAACGTGCAATGACGTGATGGGTGCGGCGCTAACCTACGTCGAGGGCAATGACGGCTTAGGTTCGGGCGTGACGATTACCTACATGAAGCGCGTGGGCGAGGATGAAACCGGCAAGCCCATATACGAGGCATACGATACGTTGCCCGCCGAATATGCGGCAAGCAATGTGAGCGACTTCCACGTGGCTGAGGGCAATCATGGCTTCGACTTCAAGCTGCGGCGGCTCAACGGTGGCGACATGGCGTTAATCAAGTATTCCGCACACATCGATTACACCAAGCTGGGCGGCAAGAACAATATTGAAACCACCTCGAAGAATACTGTTACGGCAAAGGACAGCCAAGACAACCTCCTCGACGAAGCTTCCTCGAACCTCGACAAGAACATCGACTATTTACAAATCGGCAAGAGGCGAGACGCGGTAGAGTACGTAAAACAAGAAACGGACGAACACGGAGACACGTCCGAGGTGCCTATCGACAGCGCACAAGCGCGCGAGGGCGATTGGACTGCCATGTACGTAAAGTGGCAGGTTATCTACAATCCCGACCACCTCATCAACGTGGAGGGCGCAACGCTCAAGGACTCGGTGTGGATGGGGAAGAAGTACTCCACTAGTTACGTTACCGACGACCCGGCCAGACCGTTCAAGGTGACTGCATACTCCAAGGGCTCGTACGAAAAAGATAGCGGCGCCAAGGGCGATACGTTTACACCTGAGCAAGGCGACCAGGGCACCGACGTTATTGTACCTTCGGCAGAGAATGGCTACGGTTGGAATGACCTCGACAAGAATACCGTGAGCGTTACGGAACCCAACAGTGTTGCGACCCAACTCGCAACCTGGGAGTGGACCATTCCCCAAAAGAGCGCGTCTGGCTTGGATGCGGACAAGCCCTACACCTACGTCGTTGAGTATTGGACGAAAATCGACAAGACCGATCCCGACGATGGTGGCTACGTGGGCAACCAAGTAACCGAGAACATCGCCGACATCACGCGCGACAAGGCCGTCGAGCTGCCTGGCCCTGGTCCTGGCTACGATATAACGGTAAATAAAGAGCACATCATCGACGAGTATACCGCCGACGGCAAGGTGTATACGAACTGGGAGATTTCCTTCGATCGTCGCGACTCTGCGCAGGAGCGTGCCTTGGTCGAGGATACACTGCCGCACATCATGATTAACGATGAAAAGGGCGAGCACGTATGTACCGATCGGTTTGTGGACTCCGAGGGGCCTGAAAAGTACCAAATGACGGTCACGGGGCTTTATGACGAAACGGGCAGGCAGGAGCAGTGTGTGCCAAGTATATCTGCAGATGGCTACGACGTGGTCTTCTGGTTCTTCAAGAACAAAACGCCAATCTCGAATCCCAATATAAATACTCCTGGTCAAGGACTGTTTGCCGCCGATCCCGGCATGACCGACGCACAAAAAAAGATCACTATTTCCTTTTGGACCGAAAACGATAAGGAATGGATAGAGGCCACAGCAAACGGCAAGGCGACAAATGAGCACTGGAACCATGTGCACCTTGTGCTTAACGGAAAGGAAGCGGTAGATAAAACCTACGCTGTGCCCAAGCCGGCCTCCAGCATAAAAAAGAGCGTGGAAACGGTCGGTTCGTGGACGGATGGCAATACCACACTGCCCGTCTACCGCTACACACTCACGTTGAGCGGCTTGAACGACGATTTGTTCGGGCCGAAGGACAGAGAAGGTAATCACCTTGGAGATACCTACACGCTTAACATTACAGACGAGTACAACAATATTTTGGAGTACCTGCCTGTAAGTAGCTTGCCTGCGGTAACGGGGGACAAGCGCGACGGCACGATTACGGGCACCACAAACGAGGCTATTAATGGCAAGCACATCACGATTGGTGGCAGTGCCGCCTCCGACGAGGTACTTATTCGTCCGGTGCCCCAAACCAACGACGTGTGGCCTGCGCAGTTTAGCGGTCTGACCGAAGGAAGCGACGCGACGAAGGAGAAGCTCGAGATAACCATTTCGATGAGCGATGAAGATCGCCAAAAGATGAAGTACCAGGTAAAGGCGGAAGATGGTACGGATTTAATCGACCCCGATAGCAAAAACCCCGTGCGAGTGTACGGCAGGTCCTACGAGGTGTCGTACTACATGGCGCCGAACTTCGAGAAGGTCAAGCAAACAGCACAAACAATGGTTAACAACAAGGACACTACCAACACAACGCTTACCTTTAGCAACGAGGCGACGTGGGAGAACACGGAAGGAGAGGCAGGAGAGAATACGTTTACCGCCTCGACGGGCTACAACCTCAACCCGGTTCAAAAGCAGCTCGTGAGCTACGATGAGAAGTCCGAGCTAGCCACATATTCCATCGACGTGAATCCTCTCATGCTCAAGATGAATAATGGCCAACGCTATGCAATCGAGGACATGTACACCAACTTGGCCGTCGACTTCCAAACCGTGCAGATCACGACCTACCCGCCAGGCAGGGAGTCCGAAATCGAATGGTCGTATCACAGCAACAAGGGAACGTTCTGGGTTCCCGACGAGACGCGGGTATCGATACGCTATGAGGGATGGCCGGTTGGTAGGCGCGGTACCGATGGCCTCACGTTCTCGAACACGGCCGCAGCCGGTCTCTACTCCGACCCGGAGAATAAGCAAATCGACCTCAAGGTTGACCACGAGGGCTATGCCTCGACGTATCATGTGCGCATCTTTAAGTTCGCGGATGACAACATGGAAAAGCCTCTCGAAGGTGCCGTGTTCCAACTGTTCGAAAACGATGCGAGCGGTAACATCGTTCCCATGACGTACAAAGTCGACCATAGCGCTCCGATTGAAGACGACGCCATGTGGTCGGTCGTCAATGCGGGACGTGTCGATGACGATACCTTCCCCACGCCCGAGAATCACAAGGCAGGAGATAAAATCTATTTCGTTACGGGCAACGGCACGGAAAACAGTGCGCAAAAGGGCTTTGCCGACGTCATGCTCAGTCAGTCTCGCGACGGAGTGGCGCTCAAGAAGAATAAGCAGTACTACCTACGCGAGGTTAAAGAGCCCAATGGTCACATTAAAGAAAACATCGACTGGCGATTCATCATTGGCGAGAACGACGACTGGGATAGCTACGTCTATTCCGACGACAGTATTTTGCAGGTGTCCAACACTTCGCTCGAGCGCGTGCTAACGGTGCGCAAGACGTTCGTGGACCGCACTGCCTCGCAGAGAATCACGTACGATGCGGCCCAAAAGAACGTACAGTTCGAGATTAAAGGCACGGCTTCGAATGACTCGAGCAGCATCGTATACAACAAGATTGTGCCGTACGAAAACTTCATGGCGGTAGACACTCCACAGGATAATGGCACCACCAAACGCGAATGGCTGCTCATCATTAGCAAGCTGCCTGCTGGCAATTACACCGTACGTGAGCTCAACACCAGCGCCAAGGTTGATGGTGCGGAGGTTTCCACATCGGTGACTGGCCAAGGGTCTGTCACACGCGTTGATTCCGAGGGAAGACCGAAACCCGCGCAAGAGGGCGACGATCCTCATTTCGACACAGGAAAAGATGATACGACAGGTGATATTTTCTGCACTTTTACTGTACCTGCTTCCGATGACATGACCACGGGCGAGCACACAAAAACCTCGGTAGAGGCGGAGTTCACTAATATATACACCGATGAAAACCCCGTGAGCATTACCGTGAGCAAGGCGTGGAACAACGGGGGCAAGAATAACTTCGTGCCCAAGAAGGCTGAGTTCGAACTACGTGCGGATGGAGTGAAGTACGCCCTCACTAAGGCGGACGGTGCGTTTGTCAACGACCGGGGCAACATCGTTGTTGATGCAGGCAGTGGGGACGCTTGGCTGAACGAGGTAACGGTTCAAAACCTGCCGAGGAAGAAGGTTGTCACGACGAACGATGGCGGCCAAGAGACCTCCGTGGAACAAGACATCGTGTGGACCGTCGAGGAGGTCGGTGCGACCTACCGCACAGATACGAATAGTGCGCTAGACGACACGACCGTTACGGGTATGTACCTCGAAGACCACTTCACGACGGTGCAAAATACAACGGATGCGACTGGGCAAGACCCTGCCAAGGTGAGCTTTACCAACACCTTCAATAATCTTACAAGTGTTGAGGTGAAGAAGACGTGGTCCGATACCGAAGCGGGTGTGACCAACCACGAAAATGACGTCGTGTTCTTCGACTTGTATCGCACGACGACGAACATCAGTGGCTACACGGAGGATCAGCTTCGTGCGCTGGTTGGCAATGCTGGGGGCTGCGAGCTTGTGAGGCTTCCGGATGAGGACACCAAGCTGAGCTACAACAGCGATTCGAGCAAGAGCTTTACGTATAGTAACCATCTGCTAGAGAAGGTCAACAACTCAGGAGACAAATACTACTACTTTGCGCTGGAGCGTTCGGTGGCTGGCTACGAAGACGCGTACCCCAGTCGCGTCGTCACGGGTACATCCCAGTCCATCAGCATTACCAACACGCCCATTCAAGACGATCCGCGAGGTACGTTGACCCTTCAAAAGACCATCGCGGGAACCAACGTGCCGACCAACTTGGACAAAACATATAAATTCACGCTTTGGAACAGCGGAAAGTACCTTGTCTACGACAAGACGACACGCGAACCCAACGACGTCAAGCTCGTTCCCGAGGAGCAGGCGACTGAGACAGAGCGCACCTTTACGGTCCGTGCGGGAGAGACGCTGACTCTTTCCGGCGTGAAGCTCGGGACCTACGAACTCACGGAGATCGAGGATACGGCCCAGATTGGCGGTTACAAGCTGACGTCCACAACCGTTGCCGTAAACGGCGCTGCGGCCGCTTCGATGGGTGAGAATTTGACGATGGGGGTGCAGGTTGAGGCCGACCCAACAACGGTGGAGGACCCGCAGAATCCCGATCAAACCACAACGACGGACAATCCTACCAACGTCGTCGTGACCAACACCTACGAAAAGGACGAATCCGACGACGCGAAGACCGACTATACCTTTGGCAAGCTGTGGGTGATGCCCGACACGGAGGACACGACGGCACTTGCCTGGCCTGACAAGATGACCACCACCATGCAACTGGGCCGACGCATAAAGGGGACGACAACCGAGGACCAAACGTTTGCCGCAACGTATACCTTTGCGAAAGATACGGGCTATACGATTACGGCGACCCCAGGTTCGGGTGCGCCTGCCATAACGATTAACAATCCGGACGATCCGCAGGCGAATGGTGGTTCTGCAGGCGGCAATTCGAGTGGACAGGGCCTGACGCCCGGCGGTACGCCTGGCGAGACCAACACCGACGGGACGGGCTACCACCACTACACGTTTACCGTGAAGGGTCTCGAAAAGTACGATGCCAACGGCAACGAGTGGGAGTACTTTGCGAAGGAAACGGCCGTTACGGAGGCGACTGACGACCCGAACGCGCCGAACAACATGCAGGATAAGAACAACCCAACCGGCCGCTACTTTACTGAGCACTATGGCGTCGTGGACGGCATTGGCGCCCGCATCCTTGGGGACGAGCAGTCCGATACCGGCGTTGGCGTTAACGGACACGTGGGCTACGCCATCAACCGCCTGGACTTCACGCAGCAAATTTCGATTCCCGTCAAAAAGATCATCGACGGTCGCTTCGACTTGGCGGAGTCCGACGAGGAACTAAGTAACAAGAGCGCCTATCCTCCGTTCACGTTTGGCCTGTACGACGTGGCGGGTCATGCAATCACGGTGCAGCAGGGAAGCGCGTCCATCCCCGTCACCAAGACGACCGACGAAACGGGTCATGCGACGTTCGACATCACCGAACTCGTGAACCTCAACGACATGATGTGGTGGAGCGACGAGCAGGTGCTTACGGGCAGGTACAACTTCTGGGTTAAGGAGTTGCGTCCATATGCCGGCCAGCTCGCCCCTCTGGAGTACAACGGCGTAACCTTTACAAGCGACTCGGCGAAGGTTTCCTTCTACGTGCGATACAACTGGCAAACGGGCGAGTTCAGCTACGTCAATGCTGGCGAGGAAACATCCTCGGCGACGCCTCAGATGAACGAGGTCCAGCTGGTCAACAAGTACGATACGGGAAAGGTCAAGCTCACCGTTAAAAAGCATTGGGACGACGAGAACAACCGTGACGGGTATCGCAAGCCTGCCAAGTTCAAGGTGAATGCCTACTACTATGCAGACGATGGGACGAAGGTCGATCTTGACAACGTTTGGCTGCTCCAAGAAGGCGCGAATGGCGTCACGGAAAAGAACGAGATTGACTTGAACGACCTCATTGAGGTGGGAACCAAGACCGATGACCAAACGACCATCACGTTTCCCAAGTTCTACGAGGGTCACCTCATCTACTACACTGTTGATGAGCAACTCGACAAAACTACCGTTACGCCGGCCGAGGGCCAGACTCCGGCGGTGACGCTCGATGACAAGTACGACGCAGAACATGCAGTCGCAAAGATCGGCAACGTGTATTACGACAGCTTGCGCGTAGCGGTTGCAGCGGCCAGTGCTAGCGACACGATTGACCTCATCGCGGACGACAGCGTGAGTTTTGCCGTAGGCGAAACGATTGCAATCGATAAGTCCCTCACCATACGAGGCAATGGGCACACCATCCATGGTTCGAGCAATCATTGTTATGGCATCGGGATTACGGGCAACAATACGGTGACGATTGAGAACGCGACGCTCACTGGCTTCGGTGACAAAGCCTCCCTAGGCGAGGATTCGTATGCTCCGATTTATGCCGATGCCAACTTTAACGGGACGCTGAATCTTACTGGCCTCACCATAAGCAACTTCAATCGCGAGGGTATTGTCATCAATGGTGGTAGCTTCGCCATAGATGGATGCACCGTCCTGGGTAACAACGATCAGCGGGCGGCGAGTGGAGGGTCGCCAAGTCACTTCCAGCAGCCCATTGAGATTCGCGGTGGTTCGGGAACCATATCGGGCACGACGGTGCGAACGACGGTTGCCGACGATGATGAGACGAACGACCGGGCGGGCATCGTTAGCTCGAGTTCGGGCAGCGTAACGCTCACGAACGTCGATGTAGACGTGGTTGGCATTGGCGTCGATTCCAAGGGCGGAACGGTTACGGTCGACGGGCCCAATACGCACGTGAGTGCGACCGACCGGGCGCTCTACGCCGAGAACGGTGGCACGCTCAACGTATCGGCCGGCACCTATATAGGTAACGTCGCGACAGACAATAACCAGAACAGCAAAATTGCCATATCGGGCGGCGAGTTCTCGAACGAGGTGGAAGCCGCGCACTGCGCTACCGGCTATATACCAAGCGGCCAACTCGCAAATGGCATGTGGACCGTCGTTTCATCGAGCGAAACTCCTCCCACAATAATTGACGTGCCTGCGGCGGCTTCGGGACTCGTGTACAACGGAGGCGCGCAAACCGGCGTATCGTCGGGAACTGGCTACACGGTGCAAGATGGTGCCATGACCAATGCTGGCGAGTACAATGCGACGGTGACGCCGGATGCGGGCTATGCCTTTGCAGACGGCCCCAGCAGCAAGTCGGTGCCGTGGTCCATCGAACAGGCGCCGGTAACGGTCAAGGCGGATAACGTGACGAAGGTTGCCGACGCGACTGACCCCAATCTCACCGCTACCGTAACGGGCACCTTTGGAAGCGACACGGTTTCCTATACGATTACGCGCACTGAAGGAGCCGACCCCGGCGTGTATACCATCGTTCCTGCCGGCGATGTCGACCAGGGCAACTACACCGTAACGTATGTGCCGGGCACGTTTACCATCCTGCCTTCAGATCAAGAGTCCAATGACGCCGTCGCGTATACCGTGAACAATGGCACGATAACCATGCACGCAACACTTCAAGGCGCCATTAACGCCGCTTCGGGAGCTGGCGGCCACACGGTGCACCTCGTAAAGGATGTTGCCCTCGATGGGACTTTGTCTGTTGACAATAGGGTCATTATTGATGGGGCTGGGCATACCATCTCCCCGAGCACGAGTGTCACGCTCGAGAGCAAGACTGCCAACCCGCTTATTGGGGTTTCCAGCACCGGTGATCTTACGCTTGCCAACGTCACGATTGACGCCGACAACAAGGCTCGCGCCATCAAGGTGAGCGGTGGCAAGCTCACCTTGAACGATGGCGCAATCGTGACAAAAGGCACGACCGCCGACTCCTTCATTGGTGGCGTGTACATGACGGGTAAGTCGGAGTTCACGATGAACGGCGGCACGATAACTGGCAATAGCGTGTCGAGCGCCTATGTGAATGACGGATATTTGCAGTACAGTGCGGACCTGTGGATTGGCTCCGAGGCCAAGGGCACGATGAATGGCGGCACGGTTGGCAACCTCTTCGTCAACTCGAATGACTTCTCCAAGCCGGCTGCTGGGTTCACGCAAAATGGCGGCACGATTACCAACGCGTACCTTGAGTACGATAAGGGAAAAATGTCGAGCCTAACGCATAACGGCGGTGGACTTTCGAATCTCGTTATTGCGCAGGATGACGCGAATGGTGACAATCATGTCAGCACTCCAACAACTGTGAACTCGCCGGCCGATGGCATGCTCTTTACTGCTGGTTCCTCGAGTGTGCGCGTTGAGGGCGACTCGGGCGCTCGCTACTTCAACAGCTTTGAGGATGCGGTGAGCGATGCGCAGTCGGGTGAGACCATCACACTGCTGGCCAATGCGACTCTGAGTAACATGATTCAGCTTGGCAAGGACCTCAACATCAATCTTAACGGCCATACGCTCTCGGCTGCGAACGATACGGCCAAGGCATTCGAGGTTGCAAACAACGCCACGCTCACTATTGATGGAACTGCCGCCAACAGCGCGTTTGTCGGCGGCATTAACGTAGGCACGAGCGACAACAATAATGGCAATCTCGTCCTCAACGGCGGGACGTATAGTTGCGGAGGCGATCAGACGGTTGTGCAGGTAAACGACACCTGCAGGAACAGCAACGTTACGATAACGGGAGCAACCATCACGAGTCCCAACGGCAACGGCATCCAGCTGGATGGGGCTGGGGAGCACCACATCAAGAACAGCACTATTTCCGGTTCGACTGCGGTCTATTTGAAGTCTGGCGCGCTTGACGTGGAGGGCAGCACGCTTACGAGCACGGCCAATACCCATACGGACTATAGTGACAGCGGCTCCAACCCCACTGGTGACGCCATCGTCGTGGCTTCCGGCACATCCTCCGTTGTTGTGCCTAGGCTTGTGCTTGGAGAGGGCAACGCTATTGGCGTCGATCCGAACAGCGGCAATGTTGCGGTAGGCTACTACACGTCCGACGACGGTCAACCCGGTACCGTGACGTCGATGTATGCGACGAACAACGGCACGACCAACGATGGGTATGCCTGGGTTGACCAGGGCGATGGTACGTATGCCATTGCCAAGGTGTGGACCGTGTCGTTCGACCCGGTGGGTGGCGTGCTTGCGAGTGGGCAGTCGGCCAGTGGTTCCGGCTTCGGCAATCAACAGGTTGCCGACGGCTGGAAGGCCACGCGGCCTTCGAATCCCACGCGGGCCGGAAAGGCGTTCATCGGCTGGTATGACGCAGGTGGGCATTTGTTCGACTTCGAGCAAACCCAAATTACGGCTGATACGCGTCTCACTGCCAAGTGGCAAGATGTGCCGAGCACTCCCACGGACGAGCCATACTACACGAACAAGCATGTGCCCGAGGCCATCAACGTGAGCGTCGAGAAGAAGTGGGACGACGACAACACCACATCGAGGCGTGCTCCCGTAACGATGCGCCTGAAGGCGACGTACACCAACGAGGCCGGCTCCGAGGTCGAAGTTACCCACGCGAGTCTTGCCACCAATTCCAGCTCGCCGTGGTACACGTATCTTGAAAAGTTTGTGGACATTACGCTTACTGACGGAAGTTCCACTCCCGAAGATGCGAATGACGACTGGAAGAACTCCACGACGTGGGTGGGCCTCCCTCGCTATGCGCCCGGCGAGAACGGCAAGCTGGTCACGTACACCGTCGAAGAGCTGCCCGACACCATCCCGCTCGGGTATTATCAGGTGAAGGAAAACGACGCAGATCTCAAGACCGCGACAACTGCCGAGCGTGGCGGAACAGCCGAGAACGTTTTGAAGAACAAGTACGAGTCAATTGACATCCCGCTTAAAAAGATTTGGAACGACGACTCCGACCGTGATGGCTTGCGCAGTGGCCTCACGAGCGTCACGATGAACCTTTCGGCTGCGGTTAGCGGTACGCCCATAACGATGGACAGCACCTTTACGGATGGCAATGGAAACGTGGTCGTCACCTCGAAGGACGTGACGGGTACGAGCGCTTCCAACGAGTGGGTTGGCGTGGGTTGGACCAAGCTGCCCAAGTATTATCGTGGCGAGGAGATTACCTATACCGTCGCAGAGAACCCCGTGCCCTTGCTGGCCAACTACACGGCGAGCGGCAGTCCGGCGGGTACCGCGACGCCCGTGGCCGGCGATGCGGCGGGCACGCGCGCTGTGACGAATAGCCACGTGATCGAGCGCACACAACTGGGGCTGAAAAAGATTTGGGAAGACAATACGAACCAGGACGGCAAGCGACCCGACGTGGCGACATATGTTAAGAACTTCGTACGTTTGACGGCGGCCGTTGGTGGCAATACCACGAACTATGCGATTGGTGCCAATCCGATTCAGGGTACCACGAATCAGTATTATCTCTATGCGAAGAACAACGACGGAACTTTGGGCAATCAGTATCGTGTTGAAGGCGAACAGCTGCAGCCGACCGCCGTTCTCTACGGCAATCATCATCACGGTGCTGACGACTACGACTACGTGATTACGTTCCAGAACCTGCCGAGTAATGCCGAGCACGGAACAAGCGTTGTCTACGGCGTGGAAGAGACGGATGCCGAAGGTCACGTGCTTTCGCCCGAAACGGGCGCAACATACACGAACCTGACGGGCGACATCAACGGCAGCGACTACAGCATGTATGAAATAAAGAGCATTGCGCGTGATGATACGACGGGGAATTACACGATTACGAACAGCTACGAACCGGATGTCATTCACGTTAAAGCGACCAAGAGCTGGATTTCGAAAACGGGACAAAACCTTACGGCGGAACATATTGCGGCGCTTAGTGGCCAGGTGCGATTCAAGTTGGTTGCACGGGAGAACAACAACGTTGTAGATATGTCAACGTGGCGGATGGGATTACACCACCATTATTATGTTGAGCCTGAGCAGTCACTCACTAGCAAGTCCTTGAACAATGGCGGTGTGGAATGGTGCGCAGAGTGGGACAACCTGCCAAAGCATGACCCCGCTGGCGTCGAGCAAGAGATCGTTTACACCGTCGAGGAGGTGCAGTGCCCGGACTATTATCACCTCACGAGCGATGCGCAGTCGTTAACGGTTCCCGCAAGGAACTATGCAGATAAAACCACGGCAAATGTCACGGTCGCAAACACCTATGAAGACGTGACCGTTACCGCCACCAAGAACTGGGATGACGACAACAACCAAGATGGAATGCGAAAGCCCGTGACGTTCCAGCTGCAGGAGAGCGCGGACAAATCCACGTGGAGTGACGTGACGTCGTATCAGTACAACGGTGCGACCGTAAGTGGTGCCACGACAATTGGAACGCTTGATAATCTTGTGGCGACTTGGGAGGGATTGCCCGCTTGGAAGAACAACGCGCGCGTGTACTACCGTGCGGTGGAAGTCCAGGGAACCGGTGCCGATGCCCTTTCTGGCTACACGACCACGGAGGGCGCATTTGCGAATCCCAGCGCTCCCGCAGCTAACACCTCAACGTATGAGGTTGCAGACACCATTACCAACGCGCACACGTCCGAAACGAGGTCGGCAGCCTTCACCAAACGATGGAACCACAAGGGCGCGTCTAACTATCTCTCGCCGGCTGAGTACCTTTCGAAGCTGCACCTGTATTGGCGCGTGCAGGGGAGCGGCAATGCGCCGCAGGAGGTGTTGGCCGTGAGTCCATTATCTCCTGACCCCGCGCTCTTCCTGAACACCGACGAAACGCGCGACAACAATTGGAGAGGCTCGGGCAACCCAACCCAAACCGTGGGCACCGGCGGCTTGCGTACTGCCACTTCCGGCCACACGACCGTGAAAGAGAACGCCGATGGCACCTACGCCGTGACGGTGCAGGACCTTCCGGTAAACAAGCCCAAGGCATCCCCGACAGCCACCTCCGAGCCGCTCGAATACTTCATTACCGAGGACGAAATCGAGAACTATACGCCGACGTATCCCACGCGCGAGGCCGGATCGACTCTTCCGGCAAACATGGTGGCCGAGGGCGAGACGCTGCTCAACACCCGCGATACCGGCGGGCTCATAATAAGCAAGGCGGTTGAGAGCGACCTCGCCAGCGATGCGAGCAAAGACTTTACCTTTACCATTACTGCCAATCCTCCGATTACGGAGAGTCATTATCCGTATATGAAGACTCCTTCGTCCGGAGCAGGTAGCACGGGCACGCTGACCTTTGACGAGTACGGCAAAACGTCGGTAACGCTCAAGCAGGGGGAGACTATCCAGATAAAGAACCTGCCCAATCTCCAATCCGATATTGATGGCCTGCCCGTGGGCGTTACGTACACCGTTGCCGAAACCGCCTCGGAGGTAGCGGACTACAATACTGCGTATGTGGTGAGCGATACCGTGCACAGCGTTGAGAATGACAAGTCGGGCAATGGCACGTCTTGTCAGTGCGTTATGTTGAACCAGCACGACGAAGTCGTTACCGCGGCCTTCACAAACACGCGCAAGCTTGGCAGCCTTGCCATCTCGAAGGATATTGTGAGCCCCGTGACGTCGGATCACAACAAGAAGTTCAAGCTTCGGCTCGTGGTGAGCGGCCTTTCCGAAGTTGCTCAGAGCAAGATGTATGGCGACGTTCAGCTTGCAAGAGACGCAACGGACAACACGGGCGTGGCGGTGCTCACGCTTGGGGAAACGGCGGCGGGGCAAAACGAGTCCGTGACGCTTTCCGACCTGCCCGTTGGCGCGACCTACGCGATAACCGAGATTGCGAACGATGATGCCGATGGCATTTCGTTAGACAAGTTCAATACGACGTGGGTGAAGAGCGTAGCGGGCATTGAGGGTGCCGTCGACGGAGCCGGCGTGGCGTTCCCCGGCGAGCAGGCGCTCATCAATACCGTTACCGATGACGCGACTAGCGTTGCCTTTACCAATGCGCGCAAGACGGGACAGCTCAAGCTTACTAAAACCGTGTTGAGCCCCTTTGCTTCCGAGACGGGTGCCTCCTACGACTTCGTGGTGAACCTGCATATGCCGGCCGAAGGGTACGGCGGCGAGGCGATTTCGGGAACGTTCAACGCTACGGCAGTGACGGATGGCAAGGTTACGTTCACCAACGGCGTGGCAACTGTTCCCGTTGCGGGAAGCACGGGTGCTACGGGAGGTGCGCGGCACGACGTTGTGATTAGCGGCCTTCCCATCGATGCGGAGTACACCGTAGCCGAGGCGAATCCCGATGCCAGCATCTTCGAGGAGCCGGTGGTTAGCTATAAGGGTGTCGCATCCGATTCGAGCGCCGGCACGCCGGGAGCTGGGGCGACGTCGCCGTATGCCGTTGCCACCGAGGGTGCCACTTATGGGGTCGAGGTTACCAACACGCGCAAGGAGGTGCCCGTCTCTATGTACAAGGTGAGCTCCGTGAATGGCGCCAAGCTCGGCGGGGCAGAGTTCACGATGACGCGCGTGGATGAGCAGGACAATCCCGTAACGCCTACACCCGAAGGCGAGAGCTGGCCCAAGCAGCTGGTTTCCGATGCGACGACGGGCTGTTTCGTAGAGCGGGTTGGCGGCTCGACCTCGTCCACGCAAGCGTTTGTTTTGAAGCCGGGTAGGTACAAGCTTGAGGAAACAAAGGCGCCGACCGGATACCATCCGCTCAAGCAGCCGGCCATCTTTACCGTTTTGCCGACCGGTGTGGTGTATACCGATAGCATTGCCGAGAACAGGGACAGTGTCGTGATTCACGACAATGCGGACAAGACGAAGCGCTTGGTCGACGTGAACGTTTCCAACTCCACTGGCGTCGAGCTGCCCTCCACGGGTGGTGAAGGCCTGATGGGCCTCTACGCTGCTGGCTGCGTGCTCTTGTTGCTCGCGTTTGCCGCTGCGCGTGCGCGCAGACGTTGGGCGTTTGTGCGCTAAACGGCGCCCGTGGTACACAACGTGCAACGTGTACCCAGGGGGCCACTTAGCCCGGGTTTTGTCCGCTAAACGGCGCCTGTGGTACACAACATTGCTTAACGTGTACTAGCGGTGCCACTTAGCCCGGGTTTTGTCCGCTAAACGGCGCCTGTGGTACACAACATTGCTTAACGTGTATCAGGAGGGCCACTTAGGACGGCCTTTGCATGCTAAACGGCCTCTGCAGTACACAACGTGCAACGTGTGCCCGGGGGGCTACTTAGGGTGGGTTTCTCAGGCTAAACGGCGCCCGCAGTACATAGCCTCATCCTGTGCACTGGGAGTACCACTTAGGGTGGGCTGCGCCCGAAAATGATGCGCGCTGCCAGCAACCTCAGTGTCAGCGCTCGCCGGCAGTGCGGTATCGTATACACTAATGTTTGTAAGTGGGTCCCGTTGCGAGGTTCGATGCACGCGTGCGGGCGAGCGCAAATGTGCGCAAAGGCTTTTCGACGCAACTGCGCGTGGGTCGTGAGGGGCGTGGTTGCGCGACGGCTCTCCAACATGGTCGTGCGAAGGCCTTCCAACGTGATCGCGCGGGAGAGTTGTGAGTGGGATCTGCGATAGTACGGGAAATGAAGGTTCGGAGCATGTGCGTAATGAAGCGGCGGAGAGGCAAAGCGGTTGCGTTAGTGTTGTTTGCGGTGCTGTGCATCCCTGTAGTTGGAGCATGTCTCTTGGGACTGCACTTTGGTGGCGCCTCCCCATTCGACACGTCTTCGTTTGGTCTGTTTCCGCCCGGTTTTGTCTCCGAGTATCCTTGCTCGCCCGGCGCGACGTCCGGCTCTGAGTCCGGGCGAACGGGTACGCCCGGCGCGACGTCCGGCTCTGAGTCCGAGCAAGCCGATGCATTGGACGTGACGCCTGACTCCAAATCCGAGCGAGTGGGAACGTCCGACGCGACCGACTTGGATAAGGGCGAAGCTCGCGGGACGAGCATTTCTGGCGCAAACGAACGAAGCGATAACAACGATTCCAACCAGCGCGCTATCGATGCATTCGACTGGGGCGAAGCTGTTGCGCCTAATTACTATAAGGTGATCGGAGCGGCGCAATTCGAGCATGAGCTTGCTTCAGGCGAGGTCGTTTATGAGCCGCTCGATGCCCTTGGTCGTGCGCAGGGAACTGTTGCTTGCGTGGATTACGCGCTTATGGATGCTGGCCGAAGCCGCGTGCGTGGCTCGACGAGCGAACTCAATCCGTCCGGCTGGGGACACAACGATGAAGTTGCAATAGAGTTGCCCAACGGAAAAACGTATCACGGATACTTTTGGAATCGCTCGCATCTGTTGGCCAAGTCGCTTGGCGGTGAAGAGCGCATAGAAAATCTCGTGTGTGGGACGCGCATGCAAAATGTTGGTGCCAACATGGGCGGAAGCGAGGGAGGCATGGCGTATGCCGAGGCGCTTGTGCGCGATTGGCTGGAAGAGCATCCCGATGGGAGTGTGCAATATCGCGTACGACCTGTGTATCGGGCGGACGAACCCGTGTGTCGCGCGGTGTTGGCGGACGTGCGTTCGTCCGACGGCGCATTGGATTGCGAGGTTATTGTGTATAACGCTGCGAAGGGTTATTGCATCGATTACGTTGCCGGCACGTTCGAGCCGGTGTGATGAAATGGGGGGCTTGCTGGACAGGGCGCAACACGCAGGACCATAATATCATCGGACCCGCAAGCCGACGCAGCAAACCTCGGGTGCGCAAAGCTCTTGGTGGATGGTTGATTTACACGGCGTCTAAATGCGCGTGCCGCAACTGGCGTCTTAGACGTAAAACCGCCGTCGAAACAGAGCGAGCAGCGCCCATTGTTTGCGGGTATGGGTGCCAAATCCAACATGGCTAGTAGCGAAATCTTGGAAAGTGGCTCCTTCGGCGAGGCTTGTGTGGTCCGACCGTGCCTAGGGTATACGGGGAGGGGGTGCCCGTCCCTACAAAGCTCGCGAAAGCGCGGAAAACGGGCCCTTCCGCGAGGTTTGCCGGATTGAGGGCTCCCCGAATCCGACAAAGCTCGCGAAGTCTCGAAATATGGCCCCCTCGACGAGGTTTGTAGGGCTCGAACGACTGCGTTCTTGAAGATATGGAGTTGCGAGGCCTCCTCTGCGGCCGTTGGGTGATTCCGCGAGGTATTGATAACCAAATCCGCTTGACGAATGAGAAGGCACCGGCTTTCGGCGAGTGAGTTTTCGGCATTGTGACTAATAAAAACCGGAATCGAAAACCAGAAATCGGCAACGACTCAAAACCAGGGGTCGTGTGATATCCAAATGGGTCAGTTATGGCTCCGCGCCCTTGTCAAAACGGCACCGATAGCACCCATTGCGCCATGTGCTTCACGCATGCGAGCCGGGCGGCAAATGAGGACGTTTGCCCCGGAGGCGTCCTTATGCTAGCGGAAGGTGCTTGCGCCCGCCTTGAAGGCGTGCGCATCTCGCATGCCGAAAATGTGCACGTGGGGAAGGCAAAAGGGGATGCACGAAAAATGGGGTTATGCACACCAAGACGCCTCATAGTCGTAGCTCGATCGGTGTCGCGCCCCCGGAACACGACGGCATCGAGAAGAGACGAGGACGGGGGCCGCGATGGGGGACACGAGGCGCAAACGGGCCAGGGCGGAGGGCGGCGGGATGGGGAGCCTGTCTGTTGGAATGTCGACTGAGCGCCCGTCGAATAGTTCAACGGTGCTCGCAGAACCTCGACTACCGCCAAACGCTATGTTACGCAACGTCACATGCGCTATTCTTGAGAAAAACGCTTGCAAATGACGCGACGTAATGTGGTTTCTTACTAAGTGAAGGAGGTGGAATCCATGTCAAGGAACAACGATGTGCGACTATACAGCACTGGCGAAATTGCCGATGCGACGGGCGTCACCGTGCGAACGGTGCAGTACTACGACCAAAAGGGTCTGTTGCATCCCACGGAGCGAAGCGAGGGAGGGAGGCGACTCTACGATGACGCGGCGCTTAATCGCATGAAGACGATCGTCACACTCAAGTCGCTGGGCTTGCCGCTCAAGGCTGTTCGCGGCGTCCTCGAAAGTGAGGCGTCAAACGAGGTGTTGCGCTGTTTGCTCCAAGAGCAGAAAAAAACGCTAGAGCGGCAAATCGCAGACGATCTTGAGATGCTCAAGGCGGTGCGTCGGGCGTTGGGCGAACCCGCACGCGATAGCGCTGTATTGAGCGAAACAGTGCGAGACGCCGCCCCGGTTGGGGCCGACTCGGGGGCTGCCGAAAACGCCGCCAAGTCAGGCGGGATCGAATCGGTTGCTGCTGGTTGTGCAGCGGTCGCGCCGGGCGAGGTCGAGCCTACCGAACGCGATTCCCAACGCGAAAAGTCTGGGCCGGCGTCGGTGCAGGACAAGCCGCCATCGATGTTGCAGCATAGAGAAAACAAGTCAGGCATGGAGCACAACATGAGCAAGCTGTTTGCAAGGAAAGATACGAAACTATATGCCGTTCAGCGCAGAATGCTCGCGGAGGGCATTGTGGTTGACGTTATAGAGGTTGTTTGCGTTGTCATCGGAATCATGACGGGCAATTGGCTGCCGCTCGCCGTGGCGTTACCGCTCATAATTATTGTGGCCGCAGAGTTAGTGAAGGCTTATTATCAGGAGGCTCGCTACGTGTGCCCGCACTGCCACGCAACGTTCCAGCCTACGATGCGGCAGTTTATGTGGTCGACCCACACGCCGAAGACGCGCAAGCTTACGTGCGCGAACTGCGGTACCAAGGACTGGTGCGTCGAGGTGGCGGCGGAGTAGCCGCACCGCCGCCCGCCGCCCGCTTCGCCGGCGCGGCGCGGCGGGCGGCGAAAGATCCCCAAAGCCCCGCAGAACCTCCAAGCGCGTTGCCCGCACTCCCTGCTATGATGGGTTCGGCATAATCGAAACCAAGAAGGCTGGGCAATGAACATCGTTACGCAGGCGCTTGCGACGGCGCGCAAAAGGATCGAGGAGGATCATTCGCCTCGGCGCATGGCCGAAATCGTGCGCATCATGCGTAATCACAAGGTAATCGAGGGTCTCTCGCCCGAAAAGGTCGTGGCGATCCTCGAAGATCTTGGCCCGACCTTCGTAAAGCTCGGCCAAATCGCCTCGACTCACACCGACATCTTGCCCGAAGAATACTGCGAGGCGTTGGCATGCCTGCGCTCGAGCGTCGCGCCCATGGACATCGAAACCGTGTACGAGCAGGTCGAAGCGCAGCTGGGCAAGCCCGTCGACGAGTTGTTCGAACGCTTCGACGAGGCACCGCTTGGGTCGGCGTCGGTTGCGCAGGTGCATCGTGCGCGTCTGACAAGCGGCGAAGAAGTGGCCGTAAAAGTGCAGCGTCCTGGCATCGTGGAAACCATCACCGACGACTTTGCCCTGCTCGAAAAGGTCGTGGGCATGAGCGAGCTCGTGGGGGAGTCCACCCAAGGCGTCTCGCTCAAGGAGATAGTGGCCGAGCTCGAACACACCTCGAAGAGCGAGCTTGACTTCACCAACGAGGCGTCGAATCTCGAGTACTTCCTAAAGAACAACGAAGGCCGCGAGGGCGTGCACAGCCCTCGGTGTTATCGCAACCTCTGCACCGAGGCAATACTCGTCGAGGAGTACGTGCGCGGTCCCGAAGTGGGCGACGAGACGTTTATCGAAACGCTCTCCGACACGCAGCGCGACTGGCTTGGACGCCTCATTGCAGATAATTTCGCCGCGCAAGTGCTTGTGGACGGCTTTTATCACGCAGATCCACACGCTGGCAACGTAATCTTGGTTGAGGACGGCATCTGCTGGATCGACTTCGGCATGATGGATTCCATGACGTCCAAGGAGCGCCAAACCATCACCGACATGATCGTGGCTATTGTGAAGCGCGATTCCTACGCCCTCAAGCGCTGCGTGCTGCAAGTGGCGACCCCGCGTACCGTTATCGACCACGGCAAGCTGCTCGACATGTGCGAGCGCATCATCGACGAGTATGCCGACTCCGATCTCGAGAGCTTTAATACCGCGCAGCTTCTCTCGGAGCTTACGGCGATGCTCAACGAAAACGGCTACGACCTCGACCCCTTCATCACTAACTTTGCTCGCGCCTTGATTACCATCGAGGGTACTGTCAAGGAGCTTGCGCCGCAGGTCAACATAATGGAGTGTCTCTCGTCGTACGTGGACATGAACTTCAACATCGAGTCGCTCTCCCGAGACGCGAGGAGGCTCGCACTCAAAGTTCTCCAAGGCGCCGACGACCTCGCGGGTTTGCCCACGAAAACCGTGGAAACCATGGACATGCTCCAAAAGGGTCAGCTCAAGGTGAACGGCGAGGTTGGCGTCGAGCGGCACAGCATCACGACGTTTCAGGCTGTTGCCGACGGCCTCATTCGAGCCATTCTGGCGGGCGCAGTCTTTTTGGGTTCGTGCATGCTCTGCCTCACCGAGCTCGAGCCGCGTATTTTGGGGGTGCCCGCTTTCGGCTTCGTTGGCTTCGTCCTCGGGTTTATCCTCATGCTCCAAACGTTCTTCGACCTGCGCAAGGCACGTCGCATTCAGCGGGCTGCGCATAATATTTCGCAGACAAGATCAACGCGCAAAACGCGTGTGCGACGCGAAACGAGGTCTCCGTCGAAGAACGAATCATAAACCGTGTGGTTTCCGGAGTGGCCACGCAAAACGAAAGAGCGGCCGCGCCGACGCCGAGTCCCAAAATGCCAAGCAGCACGAACTCTATAACGGCACCGGATGTGGCAAGCAACACGTTGGCAAACATGCTGCGTCATATGCGTCCGCAAATGCGCAGGTAATTATCGGCTGCGAAGCCGATGGACGTGATGGGCAAAAACGCAGAGTACACGCGCAAGTAGAGGGTTGCCTGCCGCGCTAGCTCGCCCGTTGCGCCCATGGCCGCCATAAGCGCCGGCGCCGCGAGAAGGAAGAACAGGCCGCTTGCGAGTCCGGTGCCAACGTTGAGCAAGCAGGCGCAGGTAAAGATGTTGTTCGCCCGCTCGCGCTCGCCGCGCCCGTGCGAAATGGAGATGGGCACCGACGACCCAACGCCGATGAGGTCGCCAAACGCAAAGTTCACGATGACGAACGGCATGGCAAGGTTGATGGCCGCGAAGGCCGTCTCGCCAACGAATTGTCCCACAAAGATGCCGTCGAGCACGGAGTAGAGTGACGACACAAGCATGCCAACGGCGCCCGGAATTGCCGCGGTAAAGAAGAGCCGGACGGGTCGTGTTTGCGTGAAGAGTTTTTCGGAATCGGTTGCCATGCAATCTCGCTCGGGTTCGGGGTATTCGACGGATTCCAGTGTAGCTTAGAGCGGCGTCACGGATTCGCGAGATTGCTGTGGATGCCTTTTGCGCGTCCGCCCTATACGGGTATTCTCACATGCGCGAGATTATATCTGCAAAGCATATTTCGAAGCCATCGAGAAGGATGGACGAAACGGGTGCGGAGAATGGATATATCGACAACACCACGTCCGATTCGAAAGCGTACACGAGCACGCGCCTTTTGATGGGGTCGCATATCCAGTACTCGCGCACTCCTGCTTCGCGATATAAAGCAAGCTTGGTAAGATAGTCCATGGATGTGCTGCTTGGCGAAACGACTTCCATAACGAGGTCGGGCGCACCCTCGCACCCGCGGTCGGAAAGCTTGGCGCGGTCGCAAACGAGAGAGACGTCTGGCTCTACAAAGGTACTCTCGTCGCCAAAAAGATTCACGGCGAAGGGCGCCGGATATACTTTGCACGACTTGCCGTTTGAGCGGATAAAATCGCCGAGGTAGCGACCGAATTCATAAACGATTTCTTGGTGTGCACGATTGGGCGAAGCGAGGTTCCATAATTCGCCGTTGATAAGCTCGGCGCGAGTGCTCTCGGGGAGATTCCAGTAGTCTTCGGCTGTGTAACGCGCGTTTCGGAGCGGTGACATGACTGGTCCTCTCGCCCTACGTCTGGTATGTTTCGTTACCATTGTAGTGCATGCGCGGGGACATGGCGCGGAGCGGTACAATTACATCGTGGCATGTGCCGGGCGCGCGTTCGTGTTGGCGCATTGCCAGGGGTTGCAATGGAATCGCAAGGGAACCGCGAGGAAACCGTAGGGGAGCTGCCATGACGCGCCACAACAAGAGACAAGCGAATGCGCACGCGCGCGACGGGCGCGGCGAGCGGAATGCACGTGGCGGGCAAGGTGACAAAACCGCACGTCGCGAGCAAGGCGGCCCGAATCCAAGCTCCGCGCGCCAAGCCCGCCAGCAGCAAAACCGCTCCCAACGAGGCCGTAGCGTCCCTCGCGACGCCGCCCGCGACCCGAAGCCGCGCAACACTCCACGCGACGCCGCCCGCAACCCGAAGCCGCGCTATCCACAGGGTCGCGAGGTGCGTGAGGAGGAGTTCTTGCCCACCACACGCGAGGCCATGCGCAAGCGCGGCTGGGAGCAGTGCGACTTCGTGTACGTGTGCGGCGACGCGTACGTGGACCATCCGTCGTTTGGGCTGGCTATTATCAGCCGCGTGCTGGAAGCGCACGGCTTTAAGGTGGGGATTATCTGCCAACCTAACTGGCGCGACCCGCAAAGCGTGTGCGTGTTGGGCGAGCCGCGCCTGGCGTTTTTGGTTTCGTCGGGAAACATGGACTCCATGGTGAACCACTACACTGTGGCGAAGCATCGCCGCAGCCGCGACGCGTACTCGCCCGGTGGCAAAATGGGGCTTCGGCCCGACCACGCGTGCGTGGTGTACGGCAACCTCATCCGACGCACCTACAAACAAACGCCCATCATCCTCGGCGGCATCGAGGCGTCGCTGAGGCGTCTTGCGCATTACGACTACTGGTCCAACAAGCTCAAACGGTCCATTTTGCTCGATTCGGGCGCCGACATCATAAGTTATGGCATGGGGGAAACGTCCATCGTGGCAATTGCCGAGGCGCTCGACGCGGGCCTCGACGTGCGCGACATCACCTTCATTCCTGGTACGGTGTATCGTGCGCGCACAACCGAGCAGTGCGATCGGCCGGTGGTGCTGCCCGCGTGGGACGAGCTTCAGGCCGATAGGCGTGCCTACGCGACGAGCTTCGGCATGCAAATCAAGGGCTTGAATCCGTATCTCTCGCACCCCATGGTGGAGGAGTATCCACATGGCGTGTTCGTTATCCAAAACCCACCGTCCGAGCCGCTTACCACGCCGGAGCTCGATGCGGTGTACGAGCTGCCCTATGCGCGGGCGTATCATCCCAGCTACGAGGCGGCAGGCGGCATCCCTGCCTTCAGCGAGATTAAGTTTTCCCTTACGAGCAATCGCGGCTGCTTGGGCGAGTGCGCCTTTTGCGCGCTCAACTTTCACCAGGGCCGCATAATACAATCGCGCAGCGACGAGTCGCTTCTCGCCGAGGCCGAAGCGATGACGCACGACCCAGAGTTCAAGGGCTACATCCACGACGTTGGCGGCCCTACGGCGAACTTCCGCGTGCCCGCATGCCAAAAGCAGCTTTCGCGTGGCGCGTGCCTGGGACGTCGGTGTCTTTCGCCCGAACCGTGCCGCCACCTTACCGTAACGCACAAGTCGTACGTGCGTCTGCTTCGCAAGCTGCGTGCGTTGCCGGGCGTAAAGCGCGTGTTTGTGCGCAGCGGCATTCGCTTCGATTACGCGCTGCTCGACGACGACCACACCTTCATTCGCGAGCTCGCCGAACACCACACGTCGGGCCAGCTGCGCCTGGCACCCGAACATGTATCAGACAAAGTTCTGCGGGTGATGGGCAAGCCGTCCAACGCCGTCTACCAGCGCTTTTGTCGCGAGTTCGAGGAGGCGTCGCGCGAGGCGGGCAAGGAACAGTACGTGGTGCCGTATCTTATGAGCAGCCATCCCGGATCCACGCTTGCCGAGGCGGTGCAGCTTGCCGAGTTTTGTCGCGACATGGGGTACAACCCCGAGCAAGTCCAAGACTTTTATCCCACGCCGTCTACGGTTTCTACCTGCATCTACTACACCGGTCTCGACCCGCGCACGATGGAGCCGGTGTATTGTCCTACCGACCCGCACGAAAAGGCCCTGCAGCGTGCGCTCATTCAGTACCGCGATCCAAAGAATCGCAAACTCGTAATCGAGGCCTTGCGACGGGCGCATCGTAGCGACCTCATCGGCTCTGGCAAAAAGTGCCTCGTGCGGTAGGTTCGGCATAAGAGAAAATCGTAGGGAGAGGCGTCTCGCAACAATTTTCGTAAGAAGTAACACACGGCGTCGAGTTTGGGTGTAAGGTAAGGAGCCACCGAAGAATTATTCAATCGTTTGGCGGACTCTTGACGTGCGGAGGCTGCCGTCGGTCGGCGCAGTGCCGGCGCGGAGGCTGCCGCCGGCTGGCGCGGTGCCGGCGTGTCGCCCCCTCCGTCCCTGCGCCCGAGCTCGCCTGCCGCCCATCCGATTGCGTAATGCCTCGGCAGTTCCTTAAGGCGAGGGGGAGAGAACATGGCCAAAAAGAAGATCGTGCGCATCGTTGTTGCGATTCTCGCCGTAATCAGTGCGTTCGTTACGCTCGCCTCGTTTGGTGCGTCGCTGCCGCCTTCGCCTTTCGTGCCTGTTGCGCTCGAGGAGCCCATTGCGGCCGATACCGATGGCACGACTACTGCCGTCGCACATCACCAATCAAGACGGCTCCTCATTCTCGACGAGAACAACGAGCTTCGGCGCATCGTTAACTTCGACGCTCTTAATTCTCCCATCGACGCCGTTACCGACGTGTGCGTGAGCGAAGATTCTATTTACGTTTTGGGCGTGCGCTACTCAGCAGATAGCGACATCATCGTGCAGGAGCGCGTCATTCGATACAACCTTGATGGCAGTGGCGGCGATGTTGTGTTTCAAACGGACGAGGGCGAGGAAGTGGCGCGCTCGATCGTCTCCATTGGAGATCACAGGGGCGGCGTGGTTGTTGCGAAACTCAACAAGGCCAGAACGGTGATAGACTTTTTGCACATCAATGGCACGACCGACGGCGATTACTACAAGCTTGTTTCTCAGCCGGTGGACGATGTGTTCGATGCTGGCGTTGCGATTGACGCGAACGAAGAGAATGCCATGTTCGCTACCGTTAGCATGAGAGGCATTATCAACGATACCCTCGCTTCGGCTTCAGGCGGCCGCGACGGTTCGGGCGAGCCGGGCGGCTCGGACGGCCGCGACGACCCAGCCGACCTGGATGAGCGAGTGTTCGTCGCCATCGACGTAAACGACGATGGTGACCTCATTGGCGCGGATGACGTGACGGGCGCCATATATCGCATCGGCGACGACGGAGTTTACAAGCTGGCGGAGGGAAAGAACTTCGACAATTTGCATGTGAACGGCGATCACATCGTGGCGTGCGACTTCGACTCGAACACCGTGTGCATATATAAGATGGACGGCACACAGCTCCATTCACTAAACGAGGTGAACTTGAGCACGCCGGTCGCGGCGTACATCGCGCTTGCGTGGTCGTGCCGGTTCTTTTTGATCGCGCTGCTCTTGTGGGGCGTCGTGCGGGCGGCGCACAACGTGGCAACTGGCAACGCGCAAGGGGTTGGCGCACTCTTCGCTTCCACGGCGGTGGTGGTTGCCGTGTCCATAGCCATCGGCTACGCCTCGTACGACTCGTATCGCCGTTCCGCCGAAACGCGCTCCAACGAGATTTCCACCTTCGCCGACTACTTCGTATCGATTGCGCCCACGTTGAGCGAGGACTTCGAGAAGTTTGACGATCGCAGAAAGCTTCGTGGCACGGAGGAGCAAATCAACGAGATCATTCCCGCGCTCGAGGACGTTGACGACCGCGTGGGTTCGCTCTGCGACGCGGCCACGTTCAACAACATCGGCACGTATTTCACCGTGTATGCCAAGGATTCGAAAGGAGTTTATCTGCTATACGAAAGTGCGATGGAGCACGTCCTTGGCACCGCCTCCGTTTCGCCCGATGCGCGCGACGCGATTGAGGAGGCCTTTAAGACGATCGACGACACGGCGATGCATTATGGCAAGTCGCTTCGCGACGAAACCCAATTCAGGTTGGTGAGCATACCTTCCACCGACGGCAAGTCGGTTGTGGGCGTAATCGAAATCGGCAGCCGCTCGAAGTCGTTCGAGGCGGCGGTGCGCGACTCCCTCGTCGAGCACGTGGTGACCCTGCTCGTAATATTGCTCGTGGTTTACATTTCGTATGTTGAGATTCGCGAGTGCGGCTCTTGTTTGCTGAAGTATCGCGATCTTGAGCGCGAGAATGCGCGCGACGCCATCGCCGTGCTCACGCGTCCCTTCTCGTTTTTGGTTACCACGCTCGCGAGTATCGACGCCGTTATGAGCACCCTCATTGCCAAGGCGTTGCTGCAAGGTACGCCCCTTGCGAGCAACGGCATGATGCTCGCGTTGCCGTCCATCATGTTGGGACTAGGTATGGCGGTGGGGCATGCGATTTACGGCGGGCTCGGACCGCGCGTTGAGTTGCGCAAGCTCATGGCAAATGGTGCGGGCGTTATGACGGTTGGCGCGTTGTGCGCGACGGCTGCGGTTGGCATGCAGGGCTTTTGGCTGTACTGTGCGGCCAAGCTTGCCATGGCCATTCCGTTCGGGTTGCTCTATACGCTGGAGTACTCGCTGCCGCGCCGTGCCGAAACGCCGAAGATTCGTGCGCTCGCTGCGGGTGGCATCAAGCGAACCGATACGTCTGCTGCGGCATTCGGCACGGTGCTTGGCGCCTATGCCGCGCAAAACCTTGGCAATGCGTGGGTGTACGTGGTGATGGCTTGCACGAGTATTATAGTGCTGATAATGGCGTTGCGCCTCTTCCCCGCAAATGGCAAGCCGCTCGAAAAGGAGCGCGACCGCAGCGTAGATACGCGAGAGCTCTACAAGAGGTTCCTGCTTAGCAGAGAAACGCTTGCCACGGCGCTGCTCCTCATGTTCCCTGCGATAATAGCGGCGGGTTACAACTCCTTCCTGTTCCCGCTGTATTCGTCGTATCTTGGCCTTTCTACGTCGACTATCAACAACGTGTACGTGCTCGGACAACTCGTGGTGTTCGTATGCATCGTGCCACTGGAAAGCATCGAGTCGCGCTATGGTCGTTGGCGCGTGTCGGTTGGATCGCTCGTGCTTCTTACGCTTACGTTCCTCATGTTCTCGTTTAACAAAACGGTTGGTTGGGCGGTTGCCGCCATTGCGCTGGTCGGTTTGTTCAAGAAGGCTTCCGATGGCTGGAAGCCCATTTGGCTTGCCGTGGCGCACGAGCGCAAGTTGCCTGCCGGTAAGGCTACCGGGGCGATGTTCGCTACGAGCAGCATCGAGCTCGTGGTGCGGCCCGTCCTTCTTGGTGCGCTTGTGAGCGAGGGTAGCGGTACGTCGTCGCTTGTGCTTGGCGGCATTTGCGGGATTTGCGCGGTTTTGTATGTGCTCGTTACGCGCGGCACCGTCGTGAGCCGGGTGTAGACAGAGCCGGCTGCGGGCGGCTGGGTGCTGGTCAGCCAGGTGCCGAGTCGGGCGGGGCGCGGGCCAGCCGGGCGCTGGCGACGCATCCTGTGTGCTGGCGGTGCCGTTTAGCGGACAAGACCGTGCCTAAGTGGCGCCCACGGCACACAGGTTGGGGCTGTGTGCTGGCGGCGCCGTTTAGCCGACAAGACCTTACGCTAAGTGGCCCTCCCGGTACACGTTAGCGGGTTGTGTACCACAGGGGCCGTTTAGCCGACAAAACCAGGCCTAAGTGGCCCCCTGGGTACACGTTACACGTTGTGTACCACTGGGGCCGTTTAGCCGACTCGGCCCGTGCGGTACGGAGGTCGTTAGAAGCCAAGCATATGTTGAGTTTCAGAGACAGCCGTCATCCTTTGAAAACCGTTTAATTCGTCGCTATACTGTAGCGCGGTGACGAAGGGAAGATTCCATGATAAACATGAGTCGGCACGTGAGCCGAATGGCACGTGCGATTGTTGATGTCGTTACGGGCAATCGATTGGCGCAGGACTCGGTAAGGGTAAGCGATGCATCCGCTAGTGGTTCGACGTCTGTCGCGACGCCCGCCCCTGGCGCGACGCCCGCCCCTGGCGCGACGTCCGCCCCTGGCGCGACGCCCGCCCCTGGC